>NZ_LTAY01000111.1 GCF_002050515.1 Clostridium thermobutyricum DSM 4928 | reverse complement strand
CATCAGGGTTTCCCCCATTGTGCAATATTCCCCACTGCTGCCTCCCGTAGGAGTCTGGGCCGTGTCTCAGTCCCAATGTGGCCGATCACCCTCTCAGGTCGGCTACGCATCGTCGCCTTGGTGAGCCGTTACCTCACCAACTAGCTAATGCGCCGCGGGTCCATCCTATAGCGGATTGCTCCTTTAATCCATGTATCATGCGATACTAGGATATTATGAGGTATTAATCTCCCTTTCGGAAGGCTATCCCTCTCTATAGGGCAGGTTACCCACGTGTTACTCACCCGTCCGCCGCTAATCCATTTTCCGAAGAAAATTTCATCGCTCGACTTGCATGTGTTAGGCACGCCGCCAGCGTTCGTCCTGAGCCAGGATCAAACTCTCAATAAAAAGTTTAATCTTTTAGCTCTTAAAACTTACTTATAAAAGAATTGCTGGTTTAAGTTTGCTTATATATTATTCTGTTCAATTTTCAAAGACCATTTTTCTCATCGCCTTCAAGCGACTTCTTTATGTTATCACTGTTTTGATTACTTGTCAACAACTTTTTAAAAACTTTTTTTATTTTTTTGAGTTGTTGTATTTCGCATCAGCGACGAGATTTATATTATCATGATATACAATAATATATAATTTAATATGTTTCATTTTTTAAAATTATTATAAGATTACTTCTATTTTCTATTTTTATCTATCTTTTTTATATAAAGATACGCTAGGCAAAGAGTATTATAATCTAAATGTATTTATGTGTATTTTTTTACTTTTATAAGTAAATAATTTAAATTTTTTATATTCTTTCTATCTATGTTTTATATTTTAACTGATTATAATCTAGGTTTTATTATTTCTTATATCTATTTTTAATTAATTACGTCTTTTTTCTATACTATATAAACTATAATATATTTAATTTTTATCAATATAAGTTGTTATAAATATTTCTTTAACTATATCTTATTATCAAAATTTATTTTTGTCGTTTAATAAAAATTCTCTTATCAATTGTCGTATATAAAAATCTTTATTATAAAATTTAACTTTTAATAGACTGAAGTATTATTTTCTTATATTAATAAATTTCTTTATATAGATATTAAATGAACTCTCAAACTTAATTTTAGATTATATTTATATATTCAATATTAAATCTATTGCTTTCACTCCTCCACTTTTAAATGCTTTAAAAATTTCTATACTTACATAAAACAAAGTTATTTATATTTAAATTTTATTATTTATAAAAAAAGACCACTTGATTTTCATCAGTGGTCCTTTTCTAATTTATTTTTCTGTATCTTCATCCATAGCTCTATTTAATAATTCATTTAAAGATGCATTATTTGATGAATCATCATCTTCTTCATTAATTGATATTTCTGAACTTTCTAGTGAAATTTGTTCCTCTTTCTCATCAGCTTCTTCATTACCAGTAATTTTAGCTATTGTTACAACTTGCTCTTCTTCAAGAGTTCTCATAAGCTTAACTCCCATAGCAGATCTACCTGTAATAGATATATCAGAAACGTTTATTCTTATTGCAATACCGTTTGAGTTTATAAGCATAAGCTCATCATCACTCTTACAAACTGTTGCACCTATAACTTTACCTGTTTTTTCTGTAATTTTATAAGTGATAAGACCTTTTCCACCTCTATTTTGTACTTTATATTCTGATGTTGGTGTTCTCTTACCATATCCATTTTCACTTACAACTAATAACTCTTCATCTGGAGTAGCTATATCCATACAAACAGCAATATCGTCTTCTTTTAAAGTTATAGCTTTAACTCCTGATGCAGTTCTACCCATAGGTCTAACATCAGTTTCATTAAACTTAACTGCCATACCATTTTGAGTAACAACTATTATATCTGCATCTCCTTTAGTCATCTTAACTTTAAGAAGCTCATCACCATCTCTTAATGTTATAGCATTTAATCCATTCTTTCTAAGGTTTTTGAACTCTTCTAGTTTAGTCTTTTTAACTATACCATTCTTAGTTCCCATAAACAAGAATCCACCTTTATAGATATCATTTACTGTTAAAACAGTCTCTATCTTTTCATCAGCTTCTATAGAAATAAGGTTAATTATATTTGTACCTTTTGCTGTTCTACCAGCATCTGGAATTTGGTATCCTCTTAATTTATATACTCTACCTCTATTTGTAAAGAATAGTATGTCTGAATGTGTAGAAGTAACCATAGCATGCTCAACAAAGTCATCTTCCTTAGTTGACATAGCTTGAATTCCTTTTCCACCTCTCTTCTGTGCTGAGTAAACATCAGAAGATATTCTCTTAATGTATCCTGAATGAGTAAGCGTTATAACTATTTCTTGCTCTTGAATAAGATCTTCTACATCAATATCATCTGCATTGGCTTCAATAGCAGTTCTTCTCTCATCGCTGTATCTTGCTTTAATTTCTAATAATTCTTCTTTTATTACTGAAAGTAACTTTTCTTCACTTGCTAAAATTGATTTTAAATAAGCAATCTCTTTCATAAGCTCATTGTACTCATCTTCAATTTTATCTCTTTCTAACCCTGTAAGTCTTCTTAATCTCATATCAAGAATAGCTTGACTTTGCTTATCAGAAAGGTCAAATTTTTCCATCAATGTATTTTTAGCTATTTCTGAAGTTTTTGAATTTCTAATTATAGAAATAACTTCGTCTATATGGTCTAAAGCTATTCTTAATCCTTCTAAGATATGAGCTCTAGCTTCTGCTTTATCTAATTCAAATATAGTTCTTCTTGTTATAACTTCTTTTTGGAAATCAACATAATGAACTAATACTTGCTTTAAGTTAAGAATTTGAGGTTCATTATTAACAAGAGCTAACATAGTTACTCCAAAAGTATCTTGCATCTTTGTATGTTTATATAAAAGATTTAGAACTACATTTGGATTTGCATCTCTTTTAAGCTCTATTACAATTCTCATACCTTCTCTATCTGATTCATCTCTTAGATCTGAAATTCCATTTATCTTTTTGTCTTTTACTAAGTCTGCAATACTTTCTATAAGCTTAGCTTTATTAACCTGATATGGTAATTCATTAACAATAATTCTATGTTTATTATTTTCCTCTTCTATATTTGCTAATGCTCTAACTATAATTTTACCTCTTCCAGTTTCATAAGCAGATCTTATTCCTGATTGCCCCATTATAATACCTGCAGTTGGAAAATCTGGTCCTTTTATAGCTGTCATTAATTCAATTATTGATATGTCAGGATTATCAATAAGCATTATAGTACCATCAATAATTTCTCCTAAATTGTGTGGAGGAATATTTGTTGCCATACCAACTGCTATCCCTGATGAACCATTGACTAAAAGGTTTGGAAATCTTGAAGGTAGTACTGAAGGTTCTTTCTCTTCACCATCAAAGTTTGGTATAAAATCTACTGTGTTTTTACCAATATCTCTGATCATTTGCGCTGCTATCTTATTCATTTTCGCTTCTGTATATCTCATAGCCGCTGCACTATCACCATCAACTGATCCAAAGTTTCCATGCCCATCAACAAGCATATATCTCATTGAGAAATCTTGTGCCATTCTTACTAATGCGTCATAAACTGATGAATCCCCATGTGGGTGATATTTACCTAAAACTTCCCCAACTATTCTTGCACATTTTCTGTATCCTTTTTCTGGTGCTAATCCAAGTTCATGCATTGAGAATAATATTCTTCTATGAACTGGTTTTAATCCATCTCTAACATCTGGAAGTGCACGACCAACAATTACACTCATAGCATAATCAATGTAGCACTTCTTCATTTCGTTTTTTATATCTACGGGTATTACTTTTCCCTCATTAAAACTCATGTACTTCACCTCATAATTAGTACTAAATATCTAGATTACTTACTTTACTAGCATTTTCTTGGATAAATTCTCTTCTAGGCTCAACTTTTTCACCCATAAGAATAGTGAATATTTCATCTGCTGCCATAGCATCTTCTATAGTTGCTTTTAATAGAATTCTTTGTTCTGGATCCATTGTTGTATCCCATAATTGATTTGCATTCATTTCTCCAAGACCTTTGTATCTTTGAATATTAGTAGAGTTATCTTTTCCTCCCATTTCAGCTAAAATAGAATCTAACTCCTCATCTGAATATGCATATCTATCTTTTTTATTCTTAGTTACCTTGTATAAAGGTGGTTGAGCTATATAAACATGACCTCCATCTATAAGTTCTCTCATATATCTATAGAAGAATGTTAATAATAGAGTTCTTATGTGAGCTCCATCAACATCAGCATCTGTCATGATTATAATTCTGTTATATCTTATCTTTGATATATCAAAATCTTTCCCAATTCCAGCTCCAAAAGCAGTAACCATAGATCTTATAGTATCTGAATTTAATATTTTGTCTAATCTCTGCTTTTCTACGTTCATTATCTTACCTCTTAACGGTAAAATAGCTTGGAATTTTCTATCTCTTCCTTGTTTTGCTGACCCTCCAGCAGAGTCTCCTTCTACTATATAAATTTCACATTCTTTAGGATCTTTTGATGAACAATCAGCAAGTTTTCCCGGTAAAGATGATCTTTCTAAAACAGATTTTCTTGTTAATTCTCTTGCTTTTCTTGCAGCATCTCTTGCTCTTGCTGCCATTAAAGCTTTATCTATTATTGCTTTAGATATATTAGGATTTTCTTCAAGAAATATTCCTACGCCTTCACCAACTATAGAATCAACAACACCTCTAACTTCACTATTTCCTAACTTTGTCTTTGTTTGCCCTTCAAATTGTGGTTCACTTATCTTTACTGATATTACAGCTGTTAGACCTTCTCTTATATCATCTCCTGAAAGATTCTTATCATTTTCCTTTAAATGACCAAACTTTTTGGCATAATCATTAAATACTCTAGTTAAAGCTGTTTTAAATCCAACTAAGTGTGTTCCACCTTCTATAGTGTCTATATTGTTAGCAAATGAAAATAAATTCTCATTGTATCCATCATGATATTGAAGTGCAACTTCAACTATGATACCTTCTTTATTTCCTTCAACATATATAGGTTCTTCATGAAGTGTTTGCTTATTTCTATTTAGATAAGATACAAATGATTTTATTCCTCCTTCATAGAAATAATTTTCTGATTTTTCACTTCTTTTATCTGTTAATGTTATGTTTATTCCTTTATTTAAGAATGCAAGTTCTCTTAATCTTTGTGATAATATTTCAAAATCATATATAAGTTCATCAAAGATTTCTTCATCCGGTTTGAAATAAACTGTTGTTCCTGTCTTTTCAGCTGTTCCAATTTTCTCTAAAGGCGTAACAACATTTCCTCTCTCATAAGATTGTTTCCACATTACACCTTCTCTTTTAACTATTACAGAACATTTTTCTGATAAAGCATTAACAACAGAAGCCCCAACTCCATGAAGACCACCAGACACTTTGTATCCACCGCCTCCAAATTTTCCACCTGCATGAAGAACAGTCATAATTACTTCTACAGTTGGTTTGTGCATTTTAGGGTGCATTCCTACTGGCATACCTCTTCCGTCATCTTCAACAGTTATTGAGTTATCTTCGTTTATACATACATTTATATTTTTGCAGTATCCAGCTAAAGCCTCATCAATACTATTATCAACGATCTCATATACTAGGTGATGAAGTCCTCTAGAACTAGTACTACCTATGTACATTCCCGGTCTTTTTCTAACGGCTTCTAAACCTTCAAGAACCTGTATTTGACTTTCGTCATAACTTTGCTTATTTCCTTCCAACATAGATTCCTCCTATTTTTTATAATTTAACTTTAGATCAAAGGCAATGTTAGTCTTTTAAGGATTGTAATCTAATCCCGTTCTTTTAGTTAAAGTTGATGATGATATTGGTGATAAATATATCTTACTCATCTTATCAACCTCAGCTATAACAAACGACTTTGGTTTATCATCAGTTATTCTTTCAACAAATCCATCTTCTTCTGCCATTCTTAAAAATTGTATTGTATCCGAACTATACATAGTTGTTTGTAAATCAAAAATACCAATAACATCTTTTATAGGAACTACAACATTTTCTCCTAAATGTAAAAACATAAAGAATCCTCCTTTACATCGAAATTACTCCATCTTTAACCTTAAACAATTTAGAATTATTATCTAAATAGTCATCTAAATCCTCTATTCCTGTACATGTAATAATCGTCTGTATCTCACCAATTGAGCTAAGAACATATCTTTTTCTGTTAAAATCAAGTTCTGATAAAACATCATCTAAAAGAAGTACTGGATATTCTCCAGTTATCTCTTTTATTATTTTTAAAGATGCAAACTTCATAGTTAATACAGCGGTTCTTTGTTGTCCTTGCGAACCAAAGCTTTTTGTATCAACATCATTTATTAAAACAGAAAAATCATCTCTATGAGGACCATAACATGTTATACCTTTTTCTAAATCTTTTTTTCTATTTTTTTTCAAAATTTCATAAAAATCATTTTGTACATTTTCATAATTTTTAATAGATGAAATATATTTAAATTCTATTTTTTCTTTCCCTGATGTTATATCATTATGTATTTCAATAGAATGAGTATTTAATTTATTTAAATATTCGATTCTCTTATTAATAATATAAGTTCCAAATGTAGAAAGTTGAATATCATATATATCTAAAATATCTAAATCTATTTCTCTATTTTTTAATACTATATTTCTTTCATTCATTACTTTATTGTACTGAACTAAATTATAATAATATTTATGGTCAAGTTGGCACAATTCCATATCTATAAATTTTCTTCTTATCCCTGGAGAATCTTTTATGATTTTTAAATCTTCTGGTGAAAACATAACAACATTGAATGTTCCAAAGAGTTCACCTATTTTATTTATTTTTACAGAATTTACTTTTACAACCTTTTTACCATCTTTCAAGATATTTATATCAATTTTCTTATCTAATCTATTTCTTCCTACAGAAACGCTTATAAAGGCAATATCACCATTCCAATTGATTAACTCTCTATCTCTTGATGTTCTATGAGATTTTGCAAATGCACAATAGTATATAGCTTCTAAAACATTTGTTTTACCTTGAGCGTTATCTCCCATAAATACATTTACGTTTGGACCTAAATTTATTTCTAAATTATCATAATTTCTATAATTTATTAACTTTAGCTTTTTTACATACATTTATAAACACCCATTTAATTATATCATAATAGACGAATAAAAGCTTTTTATATATTCCCAATAAAGTATTTTAAACAATTTTGTAAGTTTCACCTTCAAATTCCACTATGTCTCCTGATCTTAATTTTTTTCCTCTTTGTGTACAAATCTCACCATTAACTTTAACCATTTCTTCTAAAATATAAATTTTAGCTTCTGAACCTAATGAAGCAACTCCAGTCCACTTTAAAAAAGCATCTAATTTTATATATTCTGTGTTTATTCTAATTTCTTGCATAATTATTCAAGAATAAAGGAGTACATGTTTAATTTTCTAATCCGAATAATTATGCACCCTTTATTCATCCTCCTTTATCTAACTACTCTTACTGGTAATACTAAGTATCTATAATTATCAGCCATTTTTCCTTTTATTATACAAGGAGTAACACTTGATGTCATTTCTAGTATTACCTCTTCATCATCTAATGATTTTAAAACATCTAATAAATATCTTGAGTTAAATGCAATTTGTATTTTATCTCCTTGCAGATTTATATTAACTTCTTCTCTTACCTTTCCCAATTGAGAATTGGAACTTAAAATAATAACCTCATCTTCGATATCTAATTTTATTAAATTATTATTACCATCTTTAGCCATTAAAGATGCTCTTTCAATTCCGTTTTGTAATTCTTGTTTTTTAACAGTAATAGATATTTTATGTTCTTGAGGTAAAAGAGATCTATAATTTACAAATTTACCTTCAAGTAATCTTGATATAATTTTAGTTTTATCTAAATTAAATAATATATGATTATTAGTAAATGTTATTTGAACATTTTGATCTACATCTTCTAATATTTTTGATACTTCGTTTAATGTTTTTCCTGGAATTACAACCTCAATATCTATATCTGAATCTAGATATTCTTTCTTTAGTGCTAATCTATATCCATCTAGTGCAATTAAGTTTAGACTTTTATCTTTTACTTCAAATAAAACCCCTTGAAGTATAGGTCTAGTCTCATCTTGAGCTATTGCAAAAGTTGTAGATTTTATCATATTTTTTAATATATTTTGAGGTACTTCAATTTTCATATCTTGATTTAATTGAGGTAATTCTGGGAATTCATCAGCTTTCATATATCCAAGATTAAATACTGATTTTTCACATGTTATTTGAATAGTATCATTTTCTAATGTTTCTATTTTTATATCTGAATTAGGTAATTTTCTTATTATCTCTCCAAATATTTTTGCATCAATAACAACTTTTCCTTCTTCAAGTATATCTGCATCTACTTTTGTTTCTATACTTACATCAATATCAGATCCAATTAAAGTAATATTTGAATTTGAAGCATTTATGTAAATACCTTCTAAAATAGGCATTGTTGTTTTTCCTGTAATAGCTTTTTGAACTATTGAAATACCTTCTAATAATTTTTGTTTTTCACATATAAATATCATTATGAAATCCTCCTTATTTATTCACAGGTTTTTTTCTGTTTTTTAGTGTAGGTATATATAATTTACTAGTAATAATAGTAATAGAGGCTGTGGATTTGTTGAAAAGTGGTTCTAGCTATTGAAAATACTAAGAAATTTAGAAAAAAATATTGTGGATAAGTAAGTAACTAATTGTGTACCTTATCCACAGTTATTAACAAGCAAATCTTAAGTAAGAGTTATCCACAGTTTATTAAGTATAAATTATATACAGATGTTGATAGATTAATTTTGAGTTATTTTTTTAGTCAATTCTTCTATAGTATGTTGAAGACTTTCATCTCTATTTAGATTATCAGAAATTTTTTCGTAGGCATGAATTACAGTAGTATGATCTCTTCCACCAAACTCTTCTCCTATCTTTGGTAAAGACATATCAGTAAGCTTTCTACTTAAATACATTGCTATTTGTCTAGGATATGAAACATTTCTAGTTCTTCTTTGAGATTTTAAATCTTCTATTCTTAAATTAAAGTAGCTTGCTACTATATCTTGAATAATTTCTATAGTTACATGTTTGCCTTGTTTTTTAGAAATTATATCTTTTAATGCTTCAGAAGCTAAATCAACTGTTATAGATCTATTTGTTAGAGATGAATATGCAATTATTCTAGTTAATGCACCTTCTAATTCTCTAATATTTGATTTTATTTTAGTTGCGATATAAACCATAACTTCGTTTGCAACGCTTAAATTTTCTACATCTGCTTTCTTTTTTAAGATCGCCATTCTAGTTTCAAAATCAGGAACTTGAATATCAGCTATTAATCCCCATTCAAATCTAGAACGTAATCTATCTTCTAATGTAGGAATTTCTTTTGGTGGTCTATCTGATGATAAGATAATTTGTTTATTTGCATCATGTAAGGCATTAAAGGTATGGAAAAATTCTTCCTGAGTTCTTTCTTTTCCAGCAATAAATTGAATATCATCTATAAGAAGTACATCTATATTTCTATATTTGTTTCTGAATTCTTCATTTTTGTCATCTTTAATAGCATTGATTAATTCATTAGTGAATTTCTCAGAGGAAACATAAACAACTTTTGATTTTGAGTTATTTTGTAAAATATAATGACCTATTGCATGCATTAAGTGAGTTTTTCCAAGTCCAACTCCTCCATATATAAATAGAGGGTTGTATGCTTTAGCCGGAGCTTCTGCAACAGCTAATGATGCAGCATGAGCAAACCTATTACTATTACCTATAACGAACGAATCAAATGTATATTTAGGATTTAAGTTAGTGCTCATTTCATCAGATGGATTTTGATTTTCTTCTGATTTTTCTTTTTTAATTTTTTGATTAGTTACCGTTTCTTCTGTACTTTGAATTTCTGACGCAACTAAAAACTCTATCTTATAAAGCTTAGAACAACTAGCTTTGATGGAGTTTACTACTAAATCTTTATATCTTTTTTCTAGTATATCTTGAGTAAAGGTATTAGGGACACTAATTTTTATAGTATCTGAAGACATTGATATAGGCTCACAACTTTTTATCCAAGTGTTGAAGCTTACTTCACTCATCTCGCCTTTTATAATACTTAATGTTTTTTCCCATAATTGCTTTAAATCAGAATCCATTTCTTATCCTCCAATCGGATTTTTAAAAAAATTTTTATTTAAATTTACATAGTAATTTGTGTTAATAACATATTATAAACATAGTTATTAACAATAAACATAATCAGTTAAGTTATGAATATAATTTTATCCACATGTTAATAATTATGTTGAAATAAAATATGTATATAAGTTATCCACAATTAATGGTTAATGAGATATAAACATATAAAAACATACCAAAAACTAGGATAAATCAATAGAATTTATTTAAATATAATAAAATATTAATATAAAAGCAACAAGTTATCAACAGGTTTATCAACAGATGTGGATAACTTCCTATTAATAACAAGTTATCAACAATATATTTAATATGATAACATAAGTGAATAGAGGGATTCAATAAGTTATCCACAAAAAGTAATAAGCTTTTTATTATTTATCAACAATTATCCTTATTCTTGACAGATTAGTAAGAGGTATATATAATGGTAAAGTAAAAAGAAAAGTATAAGTATTTTTCTATAATAAAAATTCGAAGGGGGTGTAGTGCAAATGTTCATGACATACCAACCTAAAAAAAGACAAAGAAAAAAAGAGCATGGTTTCAGAAAAAGAATGAAAACTTCATCTGGAAGAAACGTGCTTAAAGCAAGAAGACAAAAAGGTAGAAAAAAATTAACAGCATAAGGGCCGCATTTTAGTGGCCTTTTTTCTACAATAGTAGGAAAAAAGGAGTATTGAATTACCTATGATATATAGATTAAAAAAAAATAATGAATTCAGACTCGTATATAGAAGAGGAAAATCTCTGGCTAATGATTTATTGGTGTTATACAGATATAAAAATAACAGAAATAAAGATAAAGAAAACCTACCTTATAATAAGATAGGAATTTCTGTTAGTAAAAAAGTAGGAAATAGTGTTGTAAGAAGTAGAAGTAAAAGACTAATATTCGAAAGCTATAGATTAAATGATATAGATTTAAAAAAGGGATATGACTACGTCTTTGTAGCTAGAACAAAAATAAAGGATAAGAATTTTCATGAGGTTGAAAAAGCTATGCTTAATTTGTTTAAAAAGGCAGGTCTATTAAATGAAGAGAATCATAATATGTCTAATTAAATTTTATAGATTAAGGATATCACCTATGTATGCTCCATGTTGCAAATATAGACCAACTTGTTCAGAATATGCACTTCAAGCTGTAGAAAAGCATGGTGCAATAAAAGGAAGTCTTATGGCTATTTGGAGAATATTACGTTGTAATCCTTTTAGCAAGGGTGGTTATGATCCTGTTAAATAAAATATGGGAGGATAGTTTTAGATGCAAAATTTTATTCAGCCAGTAATCAATGTATTTGTAGCAATATTTGATGCAATACATAACTTTATAGTATCTTTAGGTGTTACAGATAAAGGACTTGGTTACGTGCTAGCAGTTATAATTTTAACTGTTATTATAAAAACACTTGTTTTACCATTTAGTATTAAATCGGTTAAGTCAACAAGAAAAATGCAAGAATTTCAACCTATGATAAAGAAGGTTCAAGAAAAATATAAAGGGGACCCTCAAAAAGCAAATATGGAAGTTATGAAAATTTATAAGGAAAATAACATCAGTATGACTGGTGGATGTTTACCAATGTTAATTCCGCTTCCTATATTAATGGCTTTATATTGGACATTTGCAAATCCAGCAATAGCTTCACAAATTAATGGTGTGAGCTTCTTATGGATACCAAACTTAAATGGGCATGATCCTTTATATATTTTACCTATATTATCAGCAATATTTACTTTTATTCCATCATATATGATGACTAAATCAAATCCTGCTGGTGATGCCTCAGGTATGAATATGATGCCAATGAATATTGGGATGGCTGTAATGATGGGATTCATTTCATTAAGATTCCAATCATTATTAGTTATTTACTGGGTAGTAAGTGGAATATATCAATTAATTCAAACTTATTTCTTAAATGTTAGACCACTTCAAAAGCAAAAAACTGCTCAAGCAATTGAAGAAAAACAAAAAGATGCTTCAAAAGATAAATTTGGTCTTTTAGAAAGTATTGATGAGGCTAACAATAAAAAGAAAAAGAAGAAAAAATAATTCTTAATTTATAATAAGTGAGAGTAGGTGTCTAGGGCAAATGAAATTTATTGAAACAACAGGGAAAACAGTAGATGAAGCTTTAGAAAAAGCGTTAAATGAGCTTAATGTATCTAAGGAAAGAGTTATTATAGATGTTATTGATGAAGGTTCAAAAGGATTTTTAAGTATTATAGGTAGTAAGCCTGCAAAAATAAAAGTAACATTAAAATATGATTATATACGTGAAGCTAAAATATTTACTCAAAATCTTTTAAAACATATGAATGTTGAAGGGACTGTTGATATTTCAGAAGAAAATGATACTGTAAAAATTGATGTATCAGGACCTAAAATGGGAACGATAATTGGATATAGAGGAGAGACTCTAGATTCAATACAGTATCTTATATCATTAGTTGTAAATAAAGATCATGAGATAAGCTATAAAAAAGTTATTTTAGATACAGAAAATTATAGAGCAAAAAGAGAAGAAACTCTTAAAAGAGTTGCTTTAAAAACAGCAAGAAAAGTTATTAAAACTGGAAAACCATTTAAGCTTGAACCTATGAATCCTTATGAAAGAAGAATAATACATGCAGCACTTCAAAATGAAAGTAAAATTTCAACTTATAGTGAGGGAGAAGATCCTTATAGAAAAGTAGTGGTTGCATTAAAATAATACGTAAAAAGAAAGCCATTAATGGCTTTCTTTTTTTTGCTTTATTTACTATATTTATTATTTTGACTTATTAAGTATATTTCTGTAAAATTGATATTAGTTTGTTAGAGTTAAATGTTTATAAACCGATAAAATAATACATAATTTAAAATAAAGCAAAATTTATAATATGATAAATATTTAAGGAGGTTAAGATATGAAAGAGTTTGATACTATTTGTGCAATAGCAACAGCTCAAGGTGAAGGTGGAATTGCTATTATAAGAGTTTCAGGAAATAAAGCACTTGAAATTGTTTCGAATATATTTAAACCTAAAAATAAATTTGATATAAAAACTATGAAGACATATACAATGAAGTATGGAAATATAGTTGATAAAAACAATGATGTAATAGATGAAGTTATTATAAGTTATATGAAAGGACCTAGAAGTTTTACTGCTGAAGATGTTGTTGAAATAAATTGTCATGGAGGGGTTGTTTCTACTAATAGAGTTTTAGAAGAAGTAATAAGAGCAGGAGCAAGACTTGCAGAACCAGGAGAGTTTACTAAGAGAGCATTTTTAAATGGAAGGATAGATTTAAGTCAAGCTGAAGCAGTTATAGATATAATAAGAGCTAAAACTGATTTGGCTATGAAATCTGCAATGATGCAAAGTTCGGGTAGACTTTCCCAGGAAATAAATAAACTTAGAGAGTACTTATTAAATGTATTAGCTTTAATAGAATATGCTGTTGATTTTACTGAAGATGATGAAGAACCAGATGAAACTATACCAGTTAGAGTTGGAGAAGGATTAGATAAAGCTATATTAGAAATGAATAGGCTTTTAAAAAGTGCAAATGAAGGAAAATTAATAAGAGATGGATTAAAAATGACTATAATCGGAAAACCAAATGTTGGTAAATCATCGCTAATGAATGCTTTACTTCAAGAGCAAAGAGCTATTGTTACAGATATTCCAGGAACGACTAGAGATGTTATAGAAGAGTTCATTAATTTAGATGGAATTCCTGTTAAAATAACTGATACAGCTGGTATAAGAGAAACAGAAGATATAGTAGAAAAAATAGGAGTTGAAAGATCTAAGGAAAAGCTAGAAGAGGCTGATTTAGTAGTCCTTATGATAGATACTTCTAGAGCTATAGAAGCTGAAGATAGAGAGATTATTGAAGTTGTTAAAGATAAGAATACGATAGTACTTTTAAATAAGGTTGATTTAGAAGAAAAAATATCAAGAGATGAGTTAAAAGATTTCAGTAATTTCATTGAGATATCTGCTAAAACAGGTTTTGGAATAGAAGATTTAAAAGCAAAAATAAAGGATATGTTCTTTAGTGGGGAAGTTGATAGTGAAAGTTTAATTATATCTAATAGTAGACATAAGCAAGCTTTAATAAGAGCTTTAGAGAATTGTATAGAAGCAAAAGATAGATTAGATAAAAATGAATTCCTAGATTTAATATCTATATATGTAACTTCAGGAATGAAATCTCTTGGAGAAATAACAGGAGCAGAACTTGAAGAAGATTTAGTAAATAAGATATTTAGTGAATTCTGTTGTGGAAAATAGGAGGAAACAAATGAGATATAACGGTGGAAATTATGATGTTGTAGTTATTGGTGGAGGCCATGCTGGATGCGAGGCTGCTTTAGCTTCAGCAAGAATGGGATTAAAAACGCTAATTTGTACTATAAATTTAGAATCAATTGGAATGATGCCTTGTAATCCTAATATAGGGGGAACTGCAAAAGGGCATTTAGTTAGAGAAATAGACGCATTAGGTGGAGAAATGGCTGTAAATATAGATAAAACATTTATCCAATCAAGAATGCTTAATACTTCTAAAGGGCCAGCAGTACATTCATTAAGAGCACAAGCTGATAAACATGCTTATCAAAAAAGAATGAAAAGTGTATTAGAAAGAGAAGATAATCTTTATGTAAGACAAGTAGAGATTATTGATTTAGTAGTTGAAGATGGAACTATTAAAGGGGTAGTTTCAAGAAATGGGGCTGTATTTAATTGTAAGGCGGTTATTTTAGCTACAGGAACATATTTAAAGGCTAAAATAATAATTGGAGATGTGAGTTATTCTGGAGGTCCTAATGGATTATCAGAAGCTAAAGATTTATCACAAACTTTATTAGATTTAGGAATAGAACTTAGAAGATTTAAGACAGGAACTCCAGCTAGAGTTAATAAAAGATCTGTAGATTTCTCTAAAATGATAGAGCAAAAAGGTGATGATAGAATAATACCTTTCTCATTTATGAATGATAATGTTGATAGAGAGCAAGTATCATGTTATTTAACATATACAAATGAAGAAACTCATAAAATTATAAATGAAAATATAGGAAGATCACCTATTTATAATGGAACTATAAAAGGAATAGGACCAAGATATTGTCCTTCAATAGAAGATAAAGTAATGAGATTCCCAGATAAGGGAAGACACCAAATATTCGTAGAGCCAGAAGGTGATGATTCACAAGAATTATATATAGGAGGGCTTTCATCATCACTACCAGAAGATGTTCAAATACAAGTTATAAGAACATTAGATGGATTAGAAAATGCAGAGATAATGAGAGCTGCTTATGCTATAGAATATGATTCAATAAACCCACTTCAATTAAAGCCAACTTTAGAATTTAAACATATAAATGGTCTTTATGGAGCTGGGCAATTAAATGGTAGTTCAGGATATGAAGAGGCAGCAGCACAAGGAATAGTTGCTGGTATTAATGCAGCACTTAAAATAAAAGGCGAAGAGCCTCTAATATTAACTCGTTCAGATGCTTATATAGGAGTTTTAATAGATGACTTAGTTACAAAAGGAACTAATGAACCTTATAGAATGATGACATCTAGAGCTGAATATAGACTATTATTAAGACAAGATAATGCTGATTTCAGATTAACTGAAATTGGACATAAAGTTGGATTAGTAAATGAAGAAAGATATAATAGATATTTAAATAGAAAAGCTAATATTGAAAATGAATTAGAAAGATTAAAGAATTTACAAGTAACTAATAAAACTGAAAATAATGAATTCTTAGAAAGCTTAGGTTCAGCTGCATTAAAGAAACCAACAAGATTATATGAGCTTATAAAAAGATCTGAATTAGATTATTTTTCATTAGCGCCATTAGATGAAGAAAGACCAGATTATGATTATAGTGTTGGAGAACAAATAAATATAATAGCTAAATATGAAGGGTATATTCAAAGTCAATTAGAGCAAGTTGCTCAATTTAAGAAGTTTGAAAAGAAAATATTACCTAAAGATATTAATTATTATGATGTAAAAGGGCTTAGAACTGAAGCAATGCAAAAATTATCAGATATAAGACCTGTTAGTATTGGTCAGGCTTCAAGAATATCTGGAGTTTCACCAGCTGATATATCAGTACTTCTAATATATTTAGAAATAGGATATGGAAAAGATAAAGAAAATAAATAGCCTTTGGGAGGATAATATGGAATTTTACAATATAATGAAAACTGCAGCAGATGAAGTAAATGTTGAGTTTAATGAAGAAAAATATGAGAAGTTCATAAAATATATGAGACTTGTACAAGAGTGGAATCAAAAGATAAACTTAACAGCTATAACTGAAGATGATGAGTTTATAAAGAAGCATTTTATTGATTGTATAAAAGCGTTTAAAAGTGATGAGCTTAAAAATGCAAAGACTGTAATAGATGTAGGGACAGGCGCTGGTTTTCCAGGTCTTCCTATAGCTATTATGAATGAAAATACTGATGTAACGCTTTTAGATTCTTTAAATAAAAGAATTAACTTCTTAAATTTAGTAGTAAAAGAATTAGGACTTAAAAATGTAACTACTATACATTCTAGAGCAGAAGATGGAGCAAGAAAAAAAGAATTAAGAGAAAAATTTGATGTTGCTACATCAAGAGCTGTTGCTAATATGGCAGTTTTATCAGAATTTTGTCTTCCATATGTAAAAGTAGATGGATTCTTTATAGCTTTAAAAGGCCCTGCAATAGACGAAGAACTTTCTGGAAGTAAAAATGCTATTGGAACTTTAGGTGGAAAACTTATAAGAGTTGATGAAACGATTGTTGAAGGAACTGACTTAAATCATAATATTGTAGTTGTCAAAAAAATAAAAGAATGTCCTAAGGCATATCCAAGAAAAGCAGGTAATGTTACAAAGAAACCAATAAAATAATGATAAATATATATAAATTAAAAGCAATATTTCCTATATAAAGATAAAGGGAAATAAAATAGAATGTAGAATTGATATATATATATATATGAAATAATGGAATTTTATAAGGGATGGGTTGCATAATGAGTAATAATATAATAAATATTAATGTAAAAGAGATAATTCCAAATACATATCAGCCAAGAAAGTATTTTAAAGATGAAGCTTTAGAGGAGTTATCAGAATCAATAAAAGTGCATGGAATAATTCAACCAATAACAGTTCGAAAAAGAGGAGATTTTTATGAATTAGTTGCTGGGGAACGAAGATGGAGAGCAGCTAAGCTAGCAGAAATGACAGAAGTTCCTTGTTCAGTTATTGAAATAAGTGATGTAGAATCAGCAGAGATTGCATTACTTGAGAATTTACAAAGAGAAGACTTGAATTTTATAGAAGAAGCGGAAGCATATTACAATTTAATAAATGACCATAAATTTACGCAAGAACAACTTGCAAAAAGAATGGGAAAAAAACAATCCACAATTGCTAATAAATTAAGGATTTTAAAATTAAGTGAGCCTATTAGAGAATTATGTGTGGATAACAATTTAACAGAGAGACATGCAAGAGCATTGCTTTCTGTGGATAACTCTAAACTTCAAAAAAAGATTTTAAATAAAGTAATTAAAGATAAATTAAATGTAAGACAAACTGAAGAATTTATAAATAAAGAGTTATTAAAATTAGCTGGTAAAGAATTGAATAGTAAAAAGAAAAGTAATATTAAATCAGCCTTTCCTGCAAAATTATATGTAAATAGCATAAAACAAGTTTTTGATAAATTTAATATACCAGCCAAATATGATATGGATGAAAAAGAAGAATATATAGAAATAAAAGTTAAAATTCCAAAAGTAAAAAAATAGTTTATAATAGTAAAGCAACTCTAGTAAAAATAAATAGAGTTGCTTTATTTTTGATCATTTAAATTAATATTTAAGTTATAGTAAAAAATATCTATTATAAATTTATTAAGAAAGTATTCTTTTAGGAGTTTTAATCTTTTATTATACAAAAAAAATATATATAATATTAAGTATGAGAGGGGGTGTATGGCTCTAGTTTAAAAGGCAGAGCTAATTATGAAAACAATTTGCGTATTTAATCAAAAAGGTGGAGTAGGAAAAACGACAACTAACATAAATTTATGTTCGTATCTAGCTATGTTAGGTTATAAAGTTTTAACTATAGATATAGATCCACAAGGAAATACTACTAGTGGATTAGGTCTAGATAAAAGAAGTCTAGAATTATCAATGTATGATGTAATTACATCAAATGTCTCACTAAGTGAAGTTATTGTACATAGTGATTTAATAAGTAATCTTTATATTGCCCCATCTACAATGGAACTTGCAGGTGCTGAAGTTGAAGTAATAGGCAAAGAAAATAGAGAACGTATATTAAAGGAAAAAATAGAAGAGGTGAGTGATGAATTTGATTTTATATTTATAGATTGCCCACCATCTTTAGGAGTACTTACAATTAATGCACTTTCAGCGAGTAATTCAGTTTTGATACCTATACAATGTGAGTTTTATGCTTTAGAAGGTGTAGGTCAACTTATTAATACTATAAAATTAGTTACTAAATCTCTAAATACTAAATTAGATATAGAAGGTGTAATTATGACTATGTATGATTATAGAACTAATTTAAGTAATGAAGTTTACAGAGAAGTTAAAGAATTTTTCAAAGATAAAGTTTATGAAAATACTATACCAAGGAATATAAGATTAGCAGAATCACCAAGCTTTGGTTTACCAATTATGCTTTATGATGAAAAGTGTAAAGGAGCAGAAGCTTATTCTAAATTAACTAAAGAATTTTTAAAAAGACAATAATGAAGGGTGAGAGTAAATGAGTAAAAAATTTGGTTTAGGAAAAGGTCTTGGAGCACTTATACCTGAAGAGATTGAAAAAAAAGAAATTAAAGAAGATAAGAAAGATTCTTTAATGATTCCTTTAAATAAAATAAAAACTTATTCAGAGCAACCAAGAAAATTTTTTGATAATGAAAATATAGCTGAATTAGCTGAATCTATAAAAAATCACGGTATTATTCAACCGATTTTATTAAGAAAAAATAAAAGTAATTATATCATAGTTGCTGGAGAGAGACGTTTTAGAGCAGCAAAAATGCTTGGCTTAAAAGAAGTTCCAGCCATAATAAAAGATTTAACAGAAAATGAAGTTTTAGAAATTTCATTAATAGAAAATATTCAAAGGGAAGATTTAAATCCCATTGAAGAAGCAATAGCTTATAAGAATTTATTACAAGAATTTAACTTAACACAACAAGAGTTAAGTAGTAGAATAGGTAAGTCAAGAGTTGCAATAACTAATACAATGAGATTATTAAAACTTGATGAAAGAGTTCAGCAATATCTAATAGAAAATGTTATATCTGAGGCACATGGGAGAGTGTTATTATCTTTAGAAAATAATGATTTACAATATGAATTTGCTCAAAAAGTTATAGATAATAAATTATCTGTAAGAGATCTTGAAAGAAGTATAAAATTATTTTTAGAGAATTCTAATAAGCCTAAAAAAGAAAGTAAAGTAGTAAATCCTTATGTTAAAGATGTTCAAAATAAATTACAAGATTATTTTGGAACTAAAGTAATTATAGATGATAAAAACCAAAAAGGAAAAATAGCAATAGAATATTATTCAGAGGAAGATTTGAATAGAATTTTAGAATTAATAAACATCTAAATGTTTCTCGTGAAACATAAAGGAAGGACGGAAATAAAAAGTGGAAAATTTAATAAGCACGATTCAAAATGCATTGCCTTATATAGTAATAGTAATGGCAGTCATAGTAATTATACTATTAATACTAGTTATTGCTTTATGGAAAGGACTTAATAAAGTAGAAAAAAGATATAAAAAGCTTATGAGAGGCGTAGATAATAAAAATCTTGAAGAATTAATTGTTAGTGAGTTAGGTAAGATAGATAATGCTAAACAAATTGCTGAACAAGCACTTGATAATGCAACACAAGTTAAAAAAGAAATGTTAGAATGTGTTCAAAAAGTTGCTATTATGAGATATAAAGCATTTGATGATGTTGGAAGTGACTTAAGTTATTCAATTGCTTTATTAGATGGTCATAATGATGGAGTTGTATTAACTGGTCTTTATGGTAGATATGATAGTACATGTTATGCTAAGCCAGTTGATAAAGGAATATCAAGATATGAACTATCAGAAGAAGAAAAATGTGTCTTAGATGAAGCAATAAAAAAAGCGATATAATAAAAAACATCTCAATATAAAATTGAGATGTTTTTATTTTTTTGATATAAATTGATTATCTTTTATATAATATCTCCAAGGAAAGTCTTTAGCTTCTTCAGCATAATCTATTCCTATTCTAGTAGTTTCTATTATTTTAAAATTATTATATTTAGAATCTTCTATATATATTTCATTACTAGATAACATATCTATAAAATTATCAAATTTATTAATTTGATATGCCATAGTAAATTTAGCAGGTCCATTAGTTAATGCTTTAATTTGAGATTTAGATAACTCTGAAAAATTCTTTTTAAACCTAATATTACTAATATAATCAAATTCATTTAACGGTTCTACAGAACGAATTAAGACACCTTCGGGAATATCCATTTCTTTAGTTATTATGTTAAAGCAATAATAAAGACCATAAATAAAATAAACATAAGTTATACCAGGGGGGCCATATAGAGGTTCAATTTTAGATGTTCTTTTTTTACCATAAGCATGACAAGCTTTATCTATTTTACCTATATATGCTTCAGTTTCTGTTATCATACATCTAAGAGTTTTTCCATTTATATTTCTAACTAATATTTTACCTAGAAGTTCTTTAGCTACTATTCTAGCATCTCTTGCATAAAAATCTTTTTTTAATCTCATAAAATATCCTTTCTAAAATGTTTCTCGTGAAACATTTATTTTTTAGTATTAAAATATTATCTAAATATATTTATAAACGTAATTGAATAAAAATATTTATAAAAATTATAAATTATACTTACTATTAAAATAAAAATTTATTGATTAAATTTTAAATCTAGTTTTAAAATGTTTCACGAGAAACATTTCAATTAAATTATAAACTAAAAGAAGCTAAATATAAATTTAGCTTCTTTTAGTTTCTTGAGGATAGATCTTTATTATTTTTTTTAAAGTTTTACTTAATAATTTATCTGCATATACAAAGCTTTTAAAAATAGTATTTGATAATAACATAACTGTATATAATCTAGTATTTTGTAATACTAGAAATTCAAAGTTTCCAGAAATATTAACTATTCCAGTTAAACTTAAGTCACCAACTTTAGGTAAATCTTTATTTAATGCTAATCCTGGAGATAACGGAGTATTTTTTAAATTTATATTACCTATATTAGATATTTTTCCTAAAGAGGCATCTACCGCTATTATAAAAGGATCTTTAAATGTTGAATTTATTTTAATTATATAGTCAGAAAGATTTTTTGCGTGTATTGGATTTTCTAAAGTTCCATAAACAAAAAAATTATTTAGATTATATTTTTTTAATTTATCTCCAGATATAGGGCCTAAAGAATCACCAGTACATCTATCTGTACCAATACAAAGAATAATCAATTGTTTATTTTTCTCATAAGGAGTTTTTATATAGTGAAAAATTTCTTCTCCTAGTTCAATATAAGAGTTTTCATTTGTACCATCTATAACTAATAAGTTTTCCAAAAAACAACACCTCCTTTTGAAATTATTTCCAAAATAGAGGCGGTTTAATCATATCATAAATATTAATAAAAATATTTTTTTGCATCACTTAAAATTTTTAAAACATATTCTATTTCTTCATTAGTATTAAAATAAGATATGCTAAGTCTTACTGAACCTAAAGGAAATGTTCCAATAGTTTCATGAGTTTTAGGAGCACAATGTAAGCCTGAACGATTACTTATACCATTTGAATCTAAATAGAAAGATAATTCTGATGGGTCTACATTTTCTAAATTAAATGAAATTGATGTAGTAGAATTATTACAAGATAAATCTCCGTAAACTGTATAACCTAATTCTAAAAGCCCTGATACAAGCTTTTTATATAAATTAGTATTATGAGATTTTATATTTTCTAATCCAATTTCGTTTATAAAATCTATTCCTCTTGATAAGCCAACAATTCCAGGAATATTTAAAGTTCCACTTTCAAATTTATCAGGTAAAAAAGTTGGCTGATAAATATCGTGAGATAAGCTTCCAGTTCCACCTTCTATGAATGGAGAACAAGCTTCATTAAACTCATCTGATATTATAAACCCTCCAATTCCTTGAGGACCTAAT
This sequence comes from Clostridium thermobutyricum DSM 4928, assembly GCF_002050515.1. GTDB lineage: Bacteria > Bacillota > Clostridia > Clostridiales > Clostridiaceae > Clostridium > Clostridium thermobutyricum. Next base: position 95,301 of record NZ_LTAY01000111.1, on the reverse strand, counting down.
AGACTTTTGTGTCCAGTAAAAGCTAAAGCGCTTGCATTTACTTCGTTAAAATCTATTTTAACTGAACCTGCTGATTGTGCAGTGTCAATAATAAAAAATATGTTATGTTTTTTACATATAGCACCTATCTTTTTTATTGGTTGAATACATCCAGTAACATTTGAGGCATGAGTTAAAACTATTAATTTAGTATTAGGTTTAATTTTAGCTTCAAAATCAGAAGGATTAATAAAAGAGTTTTTATTTGCTTTTACAAACTCTAAATCAATGCCAATTGATTCTTTACATGAAATTAAAGGTCTAATCACAGAGTTATGTTCAATAGAAGAAGTTAATACATGATCACCTTTTTTTAAAATACCTTTAATTAAAATATTAAGAGATGTTGTTATATTATTAGTAAAAATAACATTTTCAATTTTATCAAAATTAAAAAAATCAGCTATTTTTTGTCTAGCCATTAAAACCTCTTTATTACTAGCTAAACTGTTAGAGCTAGTTGAGCGGTTAGCATTTCCACCGATATTTGTTAAGTATTCATATATACTATCAGTAACTATTTTTGGTTTAGGAAAAGTTGTACTTGCATTATCTAAATAAACTTTCATTAAACAAACACCTTTCTAGTCATTATTTTATTATTTAATTATAAATCAAAAGAATTTTCAAATCATCTAATTTGTTAAAAACTATATATAAATAATAAATTTAGATATAATATAAATATATTTTAAATGAAAATAAAAAAGGAGATATTATGAAATATTATATTATGGTTTTTAAAAATACACATGATGCAATGGCAGCTGAAAAAGCTTTAGAGGAAAAAGGATATTCATTTAGAATAATGCCAACTCCAACTAGCATAACTCAAAGTTGTGGCATATGTGTAAGATTTGAAAATGAAGAAGAATTAATAAAAGCAAAGAAAGAAGACTTTGAATACAAAAATACTTATTTAAGAGAAGGAAACTCTTATAAAGAAATATAGGTGCATAAAACACCTATATTTCTTTTTTATTTAATTCTTTAAAAATAATATAAAACAAGTTTTGTTAATTTTATTCAAAAAGATTTAGGGCTTCTTTTAGGTTAGATACTATGTAATCAGGAGTATATTTAGAAATTTCAGTTTCTTTATTGAATCTATTTATCCAAATAGTATTAAATCCGAATTTAGATGCTCCGATTATATCCCATCCATTTGATGAAAAGAAAACAACCTCTTTTAGATTTACATTAAATTTATCAGTTATTATTTTATAAACTTCTTTGTTAGGTTTAAATTTTTTTACTTCTTCGACTGAAATAACAGAATCTAATATATTCTTTAAGCCAGAAGACTCTACAGCATTATTAATCATTTTATATGATCCATTTGTTAGGATTACTAATTTTAATCCTTTCTCTTTAAATTTAAGAAGAGTTTTAATTACTTCTGAATACGGAGATAACTCCATATAAGAACTCATTAAATTAATTTTAAGTTTATCACTAGTTATTTTAAATGTATTACAAGCATAATCTAAAGAGTTAGCAGTGATATCAATAAAATCTGTGTAATCATCCATTATTTCGCTAAGGAAACTATATTCTAATTGTTTAGCTCTCCATAAAATAGAAAATTCGTTATATAGTTCTCCAATTTCATCTTTATATTTTTCAGAAGCAGAGTGAACATCAAATAAAGTACCATATGCATCAAATACACAAATTTTTATATTATTTAAGCTTTTCATAATACACATTCCTTTCTATTGATTAAATCTTGGTATAAAATAATTATAATAAGATTATTATTCCATGGATATGGAAATATATTTAAAAGGGGTGAAAAATTTGATTACACCAGATATTAGTGAAGTAGCAGCTATATTTTCAGATAAGTCAAGAGCAATCATGCTTGTAGAATTGTTAGGGGGAGCAAGAACGACTGGGGAGTTAGCTAAAATTGCAAATATTAAACCACAGACTGCTACATATCATTTAAATAAAATGGCTGATAATAAACTTATAATTAAAAATAGGTTTGGCAGAAATTCATATTATAAAATAGCAAGTGAAGATGTAGCTAAAATATTAGAAGCATTACTTCAATTATCAAAAGATCCTAAAATTACATCTTTAAAAGAAAGTATAAAATCAGAACAAATAAGATTTGCTAGATTATGTTATGACCATATTGCAGGAAAATTAGGGGTTATTTTATTTAATAAATTAATTGAATTAAATTATGCTAAAGTAATTGGAAATAGTGTATTTTTAACTGAAGAAGGCATTTTAAATTTAAAAAATATTGGCTTTATTATTGAAGAAAATAAAGAGTACATAGGAGAACTTTGTAGAGATTGGAGTGAAAAAACTAATCATGTATCAGGAGAACTAGGAAATATGTTATATATTTCTTTATTAAATTTAGATTTAATAGAAAAGGATCCTGATTCACGAAAAATAAAATTAAAAAATTCAGGAAAAGCTTTTTTAAAAGAAAATTTTAATATAAATATATAGAGGTTTATATTAAAATATATTATATGAGAATTTAATGAGGGGGAAAAATGAATAGTTTAATTATAGTAAATGAAGGGTTTAAAATAGGATCTATACAAATAAAACCTGAATTTGTTGATAGAGTTTTACAAGTATCATTTAAATTTATATTTGTATTATTTCTAATGTTTATTTCAATAAAGATAGGGAATATAATAATTAAAAAATTTGTTGAAAATCAAACTAAAGACAAAGGACTAAAATTTGCAATGAGCCCACAAAAGGCAAAGACTATAGGTGAAGTTCTTAAAAGTGTTTTGAAGTATTCTGTATATTTTATAGGAGTTGCAATATTGCTTGAAGAATTATTTGGTGGAATTTCTATTACATTTGCAAGTATGGGAGGTTTTGCAATAGGATTTGGTGCTCAAAGTTTAGTACAAGATTTGATAAATGGTTTTTTTATTTTATTTGAAGATCAATACGGAGTTGGAGATTATGTTACTATAGGTAAGTTTGAGGGAATAATAGAAACTATTGGGATAAGAACAACTATATTAAAAGACTTTACTGGAGACTTACATTTAATACCTAATGGTAGTATAAAAGAAGTAACTAATCATTCTAGAAATAATATAAGATTTATAGTAGATGTAGAAATAGCATATGAAGAAGATATAGATCATGCTATAGAAGTTATTTCTGAAACTTGCAAAGAATTTGAAGCTAAGTATGAAGAAGTTCCTCAACCAATAGATATATGGGGAGTAAATAGTCTTGGAAATTCTGGAGTAACTATTAGAGTAGTTGGATTTAGTATACCAATGCATCAATGGTCTATGGAAAGAAAGTTAAGAAAAGCAATAAAAGAAGCTATGGATAGAGAAAATATAGAAATTCCATATAACAAAACAGAATTTATTATAAATAAAAAAGTAGAAATGGAGGAAGTTTTTTAAATGGTAGAAAAGTTTGAACTTGGTGATATAGTAGAAATGAAAAAACAACATCCTTGTGGGGAAAAGAGATTTAAGATAATAAGAACTGGAGCAGATGTAAAAATAAAATGCTTAGGTTGCGAAAGAATAGTTATGCTTCCAAGAAGCAAATTTGTAAAAGGTGCCAAAAAAATTATCCAAATACAAGAAAATTAATAAAACTATTGAAAAAACAATTATGTAATGATAAAATAAATAATTGTAATCCCTGCTGTGCAAAGCACAGCCGTTAGTCCGAGGGGAGGAGGTGAAAATGATGAGAAAGTACGAAACTATATTTATACTACACCCATCACTAGACGAGGAGGCTGTTAAAGCTAACATCGAAAAGTTCAAAGGTGTAATCGAAAATGGTGGAGGAACTGTTGACAATGTTGATGAGTGGGGTAAAAGAAAATTAGCTTACACTATAGACAAAGTTAACGATGGTCACTATACTTTAGTTGACTTCACAGCTAACACTGAATTACCAAGAGAATTAGACAGAATATTCAGAATTACTGATGGTGTTATGAGACACATCATAATTAAAAAAGAAGCGTAAGAGGTGATATTGTATGAACAAAGTTATACTTATAGGTAGACTTACAAGAGATCCTGAATTAAGATTTGCTGCTGGAACTGGTAACGCTGTTGCTAGATTTTCATTAGCAGTTACAAGACAATTCAAGAGAGATGAAGCTGATTTTATCAATTGTGTAGCATTTGGTAAGCAAGCGGAAACAATAGCACAATATCTTACAAAAGGAAGCCAAATAGCAGTTACTGGTAACATTAGAACTGGTAGCTATGATGCTCAAGATGGTTCAAAAAGATACACTACTGATGTAGCTGTTGAAACATTTGAATTCGTTGGAAGCAAAGGTGGAAATAACACTGAATCATATAACAATGGTTTTGGTGGAAATAATTCTGATAATTCACAGCAATCAAATGATTCATTTGGTTCTGGATTCGATGATGACATGACTCCTGTTGATGACGGAGATATGCCATTTTAATATTTTTCTAGGTAAGGAGGTAAGACAATGAGCAAAGATAATAGAAGATCAGGAAGAATGAGAAGATCTAAGAGAAAAGTTTGCGCTTTCTGTGTTGACAAAGCTGATTCAATAGATTACAAAGATATCGCTAAGTTAAGAAAGTTCGTTACAGAAAGAGGGAAAATACTTCCAAGAAGAATTTCTGGAACTTGCGCAAAACATCAAAGACAATTAACTGAAGCAGTTAAGAGAGCTAGAAACATAGCTTTATTACCATTCACAACTGAGTAGTAATATAAATAAGCATGGCAATTAAATTGTCGTGCTTTTTTTTTATATATTTTTGTAATAAAATAACATAATTTCCATAAAAATCAGTAAGTTCTTGCAATAATAAAGGAAAAAAATTAAAATATACATACAGGATTTAATGGGGTGAGAGAAATTATGAAGAGAAGAGATTTGAATATTATGGCAAATATAAAAATTATAGAAGGATTAAAAGCACAACTTATAAAAATTATAGGGGATTTTTATGTATTACTTACAAGAGGAAGTAACGTTGCTGAAGAATCTATAATAGATTGTCTATCAGGGGCAATAATAACACTATATGTATTAGCTGATAAATTAGGATATTCCTTATCTAAAATTGATGATAAGATAAAAGAAAAATTAGAAATAGGTATAAGAGCGGAAGATGAAATTGAAAAAGAAGGAAGAAGCTTAAGTAAACTTAAGAAGTATATTTCGAACCGAATGGATCAATAATTAAATAGGAGGAGATTAATGAAATTAGATACACCTATTAAAAGAATGATAAAACCTGTTATATTAATTTTAGGTGCTATAATTTCCTTTATTTTAAATTACTATCAGATAGGATTATTAATTATATTAATATTTTTAATAGATAATTTTTATCAATTGAGTATTTTTTGGAAAAAAGATATGGATGAAAAAAATCTCATTAAAGAAATAGATAATGCTATAACTGATAATTTAGAAGCAAATTTAATAATTCCTATTGCTTTAATGGACCAGCAAGGAAATATTAAGTGGAATAATAGTATGATGAATGAGATAAAATCAGGAGATAATTTAGTTGATAGTAATATTTTGAGTATAGCTAGAGGAATAGATATAGAAAAAATACGAGAATCAACAAATGAAACACATCAAAGGCTTATATTAAATAATAAAGTATATGATGTATATTCTAACAAAGTAGATTACAAAAAGGATTTATTTCTAATATATTTTAATAGTGTTGATGAGTCGAAAGATAAAAAGAAAACAAATGAAAGTGTTATGCTAATAGAGATAGATAACATAAGCGAAGCATTAGACACAGTTGAGGAAAATTTAAGACCTTTAATAGTTGCTGAAATAGAACAAAAGTTAAATTCTTATGGAAATAGAATTGAAGCAATGATAAAGAAATATGATAAAAATAAGTATATATTATCAGTTTTAGATAAATATATAGATCAAGAAATTGAATCTAAATTTACTATATTAGAAGAAATATCAAAGATATGCAAAGGAAATAAATTAGAAATAACTCTGAGTATAGGGGTTGGAAGAGGTGCATTAACACCAAATGAAAATTATAAATTTGCAGTTATAGCTAAAGAGTTAGCCCTAGGAAGAGGTGGCGATCAAGTAGTTGTAAAAAATAATGATGATATAAAAATATTTGGTGGAAATAGTAAAGAGATAGAAAAGAGAACTAGAGTTAGAGCAAGAGTTGTTTCTCATGCCTTAAAAGAGCTTATATATGAAAGTGATAATGTATTTATTGTAGGGCATAAAAACTTAGATATGGATTGTTTTGGGTCAGCACTGGCACTATCAACAATAGTAAAAAAATTAGGTAAAAAACGTTCAATAGTATTGGGAAATGATACTTTTGCTATACAGCCATTTTTTTCAAAAATTAAAGAGTTAGAGGAATATAATGACCTTTTTACTACTTATGAGAAAGCATATAAAGAGATAACAGATAATTCGTTGGTAATTATAGTTGATGTGCATAATAGAAATTACGTTGGTAATTTAGATTTTGTAGAAAATGCAAAAAGAAAAGTTATAATAGATCATCATAGAAGAAGTACAGATATAGTAGGAGATGCACTTTTAAACTATATAGAAGTTTATGCATCATCTACATCTGAAATGATAACAGAAATAATTCAATATATTTTGGATAAGCCAAGTGTATCTGTTATAGAAGCAGAGGGGCTTCTAGCTGGTATATATATGGATACTAAAGGATTCTCATTTAAGACTGGAGTCAGAACTTTTGATGCTGCTTCTTTTTTAAGAAGAATGGGAGCAGAAACAACAGAAGTTAAAAAGCTATTTACAGATAATTTAGATGAATTTATACAAATAGCAGAAACTATTAAATCAGCAAAAATAAAAAATAGCACTGCAATTGCTGTAGCACCTAATAATAGTAATACAGTTATAGTAGCAAAATCAGCTGATGAATTATTAAATATAACAGGAATATTAGCTGCATTCGTAGTTTGTGATATAAATGGAGATATTTATATTAGCGCAAGATCTGTTGGTGATATTAATGTTCAAATAGTTTTAGAAAGCCTTGGTGGAGGTGGACATTTGAATATTGCAGGTGTTAAAATATCAGATAAGAGCGTGGATGAAGTTTTAGTAATGTTAAAGGACGCAATAGAAAAATATTTAAAGGTGGGTGAATAACATGAAGGTAATATTATTACAAGATGTTAAGAAGATAGGTAAAAAGGGAGAAGTTATAAACGTATCAGATGGATATGCAAGAAACTTTTTATTTCCTAAGAAATTAGCTAAGGAAGCAACAGATGCTAACTTACACATATTAAATAACCAAAAAGAAAATGAAAGAAAACAAAAGCTTGCAGAAATAGAAGCAGCGCAAAAATTAGCTTCTGAATTAAAAGGAAAAGAAGTTAAAATAGAAGCAAAATCAGGAGAAAACGGAAAATTATTTGGAGCTATAACAAGTAAAGATGTTGCTCAAGAAATAAATAAAGTTTACAAAATGAATATAGATAAGAAAAAAATAGTTATGGATACAATAAAAGTAGCAGGTGGATATGAAATAGAAGTTAAATTATATCCAGAGGTTTCAACAAAGATGAAAGTTATTATTGTTCCAAAAGCTTAAGGAGGAATAAACTTTGAAATTAAACGAACAAATAAGATTCCTGCAAGGTGTAGTAGGTGGAGACTTACCAATAGAATCACAAATAAATGTTTTATTTGATATATTAAAAAATGTATTAGATGATGGAGCTATAAGAGCAAGAACAGTTAGACATAAGCTTAAAGATTATGTTTCTTCAAAAAGCTTAGCAGAAAGAGCATATGCCCTTAATATGATTGCATCTGATGGAGCAGGAATAGAAGTAGTACCTCCAGATGACAAAATAAATGAAGTTCTAGAAGATACTATTGTATGGATTTCAGAAGAAATTGCAAAGAAATATGTGCAAAGAGAAATCGAAACAAAAGTTGAAAGAGCTATAATGGAAAAGCAAGAAAAGTATATTGATGAAATGCGTTTATCTATACTTAAAAAGGAAAAAGGTACTGAAAATCAAAAAACAAAGAAAAAATTAGAAGAGTTAGAAGCTTTAGATGCTAAAGTAACTAATAAAAATATAATGAGCTTTTTAAGACCAGATAGTTTTAAAGAAATAATAGGTCAAGAAAGAGCTATAAAATCATTAATATCAAAGTTATCATCACCATATCCTCAGCACATAATTCTTTATGGGCCTCCAGGAGTTGGAAAAACAACAGCAGCAAGAATTGCATTAGAAGAGGCTAGAAAATTAAATTTTACTCCTTTTGATGAAGATTCTAAGTTTGTTGAAGTTGATGGTACAACATTAAGATGGGATCCTAGAGAAATAACTAATCCATTATTAGGTTCAGTTCATGATCCTATATATCAAGGTAGTAAAAGAGATTTAGCAGATGTTGGGGTTCCAGAACCAAAACCAGGTTTAGTTACAGAAGCACATGGAGGAGTTTTATTTATTGATGAAATAGGAGAACTTGACCATATACTTCAAAATAAACTTTTAAAAGTATTAGAAGATAAGAGAGTAGAATTCTCATCATCATATTATGATCCAGATGATGAAAAAACTCCAGCTTATATAAAATATCTATTTGAAAAAGGAGCGCCAGCTGATTTTGTATTAATTGGAGCTACAACTAGAGAACCAAAAGATATAAATCCAGCATTAAGATCAAGATGTACTGAAGTATACTTTGAGCCATTAGGTGTTAAAGATATCCAAGATATAGTTAAAAATGCAGCTAGAAAACTAGAAGTATCTCTTGACAATTCTGTACCAGAATTTATTAGTAGATATACGATAGAAGGAAGAAAAGCTGTTAACATACTAACAGATGCTTATGGATATGCTTTGTATAAAAGAAAAATAAAGCCTAAAAAGTTAAAAATAACTTTAAAGGATGTAGAAGAAGTAGTATCAATAGGAAGATATTCACCTTTTGAAATAGTTTCTGAAAATGAAGAAAAAGAAGTTGGACACATATATGGATTAGGTGTAAGTGGATTCTTAGGTTCTACAATAGAAATAGAAGCATCAGTTTTTGAAGCAAAGAAAAAAGGTTCTGGAACTGTAAGATTTAATGAAACAGCAGGTAGTATGGCTAAAGATTCTGTTTATAATGCAGCATCAGTTATAAGAAAAATAACTGATAAAGATATTAGAGATTACGATATACATGTTAATGTAATTGGTGGTGGAAATATAGATGGTCCATCAGCAGGAGCAGCTATAACAACTTGTATTATAAGTGCATTATTAGGAAAACCAATAAGACAAGATTTAGCTATTACCGGGGAAATATCTTTAAGAGGAAAAGTTAAACCAGTTGGAGGTATATTTGAAAAAATATATGGAGCAAGAAGAAAAGGAATAAAACTTGTTTTAGTTCCAGAGGATAACAAAAAAGATATACCAACAGGGTTAACAGATATAGAAGTTAAAGCTGTTAGTACAATAGAAGAAATATTAGAATTAGTATTTTAAAATAAGGGGGACTTTTTTATTTAGAAAAAGTCTCTCTTTAATTTTAATATGGAATAAAACATAAAGTTTTATTATAATAGTATAGTGAAATAATATGTGAAAGGGAGGAGAGAGAATTGGAAGCACCAATAGCAAAGACTTTACCTCAAAGTATAGAAGCAGAGCAATCTGTTCTTGGAGCTATGCTTATATCAAGAAATGCGATAGCACCAGCTGCTGAAAAGCTTGAAGAAGAAGACTTCTATAGAGATAGCCATAAAGTTTTATTTAGATCAATAGTTGAGATGTTTAAAAGAGATATGGCTGTAGACTTAGTTACAGTTTTAGAATATCTAAAGTCAACAGATGTGCTTGAAAGAGCAGGTGGAGTTACTTATGTTACAGAAATATCTTCTTCAGTTCCTACTACAGCAAACCTTTCTTCATACATACAAATAGTTCAAGAAAAATCAACATTAAGAAAGCTTATTAGAGCATCTAATGAAATTATAGAAGAGAGTTATAATAAGCAAGGAGAAGTTGAAGGTGTTTTAGATAAAGCAGAAAAAAGAATTTTTGATATATCAGAAAAAAGAACTACTAGTGATTTTGAATCATTGGGAACTGTACTTGAAAGAGGATTTATAGAAATCGAAAGATTATATAATAATAAAGGTGAAGTAACAGGAGTAAGTTCAGGATTTAAAGACTTAGATGATAAGACTTCAGGATTCCAAAAAGGAGATATGATTCTAGTTGCAGCAAGACCTTCTATGGGAAAAACAACATTTACTCTTAATATTGCAGAGCATGCTGCTTTAAGAGAAGGAAAAAGCGTAGTTATATTTTCCTTAGAAATGTCTAAAGAGCAACTTGCATATAAATTACTTTGTTCTGAAGCTAATATAGATATGCTTAAACTTAGAACAGGTAACTTAGAACCTGATGATTGGGATAGAATTGCAAGAGCTACTGGACCTTTATCAAAAGCTAAAATGTATATAGATGATACAGCAGGTGTAACTGTAATGGAAATGAGATCTAAGTGTAGAAGACTTAAGATGGAATATGGAATAGATCTAATTATGATTGACTATCTTCAACTTATGTCAGGATCATCAGGATCAGATAATAGACAACAAGAGGTATCAGAAATATCAAGATCTATAAAAGCTTTAGCAAAGGAAATGGAATGTCCTGTAATAGCATTATCACAGTTATCTCGTGCTCCTGAGCAAAGAGCTGATCATAGACCTATGCTTTCTGACCTTAGGGAATCAGGATCAATAGAGCAAGATGCTGACGTTGTTATGTTTTTATACAGAGATGAATATTACAATAAAGATACAGAAGAAAAAAATACTGGAGAATGCATTATTGCAAAGCAAAGAAATGGTCCAGTTGGGACTGTTAAATTAGCTTGGCTTGGACAATACAGTAAATTTGCTAATTATGAAGCAATACATCAAGAATAAAATGAGATAATCACAAAATGTGATTATCTTTTTTTAAAATAAAAAGGAGGAATTTATAATGACTAAGAAAATAGGATTTATTGGATGTGGAAACATGGGAAAAGCTATGCTTGGAGCATTAGTTCAAAAAGAATTTATAGAAAGTAAAAACATATTAGTTTCTACAAAGAGAGAATCATCAAGAAAAAAAATTGAAGAGGAATATAAGGTTATAGGGAAAGAATCTAACTTAGAAGTGGCTAAAGAATCAGATATAGTTATATTAGCAGTAAAACCTTATATGTACAAAGGTGTTATAGAAGGTATAAAAAAAGAATTAAAAGGAAAAATAATAATAAGCATTGCAGCAGGAATTGATATAGAGGATTTAGAAAATATGTTAGATGAAGATAGTAAAATAGTAAAAACAATGCCAAATACTCCAGCCTTAGTTGGAGAAGGTATGTCAGCGATATGTCCTAATAAAAATGTAACTGAAGATGAATTAAAAGAAGTATGTGATATTTTTAATGTATTTGGTAAATATGAAATATTAGACGAAAAAGATTTCCATGCATTTATAGCAGTTTGTGGTTCATCTCCTGCATATATATTTATGATAATTGAAGCAATGGCTGATGGTGGTGTTAAATTAGGACTACCAAGAGATAAGGCTTATAAGTTAGCAGCTCAAAGTGTATTGGGATCAGCAAAAATGGTATTAGAAACAGGACATCATCCTGGAGTATTAAAAGATATGGTATGTTCTCCAGGGGGAACTACTATAGAAGCAGTTGCAGACCTTGAGAAAAATGGTATTAGAAATACTATTATAAGTGCTATTGAAACTTGCGCAAATAAATCTAAAAATATGTAATAAAATTGTTGACAAAATTTTAAAAAGATTTTATAATTAAATCAATGATAATCAATATCAACTGGACAAGGTATTGATTAACACGAACCACATAGAACACACACATAAATAAAACTCCTCTTAATTTAAAAAATTAAGAAGTAAAACCTTAGAGTTCCACAGGCTCTAAGGTTTTTTTATAATAAAAATTTAATATAATAATAAAACATCCGAATATTTTATTAAAATTTATAAAAATAATTCGATTTTTCATTGACCTATAACTTCCATTTTGCTACTATTGTTTATGGGAGAGAAAATCCAAAAGAGGTTTATATTTATGATTATTGTGAATAATAATTTATATAATCTAACTCCATAAAATTTAAGAATAGATTATTTAATTGATCTGAAGGAGGCAAATATAATGTCAGCATTTATAGTATTAGGAGCTCAATGGGGAGATGAAGGAAAAGGAAAGATGACAGACTATCTAGCAGAAGATGCAGATGTAGTTGTTAGATTCCAAGGAGGAAATAACGCAGGTCATACTGTTGAAGTTGGAGATAAACAATACAAACTTCATTTAATACCATCAGGAATATTATATGATGATAAAGTTAATGTTATAGGAAATGGTGTTGTAGTTGATCCAAAAGCACTTTTTGAAGAAATTGAATATTTAGAGGGTGTTGGAGTTAAGGTTACACCAGAGAAATTAATGATAAGTGATAGAGCACAATTAATAATGCCTTATCACAAAACATTAGATAGATTAAAAGAAAAAGCTAGAGGTAAAAATGACATTGGAACTACTGGTAAAGGAATAGGACCATGTTATACAGATAAATTTGAAAGATGTGGAATAAGAGTTTGTGATCTTATGCATCCAGAAGTTTTTGAAGAAAAATTAAGAGAAAATATGAAAACAAAAAATCTTTATATAACAAAGGTTTTAGGTGGAGAAGAAGAAAATTTTGAAGAAACTTTAAAAATGTATCTTGAATTTGGTAAAAAATTAAAGCCTTTCGTAAAAGATACTTCGGTTAAAGTTTATGATTCAATAAAAGAAGATAAGAATGTATTATTTGAGGGTGCTCAAGGAATGCTTTTAGATATAGATTATGGAACATATCCATATGTAACTTCTTCTAATACAACAGCTGGTGGAGTAGTTAGTGGTTCAGGAGTTGGGCCTACTATGATAACTAATGCTGTTGGAATAGCTAAAGCTTATACAACAAGAGTTGGTAAAGGACCTTTCCCAACAGAATTACTTGATGAAACTGGTGATTGGATAAGAGAAAAAGGTCATGAATATGGAGTTACTACAGGAAGATCAAGAAGATGTGGATGGCTTGACTTAGTAATATTAAAAACTACAGTTAGAGTTAGTGGATTAACTTCACTTGCAGTAACTAAAATAGATACTTTAGCTGGGCTTGATAAGATAAAAGTTTGTGTTGGATATGAATTTAATGGAGAAGTTATAGATTACTTCCCAGCAAGTTTAGAAGATTTAGCAGAATGTAAACCAGTTTATGAAGAATTTGATGGATGGGATGAAAGTGTAGCAGATGCGAGAAGCTATGAAGAATTACCAGAAAACGCTAAGAAATATATAGAAAGAATTGAAGAATTCACAGGAACAAGAATTTCAATAGTATCAGTTGGTCCTAAGAGAGATCAAACTATGAGAGTTAAAGAACTTTAATTCTGAGTATATTACTTGACTTTATTTGATGTATAAAATATAATCTTATATAGAATAATAATTATGTATTTTTACATTAAGAGGTGGAAGTTATGATAACAAAAGAAATGACTATAGGTGAAGTAATTAAAATGGATCCAACTAGAGCAGAAGTTTTAATGTCTTTTGGTATGGGATGTATCGGATGCCCATCATCTCAAGCTGAAACAATAGAACAAGCGGCTATGGTTCATGGATTAAATATTGATGCTTTATTAGAAGCTTTAAACAACAAATAATATAAATAAAAGAGATGCAAGATAAGACTTTGCATCTCTTTTTCAATATTAAATATAATGTTAATAAATTTTGTTTTTTAATATAAATATAAACAAATACTGGTATACTTATATATATAAATAAATTTTGAGGAGAAATTAGATATGGATAATAGCTTTACTAAGGATTATGAAGTTTTATATAGAGATGTAGATTACAAATTAAGATGTAAAATAGCTTCATTAGTATATTTTTTATGTGATGTTGGGAACGCACATGCCGAATCAGTAGGAGATACAATAAATTATCAATTAGAGCATGGAGCAGGTTGGGTATTTTATAAATATGATATAAAGATACATAAGTATCCTAACTATAGAGATAAATTAAGTGTAGTAACAATACCAGCAGGTTTTAAAAAATTCTATGCACTAAGAGATTATCTTATTAAGAATCAAGATGGAGAGGTTTTAGTTGAAGCTACAGCTTTATTCTTCTTAATTAATATAGAAAGAAGAAGACCTATGAGAATATTGCCTGAACACTATAAGATGTATGGAGAAGACGGCGATTTAGAAAAAGCTAAAGAGATGGAAAAAATAGAAAAAATGGAAGAAGAACAATTTTCTAAAGAGTTCCAGATAAGATATAGTGATATAGATTCAAATACACATGTTAATAATGTAAAATATGTTGAATGGGCATTAGAGTCTGTACCTAAAGATATGATAAAAGAATTCGATTTAAAAAGAATAAAAATAGTATTTGAAAAAGAAGTAAGCTATGGAAACTCTATTCATGTTGGAGTTCAAGTTAAAGAAGAGGAAGATGGAACAAAGAAGACACTTCATAAAATATATAATAAAGAAGGTGTAGAATTAACTATTCTAGAATTCCAATGGGAAAAAAAATAATTAAAAAACCTTAAGCAAAATTGCTTAAGGTTTTTTATTGATTTTATTATAAAAATATTAAATGAAATTCTATTTTAATGCATCTTTTATAGAAGTTGCGGCATTAAAAGCAGAACTCCAAGCCCATTGAAGATTAAAACCTCCACAATCTCCATCAACATCTATAAATTCACCAGCAAAATAAAGTCCTGGTACTAATTTTGATTCTAAAGTTTCTGGGGTTATATCTTTCACATCTATTCCACCCACAGTTACTTGTGCATTTTGAAATTCTTTAGTTCCAGTACATTTAAATTTCCAAGATTTAAGTTTGTTAATTAAATCTGCTTGGCATTTCCAATCTAATTCACAACATGGAGTATGTATGTTAAATATATTAGAAGCTTTAAGTATAGTTGGGATAAGCTTTTTATTTACAACTCCAATTAGAGCATTAGATATACTTCTATTAGAGAACATAGCAAGATGAGTATATAATTCATTTTCTACTTCCTCTTTACTCTTATATGGCATAGAGTCAACTTCTATAATAACTTCATGACCTTTATTTAATGCTCTTGAAGCTGTAGATGAAACTTGAAGAATAGGTGGACCAGATATTCCGTAATCAGTAAATAAAACTTCTCCAACCTCACTTCTAATAACTTTACCATTAACAGTTAAATTTACTCTTCCATCAAATTTAATTCCTGACATAGCTTTTAAGTGTGGATAATCTAATTTTAATTGAACTATTCCTGGAATAGGTTTAATAAGTGAGTGACCAAAATTTTCGCATAGTTTATAAGAGGAGCCATCAGAGCCAGTTTTAGAAGCTGATTTTCCTCCACAGCACATTAAAAGTTTTCCACAAGAGAATTCTAAAAATTCCTCATTGTTTGTGGATAATATAAAGTTTTTCTTTTTGTGGATAGATTTTACTTTACAATTGTTATACACAGGAATATTTCTTTCCTCTATATTCATTCTTAAAATATCCACAACAGAAGAAGCTTGAAGTGATTGTGGATAAAGTTTATTATTTTCTAATTCTGTTATTGGAAGACCAAGAGATAAGAAAAAGTTTATTGTATCTTCAACAGAAAATTTATTTAATGTATTTTGAAAAAAGTTTTCTCTTGTACTGTGATAATTTATAAAAGGATATTTTATTGAGGCATTTGAAATATTACAACGCCCATTACCAGTGGTAAGAATTTTCTTACCAACACGATCAGTTCCTTCTATTATTGCTACATCTATACCATAATCTTTTGCTAGGATTGCTGACATAAGTCCAGAAGCCCCACCACCAACTATTATTAAATCGTGATAAATCATATTTAAATTTCTCCTTCATTTAAAATGTATTTAAATAAATTCTATCATAGTTAAGTAAATATAAAATAATTAAAATCGTATTTATATCTATAAAAGAAAAATATTTTTCTTTTATAGATATAAAAAATATTATTTTAAATAAAAAAGTTAGGCTTACTATGTAATTGAATGGCGTTAATATATAAATAAGTAGAAAAATAAATTATAAAAATCATTAGAAAAAAATATAATTAATAAAAAAATTTTTATACATAATAAAAAATAATGAAAAAGAACATAATAAAATTTATAAAAATTGAAGAAAAATAAAAAATGAGATAAGCCTTGCAAATACTAAGTTTGTGAAGATTTCACATAATAAGATTAGTGTTAAAAATAATAAAAAAAAAATATTTTTTAAAAAAAGTGTTGACACTTAAAATGATTTTATGTAATATAGTCTATGTGGTCAGCGCGAAACAAATAAGATCGCAGACACAAATGAAATATGGCTCCTTGGTCAAGCGGTTAAGACACCACCCTTTCACGGTGGTATCAGGGGTTCGATTCCCCTAGGAGTCACCATTTTTGGTCGCATAGCTCAGCTGGGAGAGCACCTGCCTTACAAGCAGGGGGTCACAGGTTCGATCCCTGTTGTGACCACCATTAAAATTATAATATGGCTCAGTAGCTCAGCTGGTTAGAGTGCCGGCCTGTCACGCCGGAGGTCGAGGGTTCGAGCCCCTTCTGAGTCGCCAATATAATTTTATAAAATTTAAAACCAATTTGCTGGCATGGCTCAACGGTAGAGCAGCTGACTTGTAATCAGCAGGTTGTAGGTTCGATTCCTATTGCCAGCTCCAATTTAATATGGCTCCTTGGTCAAGCGGTTAAGACACCACCCTTTCACGGTGGTATCAGGGGTTCGATTCCCCTAGGAGTCACCATTTTTGGTCGCATAGCTCAGCTGGGAGAGCACCTGCCTTACAAGCAGGGGGTCACAGGTTCGATCCCTGTTGTGACCACCATTAAATTATAATACGGCTCAGTAGCTCAGCTGGTTAGAGTGCCGGCCTGTCACGCCGGAGGTCGAGGGTTCGAGCCCCTTCTGAGTCGCCAATATAATTTTATAAAATTTAAAACTAATTTGCTGGCATGGCTCAACGGTAGAGCAGCTGACTTGTAATCAGCAGGTTGTAGGTTCGATTCCTATTGCCAGCTCCAATTTAATATGGCTCCTTGGTCAAGCGGTTAAGACACCACCCTTTCACGGTGGTATCAGGGGTTCGATTCCCCTAGGAGTCACCAATTTTTAGGTCGCATAGCTCAGCTGGGAGAGCACCTGCCTTACAAGCAGGGGGTCACAGGTTCGATCCCTGTTGTGACCACCATTTTTTTTATATGGCTCAGTAGCTCAGCTGGTTAGAGTGCCGGCCTGTCACGCCGGAGGTCGAGGGTTCGAGCCCCTTCTGAGTCGCCAAAGGAGTAAGATTTAATCTTACTTCTTTTTTTATATAAAATATAAGCTATATATATAATTAAAGTAAAGAAAGTAAAATGGTAACAATATTTTATATATTTAATCAATATATAATTATAATTAAAAAAATAAAAGCTATATAAATTTTGAAATTTATATAGCTTAATTTTATATTTTAATTTAATTTTGGCTTTATATTCTATTCCTATTTTCTATTTCTCATATTTAATCTACGTTTTTTCTCTATTCTTAAATCATAAGTGTAAAATCTCATAAATTTAAAATTACCTATTAATCTTGAAGATGTACGCCTATCATAACGATCATCTAAATCATCTGCAACTAGATTTGTAGATATAAGCATTTTTTTTCCTAAAAGTAGTTTTTTATTAAGCAAATTAAAGAATTCAGTTTTTGAGAATTCTGTGATTTGTTCAGAACCTAAATCATCTATTATAAGTAAATCACAATTAGTAATTAAATCATCTAGATTTTGATTCTTATTAAATCTTATATCTGCTAAAATTCTTATAAGTTCATCAGCTGTTTTATAAACTACTAAATATCCTCTATCTAATAATTCTTTTGCTATACAATAGGATAAAAATGTTTTTCCTGTACCAGCAGCTCCAGAAAATAATAAATTTACGTCAGTTCTATTGAAGTTAGGAATATACTGAGAAACTATAAAATCATAAATTCTTTGCATATTTTCAAATGGCGTAAATTTTTGAGTTGGATAACTTGGATCCGTTTTATTTGGAAATAAACTTAAATCAAAATCATTAAAATTATATTTTGATAATATGCTTTGTAAATTGGAATCTTTATAGTGAAGTTTTATAAGTTTATCTTTAAAGCATTCACAACGTTTTGTTCCTATGTATCCAGTATCACTACATTTCTTACATCTATAATGAATAGTTAAATATTCAGGAGAGTATCCTTTAGATACTAAAGCCTCTATTTTTTTAGCTCTTAAATCAAAAATTTTATCTCTAAGTTTTTCAACATCTTCTTCAGTTGTAGTAGATTTTAAAATTAATAAAGGAAGTTTAACAGAAAGCTTTTTTATCTCATCATCTATCTCCATTATTTCAGGATGCTTATCTTTTATTTCTTTAATTCTTTCCTTTAAATTTTTATTTTCTATTGATCTTATTTCTTCGTATTCTTTTAATATTTCGGATTGATATCCACTAATCATTAATCATCCCACCCTAATAATTCACGCTCAAGAGCATCATAATCATAATTTTTCTCTCTAAAGTTTTTGATTTTTTGATTTGATTGATTTTGATTTTTGTAAAATGTTTTATTTCCTTGAGCTTTTTTAAAGTTTATATCTTTAAGTTCTATATCTGTAACAGTTCTTATGTTATTTTTATTCCAGTCAGTAAGAATACTATCTATATATTTAAAATCAGCTCTATTTAATCTTTGGAAACATCTATCGCAAGCTTTTTGAATTATTTCTAATTTAAAGTTATATATAAATAACCATTTTTCTAGCATATCTTCTTGAGGTTTCATTAAATCTGTATTTTTTATACCAAGATATTTTAAAATTTCTTTTATTTTCTTCCACTTATCCTCTTCCTTAGCTATAAGAGTTTGTGCTTGGCTTACTGTTCTTACATTCTTTTCATTCCAAGCTGAAGCAACTGTATCCATATATCTAAAGTGTGATTTACCTTTTGAAGCACAATATTCTACTAAAAGTGTTATTAATTCAGTAGTAAATAAGAATTTCTTATTCCATTCAATACATATTTGCATTTCTTTATAATTTAAAGTTCTTGAAAGGATTTTTTCAACATCTTTTAGCATTGATGTTATATCTGGTTCAGTTAAAGAATTTAAGATACTTTCGTCTTCTTCTGATTCAATAGCTTTTTCTGAATCAAGTGGTAAAAATTCTATACTAAAGTTTCCTAATCTATCTAATGGAGATAATTTTATTAATCCTTCTTCATTCCAGTAGTGTAGGGCATTCATTATATCTGATTCTAATAGATTTAGCATTCTTGCCATTATTTCTGAACCTATTCCAGGTTCACCATTCATATTTTGTTTTAGAAGTAGAAGATAAACTTTTACAAATTCTCCTCTAGCTTTTGGCATATACTGTTCTATAAACACATTGCTTACAGGAGTATAATTTAAAGCTTTATTTTTTAATACAAAAGTACTCATTAGTTTTACCTCACAAAATTGCGTATTCTAGATTACTAGTATTCCTAATATTTAAGCTAATTATAACAAAGACATTAAACTATAACAACTTAAAGGAAAAATAAGGAGGTATAAATTGAAAATAAATTGGTTAATTTAAAAAAGTCGATAAAATTTTAAAAAAGGAGATTTAATTAAATGTACTCGAGAAATTTTAAAAACAATATTATTAAATTTGCTATAATAACTGCAATTTTAATAGGAAGTTCAGCATACTTAAATTCTTTTATAAATGAGAGTATTGCAGTAAATGCTATAAATAATTATGATAGAAAAATAAATGTTGAGAGCGCTAATAAATCACAAGGAGAAGTTAAAACTGTTAACGGAAAAACACTTATGTTTTTTCATCCAACTTGTGGAGGAGTAGTTACATCTGGCTTTGGAGAAAGATGGGGAAAATTTCATAAAGGAATTGATATAGGAAAAAGTCTTGGAGATGATGTATTATCATGCTTAGATGGGACAGTTAAATCAAAATTCTATGAAAAAGATGGTTATGGAAATATAATAATAATAGATCATGGAAATGGATTAGAAAGCAGATATGCTCACTTAAATGGATTTAATGTAAATGTTGGAGATAAAGTTGAAGGTGGAAGTAAGATAGCAACTGTAGGCAATACAGGAAGAAGCACAGGGCCACACTTACATTTTGAAATGCGAATAAATGATAAGCCTATTAATCCTCAAAATTATATAGGAGAATAACAATAGAGACCAAAAGATATTTATCTTTTGGTCTTAAATTTTTATTTTTCTAAAAGTCTATTTAAATTTATTATTCCGCTACCAACTAAATCTTTATCATATTCTTTAAAGTTTGAACAAGATAAATTAATTAAAGAAATTATATCATCTAATTTTAAAGTAGGATCATATTCAAAAAGTATTGCACATATAGCACAAACAAATGCTACAGATAATGATGTTCCTGAATAGGATTTATATTTGGCATCAATATTTCTAGGATAAACTTTAACACCATTTTTTTCTGAAATATATGATGTATCACTATTTAATGTTGATATTTGATCACATGCACAAGCAAAGTTGGGTTTCTTTAGTTTAGAATAAAGTGATTTAGAAGAATAAGTATATGGTTTTGATTCTTTAACAGTTGACATACCTGCAACAGTTATACAATTTTTTAATAAAGCTATTCCCATCATTCCAAATTCAGAATTATTTATACTTCCACTTGGAACTACAGGAATAATATTTTTAGATAAAGCATAATCAAAAATATTATTGAAAGAATTAAAAATTCTATGATTATTAGAAAGCATTTCAAATGGTAAACACAGAACTTTTATATTAAATTCATCCGACTTATCAACTAATTGACATATAGAAAAAAGTATATCAGAGGCATAACCTTTTCCTAAAGCATCAAAAGCTTTATAACAAACTATACTACTTTGAGGAGCAATTCCAGTGCACATATTATTAGATGAAACTCCGCTTCCACAAATTATCCCTGCTAAAGCTGTACCGTGTCCATTGTCATCATAAGGAAATTTTTTATGTGATATTACGTCTTCAAAATGTTCTATCTTATTATTAGGTCTAGTTAAATCTATATGAGGATAAACACCACTATCTACAATACCAATAGTTACACCTTTGCCAGAAAATTTTAACTTGGAAGTAAGCTTATGATAGTTATTAGCGTTAGATACACTCATACCACATAAAAATAAGTACTCATCAAAATATATAGATTCAACTTCTGGATATTCAGAAATTGCTATAATTTCTCTCTTACTTAAGTTACAAGAGATTAAATTGCATGGTTTTATTGGATATATTAAAGCATCATTCATAGATGATATTTTTTTTAACACAGATGAAAATAAGTTTTTACATTTTACAAAGACACGATACTTTTTATAAACATTGCTGTTTAATGATAATTGTAAATTGTAGTCAAGCTTGTTTTTAAAATTAAACATAAAAATACTCCTACATTAATTGTTACACTAACATTTTATTAATGAGGAGTAATAAGTGTTAATATTAATTTGTATTAAAATTTTAATGTTTCTCCTATATCAAGAATTTTTACGTTATTATCATTAAAATTTTTTAAAGTATTATATGTTTCATCAAAATTCTCTAGAGATATTTTAAATGTTTTATAATGAACAGGTAGCATATATTTTGCATTCATGTTCTTAAACATTTTATATGCCTCTTGAGGAGAACAGTGCATATAACTAAACCTTTCAGGCTTATAACATCCTACAGGCATTATAGCAACATCACATTCTATATTGTTGAATCTATTAGTCATTGCAGTATCTCCTGCAACAAAAACCTTTTTATCACTAGCTTCTACTAAGTATGAATTACTTTCTATATCAATACCAACATAAAATCTTCTACCATCATGCTTAGCTTGAATTGAAGTAACTTTTACAAAATCATCTTCATATGTTTGACCTGGTCTTAGTAAAATAACATTTTTAAATCCAAGGAAGTTAAGGATTTTTTTATATCCTCTAGGAACTATGACAATAGCATCTTTATTTAATTTTTTTAAAGATGGAAAGTGCATATGATCCATATGTCCATGGGAAAGTAAAATATAATCAAATTTTAAGTCTTTAAGTTCAAGAGGTTTATGGACAACTCTTTTAAAAAATCCAAGTCTATTTGATAATACTGGATCTGTAAGTATAAGTTTATCTGATATGTTTATAATAGTTGTTGCATGTCCGTACCAATGAATAGAATCTGTTAATATCTCATCATTTTTTACGACTTCTCTTTCATTAAAGTATTCTTTTATGTTGTTATATGTTAACTTTGATAAAAAGTGTATGTTTTTAAAAAAATTCATTTATAGTCTCCTTAAATAGATTAATGCTTCCATTTAAATACTATAATACCTACTATGATTATTGCAACTCCAATGAATTCTTTTAAGGTAAAATTAATCTTTTTAGCATCAAACCAACCAAAAGCATCTATTAAAGCTGCAAGAAGTAATTGTGATACTAATATTATAGAAGTTGCGTAAGTAGTTCCTAATGTACCTATACTTTGCATAACAGTAAAAACTATTACAACTCCTAAGGCACCACCTAATAAATAAATTTTATTTGCAGTACCTAAAGCTTTGAAGCTTCCTTTTCCTAAAAATATAGTTACTATTAATGTCAATATTAGTCCAGTTAATTGAACTATACAGTTTGTTTCCCAAACACCTATTTTATCACCTAATCTAGTGTTAAAAACACCTTGGAGAGCCATAGAGCATCCAGAAATTATTGCAATTATAACACCAATCATTTTTTTATCACCTCCAAAATAGTATTTGCAATATGATAATAAAAAATGTAAAAAAAAAAGCTATAAGTTTAACTTATAGCAATTATTAGTATTTATGCTGCATATTCTTTAAAGGCATTTATTATTTTATTTTCTTCAAATCCTAGTTGTAATCCGATGCTTAAAAAGTCCTCACAAAGAGTTTCAAAGTGATCTTCTGATTTAGATATTATTAAATCATTTATATCTATGTATAAGTTAAGAAATTGATCACTTAAGCAATAGTCACTAGGGGCTACGTCTATTTTTTCTAAAACTTGATCATATTTATTGTCGATACCAATAGAAAGTATTTGTTGAAAACAAGATATATATTTTCTTAAAACTATATCTTCATCAATCTCTAAATCACTATCATTTGTATAAGTGTAACATTTAGTTTCATTTGCAAGATCACTTATTTTTATATGAAGTTCTAAGTTTTTTCTTGCTGTTATTTTATAATTGTTTAGATTTTCATTAATTGAAATATTTGAATCTATATTTCTTTGGATATTAAATAAATCACATATTAACATAAAAAAACCCCTCCTGGCTTTACAGACAATCATCTTAATATATTTTACAAAAAGTTTTGATATAAGGAAAGCTGGGAAAACGAATACATGAAAAAAATTTTGAAATTTTCACAAAATTTAAGAAAATCTAATTCTTAATAAGCAATAATATGTGTTAATAGTAAAAGAAATTATCAATTTTAAATAAAATATTGAAATAAAAAAGCTATCTAAAGTAGATATGTAATTAAAATCTGATTTTAGATAGCTATAAATTATATATATTTTTAATTAGAAGACTTTTAATTCGAAATCTTTTAATTTAATTTCATGTTTATTGTGAGGCATTTTCCAAATTTGAAAACCTGTAACTTTAAGAGTTTTTTCTTCAGTGTTAAGAAGAGTTTGATTTTCAGATAATTTTTTCTTTATATCTCTTGGATAATAATTAAAATTAGCTAGAGTTAATGAAAGAACAGTTGCATCAGGATCTTTTACATTAAAACCATGTAATTTAAGCATATCATTTAGAGAATATAAAATTTTCTTTATATAACCTCTATTATCTAATTTTAAGTTTAATGTTTTGCATTCTTCTGAAACAAAAAGAGTGTTTGTTAACTCAACCTTAAATTTTTTATAAGGTGATAGAACTTTAGATACTACTTCAGTTAATTTTTCAATGTTAGGATTATCTAATATTTCTAATGCAATATAAGGATTAGGAATATTTTTATTA
Organism: Clostridium thermobutyricum DSM 4928; assembly: GCF_002050515.1. GTDB lineage: Bacteria > Bacillota > Clostridia > Clostridiales > Clostridiaceae > Clostridium > Clostridium thermobutyricum. Next base: position 70,988 of record NZ_LTAY01000111.1, on the reverse strand, counting down.
GCTCTAAATTTCTTTGACATTAATTTTTGAGTATCTAGTATTGCTTCGTTAGAAGCTTCATCTAATAATGCAACGATATAATATTTCATATTCAACCTCTCTTAATCTAATTCTTTAAATTTTTAATCCAAACTTTTCTATAAATTATAACATAATACTTACAATAAAAGAATAGGGGGAAATGCTATATGGAAATAAAAGGAACAATAGTGAACTTTTAAAGTATCAAAGTTCACTAAGTTTACAAAATTGAAATATTAAATTGCTAAATTACTAGGTAAAAGCCTTAATTTTTTTATAAAATCGATAATATATGTAAATAATTAATCTCATTTTTAATAATATAAAAAAAAATATTTCATTAACAAAAGTTTATGATATAATGATAAACGTACATTAAATAATTATGATAGGATTATAATGTGTAAATATCCTATTTTATTTGATGATTTAAAAAATAATTAGATGAAAAAAATAAACGAGATTTGGGAAATTAATCATATATATAATCTTATTAATAAGGGTGAATTGGATGGAAAGATTAGTTATACATGGAGGAAGAAAATTAGAAGGGGCTGTTGAAATAAACGGAGCAAAAAATGCTGCTGTTGCAATTTTACCAGCTGTTGTAGCTGCTAGTTCAGGTAAATGTCTTATAGATAATGTACCTGATATAGAAGATGTACATTGCCTTGATAGAATTCTTTCAAGTTTAGGATGCGAAGTAAAAAAAATTGATAATAATACATTAGAAATAGATAGCACAAGTGTTAATACAGTTAATGCTTGTACTGAAGATGTTAGAAGAATGAGAGCTTCTTATTATTTTATAGGAGCGCTTTTAGCAAGATTTAAAGAAGCTAAGGTTGAATTACCTGGAGGATGTCCTATAGGAGTTAGACCTATAGACCAACATATAAAAGGTTTTGAAGCATTAGGAGCAGATGTTGTAATAGAACATGGAGCTGTTCACGTAAAAGCTAAACAATTAAAAGGAGCTAACATATTCTTTGATGTTGTTTCAGTTGGAGCAACAATAAATGTTATGATAGCTGCTACTTTAGCAGAAGGTGTTACAACATTAGAAAATGTAGCAAAAGAACCTCACGTAGTTGATGTTGCAAACTTCCTTAACTCAATGGGAGCAAATATTAAAGGTGCAGGAACTGATGTTATAAGAATTACAGGAGTTAAAAAGCTTACTGGTTGTGCATATAGCGTTATTCCAGATCAAATTGAAGCTGGAACATTTATGATAGCTGCTGCAGCAACAAGAGGAGATATAACAATTAAAAATGTTATACCAAAACATTTAGAATCAATATCAGCAAAACTTTTAGAAATGGGAGTTGAAATAATAGAGGGAGACGATAGTGTAAGAGTTAGATATGTTGGTGACTTAAAAGGAGTTAACATAAAAACTATGCCATATCCAGGATTCCCAACAGATGTTCAACAACCAATGTCAACTTTATTATCTGTTGTACCAGGAAGAAGTATAATAACTGAATCAATCTGGGAAAGCAGACATAAGCATATTGATGAGCTTAAAAAGATGGGAGCAAATATCAAAGTTGAAGGTAGAGTTGCTATAATTGATGGAGTTAATACATTAAGTGGAGCAGTTGTTAAAGCTACTGACTTAAGAGCAGGAGCTGCTATGGTTATAGCTGGATTAATTGCTTCAGGAAAAACAGAAATAACAAGCATTGAACATATAGATAGAGGATATCCTCACATTGAAAATAAATTTAGAAGCTTAGGTGCAAAAATCGAAAGAATAACTGTTGAAGAATAATAAACAACAGGGGGATAAGAAAATGAGATTTTGCTCACTTTATAGTGGAAGTAGTGGGAATAGTATTTTTATAGGTAATGAAAATAACCAAATAATAATAGATGCTGGAATGCCAGGAAAAAAGATAGACGAAGCATTAAAAAAAATAGGTCAAAATCCTAAAGAGTTAAAAGGGATATTTATAACTCATGAGCATTCTGATCATATAAAAGGAGCAGGAATTGTCTCAAGAAAGTATGATATTCCTATATATGCTAATGACAAAACATGGGAAGCTATGGAAAAATCATTAGGAAAAATAAAAGAACATAATATAAAAATTATGGATAAGAGAAGTACTGTAACAATAGGGGATTTAGAAGTTAAATCTTTTAATATCCCTCATGATGCTATAGCACCTGTTGGATACACTATAAAAAGTGGAGATAAATGTGCAAGTATAGCTACAGATTTCGGAACTTTTACAGAAGAAATAAAAGATAATATAAAAGATTCAGACATTATATTATTAGAGAGTAATCATGATGTTAATATGCTTAAATTTGGACCATATCCATATAATCTAAAAAGAAGAATACTTAGTGAAATAGGTCATTTATCAAATGAAGATTGTGGAGAAGCATTAGTTCAACTTATAAAGTATGGGTTAGGAAAAGAAGTGTTCTTAGGTCATTTAAGTGGAACTAATAATCATCCAGATTTAGCTTATCAAACAGTTATTACAACTTTACAAGAACAAGGCATAAAGCTAGGTGAGGACGTTAAGTTATATATGGCCAATAGACATGAACCTAGTAAATTAATAAATTTATAAAAAAGTGAGGGTACTAAAATGAGTTTATACACAGATTGGACTGACATGGTAGTTGAATATGTAAAAACTAAAGGAGAAGCAGCTTTCTGGCAAGAATATGGTGCAATTGAAAAAGCTATATACAAAGATTTATTAGGAAAACACACAGAAGTTAAAAAGACTACAATTGCAGAATTATCAAAAGAATATAATACAACAAATGAATTCATTATGGGATTTGTTGATGGTATAAATGATAGTTTAAAAAATTCATATGACTTAGAAACAGTTGATGTTAATACTGAATTAGTACTTGATATGGATTTTGAAAAATTATACTACAATATGTTAGATGCTAAAGCTGATTATCTATATACTTTAAAACAATGGGATTCTATATTCTCAGTAGAAAAAAGAAAAGAGATAACAACTGAATATAGAAAAGCAGGAACAGTAGTTAATGAAGAAAAAATCGGAAGAAATGATCCATGTCCATGTGGAAGTGGAAAGAAATATAAAAAGTGTTGCGGAAAATAATACTTTAATATAAGGAAAGCTCATAATATAATTATGGGCTTTTTTACTATATAATTATGGAAAAATTTCCTATATAAAGAAGTTTAAATAAATACTTAGGAGGTATTATGTATGGACAAAAATGTGAATTGGGTAAATGAAAAGAAAATAGAAAGAACAATAAAAGCTTTAGAAAATAATAATATGAATGGTTATTTAATAGAGTCAAGAGAAGCTTTAATAAAAAAAATAGAAGAGTTAGTTAATGAAGGTTCTGTTGTTTCTTGTGGAGGATCAATGACACTTGCAGAAGCAGGGATAATGGAACACTTAAGAAGTGGAAGATATGAATTTTTAGATAGAGCAAAACCAGGACTTACACCAGAAGATATAAAGCAAATATATAGAGATACATTTTCAGCAGATGCATTCTTTACAAGTACTAATGCAATAACAGAAGATGGTGAATTATATAATGTAGATGGAAATGGAAATAGAATAGCTGCAATGCTTTATGGACCAGATAAAGTAATAGTTATATGTGGAATAAATAAAATAGTTAAAAATCTTGATGAAGCAATAAAAAGAAATAGATTAATGTCAGCACCAGCTAATGCAAAAAGATTAGATAGAAAAACTCCATGTGCAAAAGTTGGATATTGCATGGATTGTAAAAGTCCAGAAAGAATATGTAAAGAATATTCTGTAATAAAAAGACAAAACTTTAAAGATAGAATACATGTATTATTCTTAAATGAAAACTTAGGATATTAATTGGAGGAATAATGAACATAACACTAATTACAGTAGGAAAACTAAAAGAAAAATATTTAAAACAAGCAATAGATGAATATTCAAAAAGATTAAGTAGATATTGTAAATTGGAAATAATAGAATTAAATGATGAAAAAACTCCAGATAATGCTTCAGAGAAAGAAGAACAACTTATAAAAGAAAAAGAAGGAAAACAAATTTTAAGCAAAATAAAAGAAAATGCTTTTGTAATAGCAATGGATTTGGGCGGAAAAAATCTTACATCAGAAGAATTTTCAAAATTTATAGAGCAAAATGGAGTAATGGGTAACTCTAATATAGTATTTTTAATTGGAGGAAGTCTTGGACTTTCAGATGAAGTTAAAAAGAGAGCAAATTATAAACTTTGCTTTTCAAAGATGACATTTCCACATCAATTATTTAGAGTTATGCTACTTGAACAGATCTATAGAGGATTTAGGATAATGAAGAATGAACCGTACCATAAATAAATGAGGTTTTGGATAGAATTGGATATATAAATGGACGATAGGTGTGCTTTAATTTTTGCAATGAAACTTACAAAAATCTAAAGTTTGAATTTTTGTTGGGTATTTTAATTTTATTTATAGATTCTTCATTTTTCACTACTTGAGAAAATTAGAATTTGTTTTTCAGAATCTGTAGCATTGAAAAAATTTTTAAAATTATATATACTATAATTATACTAAAATATAAGCATAAAAAATATAAATGTAAAGGTGTTGTAAATATGCGCAAAGAGGTAATTTTTAATTAAATTAACTGAATAAGGATTATTTTTAAAAGTATATGAAAAATCTTGAATAACTCAAGGTTTATTTGTGGTAGAATCAATTATTGATAATATTGATATTACCATGTTTATTTGTGTACTCTAAAAATAATTAGTATTATAATGAGCATGTTACATCTTTATTTGCAGGATAGGAAAACCGTGTTCTAAACACGGTATTTTTATGTCTATTTTTGCTATATATAGATATGGTATAAGATTTTAATTTGAATAGCTTAATCATAAGTTATATAATTAAAGTTCTATATTTTATGTTTATATTTAGGTTATATGATTATGAGGCTGTAAGTGAATTATGTTCATTTACAGCTTTTTTTGTTTAAGGAGATTATTTTGATGATTTATATATTTAAATATGAAGATTATGAAAAACAAACAAATTTTTTAAGAAATACTAGGATGGTGATGATTAATGGTTAATAAACTTTCAGCATATAAAACTTATTTATTATTTTCAGCTATTACAGCAATGTGTTTTTCGTTAGTAGCTACAGTTATGATAGTGTATCACATTGAAATAGTTCATTTAAATCCACTTCAGCTTATACTTGTTGGAACTACTTTGGAATTAGCATGCTTTATATTTGAAATTCCTACAGGTATAGTTGCAGATGTGTATAGTCGTAAACTATCTATTGTTATTGGGGGAGTTTTAACAGGAGTGGGATTTATTTTAGAAGGTTCTATTTCTAGTTTTGTTTTCGTACTTGTAGCACAGATTGTATGGGGATTAGGGTCTACTTTTATCAGTGGCTCGCTTGAAGCTTGGATTGCGGAAGAAGAGAAGAATAAAGATTTAGATGAAATTTATATAAAGGGAGCACAAGCAGGGCAGATAGGAGCATTTATTGGAATAGTACTAAGCACTGTAATAGCTAATTTCTCTGTAAGGCTTCCTATTATAGTTAGTGGAGTTTTATTTATAATTCTTGCATTATTTTTATGGTTATATATGCCAGAAAATAATTTTAAACCATCTGCTCCTGGGGATTTAAATACATTCAAAAAGATGGTATATACATTTAAATCTGGTCTTAAATTTGTAAAAAGTAAATCTATAATTATGATTTTACTTGCAGTAACTTTATTTTATGGATTATCAAGTGAAGGTTATGATAGACTTTCTAATGCGCATTTTTTACAAGATACTACACTTCCTAAACTTGGAAACCTTAGTTCAGTGACTTGGTTTGGAATTTTTGGAATTTTAGGAATGATATTGAGCTTCATAGTAATGCATTTTATGGCAAAGAATCTTAAGAATGAGGATAATAGGAAAAATGGAAAACTATTATTATGCATAAATATACTTTATATATCGTCTATGTTGATATTTGCTCTTACAAGAAACTTTAGTTTAATGTTAATAGCTTATTTGGCAACAAATACCTTTAGAATTATAAATGAACCTATATTCAGTGCGTGGTTAAATGGGCATATAGATGATAATTCTAGAGCTACTGTGCTTTCTATAAATGGACAAATGAATTCCTTAGGTCAAATTTTAGGTGGACCGATTATAGGAATCATAGCTACAAATATTTCAGTAAGTATTGGTATAGTATGTACTTCATTATTAGTAGCACCAGTATTAGTGTTATATATTATTTCTATGATAATGGATAAAAAAATATCATGAATATAAGGGATTAAAAATGAAGATAATTTGATTGAACAATACAAGAAGGTTCGTAAATTTTTTGTAGAAATCTTCAAAAACACTTTTAAATTACAATATTAGAATTAGGTTAATTACTGTATTAAAAGATAAATTAAATATATATTATTAACTTAGAAAAACAAACTTTTACTTGTATTTATGTATACAAGTAAAAGTTTTTTACTTTCTTAGAAGGGAGAAATTTATAATGAAAAAGGTTTATTTAAAAAATCAATTAAAAGGATATCCTATAGAAGTAATCAGTAATGTTTTAGACGTCATTAATGTATTAGGTGAAAATTATGGAGCTAATAGAGATATAGAGAAAGATTTAGGAGGATATATAGTTATAGCAGAAAATATCGTTGTTATCGAAATGTTAAAGAAAGATAAGTTACAAGGTTTAATACCAGAATATACTGATATTATTGAATGTAAGGAAGGAGTTAATTGGACTTCTTCCTTATTTTTGCTTTCAAGTGATTATGCAATTGTAGTAGTAACAACAGAAGAACTTTCTAAGTTCCTATTAGAATAAATGGAGGTTAATTTAATGTGAGTAAGAATATAAAAGAGGATAAGATAATCAAGGAAACTAAGTATTGTAAGATAATAAATCAAGGAAAAGTTGGAGATGATGAATATACATATACAATAGAAAAGATATATATCAAGGAACTAAAAAGGAATGAAATAAGATTCTGTGTATATAAATCTACTAGAAGAGGTGATGAGACTTATATTCCAAGAAGTCTTGATGTAACTGAATTAGAGTTAATGGAGTTAATAAAGAAGTCCATTAAAGAGAAAGTATTTTCAGATGAATTCATAGAAATGTTGAAGCAAGAATTAAAATAGCTACTTAATTACAAGAAAAGTAATTAGGTAGCTTTAATTATTTTTAGGAGGATTAAGATGTTTAAGAAAGAGAGCAGATATATAACAAGAGGAGCTAATGAAAAGTTAGATTTAAGATTACAACTTATACTTTGGAGTATGATTGATAAGTTGAATGAAGAGGGAAAGGAATTAGACTACTTACAAGTTTTCAAAGTAAGAAAATGTAAAGAAGGAATTGTAATTGAACATAGTCAAGAAGTTCCAGAGTATAAAGAAAAGTATGTTATAGATTTAGAAAATATAGAGGTTAATGGAAACATAAAAGTTTTCGTAATAGATGATAATGAATACTCAACTATGATGTTAGCAGAAGAATATTAGGAGGTAATAAGATGAAAGAACTAAGTAAAGAAAAGTCTTTTGAGTATAGTTCTAAGGAACTACTTGGAGTAATGCGTTTTGATTTCTATGATGGAGGGCTTGCTAATCAATGGAATCCTAGAGATTTAATAATTGAATTAAATGATAAAAAGGAAATAGATTTAAAGAAGCTACAACAAGAACTTAACTACATTCAATTTGATTTAATAAAGAGTTTTGATACTGTAGTAAGGTTCTGTAATGGTAGAGGATATGATAATGAAACATTAGTCTACATAGATTTAGAAGTTGCTAAGTATGTAATCAAATTAGTTCCTGTAAGAGATAGTTACTCATATATTTATACATATTTAAAGGAGGTGAAATAGATGGATATTATAACTGTAATAAAAGTAGTTGGTACTATATTAACAGTTGTTGCTACTTCAATAGAAGCAGTAAATAATAAGTAAAAATATAAGATAAGTTAAAAAAGCTATATGATGATAGAGAGAAATTGAGCAAAAAGCAACAAAAACATATCAGAAAACAGAGATTTTTTAGATAGTGAAGAAAAGTAGCCATTAGATTAAAAAAGCTCAAAAAAGAGCTAAATAAGTTGCTTTTAAATTGAATAAGTAGATAATAGAAAAGTTTTAGGTCACTAATTTTACTTAAAAATAAAAAAATGAAAAAGATAAAACATATAAATAATGGAACTTGGAAAGAGGGAACTCGGAACTCTAAAGGAGTGACGGGGGGATAGGGGGGCTAAAGCCTTAATAAAAAAATAAATAAAAATAAAAAAATATAATCAGAATAGAGAGAAAAAAAGAATAAAAAATAAATAATAAATATATACAATTAATAATAATTAAATTATATATAATACCAATAAATAAAATTAAAAGAGTTAATGTTTCTATATTTTAGGAGCATTAACTTTTTTTATATTAAATTTAAAATTAATTTTCAGTAAGTTTTTAATGATTTTTTCAATGAATTATTCGCATGAATAATCATTTTAAAGTAGCTATTATTTTTTATGGGAGGTGAAGTTAATATATGGATATTCAAAAAGAGCATTTTAATGGAGTGTATTCTACTATTTTTGAACATATGGGTGAAAAAGTTACAAGAGAAATACATAGTGTATTTGGAGGTCAACAATTTAATTTTCCTAAGAAATTATACTCTAAAGAATATGTAATTAAATATTTACAAGAGAATTACAATGGTAAAAATGTAAGAAAATTAGCTAAAGAATTAGATTATTCAGAGAGATGGGTTCAATCAATAATAAATAGAAATAATATTAAATTTAGATAAAAATATTTAAAGATTGATAAATTTCGACAAAAAATAAAATTAAAATATAGTAATATTGTATTAAATGAAATTGCTGGAATGAGGGAGGTAGTTTAATGAATGTTTTTGATGCTGGAGGATTAACAGCGTTAATTGCACTTATATTTACATTAATATTAGGAACAGGGTTTTTTATTCTAATTAATAATATTTTTGAGATATGGTATTTAGGATTTGGAGCAATGGTTGGTGAGTGGCTTCTATGTTGTGCTGTAGGTGCTTTCATAGTTAATTGGATGAGTGGATTAATTGGAGGAATATTTACAGTATTATGGATTTTGATAAAACTAGCTATAGTTATAGCAGTTTTATTTCTAATAGGTTCTTTTATTTATTCTAAAATTAAAGGGGAGAAATAATTTAATAAAGGGGGAGATAAGTATATGAATAAGAAAAATAAGTCTATAATAATAGGATTAGTTGTTCTTATACTGTTATTTATAGTAGGAATTATAGGTAAAAGAATCAATGAAGAAAATGCAGTAATAAAGAAAGCCGAAGTAGCTATTAATAATGGTGATTATGATAATGCAAGGGATATATTATATACTGTTGTTGATGGAAATAATAAAAAAATAGATAAATTATGGAATGTGGTTGTTAGTTACCAAAAGGCTCAAAGTTCAGGAGTAGATTCTGGATTGAAATATCTTAATGAAATTGATAGCAGTTATAAAAAATATGATAGATTAAAAGATGATGTAGAAAATCTAAAAAAAGAATTGTTAAATGTTAAAAAAATAAGAAAAGAATTTTTAGTAAAAATAGAAGAGGTTAAAAGCTTAATTGAAAAAGGAGAATATGAACAAGCAGAAGAATTAAGTAAAGAAACATCAGAATGGCAATATATAGAACAAGCAGATATAAATACTATGTATGACTTACACGTAAAAGCTAGTGAATTGTTATCTAATCAAAGAAAAGATAATTATGCTAAAGAAGAGGCTGAAAGAAAAGAAAAAGAAGCTTTAGAAAAAGAGAAACAAAATAAGTTGAAGATTGAAACAGACGAGAATAACTTTTCAAAAACAGTAGCACAAGAAATGTTAGATAAAATGAATGCTGATAATGGAAATACACGTAATTTCTATGAGCTATCATCAGATTTAAATATAGATGAAACTGGTAAAAAGTATTTTGATGTTGTAGCTAAAGATAAGGATTGGATAAAGTTTGATGATAATACAATATTAGCGAAATATAGATTGTATTCTAATGGAGAGTTAGTAGAAATACAACAATAAAAAAAAAAGAGGGTTGAACCTCTTTTTTTTTTACAAAAATGAGAAATATCAAGTAAAACTGCGAAATTAAAAGTTGGAAGAGAATTTCCAATAGTATATTTAAGGATTATTTTAAATAATAAATACAAAAAAGTAATAAATTAGGAGGTTTTTAAGCGAGGAAGTCTAGGAGGAAAAAAGATAAAAAATTTTAAGCCTAGACTTCCTAGACAGGATAAAAATTTAAAAAAAGTAAATTAAAGTTAAAAAATAAAATTCATAATTTATTGGAAATAGCTGAAAATGGCTTGAAATAGCCAAAAATGATTTTGGCGTTTTTGGTTTGTTTAGTGTATCATAACAAACGTAGAAGCGATTCATTACCTTACTTAATAAAAATAAGTGAGGAGAAAATGTATGTTAGAAGATGAAAAAATCATAGAGTGTGAAGAAATGGGAATAGAGTTTTCAAAGAAAACTGGAAAGGTAAAATCCTTCAATCCTAATAAATTTGCCACTTTTACAGCTAAAAAATTACAAATTATCTATAATAAAGATTCATTTTATGTATATAACGATGGTATATGGAATAAGATTTCTGATATGTACTTATTTCAGAAATTAAGAGGTAAGCTACAAACTTATTCGGATAATATATGGTCTTTGAAAAATGAAAAGGAATACATAGGAGCTTTAAAAAGAATAGTATTTTTTGAAGAGGAACTTAACTCTAACAAAAGATATATAAATCTTAGAAATGGTATGTTTGATTTAAACACATATAGCTTAATGGAACATAGACCTGAGTTCTACAGTAGTATTAGAATACCTGTTGATTACAATGAAGAAGCTGAATGTCCTAATTTCATTAGATTTCTTAATCAATGTTTTAATGGTGATGAAGAAGCTATAAATCTTGCACAAGAATGGGTTGGGTATATTTTAACAGCAGAAACAAGAGCACAAAAAGCACTAATCTTATACGGTCTAGGAAAAAATGGTAAAGGAATTTTCATTGATATCATTAGTGAACTTATTGGTCAAGAAAATATTTCAAGTATACCAATGAATGAACTTAGTAGACCATTTTCTAGAGTATGTATATATGGAAAGTTAGCTAACATTAGCAACGAGAACGAGTTTAATGGGGCTTCTCTTAATACTCAATATTTTAAGGCTATAGTTGGTGAAGACATAATAACTGCTGAACAGAAAAATCAACCTGTAATTCAGTTTAAGCCTACTGCTAGAATGGTATTTTCAACAAATAATCTACCTCATACAAATGATGGAGGTTATGCGTTTATGAGAAGATTATGTATGCTTCATTTCAAAAATGTAGTTAAAGAAGAAGATAGAGATTTCTATTTAAGAGAAAAACTAAAAGAAGAACTTAATGGAATATTTAATTGGGCTTTAGTAGGTCTAAGGAGATTAAAAGAAAATAATTTTAGATTTTCTGAATGTAACAGTTCCAATAAATTACTTAAACAGTATGAAATGGAACTTAATCCGATGATACTATTCTTTGAGCAATGCGTTGAAAAAGAACATAGTGACCATAGAGAAGATAATAGAATAATCTACAATACATACAAAAGCTGGGCTAGAGCTAATGGAATGGAAGGACAAGCTAAAATAAGTGTTCAAAAGTTCTGGAGGAAATTTGATGCTTATGCTAAGTCATTAGGATATGAATGTGAAAGTAAGAAATCAAATTCATTTAGATACCATACTGGAGTAAAAATAGTTGGATGTTTTAGGATTTCATTAGATGATTCTAGAATATTTGGACAACTAGGTGGCTAATTGGTGGCTAAGATAAAATGCTGAAATTTAGATGTACCAACAACTAGGGCTAAAGGACTAAGAAAATTCATGAAATATCAAAAAGAAGATGTTTCATGAATAATAAACTGAAAGAAGGTGGTAACATATGCGTCCATACGTCCTAGACTACATAAATCAATAGAATAGACTTGAGACTAAGAGACTGAGAAAAGGACTGAGTGAGTCCTAAAAGTGAGGTAATGAATAAATCAAGTAATAAGCAAAAGGAGATTAAAAAATGGCAGTAGTAAAAAGATGGTCAAAACCGAAGGTTAAATATGAAAATATGAGAGAAGAATATGAAAACAAAGAAACAATAGAAGAAACAGTAGAAGAAATTGAAGAAGTAACCCAAGAACAACAGTACAATTTAGAAAACTTTAAGGCTTCTAAGTCTAAACAGAAAAGTGTAATAAAAATCAATCAAGGAGTAGCTACTATAATAAATACTGAAAAAAGTGGTAAAAGGATTGTCTTTTCAAATAATGTCATGGAGGAGTTAGGTAATCCACCTAAAATACTAATTTCATGTTCAGATAATGCAATTGCTGTAGGAGAAAGATTACCAGACAATCAAAACTTTTTAAGTATAAAATACTCTAAAACAAAAGGGACTATATATTCTGCTGGTATAGTAAATGAGCTAACCGAAATGTATCAATTAGATTTTAGCAACAGAACTTCAATTACATTTTCAGAAGTTAATTATACTACATACGAAAATTATAAAGTAGCGATAATAACTATAGATTAAGTGGAAGGTAATAACATATGAATGAATTAACAATAGACGATATAGTTGAAGCAATAACAGAGATACTAAGCCTATACATAATAGCTTCAAAAATAGATGGGGTAGAAGAAAATTAGAAAATCTACTAATCATTGAACTTATATAGTTCGGTGCTTAGTGAAATTAAATGATTTAGGAGGAGTACATAATGGAGAGCAATAGAAAAATAGAAAAGATAAGATTAGAAGATTCAATAATTCAAATATGTGAGAATAGGACAAGCATAAAAGAACAAGAAGAAATAATGAATAGTGAATGGTTCATAAATTGGATTAAAGAAAATAATCAATAAAAAATAATCAATAAGTAAGCAGAAAATAGAAAAATAAAAGGAGAGATAAATATGGCAATCATAAAGAAAGATGGAGTAAGTGTAAAAATAGAAGAAGGATATAAGAAATGTAAAATAGTAAGCTGTGAATTTAATGACAAAAAGATTGTTAAGGGTAAAGTTTTTGAGCAAGGATATATAACTTTTGAAATAGAGAATGGAACATCAATAAAACAATACATGCTTATAGCCCCTTGGACTACATACTTATTTTATAAATTAATTAAAGCTATTAAAGGAAGTGATTTTAATGTATATGATGAGTATGAAAAATTTAATATGAATGAATTAATAGGTGCTGAAGTTGTAATAGAATTAAAAATTGAAATTAAAAATGGTGGAGAATATATGAATGTTACTAATGTTTATAATATCGAAGATGGTGAAATTATTATAGAACATGACAGAAAGTTAAAAGAAGAGAGATATTCAGAAATGGAGAAAAACAACATGATGAGCATGGAGTACATAAATAACAAGGTAGATTTGCTTTAATCAGAATAGAGCTTTAAAAATTAATAAAGATTTAGAAGTTATCCTATAGTGGGTAACTTCTAAATAATCTAATTCTTAAATGATATAAAAATAAAAGTTAAGTATATATTATAAATTTGATTAGAGATTAGGAGGAGTTCTATGGGATTTAAGAAATTGGTTAATGATATAAAAGTTGAGAAAAGAAGGAAATTAATTGCCATATATTGCCGGGTGAGTACTGAAGAACAATCTGAGAACGGTTACAGTATAGATGAACAAGAAAGATTACTAGAAGAATGGTGTAAGAAGATGGGATATGTAATCTATAAATGCTATTCTGATAGAGGAATAAGTGGAAAAAACATAAAAGATAGACCAGCATTAAAAGAACTTTTAAGTGATGCTAAAGCAGGAAAGTTCGATATGGTTATATCTTGGAAGATAAACCGTGTAAGTAGAAAGTTAGAAGATGTTTTAAAGATTGTAAATCTATTAGAGAAAAACAATATAACATTCAAATCTTATTCAGAACCTTTTGAAACAGATACACCAGCAGGAAGAATGCAATTTCAAATGATGGCTTTAATAGGAGAGTTTGAAAGGGGGACTATTGCACAGAATGTTAAGATGGGGATGATTGCAAAGGCAAAATCTGGAAATTGGTGCGGTGGACGAGTCTTAGGATATGACTTAGTACCTAATAATTCACCAGAAGAAGAAAAAAAGGGAAAAAATAAACTAAAAATAAATGAAAAAGAAGCTGAAATAGTAAGGTTTATTTTTAATGAATATAGCAAAGGAAAAGGATATAAAGCTATAACTAATCAAATAAATAAGTTAGGATATAAAACTAAGAAAGGAAATGATTTTTCAGTAGGAAGTATAAGAGATATACTAACTAATCCAGTATACATAGGAGAAATAAGATATAATGTAAGACAAAATTGGAGTGAAAAAAGAAGAAGAAATATAAATCCTAATCCAATAAGAGTTAAAGGAAAGCATGAAGCTATTATAGATAGAGAGCTATGGGATAAAGTTCAATTAATTTTAGAAAGCAAGAAAGGAAAGCCTTCAAGAATATATGATGGAGAATATCCATTAACAGGGATATTAAGATGTCCTAAGTGTGGAGCTGGCATGGTGATTTCTAGGACAACCAATACATTAGCAGATGGTAGTAAAAAGAGAATAGCTTATTACTGTTGTGGTAATTGGAAGAATAAAGGAACTTCAGTATGTAATAGTAATACAATAAGAGTAGATAAAGCTAATGAATATGTGTTTAAAAAGATTGAAGAATTAGTATCTAATGAAGCAATGATTAAAGCAGTTGTTAAAAATATTAATAAGGAAAGAAAAGATAAAGTTAAACCAGCTAAAAGATTGTTAGGTGACATAGATAAAGAGCTAGAAAAACTGGACAAAAGAAAACGAAAAATCTTTGAAGCATATGAGGATGACATTTTAACTAAAGAGGAGTTTCAAACTAGAAAGAATGAACTAAATGAGAAAATCAGAATTTTAGAAGAAGAAAAGAAGCCGTTACTAAACACAATTTCTGAGGAGGTAAGTGAAGAGATACCATATGAGTTCATTAAAGATATACTTATGAATTTCAGTAAGATATTAAATAGTAGTGTAAGTAGAGAGCAACAGAAAAAGTTACTACATATGATAATATCTGAAATAACGATGAATGAATCAAGAGAAATAGAATCAATAAAACTTAATATAAATGATAAGCTAGTTGAATATCTAGTAAAAGAAGGAGGAGTACCTATTAAAGGTATTCCTTCTTCTTTTATGTTAATAAATGTTGGATTGAAGGTATTGAATTTAGATGTTGTTATATAGATTATTATTCAATTAGCATTAATATAGTATAATTATATTAATACTAATTATTTTGAGGAGTGTATTGTAGAATGAAAGATGAGATGATTGAATTTTTGATAGAATCAGGTTCAGAGATAACTGGAGCAACTACTGGTGCAGTCATTGGCGGAGTTGTTGCTGGACCAGCAGGAGCTATGCTTGGGATAGCAGGAGGAAAAGCTGTAGAAAAAGTATTTTCAAAGCTAGGTTCAGAAATAAAGAATAGGGTATTATCAAAAAGAGAGAATAATAAAATAGGAGCAACAGCTACATATGCGTTAGAGAAAATAGATGAAAATATAAAAAGTGGTAAGAAGTTAAGAGATGATGGATTTTTTGAGAATGATGATACTAATAGGTCAACAGCTGATGAAATTGTAGAGGGTATAATGTTTTCAGCTCAAAGAGAACATGAAGAAAAAAAGCTAAAGTATTATGGTAATTTAGTAGCTAATATTGCATTTGATAAAACTATAAGTAGGGAACAAGCTAATCAATTAATTAATATATCAAAGAGGTTAACTTATAGACAAATAAAATTAATAAATTTATTTGCTATAAATCAGCAGTTACCAATTCAGATATTAAGAAAAGAAGACTATACGAATGGTGGAGTAAGTGGATGTACTTTGATATCTGTATTACAGGATACACTTGAATTGTATAATATTGGGCTAGTTGGTGGAAATGGTAGTGTTATTTTAGAAATGCCATATATAGCGCCAGCTGATATTAGAGTTCAAGGTATGGGAGCTATGTTATATAATTTAATGGAGTTATCAAAGATGCCGTATACAGAATTAGAAGATTTAATAGAGGTACTAAAATAGAAAAAAAACCTCACTTAATACTGATACGGAGAACCTTACCATAAATAAATGCGGTTTATAGCCTTAGGTGTTGAAATAACATACCTAAGGCTATTTTTATAAGTGAAAATACTGTATCATAAGTAATATATAAACCATCTATCTTATAGTTAATACCATTTATCATAATAATGTATTCAAGGGATAAATAACTATATATACTAATGATAGTAAGGAGGTGCAAAGTGAAAGTAAAAGTAAATATAGATAAAAAACTAGATGAGATTTTTATAGACATATATACACCAAGTGAAGATGAAAAATTAAAGTCTATATTAGATAATTTACGAATGAAAAAAACTGTACTAAATGGTTATATAGAAGAAAAAACATATTTATTAAATATTAATGATATATATTCAATTTATGCAGAAAATAAAAAAGTATATGCACACACAAAAGATAGAATATATAGAGTTAAGCATAGATTATATGAATTGGAAGAAATTCTTGATAAAAATAGATTTGTACGCATTTCTAATTCAGCTATCATAAATATTTATAAAATAGAAAATTTAGAAGCTACTATTAATGGCATGATAACGATTAATTTTAAAAATGGGAAAAAAGAATATATATCAAGAAGATATTTGAAAAAGGTAAAAAAGATATTAGATATATGAGGTGAGTTAGATGATAAAAATAATATTTAAAAAGGGATTAGTAGGTGCAATACTAAGTTTAGTTGCTATTATTAGTATGATGTTAGGAGTATTAGTTATGGCAGGAATAAACCAAATAACAATACAAATAAGTGAAATTATAAAATATACATTTATAATTATGGGAGCGGGATTTATTATTTCATCTAGTACAATAATTTTTAGTGTGAAAAATATGTCTTTATTAGCAAAAGGAGTTATACATTTAATAATTACTTTATTAATTTTAAAGGGTAGTATTATGTATTTAGGGATATTAAATGAAGATTATTTGCTACAAGCAATATTTATTTCATTATATATTATAGTTTCAGCTATTTGTTTAACTTTTATTATTAGTGAAAATAAAACAGATGTTAAAATGATAAATGAAAGGCTTAAAGTTATTCAGAAGATAAAAGATTAGAACAATATAAAAAATAGTACTTTCCAATTGCGATATGGGGTTACTATTTTTTTTAGATTTTTTCTATAAGTAACACTATAAACGTTAGTAATGCTATTAAGAATATACCTGATGTAAATAGTAACATTAAATCATCGTCATCTCCTTCATAAGAAAGGTGAGTGATACCAGTAGCACACATTCAAGTGTTAAATATCTAAGAATAATTAATGACTCAAGAAGTTTAACAAGTATATAAAATACTGGAACTACAAATGACCAATATACTAAAATATAGTTTCTGTTAGAATATCGAAGATTCTAATAGACTTATTAATAAAGTTTTATAAGAGTAGAGTTAAATCTACTCTTTTTATTTACCAAAAAAATTTGTTTATTTCAGTATAAAAAATTATTCTACAACAAATGCATTTATATTATTAAATATACTAGTATACATATTTAAATATTATTATTTATATTTTTTTATTTCATTATAATATTCTTTTGGTGTAACCCCAAATTCTTTTTTAAAAGTACGGAATAAATTATTATAGCTTCCTATTCCACAAATATGAGAAATATCTTTTATAGGCATTCCCTCTTCTATAAGTTTTTTGCATAAATCTAATTTAGTTTTTACTATGTAACGATGTAATGTTAAACCTGTAGTTTTTTTAAATTCTCTTGATATATGAAATTTGCTAACATAAAATTCTTTTTCAAGATGATCAAGAGAAATTTCTTCTGTAATGTGAGTGTTAATATATGAAAAAATATCATCAATTAAAAATGGCTTACTTTTTTTTATTTTTTGTTTTGGTTCTGCATATATACATGACCTTAGTATTAGAACTAAAACTATTGATAACATATTTTTAATATATAGGTTATTAGCAAATTCATGAACTTCTTCTTTTAAGTGCACAAGTTTTTTTAATATATTTTTTATTAGCATAGTAGTTTCTGTATTTGCATCTATTACTGTACATTTAAAAGGAACAGTATTAAAACTTCTAACTAGATCTACTTCTTCATCTGATAATTTATTTAGTAATTCTATTGTTATTGCTAGCTCATATATTATAAGTGATTGCTTTGACTTAGACTCTATATCAATATCATTATTAGGACTTATTAAAATAATATTATCAGTACTACATCTTTGATATTTGTTATCTAATTTTACATAACAATCACCTGAAAATATAAATAATATTTTATAATATTTATTTGATTTAATTTTTTTGCTTGTTATATTATTAAATTTAATTTCACTTACGAAGTAATCTTTTTTATTAATCATTAATCTCCCCTTTCATAACTTACTAGAAAATATATCAATTTTTGTTAATATTATATCAATTTATGAGTATAATTTAATTTTACAATATGAGATAATAAAAATACAAATAAATATTAAAGCTTTTATTAGAGGAATTATTATTTATTTTTATCAATATCAAGGGGTGGAATTTATGCGAAATTTTTCAATGAAAGATAAGATTGGTTATACTTTGGGGGACCTAGGGTGTTGCTGTACCGAACAATTTAGAGCTATGTTTTTAACAGTATTTTACACATTAGTTCTAAAGGTTAATCCTATTCATGTAGGAACAATAATGTTAATAACAAAATTTTGGGATGCTATTAATGACCCTATAATTGGAGCTATTATAGATTCTCGTAAAGCAAAAGCTGGTAAAAAGTTTATACCTTGGATTCGCGCATTCTCAATACCATGTGCAATATTAATGTGTATTGGCTTTTTAAACGTTTCTAATTTAGATTATGGTTTAAAGTTAGCTTATATTTTAATTACTTATGTTCTATATGAAGCTATGTATACTTGTGTAAACGTTCCATTTGGATCATTATCAAGTGTTATGACTGATGACACTAATCATCGTACAGATTTATCAAGATATAGAAGTTTAGGCGGAACTATTTTTATGACTATTATAGTTATTGTTGGTCCACTATTTTTATATAAAGATAATGTACCTGTGCCTTCAAACTTTTTATTATTAGCTATTATTTGCGCCTGTGTAAGCGTTTTCTGTCTACAGATTACATCTGTTTGGTGTAAAGAGCGTGTTGAGCTACCTCATGTAGAAAAGGAAAAATTTAATTACTTTGAAGTATTAAAAAATATCTCAAAAAATAAAGCTTTATTAGGAGTTATAATTGCTAGTTTAGTTGGTATGATATCAGCTAGTGTTGTTAATGGATTAAATACTTATTTATTTAAAGATTATTTTGGTAATGTAAAAATCATGGCTGTGTCAGGAATGCTAAGTACAGTCTATTCAATAATTACATTTGTTGGTACTAAATTTGTTGCTAATAAATTCGGAAAAAAAGAATGGTGTATGTATGGAGCTGGTTTTGCTGTAATAGTATATGGAGTTTTATTCTTCTTCCCAATAAGTAACCCTATAATGTTTATAGTGATCAATGGAGTTTGCTATATAGGGGCTTCTGGCTTCCAAATATTAATTTGGGCTATGGTAAATGACTCAATAGATTATCAAGAGTTACAAACTGGAACTCGTAATGAAAGTATAATTTATTCCACATATTCATTCTTTAGAAAGCTTGCTGCTGCTTTAAGCTCAAGTTTAAGTAGTTTTATGCTTGCATTTATAGGATATAATGTACATGCTTCTACACAAACTGCAGAAGTTGTTTCAAAGCTTTGGAAATCTTATACAGGAATTTATTCTGTAGGATATTTAATAGCAATATTAGCATTATTCTTTATATATCCTTTAGGTAAGAAAAAAACTCAAGAGATGTTAGAAGAGTTATCAATTAAAAGAAAGAATATAGAGAAGAGTTATAAAGTAAAACAAAAAATATAAAGAATACTTAATTTAGGAGAATAATAATGATTAAATTAATAGAAATAAAAAATCGTAAAAATAATACATTAAGAGGTGTAATTACCCTTCCTGATAATATAGAAAATCCTATTATAGTATTAAATCTTCATGGATTTGGAGGAAGTATGTCAGGATATAAATATGCTCATACTCATTTATCAAGAGTTCTTGATTCTAATGGATTTGGGTGTGCTAGATTTGATTTTTATGGTTGTGGTGAAAGTGATGGAGAATTTGAAGAAATGACTTTTACTGGTCTTATAGAAGATACTATTGATATATATAACTGGCTAATTGATTCTAAAATAACAACTTCTGATCGAATCATATTATCTGGTCATAGTATGGGTGGTTATGTAGCTTCATGTGTTGCTCCAAAGATACAACCAATTGCTCTAATTTTGATGAGTCCTGGTGCTGGAATGTGGTATGGCTGTAAAGAGCGTGCAGATGAGCTGAAAAATAAATCAATACAATATGCTAATATGGAAGGTTTAAAATTTAATATTGATTTTAATTATGATTTATATAACTATGAGCCATTTTCTAGTTCTATGGGTTATGACAAAGATGTTCTAATTATAAGAGGGACTGAAGATAAATTAGTTGATAATCGTACTTGTGAGGCTTATTTAAATTGTTATAACAATAATAAGACAACATATATACAAATTGAAGGTGGAGATCATAATTTTGCAAATATAAAAGCTAAAAGTGAATGTGAGGATGCAATTATTAATTTTTGCAAATCAATTAAAAACAAATAAAATTAGGGGGAATTTATATGAAACTTTTAGAATCAATCAATATAGGAAATATTACATTAAAAAATAGAGTTATGTTTCCTCCATTAACTACTGGTTATGAAGGTAGAGATGGGAGTATAACTCCGAAAAGTATTGAATTTTATGAGAGATTAGCAAAAGGTGGGGTTTCATATATAGTAATAGGTGATGTCTCTCCAATTAATGGTTTCTCTCCTACACCAAAATTATATGATGATAGCCAAATAGATGGTTTCAAAAAATTATGTGATTCAATTCATAAATATGGAGCTAAGGTTTCTGTTCAGATATTTCATCCAGAGTATGACTGTGATGAGATAAATAAGATGGTTGCAAGTGGTGATATGCAAGCTGTAAGAGCAAAACTACATCATGATATGCAGCATTTCGTTAATGAGGTTAGCGAAGAAAGTCTAAAAGATATTATAGATAAAATGTGTAATTGTGCAATTCGTGCTCAAAAAGCTGGAGTTGATATTATTCAAATACATGGTGATAGATTAGTAGGTTCATTATGCAGTACTATATTAAATAAAAGAAATGATAAATTTGGTGGTACTTTAGAAAACAGAACAAGATTTGCTCTACAACTTGTAAAAACATTAAAAGAAGCTGTTCCTGATATGCCTATTGATTATAAATTCTCAGTTGTTACACCTAAAAGAGGTAAAGGTGGAATAAGCTTAGATGAAGCACCTATATTTGCTAAATGGTTAGAAGAAGCTGGAGTTGATATGCTTCATGTAGCTCAAGCAAACCATACTGGTAATATGGCAGATACTATTCCTCCAATGGGTGTTCAGCCTTATGGATTCTTTGTTGATATTGCATCTACAATAAAAAAATCAGTAAATATTCCAGTTAGTACAGTTGGAAGAATATTTAATCCTAAAATGGCTGAAAGTATTCTAGAAGCTGATAAAGTAGATATGATTGGACTTGGTAGAATTCTACTTGCAGATCCAGATTGGGTTAATAAAGTAAAAGAGAATAAATTAGAGGATATACGTGAATGTATATGTTGTAATAAGGGATGTACAGATAATATTCAAAATCGTAAATTTTTAAGTTGTGTATTAAATGCTGAAAATGGATATGAAGGAGCTCGAAAAATCACTGAGGCTATAACCAAGAAAAAAGTTATAGTAGTAGGAGGAGGACCAGCAGGACTTGAGGCTGCACGTGTAGCGAGTTTAAAAGGTCATAATGTTACTTTATTTGATGAAAATACATCTTTAGGAGGTCAATTAAATTTAGCTTGTATTCCTCCTAGAAAAAATGAGATTCGTAGAGCTATTAGATTTTTAACTCATTCTGTAATTTCTCAAAATGTAGAATTACGACTTGGAAAAAAAGTAACTCAAGAAGATATATTAACTTTAAATCCAGATGTGGTATTAGTTGCAGTAGGAGCAAGTAATGTTATACCAAATATAGATGGTTATAATAGAAAAATGGTATGTGATTCATGGAAAATCCTGAGTGGTGAACAACAAGTATTTGGTAAGATTGCTGTTATTGGTGGAGGAATGGTAGGATGTGAAGTAGCTGAACTTTTATGTCTTCAAGAAGGAAATAAAGTTTCTATAATTGAAATGGATAATAGTATAGCTAAAGGTGAAAGCAATACAATACTTCCAACTCTAATGGAAAATTTCAAAACAAATAATGTTGAAATTTATACAAATCATAAAGTTAATAAAATAGATAAAGAATATATAATTTGCGAAAATAATAATAATAAAATTAAAATACCTTGTGATTATGTAGTAATGGCAGTTGGTGCTAGACCTAATAGTTTTGATGTTGATAAATTATTAGAAAATAATATTAAAGTTGTTAAAATCGGTGATTGTAAAGATAAAGCAGCAGATATTGAAAATGCAATTAAAACTGCTTATGATGCTGCTAATGAAATATAACCTAAATATATAATATAATCCGCTTTTTCATTAAGTTTTGACTTGCTAAATACTTTTAGCAAGGATAAGTCTGATGGGAAAGTGGATTTTGTTTTTTTAAATTCTCTATTAGTACTTTCTAGTATGTTTATTTTATTAATTTATAAATAGATGTAGTGAGTAGGAGGAATAAGTATATAAAATATTGAGATTTTATATGAAAACTATTCAAATATTGGTTAATTACAACATTTAATGCATATACTACGATTATTAAAATAAGAAATTAGGTGATTTTAATGGTATACATATATAATTGTTACGGAGGAACTCATTCATCTATTCTGGCAATTGCTTATCATTTAGAAAGGCTAGATAAAAATAGAGAGCCGACTAAGGATGAAATATTGAATTTACCTAACTTTAATAAATTAGTATATGGAAATCGTGGAGAGCTTTTTTATTATGGTAGAGATAAAGAAGGAAATGATGTCTACTCTATAGGTAGAGGTAGATCAAAGGTTTTAATTCCAGGATTATATAATTTGGTTTCCATGCTTCATAAACAAAAATTATTAAATGAGAAAATTATATTTTCTAATACATCACCAACAGTTTCATTACCAATGACTTTTGGGGGATTATTTTCTAGATGGCTAAAATTAGATTTTATAGGAGTACCATTGCTTGTAAAAGGAGCTAAAAAATCATATAAGGATATTATAAAACTTGTGGATAATACAAAAAAGGAAGCAAAAAAAGATAAGTCAAAGATTATTATTTTAGATAATAAGGAATTTAAGAAAAAATGATATAATTAAATGGAATAAATTTCAAAAATATACTAATATTAATTCAAGAAGATTTATTTTTAAGTAGTATTAATAGAATAAAAATAAGAAAATTTATATTAAATATTTTATGGGGGATATGTATTATGTCAGGGGATAATTTTAATGTTAACTTAGACTTAAGAGAAGTAGTTGAGTTATTAGATAAAGGAATAGTGAGTGGAAGTTTTACAGGAGAAAGAATAGATTATCATGCTGTAAAAGTTGATGAAGTTCATGCTATGGTTGTAATTGTTTATGAAAAACATTTCTATAGAGCAGGAAACAGACTTACTTTAACAGTATGTATAAACAATATTAATGATATTACACATGTTCATTGTATAGGTGCTGGTGGTGGTCAAGGATTATTTAGATTTGATTGGGGAGCAAGCGATACATTTACTAGTGCTCCAAGAGAGATATTAAAAAAATATATAATAAAATAAATTTAAATTATTTATAATAATTTGCTATGATTTTTATTATGAAATTTAAAGCATAAATAAAAAGATAATAGCTCATATTATCTGATATTTATCACTAATAAATATCCTAATGTATAGAATGTAGTAAAAAATTTTTTAGGAGTAATTATGATAAACAATCAGAGATATGTTATTTTATCACTTGAATTACATTTGTTTTTTTCAAGAATAATGAAGGAACACTCTTTCTTTTTAGAGGCAGGGTTTACGCCTAAAAACTCTAATTTAGCTAAAGAGGCAGAGCATTATAAAAATCAGTTTGAGAAATTACTAGCAAGAGCAGTAGATGTTAGTTATGGGACAATAAGGCCAAAAGTTTTAGATTCTGGAGAAATTATAACTGATTTTACATTAGGAACTGAGATGAAGACTCAAGACTTTACAGGTATAAAGCTAGATACAAATATAACTAAGAAAGAGTCAGAATTACGTAGTGGGGTAGATCCTAAAGTTAGTGAGGATTTGGTTGGATATGTAGGTTGGCTTAATGCAGGTGCACAAAAACTTCTTAAAGGACTTATTGACTTTAAGCAGAGAGTATTAGAAGATGTTTTATCATGCAAGATATTCACACTTAACTATCCATTGCTTATTGAGCATATATTGCGTGAAGCAAAATTATATCTTTCATTAGTAAATGATCTTGAAAATAGAGTTGACATTGATTCTAAAGATGCTAAAAAAACAGAGTTATTTTGGGATCAGATTATGATGGAACATTCACAATTTATAAGAGGATTACTTGATCCTACTGAAGAGAAATTGATTGATACTGCAGATGAATTTGCTCATGAATTTAAATTATTAATTAAAGAAGCTCAAGCTAAGACAGATGCCACAATGGATAGTGTTACTGATAAGACTTTAAATCAAACTATTAAACTTAAAAACTTTAAGCAAGCAGGTACAGTAGGAATTTATAATTGTAAAATAAGATCTATAATACTTCCACTTCTTGCAGATCATGTATTAAGAGAATCAAATCATTATATTAGATTATTAGAAACTTATGAAAAGGAATAATATAATTCAATAATATTAATAAAGATAGACTTTAAAAAGTCTATCTTTTTTTGTGAAAAATATATGGAAGGTTAAATATTATTAATTTAAAACAAAATAAATATATGGAATAAAAGTTATTTGAGAAATGGAATACTAAGCTTGAGGTGATTTTATGAAATCTGTATGGAGTGAAAATTGTAATTTCAGAAAAAGAGAAGTTTTAAATAAAGATATAGAAACAGATATTTTAGTTATTGGGGCTGGAATAGCAGGAATATTAACAGCTTATATGTTAAAGCAAAAAGGAAAAAGTGTAGTTTTAATTGATGCAGTTGGAACAGCAAGTGGAAATACAAAAAATACTACTGCAAAGATAACATCCCAGCATAACTTAATTTATCATAAATTAATATCAGAATTTGGAGAAGAGAAGGCTAGACAATATGCAAAGGCAAATGAACTTGCTATAAAAAAGTACAAAGAAATTATTGAAGAAAGAGAAATAGATTGTGACTTTGAAGAAAAGTCTGCATATGTTTATTCTTTAAATGAAACAGATATACTTAAAGAAGAAATAGAAGCAGCAAATAAAGTTGGTATTGATGCAGAATTTGTGGAAGAGGTTAATCTTCCATTCAAAATTGCTGGAGCTGTTAAATTTAATAATCAAGCACAATTTAATCCACTTAAATTTTTAAAAGAGCTTTCAAAGGATTTAGTTATTTATGAAAATACTAGAGCATTAGAAATTAAAGAAAACTTAGTAATTACCAATAGAGGTAATATAACAGCAAATAATATAGTTGTAGCAACACATTATCCAATAATGAATGTTCCAGGATATTATTTTTTGAAGATGCATCAAGAGAGGTCTTATGTTTTAGCTTTAAAAAATACAAATGATATTGATGGTATGTATATAGATATTGACGAAGAAGGTTATTCTTTTAGGACTTATAAAGATTTATTATTATTAGGTGGAGTAAAGCAAAGAACAGGAGAAAATGAAAGTGGCGGAAGCTATGATAAGTTAAGAAAAGCTGCAAAAGAATTATATCCAAAAGCAAAGGAAATATATCATTGGTCAGCTCAAGATTGTATGACTATAGATGGAATACCTTATATAGGAAGATATTCTGATGAAACCCCTAATATATATGTTGCTACAGGATTTAATAAATGGGGAATGACAAGTTCTATGGTATCAGCAATGATAATATCTGATATGATATTAGGAGAAGAAAATGATTTTTCAGAAATATTTTCTCCAAAAAGATTTGATTTGTCATTATCAATAAATAATGTTGCTAAAGATATAGCCGAAACAGCTAAAAACTTTATTGCACAAAATATATATATTCCAAGTAGTAATATAGAACATATTAAAAATGGTCATGGTGGAATTGTAGAATATAATGGAGAAAAAGTTGGAGTATATAAAAATAATGAGGGGAAAGCATTTATTGTATCAACAAAATGTGCTCATTTAGGTTGCCAACTTCATTGGAATGCAGATGAATTAACATGGGATTGTCCATGTCATGGATCAAGATTTGATTATAAGGGAAGATTAATAGGGAGTCCTGCAACTAAAGATATTGTAGAGGATTAAAAATTTTAATAAAAAAATAGTCTTAGATATTTTAAATTTATCTAAGACTATTTTTTATTATTTTGTCATAGCTAATATCTCATCTTCTGGAAGTGAAGAATCACAACGAACTTCAATTTCTCCATTTTTTCTAACAATAAATCCTGGAACAGTTACAACATTATATTTTTCTCTAAATGAGCTAATTCCATCATCTGAAAAGTCTTCACTATTTACATAGTAAATAGTTCTATTAATTTCATTAGATAATCCACTTAATTTTTTAGCAAATTTACGGCAAAATGGACAAGTCTCTCTACCAATATAAACAATAGCTACTTCTTCATTAGATAATAGGTCATCTGCTTGTGAAGAAGCTACTTTTTTAAATAAACTTACGTCTTCTCTATATGTATCATTTCCAATCATATTTTTTCCTCCTAGGTTTTTTATATATTATATCAAAGCTAAATTACTACATCAAATTGATAGTAATTTAAGCAAAAATATTGATTTAAATATATTTATATTATTAACTAAAACTTTATATCATATTAAATATTTTATTTGAATAAATGATTGGTATTAGAATTTGTAATATAGGTATTGCTTAAAATACTAACAGAATTAATTATTTTAACAACTTCTTTAGGAGATTCAGGTAAATCATTTTCTAACCAAGTTTGAATAATTGCAATACAACCTCCAACAATATACCTTATATAATAGTTTGAATAAGATTTGTTAATTTCATCTGAAGCATTATATATATGTTCAAGATCAGCTTTATTAGCAATAAATATTAGTTTATCTAAAAGTGAATTATCTCCTTGTCTGCAAATTAGTATTTTGCATAAGTCTTTATTTTCTTTAATTAATTCAAGAACTTTAAGTAGTAATGAATCATAATATTTTTCTGCTGGTGTTTCAGATATATACTTAACAATTTGAGAAAATAATTCATCTTCCATAGATTGAAGTAAATCATAAGCATCTTTATAATGTGCATAAAAAGTTCCTCTATTAATATCTGCGTTTTTACATATATCAGTAACAGTAACTTGATGAATTTCTCTAGTTTCGAGAAGTTTAATTAAACTTTCTTTAATAATTTTTTTAGTATATAAAATTCTACGATTTCCCTTTATACCTGCCATATTTAATCTCCTTCATTAAATTAGATAATTTTTATTTATATGTTATTTAGTAGACAAATTTATTTATTGTGTACAGTTAATAACAATAAGAAAATATGTGATTATTGTTTGGTAAATTTTGATAATTTATAATATTATCATATTATTAAATGAACATTTTGTCTATTTAATAACGATGAGTATGTATAAAAGATAGAGTTTATGGGGGAATAAGATGTCGTATATAAATATTAAAAATTTATATAAAAAATATAAAGTTGGAGAAACAGTAGTTGTAGCTAATAATGGTATTTCATTTTCTATTGAAAAAGGAGAATTTGTTGTTATATTAGGTCCAAGTGGAGCAGGAAAATCAACTGTCCTTAATATTCTTGGTGGAATGGATAGTTGTGATGAAGGAGAAATAATAGTTGATAACACTAATATTTCTAAATTTAATAATAAAGAACTTACTAAATATAGGAGAGATGATGTAGGATTTGTATTTCAGTTTTATAATTTAGTACAAAACTTAACGGCAAAAGAAAATGTAGAACTTGCTACTCAAATATCAAAAAATGCATTAGATGTAGATAAAACTCTTGAATTAGTAGGGCTTGATAAGAGAAAAGATAATTTTCCATCTCAATTATCAGGAGGAGAGCAACAAAGAGTATCTATTGCAAGAGCAGTAGCAAAAAATCCTAAATTATTGCTTTGTGATGAGCCAACTGGTGCTTTAGATTATAATACAGGAAAACAAGTTTTAAAGACACTTCAAGATACATGTAGAAAAATGGGAACAACGGTTATAGTTATAACTCATAACTCTGCAATATCACAAATAGCAGATAGAGTTATTAAGATTAATGATGCAAAGGTTAGAAGTATTGAAATTAATAATAATCCTCTTCCAGTAGAAAAAATTGAGTGGTAGAGGTATAGAGTTATGAGAATTAAGTCATATAACAAATTAACAATAAGAGAAATTTTATCATCAAAAGCAAGATTTGCTTCAATATTAATAATTATTCTTTTAGGAGTTGCTTTTTACTCAGGTATAAAGTCAACTGGACCAGATATGAATGAAGCTATAAATAATTTATATAATGAATATAAACTTATGGATAGTAAAATAGTATCTAATTTTGGATTAGATGATAAAGATATAGAACTAATTAAAAATGATGATAAAATATTAGACTTTTATGCTACGCACAGTTTGGATGTTAATCTTAACAATACAAGTAATATAGTGAAATTTATGGAATATAACAACAAAGATAATATAAATAATTTTATTGTTGTTGAAGGTAGGTTACCTGAAAAAAGTGGAGAAATAGCAATAGATGAAGAGGCATTAAAGATTAATAAAGATATAAAAATTGGACAAGAATATATAATTGATACTGATAAAGATACAATTAAGTCTTTTAATAAGAAAAATTTTAAGATAGTTGGGATAGTAAGAAGTCCAATGTATATAGAAAAAGGTTCTAGAGGAATAACTTCTGTTGGTAAAGGAAGTGTTGATTATTTTGCAGTACTAAATAGTTCGGATATATCAATGGACACATATACAGAGATATATGTAAGATTTAAAAATGTACAAGGACTTGATGGATATAGTAATAAATATAAAGATTTAATGAAAGAAAATAATGAATATCTTGAGAAAATATATTCTGATAGAAAAAAAGAAAAAGTAGAAGAGATAAAGAAAAAATTATCACAACAAATGCTTCAGAGTATGGATAATCCTAATCAAAAGCCTTTAGATTATCAAACAGCAAAAGTTATAGATATAGATAGTTTAGAGTATTATGTTTTTGATAGAACTGATAATCCAGGATATTTAGGATATAAAGATTCAATTGATAGTTTAGATAATATTGCTTCAGTTTTACCTGTATTTTTCTTTTTATTAGCAGTTATGATTTGTTTAACAACTATGACAAGAATGGTCGAAGACAATAGAGTTGAGATAGGTACTTTAAAAGCATTAGGATATGGAGATTTAGAAATATCTAAAAAATATATAGTATATGCTTCATTGGCGAGTATTTCAGGATGTATATTAGGGATATTAATTGGTTCTACTATACTTCCAATAATAATTAGTAATGCATATGAAAGTTTATATAGTCTACCTAAAATAGATATCTATTATTACAATTCATATATAATTCAGTCAATGATAGTATCAATTTTAAGTACTGTTGGAGCTAGTTTATTTGTTATCAGAGTTGAATTAAGAAATAAGCCATCAGATTTAATGAAGACAAAAGTTCCAAAAATAGGAAAGAAAATATTTTTAGAGAGAATAACACCTTTATGGAGAAAATTAAACTTTAATTATAAAGTTACATTTAGAAATATATTCAGGTATAAGCAGCGTATGATAATGACTGTATTAGGAATTTCGGGGTGTATGGCAATACTTGTTACAGGATTTGGACTTAAGGATTCAAATTCAGGTGTTGTTGAAAAGCAATTTGAAAAGTTATGGAATTATGATTTTATGGTAATTCAAGATGAAAATTCTACAGATAAAGAAAATAAAAAATATTATGATACTTTGAAAAATTTATCAGGTTATGAAAATAACTTGAATTTACATCAAGAATCAGTAATATTTAGTAAGGAAAATATGAATAATCAAGAAGCAACATTATATGTACCTGAATATAAACAGAATATAAGTGATTTTATAATTTTAAATGATAGAAAATCTAGTGAAGTTTATGAAATATCAGATAGTGGTATTATTATAACTGAAAAATTAGCTAAACTTTTAAATGCTTCTGTTGGAGATTTTGTTTCAATAAAAGATGACAAAAATAATGCTTATGAACTTAAGATAGATAAAATAGTTGAAAATTATATTAGACATTATATTTATATGTCACCAACTTATTATGAAAAAATATTTAAAAAGAAACCTGAATATAATACACAACTATTGAAGTTTAATAAAGACATAGATAATGAAGATGAAATATCATCAAAAATTTTAGAGAGTGAAAATATAATAAATGTTACTTCAACATCTAAGATACAAAAAGCTACTGAAGAATCTACAGCAAATATGAATTTAGTTATGATAGTAATAATTATATCAGCTGGATGTTTAGCTTTTGTAGTTTTATATAACTTAAATAATATAAATGTGTCAGAGCGTATAAGAGAATTATCTACTATAAAAGTTTTAGGATTCTTTGATAATGAAGTTACAATGTATATACTAAGAGAAAATGTTATTTTAACTTTATTAGGAATAGTTACAGGTTCAGCTTTAGGAAAAATGCTACATATATATATAATTTATACAGCAGAAACTGATAATATGATGATGTATCCTGACATTTCTATTCTAAGTTATATATTATCTGCTTTAATAACTATAATTTTTTCAATAATAGTTATGATTATAATGCATATTAAATTAAAAAATGTTAATATGATTGATGCTTTAAAATCTAATGAATAGGATATTATTATAAATTGTTATCATTTATGATAACAAGAAATAGCAACTTTGTTTTAAAAGTTGCTATTTTTTTATTCTTGAATATTAAATTAAGTTATCTAATCCATTAACAGTAGCTTGTTCATCTTCATTAACAGGAATTACTATGCATTTTTGTCCATCAATTACTTGAGATTTTATTTGAGATATTTTTTCAGGTTTTACTTTAAGTATAACGTCATATTCTTGAGAATCTGTATTATTCTCTAAGTTTTCTTCTATATCAGTTTCTGAAGTTTCTTCTAAATTTTGATTATCTTCATTAAGTTCTGTAGACAAATTAGTTTCGCTATCTATTGCAGTTTCTCTTTTAATTTGTTCAAGTCTAGACTCAAGTATTTCTACTTGCTTTTGAAGTTTTTCTTCTTTTTTTCTTTGTTCATTAGCTTTAAGAACTTTTGCATCAATTAAATTTTCAGCTAAAGGAAGATCATCACCAAAGTTTTCTACATAGGATTTCTCAATTTTAGTAGTAATTTCTTCTGGTACTCCACTTTCTATTAAAAGATTTTGTACATCATCTTTTGTTAAGCTTATAGGTTCGCAATCTGTATCATCATAGATAGCATTATATTCATCTACCATATTATTTAAGTTTTCTTGTATTTCTGAAAAAATTTTATCAGCTTTCTTTTCATCAGCACTAAAAGTATCCTTAATAATTGATTGAAATGTTTCTTTTTGAATAGTTACAGTTTGTTTTGAATAACAACCTAAAACATTTTCCATTAATTCAGGATGTGTATCTTTTGCATTTTTTGTATAGTACATAACAGAATTAACATCTGCGCTACGATCAATAAAAGCGGGAAATACAAAACCATTAGTTGGAGGATCAACCACCCAATCTCTAATACGAGCTTTTATTTTATTTTCTTCTTCAAAATATCTAAGACCAGGCCCTGAAAGAGATACAGGACATATTGCACATAATACATATTCGTATACTTCTTCAGATTCATCTATTTTTAAATTATCACGAGTTTTAGTAATAACATCATAAGCATCATGGAAAAGAAGTATTAAAAAATTCCCAGTATAATCATAATTATTTATAATGATATTATAAAAATTATCAAGAAGATTATCATCTTTTAATTGGCTATTTTTAAGCTGCATAAGAGAAATTTGTCTTTCATTTATAAGGTCTTCATTAAGTGGAAATTTAAGTTCTAAAATATTATTATCAATAGTTCCAGATAGTACTTTTTTAGCAATTTCTAAATATTTAAAGTATTCATCTTCATCTAAATTTAGAAAAGTTTCTCTAAATTTTAAAATAATATTTTTTTCTCCATTAACATAACAACCACACATTTTACTGAAGGTGCATTGATCTTTTTTAAAACGTTTTTTTAATTCTAGTATATCTTTTTTTCTCATATATAACCCCCGTAATTTAGTATTTCTATTTTAAATATGAATACATTATCTTTATTAAGTATAGTATTTTTTTTATATTAGTTAAAGTTTTTATTACATTAATTCAATAGCGAAGTTTTAATAAAAAAAATATTATATTTTATTATTTAGAATAAATAATATGTGAAATTAATTGCTTTCTCTATCATACATTAATAGTATCAAATGATTAAAAATATATGGTACAAAGGATGATGATTATGAAATTTTTTAAAGATTTATGTTTTGAAGGTGAAGTTGTAACACCTAATAACATAAATTATGAAAAAGATAGACAAGTATGGAATAGATCAATTCAAAAATATCCTATTGCAATACTGTATTGTATAAGCAGAAATGATGTTATATGTGCATTAAAATTTTGCATTAAAAAAAATATAGATTTTAGAATTAGATCTGGAGGGCATAATTATGAAGGTTATTCGATTGGCAATGATCTTATAGTAATTGATGTTAGTAGAATGAAAAAAATAGCTATAGATGAGTTTAGTAATACAGTAAAAATAGAAGCAGGTGTTCAAAATAGCCAAATGTATGAGTATTTAGGTAAAAGAGGATATCCTTTTCCAGGTGGGACTTGTCCAACTGTTGCATTGTCTGGATTTACATTAGGTGGAGGCTGGGGATTATCTTGTAGATTATTTGGATTAGGTATAGATAATATATTAGAATTTGAAGTTGTAGATTATAGAGGAAAATTAATTATTGCAAATAAAGACTGCAATAGTGATTTATTTTGGGCTCTAAGAGGTTCAGGTGGAGGAAATTTTGGAATAGTTACTTCATTAACTTTTAAATTGCCTCCAAAGTTAAATAAGGTAACAATATTTAAAATATATTATCCAAAAACTAATCTTTCAGAACAAGCTAATATTATGGATATATTTCAAAATTTATATCAAACATTAGATAGAAGAGTAAATATGAGGGCAAGTTTTTATAATTCTGAAGATGAAGGATTAGCAGTATTTTTTATAGGTTTATTTTATGGAGAACCAGAAGAGCTGAAAAGAATATTAGAACCTTTATTAGTTTTACCAAAAGCTGAAGCAGATTTTGAATATACAACTTTTTTACAAGCTATAAGAGAAGTTGAATCTATTTATCCAAGAAGTGAAAAATTCAAAACTTCTGGACGTTTTGAAGATGGAATATACT
Organism: Clostridium thermobutyricum DSM 4928; assembly: GCF_002050515.1. Taxonomy (GTDB): domain Bacteria; phylum Bacillota; class Clostridia; order Clostridiales; family Clostridiaceae; genus Clostridium; species Clostridium thermobutyricum. The sequence goes on along the minus strand of NZ_LTAY01000111.1, from coordinate 36,887 downwards.
CAAAATGTGATTTATTGAGATTAGCATCTTTGATTAAAGAAAAGACTATAGGATCTGTTTATGCAGCAGTTACTTTTTATGGGTTAGGTGGAGCAGTAAAAGATAAAGGTAAACATGAAACTGCCTTTTATTATAGAGATTCTAATTATATTATAAGTATACAATCAGTATGGGAAAATCCAATTTACGCAGAAGAAAATAAATTATGGGTAGCTAATAGATTAAATTATCTAGAAATTTTAACTAGAGGTTCTTATGTTAATTTTCCATATAGTCCATTAATGAATTATGAGAAAAAATATTATGGTGGAAATGTATGTAGATTAAGATGTGTAAAAGAAAAATATGATCCATATAATATATTCAATTATCCTCAATCAATAAAAGAACAAAGTTAAAATTTTTAATTAGATTACAATGAATTTTATTAGATAAAAAAAGTAGCTAAAATTTATTTAGCTACTTTTTTATAAAATTATATTAAAATAATATAATCAATTTAGTAGTAAAGTAATATAAAAGAGCTTATTTATTCATTAGTAAGTTCTTTAAATATGCTTAAAAATTCACTTTCAACCTTATTAAAATCTACAAATTCAAAAGAAGGATTACTTTTTATTTCTGGTTCAGTATCAAACAGTTTTTCTCCTAATAATGCAATAAATTCATGATATAACATACAGTCATCAACTGAATTAACTTGAAGTTTTTCTTCTTCAGATAAATTTTCAGGTAAAAACTTTTTATATATAGCATTTTGAAGATTTTTTTCAAATCCTAAATAATGTTCAAGATGTTTTTTTACTGGTCTTGTAATATCAGCTAAATAAGCTTCGCTTCCATCATGAAGAAGACAAGCTAACTGAACTTTTTTTGAATAATTTCTTTCTTTAGCTTCTTTTGCACAATTAATAGAATGCTGAGCTACTGAAAAGAAATTTTTAATATGACCATTTGCTCTACACATAAGTGATAGAGAATGAGCAATATCATTAATATTTATACTTTCTTCTTTTGGATCAATTGGTGAAAAGTGTTCTTTAGAATAAGTTAAAATGTAATCTGACATAAATTTCTCCTTGAATTAAATATTAATTGAATATTGAAAAATAATAACATATGAATTAAATAAAGTAAAATAATTATAAGATAAGAGAAAAATATTATTTGACAATATCACTAATTAGTGATAAATTAAAAATATAAGGTATATAAAAAATAATTAAATAGATTAAAAAATTTAAACATTGAGAAGATATAAATTTTTTTCAATAAATATCACTAATTAGTTATAAATTTTAATATGCAAAATGCATAAAAGTTTAAAAGGAAGTGAAAAATACTAATGAAAAATTTTAGAAGTATAGAATATATATTTAAAGGATCAAAACCTCATATGGTTGGAGATGGATTCAGAGTTTCACAATACTTTCCAGAGATGATTAATGATGTGAGTCGTTTGTCTCCATTTTTACTATTGGATTATAATATACCACAATATTATGCTCCATCATCAACTAGATTAGGGGTTGGAGCTCATCCACATCGTGGTTTTGAAACTGTAACAATTGCTTATGAAGGAAAAGTTGAGCATCATGATAATAAAGGAAATCACGGAATTATAGGTCCGGGAGATGTACAGTGGATGACTGCTGCTTCAGGGGTTATGCATAAAGAATATCATGAAACTGAGTTTAGTAAAAATGGTGGTACATTACATATGATTCAGCTTTGGGTTAATCTTCCTAAAGATAAGAAGATGACAGAACCTAAATATCAAACTTTATTAAAAGAAAATATGGGAACTTTGAAACTTGATGATGGCAAAGGTGAAGTTAGCATTATTGCTGGTAGTTTCAATGGAATACAAGGGCCTGCTAGTACTTTTACTAAAATGAATATTTACAATGTAAATTTAAAATCTTATGGGAAAATTACTTTAAAAGAAGATAAAACTTTTAATACAGGAATACTTGTTTTAAAGGGAAAAGTTAAAGTAAATGAAGATAAGATATGTGGAGAAAAAGACTTTATTTTATTTAATAATGTAGAAGGAGATATCTTAGTTGAATCAATGGAAGAAGATTCATTATTTATTGTTCTAAGTGGAGAACCAATAAATGAACCAATTGTATCACATGGACCATTTGTAATGAATACAGTGGAAGAGATATATGAAGCATTTGAAGATTATAGAAATAATAAATTTGGAACTGAAAATTTCTAAGAAAAATTTTATAAGTAATAAAAAGGAGAAATAAATATGAGTAAAGTATTATATATTAAAGCAAATATTAAAAATGAAGGTGAATCAAGAACTTTTAAAGTATCTGATAGTTTTGTAGAAGAATATAAAAAGAATAATCCAAATGATGAGGTAATTGTATTAGATTTATATAAAGAAAATATAGATTTTTTAAGACCAGAAGATTTAGGAAAATTATTTGGACCTAAAGATGAAGAAAGTAAGAAGAATCCAATATTAAAATATGCATATCAATTTGCAGAAGCAGATAAATATATAATTGCAGCACCTATGTGGAATTTAAGTATTCCTTCAATATTAAAAGCTTATATAGATTATGTAAGTGTTACTGGAATAACATTTAAATATACTGCTGAAGGACCAGTTGGACTTTTAAATGATAAAAAAGCAGTTCATATAGTATCTAGAGGTGGAGAATATAGTGGTGCTCCATATGAAATGGGAGATAAATACTTAAGAACTATATTAGGATTTTTTGGAATTAAAGATATAGAAACTATTGCTGTAGAAGGTGTAGATGTAATGGGTGTTGATGTTCAAGCAAAAGTAGATGCTGGAATACAACAAGCTAAATCACTTGCAAAAAATTTTTAAAATTAAATAATAAAATTATTAGTAATTAAGGCTGAGTATCTTTAAAGGATATTCAGCCTTAATTAGTTGAGATATTTATAAATAAAACTAAACCCTATAACTGTTAGATTTAATTTATTTTTGAAATACATTTTTTTGGACAAGCGAATTGGCAAGCACCGCAGTCAACACATGCAAATTCATTTATTAATCTTTTCTTATCATCATCTTGAGTTATGCATCCAACTATACATACTCTTTGGCAAGTTCCACAACCAATACATTGTGATTTATCAATTCTTCTAGGCATAGGATTACTCCTTTATATTTTAAATTATTATAAAGTTTGTTTACAAGAATCAACTGTAATTTCTAGTACTCTTGTTAAAAATGAATATTTTTCTCTCATCATATTAAAGTGATCACCACTTCTTAAGAATTTTGCAGTTCCTTCAATTAAAAATCCAGTTCCCATATATCTATAACCCATTACTTCTTTACTACCTAATGTTAGATTAACTTTATTATTTTGATTTATATTTTCTTCAGTTTTAATCATTGCAGCTGCAGGGATTAGAATTTTATTTCCTTCAACAACTACTAAATAACTATTCCATGTATTAACAGCATGAACTTCATTATTTACACAAGTAGATATAGAAACTACTCCTTCATGGTTTAATACTTCAAAAAATTTTTCTGGTAACATATTTATTCCTCCAATATTATAGATATTAATTATCGTAGATAAACTTTGTCTATAATTAGTGTATAATAAATTTGTAGAGTGGTCAATAGAAAATAGTTATCTTGAATATAAAGAAATAATAAGATATCATAATAGAATATTAAAGAATGATTAAGGAGAAAAATGCAATGAAGTTTTCAGTTGGAGTAGAATATGCATTACATTGTTTATTATATATGGTAAAGCTAGAAGAAGGTAAATCCGTAGGAATAAAAGATTTAGCTACATTTCAAGGAATATCAGAAACGTACTTATCAAAAGTATATACAAAGCTAACTAAATGTGGAATTGTAAAATCTGTGCCAGGTGTAAAAGGCGGATATGCACTTGCTCGTAATCCAGAAGAAATAACATTTTTAGATGTTGTTGAAGCAATAGAAGGAAAAGAGTCTTTCTTTCAATGTGCAGAAATTAGGCAAAACACATTAATTTTAGATAAAGATAATTTACCAGAATCACATACTAAATGTCCTTGTTTAATTAAAGTGGTAATGGTAGAAGCTGAAAATGAAATGAAAAAATATTTAAAGAATAAAACTTTATTATGGCTATACAATGAAGTATATAATAAAAAGCTTCCTAAAGAGGTGGAAAAAGAGACAATTGAATGGTTTAATAAAGATAAAAAATAGTAAATAAAAGAATTATCATCTATATGATTAAAATTCGATTATTTATTATAGAGAAAAAAATATATATGTATTATATAAATAGTCTTAACCTAGTATTAGTTAGGTTAGACTATTTTTTTATATAAACATCTTAATAAAATAAATTATAAAAAATTAATTTAATTTCTTGACTTGGAGTTAATTCTAGAGTATATAGTTAAGTTATGATGCAAAATACAAAATTTACAAAATAAACAAGGTATTGCAAATTATAAAAATTTTAGGAGGAGTTATATGAGTAGGAAAATTATATTTTTTGATGCTGATGGGACAATTGTTAAAGGACATGGAATATCAAAATTAACTTTAGAGGCATTTAAAAAACTTAGAGAAAATGGGCATATCCTAGTTTTAAGCACTGGAAGAGCTTTATCTGCAATTGACGGTGTTTTAGAGGAGATGAATTTTGAAAATATTATTTGTTCTGCAGGTGGAACAGTTGTAGTAAATAATGAGATTATATATACAAATCCAATGTCAAAGGAAAGTAAAAAAGAATTATTAGATTATTTTGATAAATATAATGCTGTATATAATATGGAATCTAATGACTATATTTATATTAAAAAAGGGCAAAAAGAAAAATATATGCGTTTATTTGAGCTACCTAAAAAAGGAGAAGTTTCAGAAGAAGAGTATAATGCTATTTTACATAGGAGGGAATGTATATCTAAAAGAACAAAGGAAATTGAAGATACTTCAAATATAGATATTAATAAGATTCACTACTATGGAGCTGATATTTTATATGATGATAATAAATGTCCATTAGATTATGAAAAAGTTATACAAGATTTAGGTGATAAGTATAATTGTGTTTCACTTTCTTTTAGTAAGATGTTTTGTGGAGGAGAAATTTGTGAAAAAGGAGTTTCCAAAAAAGTTGGAATGGCTGTAATTTTAGATTATTTTAATGTAAATAGTGAAGATATATATGCAATAGGTGATGATTATAACGATATTGAAATGATTGACTTTGCTACAACAGGTATAGCAATGGGACATGCACCTGAAGAGGTTAAAAATCATGCTAATTATATTACTAAAGATATAGATAATGATGGATTTTATTACGCAATGAAGCATTTTAATTTAATATAAAAGTAGAATTTTAAGTATATTAGATATTTTAAAAATTAGATTATGATATTAATAAAGTTAAATATAAAAAAGAGAACTAATTTTAGTTCTCTTTTTTATATTTAAACCGTATTTTCATTAAAGTCTTTTAAAAGGATTTATTCTTTTAGCTTTTAATTCATTCCAAATTAAAATACAATACAATAAGTCAAAAATAAAACATAAAAATATAAAAATTCCGATAAAATACCAATTGTCAGGGTGAATTAATATGTAATATATACCTGCTGTTGGTGAAGTTCCAATAAATTTTAATAATGCGGAATAAAAAGATTGCCCATCAATTGAATAATCATATTTTTTTCTAGAATAAAATGTATTAACAAAGAGAATACTCATTATTGCATTTTGTATATAAGCAATAAATATTGCAACTTCAAAAATGCTATTTCTAAAGAAAGCAAATTTAAGTAAAAAAGGAGTTCCAATAAGCATTATTGCAAAAGAACTTAAAAAAGAACAGATACTTATAAAGAGCCAAAAACATTTTGATATATCATATTCTTGTTTTAAATATTTATAACTATATAAAAAATAAGTTATAACTATAATTAAATCTAATATAAACCAAATAGGATTAATAATAGCTGAAACACTATCGTTAGTCTTATAAATAAATGCAAAAACAAATTCCCAAGAAAAATTTAAAGATAATGCTACTAAAGGAATACCATATGACTTATCTTTAAATCCTCTATAGATTAATATTAAATATACAATTGTCCAACATATCCCACTTATAACTTTTAGCATAGCATAACCTCCTGAATATAATATTAATATTCCCAGTTAATTGACTAAATAAAATGGAATATATTATAAAATTGTAATTAATTATAGTATTATTTTAATTAAATATAGTAAATTCATATCACTTAAGATTATTAACATTTTTTAATAGATTTTCAAGCTTTTCTATAGATACAATTCTTTCATTACATTTATTGCTATCTAAACATATATGAAACCCTATTGATCTATAACAGTCTTCACCTGATTTATTTGGCTTACAGATAGGTGAAACAAATGCTACTTCATTTTCAGGACCTATGTGATTACAAAGTGTACAAACGTTAGTATTATTTGAATTAGTATTTGGTAACCTACATGCCATACCTATGAGTTTACCATCCATATTATAAGCTATAAGTAATTTTCTTATAGAGTAGTCAATCCATCCTAAATACACTTTTGGAGTATTCTGAATCTCTAAATCAGGAAATTTTAATTTTTTTTCTTTTTTAAATAATTTATTAATTTGAGTGTTTGTTATTTTAGGCATTCCATAAACATAATCATTTAACTTAGATAAATATGGATTAATATATATAGAATCAGTTATTTCGCTAATATCAAGTAAATTTTTTTGTTCTTCAGATAAATCTGAAAAAATACTTAATATTTTTTCGTTTAAATATAATTTAGTTGCTTCAACAATTTTTTTATCAACACAGTTTCTTAAAGTATTATTTAAATCAAATAAGCATTTTTTTATATAATTATAGTCCTGTTTTTTTATGAAAGAGTTCATAAAATCTAACACCTCTTTTCTAATTTTATTTTTAAGCAGTAATATATTGCTTTAGTAAATAATTAAATAAAAAATGATTATTATCACTTCAGTTGAAAGCAATAATAATCATCTAAATAAAAATATATTAAATATTCATAATCTTACTATTTATAGATATTATTTTAACTTAGATAAGCTTTCGTTTGATAGACACAATGAAAGAATAACATTATTTTAAATAATCATTCAATCTATTAAATAGTTCTATATTGATTATGAGCGTAATTTCTTTTCTTGATTTACTATTCTTCTTATACTTTTTTCAGATAAGTAGTATGTTTTAGCTAGTTCGCAAATACTAGATCCATTAAGATATTTTTTATAAATTTCATTATTTCTAATCTTAAGAATACTTTTTATACCACTTTTTTCTCCCCAAGCTTTATGTTTTCCACTTTTTCTAGGTATATAAAGATACTCTCCATCTACATAATCTTGTATTATTTTAAGAATTTCATCTGGCAACACATCATGTGCTTTTATATATTTCATTTTTTTACTCCTTTACTTTTATTGCACTGATAAAGCAAAGAGTACAAAAAGCTATGTGTTACAGAGCCTAAATCATCTATATAAGTTCAGCTAATTTTTACAGATTAGGCTCCAGACAAAGCATAGCTTACTTTGTTGTAGTCTTTGCAAGGAGCAATCTGATTTAGAGCTGAATGTACCATAGACTTTCATAAAAAACACCTCCTATATTTTATGATAATTATATTATAAACAATTTAAATTTATATATAAATAATAGTATAGTTTGGTAAATATATTATTATAAAGAACTATCAATAGAGGATTTTTAAATATAGAAGATTTATAGATTATTAAAATTAGGATTTAATAGGTCCATAAGAATCTTTATCTAATAATGTTAATGCTAGAGTTAGCTCTTCTACGTGTTCTTTTTCATCGCTTATTATTTTAGAAATAAGGGCTATAAGGTATTCGTCAGTTATATTATCTATAAAGAACTCGTAAAGTAATATAGCTTCAAGCTCTCCTTTTATAGCATCCCTTATAGACATAAGCAAATTGTGGCTTTTATCTTTAGAATAGGATAAATCACTATATTTTCCTATATTCTTAGAAGAAATATTTACTTGATCTCTAACCTCAGTTTCAAGCTCTTTTTGTTCTTCATCATATTTTCTTAGTGCATCTAAAAACATACCATAATGCTCTTTTTCTTCTTCCATAATGTGATGAAAAATGTTTATTACTTCTTTATTATTAGTAAATGATATAAAAGTACTATAGTCATTAATAGCTACTACTTCAGCAATCATACCTTCTCTTAAAAATGCTACTTTGTCTATAAGGATTCCTTGAGGTTGTCTATTAGTTGTATAACTCATAAAAACTCCTAAAAATTATTTTATAACATCATATGATTTTTTTTATATTATTGTTACTTTGAACTTAGTTATATAAAAATATATGAGGTTTCTAATTAATTGAAAAGATTAAATTAGTTAATTTATCCTAAAGTTTAAAGTATAAATTTAGAATTATAAAATAATTTATAATTCTAATTATCAATTGAAACGCAATTATTACAGTAAAACTTACCTTTAGGTAAGTCTACTAACCTAAAAGTGCCTACTTGTGATATTTTCAATTGATAAATATAATGAGGACATAGATTAAATTAGTTTTTGGAGGAATGAATTATGAAGGTAGTTGCATTTAATGGAAGTCCTAGAAAAGAAGGAAACACATATAATGCTATAAAAATTGTAGCGGAACAATTAGAAAAAGAAGGAATAGAAGTAGAGATTATACATGTTGGTAATAAAGCAGTAAGAGGATGTTTAGCTTGTGGTGGTTGTTCAAGAAACAAAAATGAAAAATGTGTTATTCAAACTGATGAGGTAAATGATTGGATTCAAAAAATGAAAGAAGCTGATGGAATTATTTTAGGTTCACCAGTGCACTACTCAGCAATTGGAGGAACAATGAAATCATTCTTAGATCGTGCATTTTATGTTGCTTCATCAAATGGTGGAATGTTTAGACATAAAGTTGGTGCAAGTGTAGTTGCAGTAAGAAGAGCAGGTGGAATTCCAACTTTCGATCAATTAAATAACTTTATAAATTACTCAGAAATGTTAATGCCAACATCAAACTATTGGAATGTAGTAAGTGGTACAGCTCCAGGAGAAATGCTTCAAGATGAAGAAGGTACACAAATCATGAGAGTATTAGGAAAGAACATGGCTTGGTTAATGAAACTTTTAGAGTACGGAAAAGATGCAGTTAAAGCACCAGAACAAGAAGAAAAGAAATATATGAACTTTATAAGATAATATATAAATAAAAATAAGTAGCACTTTTAAAAAAGGCTACTTATTTTTTATTCTACAATGATATAATTTGGTTTTATAATAATGAATAAAATTATAGATTTAATTATCTAAATTTATCAGGAAATTGCTTTATTATACCATCAACAAGTATATCAGCAAAATTAATCATATGATCTTCACCTTTATCGAAGGCTTTAATATCTGCTTTCCAATCCTTTTTTAATCTAGCAACAACTTGATCTGTAACTAATTGTAAATGCTTATGTAGCATATCTTTTAGAAGTTTATTTGAATAATTTGGGTTTGCTGAACTTAAAAAGGCAGCTATTTCATCAGCATTTTTGTACCAAAGTTTATTATATTTTTCTAAATCAGCTTTATTACCGCTTTTTGCAGCATCTACAACTTGACCTGCAAGTAATATATGTTCTCTTAAAAGAGCAGAAAGTTTTTTCCCAGCTTCTTCTCCATAATAAGGTTTAATAGAATTTCCTATATCATCTTGATTTCTAAGTAGTCTTTCTGCTACATCATTTTTATCTTCTAATGAAGCTAAATCACTTACAATAAAACTTCTAGTCCATAGAACATGGTCTATCCATAATCTTCTTTCTTCCATTCGTAAATTACAAGTAGATTTATTATATATCATATCTTTAGTTGATTTATCTTCTAGAGCATAAGCTTTAAATGGAATTATTAAAGATAATAACAAAGATACTAAAAGTAATAATGGTATTAAAATTTTTAAAGTTTTTTTCATTTATATATACTCCTTTTGATAGATTAATTTCGGTCTTAGTTTATACAAAGAAAGATATATATATGTATATAAATTATTAGTGTAAATGACTTATATAATATACTTTTAAATAATATTGGGGATGAAGATTATAAAATATAAAATGATAGATATTATTAAGAGTTATTGATAAGATTAATATATAAATTTTATTAGGAGGGGTTTTATGAAAAAAGCAATATTTTTAGATATTGATGGAACCTTAATAGATTGTTTTAATGGAATGACTGAGATTTCGCCTAAAGTAAAAACAGTAATTCGCTCATTACAATCTAAAGGGGAGTATGTTTTTATAGCAACAGGAAGACCTTATGCTTTTTTAAGCCAAGCTATATTAGAGTTTGGATTTGATGGATTTATATTAGCAAATGGAGCTCAAGTAATAATTAATAATAAAACTATTTATAGTGATTATCTTAAAAAAGATTTTTTAAAAGATTTAATTTCAAAACTTGAAAAAAATAATATTCAATACATTTTACAAAGTGATAAATATTCATATATAAAAAAAGAATTTAAAGAATTATACGATTTTTATTATAGAGTAGGGATATCAGGAAGTTTATTAAAAGATACTTACTCACTTGAGGATATAAATGTTTTTAAAATAGAGATGTTATGTCTTGATGAAAAAACATCAAATATATGCTTAGATTTAATAAGTAACAATTCAGATTATAGTCATGTTAACAGTATAGATATAAAAGCTTTTGAACTATATTCAAGTAAGAATACTAAGGCAACTGGAATATTAAAAGCATTAGAATATTTAAAAGTAGATATTAAAAACAGTTATGCTTTTGGTGATGGAAAAAATGATATAGAAATGTTATCAACTGTTGGATGTGGAATTGCTATGGGAAATGCCTGTGATGAAGTAAAAAAATATGCGAAAAAAATTACTGATACAGTGCATAATGATGGAGTAGCAGTTGGAATTGAAAAGTATGTTATTTAATGGGTATAAAGGATATAGTTTATATCTTTAAAATTTATAGTATTTTGATATAATTTAAGTTAGAAAAGCTTAGTTCGGGCAACACTAAGCTATATAAAATTAAAACAAAAGTAAATATCTTTAATTTTAATATTAAAGATAGTCGCTTTCACAACACTCTTTTGTTTTAAGTAATTTTTATAAAAGGCACTGTCTTTCTTGGCTGGAAGACGGTGCTTTTTTATAAATGAAATTTAATAGGTTATTACCTATTAAAAATATAAAATAATAATATTTTACCTATACTTAAATGTGCCTTATAATAAAATTGTAATAGAGATTACAAATTATAAAAAATAAATTTGAATTTATATTTTATTAGAATACGAGTAGATAAAGATGAGCAGAAAATTAAAAGAAGGTGCGTAGTATGATGAAATATTTTGATAAATTAGAGAATTATCCTATAGCAATAAGTGGTACGTGCTTAGCATTTATAACACTTAGCAATAGTTTAGCAATAAAAGGTATATATTTCGTAAAACCAATAGCAATAGCCTTAGCAGTAGGTATGTTAATATTAATGGTTGGAAAATTTATAAAAAATCCAAGAAAATTTTATAGTGAAATGAAAGATCCAGTTTTAGGTACATTTTTCCCAACAATAGGAATGGTAACTTGGTTAGTAGCAAATTACTTTTATCCTGTACTTCCAAGAGTTTGTACTGCTTTATGGTTAGCTGGAGTAGTATGGCATTACTTTATAGTAGTTTTATATACTTATTTAAGAATAAAGGAAAGAAATTTCAAAAATATAGTTCCTACAGCATTTATAGTTTACACAGGAATGATAACAGGAACTGTAGCAAGTAAAGGAATAGTTGGAGTTGAACCAATAGCTAAATTTATGCTTATGTTTGGGTTTGTTTTTTACACAGCATTATTACCAATGGTTTTATATATAGTATTTAGAAGTGAAAAGATGGAAGATCATAGAATACCAACTGTAGGTATAATATGTTCACCAGCTCCACTTGGAGTAGTTGGAATGTTAACTTTATACACAAATCCAAATAAAATAATGTTATGGTGGCTTATAATAACAGGATTAATATTATTACCAGTCGTTTATAGTTATATATATAAATTATTTAAATTAGGATTTAAACCAACATATGCTGCATTTACATTCCCATTAGCAATAGCAACATTATCAGGTTTTAAATTAGGAGCTTACTTTAGCAGAATGGGAGAAATGAAATTAGCATCTTTATTCACTTTCTTAGGAAATGTAGAAATTTTTATTGCAACTTATGTAGTATTATTTGTGCTAATAAATTTCTTAAAGTTATTTATAAAAGCAATAGATCCAAGATTAGAAACAAAAATAGAAAAAGATATAGAATATATAAACGAATCAATAAAAGAAGAGGTTTGTTAATTAAAATATGATACATGAAAAAACTCAAATTAAGCAAAATAAAACAGCTTAGTTTGAGTTTTTTATTTAAGAAATATATTTATTGACATTTTTGTTAAATAGAGATATTATCTTTATAATATAAGTTAGGAGGAATATTATGAAATCACTTAATATGAAAAATAATAATTTTATACATCATTGTCACTAGAGACTTGATCTGTAAAGCGGATACAAGTCTATTTGAGCAGGCTTGTATCTCTAGGTGATGATAAATTAAGTGTAATTCATAATTTATTGACCATGTAGGATACTTGCCTACATGGTTTTTTGTTATATAAAAATAAATTAGATAAGGAGAATATAAAATGGAAAAGAAAATAATAAAGCCAAGTATATTAGCGGGATTTATGGAATTATTACCAAAAGAACAAGAAATTTTTAATGATATAGTAGATAAAATTACAGGAGTTTATAAGAAGAATGGATGTTTATCTATAGACACACCAATAATTGAAAAATCAGAGGTTTTACTTGCTAAGACAGGTGGAGAAACAGAAAAGCAAGTATATAGCTTTCAAAAGGGAAAAAATAATTTAGCGTTGAGATTTGACTTAACAGTTCCTTTTGCTAGGTATGTTGCACAATATTATAATGAGTTAACATTTCCTTTTAAAAGATATCAAATAGGAAAAGTATATAGAGGTGAAAGAAATCAAAGAGGAAGATATAGAGAGTTTTATCAATGTGATGTTGATGTTATTGGAAAAGAAAATTTAAGTATAAATAATGATGCATGGGTTATAAATTTAGCAGATAAAGCATTTAAAGAAATAGGATTAGTTAATTATAAATTTCAAATTAGTAACAGAAAGATCTTAAAGGGAATATTAAATTATTTAAATATAGATAAGTCTATAGATGTAATGATTTTAATTGATAAATATGAGAAGATAGGCAAAGAAAATTTTAAATCTGAACTTAAAGAGATAATTGGTGAGGAAAAAAGTAAATATATAAATAGAATATTAGATATTAGGGGAACAAATAAAGAAATTTTAAAAGAATTATCAAAATTTAATATTGAGAATAGTGATTTTATTGAAGGGATTGAAGAATTAAAAAATGTAATAAAATTTCTAGAGGTATTAGGTGTTAATAAAGATAGATTCGAAATAAACTTAAAAATTATTAGAGGATTAGATTATTATACAGGAACTGTTTTTGAGACTATTCTTATAGGAAATGAAAATTATGGTTCTATTTGTTCAGGAGGAAGATATGATAATTTAGCAGAAAACTATACAAAAAATATATTGCCTGGAGTTGGAATTTCGATAGGAATAACAAGATTATTTTTTATATTAAAGGAAATAGGGTTTATAGAAAAATATAAAATAGAAAATAAATTAGAATATTTAATAATACCGATAGGAGATACAATAGATTATTGTGTAGAAGTATTGAGATATCTTCAACAAAAAAATTATAGCGTAAGTATATATTTTGAAAATGATTCTTTAAAGAAGAAAATGATTTATGCCAATAAGATTGGTATAGAGAATGTAATATTAATTGGGGAAGAAGAGATAAATAAAAATGAAATTAGAGTAAAAAATATGATATCAGGTGACAATATTAGTATAAATTACAGAAACTTATAATGGAGTGGATATAAAGTGCCTATTATAAAATATAGGCACTTTATTTTTATTAATTATTATGTTTTACATTTTTACTTATTAAATTCATAAAATTATCAGGAGTAACAACTCTAACTTTAGGATTGTAATTTAATTTATCAATAACATTTTTAACATTATTCATTGTATTACTCCATACATGAACATAAACAAAAGTATATGAGTTTATATCATTTTTATTTGTAAAACCTTTATTTACTCTATCATTTATGTTTTCAACTAAGGTACTTTCATCTTCTAATCCACCCCACAATAAATCACGACATGATACAACAGGTTTATTATTTGACCATACAGTTTTTCCTTTATAAGCATTATTTATATTATAGTTTAGATAAAATAAACCATCTATATTACTATGTTTAGTATATTTATCCCATAGACTAACATCATCTAAAGATTCATCATCAAGAATTAAAACATAATTTTGGTCACAGTTTTTCATATAATTATTTAGAATTCTAGTATAACTATCTAAATTATTTTTAGGAAATTTGCTTGGGAACATATATCCATTTCCAGAGGGAGGAACTAAAAAATAATCTGAGTATTTTAAAGAACTAGCATTTTCATAATATCTATTAAAAACAGTAGGAGCTAAATAATATAATGATGGACTTAAAGACCAACCTAAATTAAAATATCCTCTATGAGCAGAGCCAAACCATTTTTTATTACTATAATTACTTCCAAGTAGCCATTGTTGATTATCTCCATCAGACATAATAAATGTTACATAATGAACTCCATCTTCATTTATATAATTATTTGTTTTTTGTTTTTGTGGATTAGAAGGAAATGCACTAAGAACAGATAAATTATAAGACCAATCAGCTGCGATTACATCAACTCCATATTTAGAAGCTATTGATACATTTGTATGCTCATCAGGTCCCCAGCCTAAACAATGAGAATTTTTATCCATTGAAGAAAAAATCTTTTTTCTTAATGTATCATCTTTTACATCATCTTCATAAAAAATAAGTGATCTAGACATTATTGCATAATCTCTTAATGAAGCAGATTTTTCAGGAGAAAGCTCTATAACAATAGAATGATTAAGACCTGAATTCCATAAATTATTATATCCCCACTCTTTATCTGTATTTTTACAATCTCCAATTAAAGTTTTTATGCCATAGTCTTTAACCTTGCTTTCTAAAGTTTCATCAATAGCTATAGAGTTCTTTAGAGAAGCAAGAGAACATGCATTATTAATAGAATGAGTATTTTTCTGATTATATAAAACATATCCATTTGCATAATTACTAAACTGCTTTAAGAGTTCCCATGGATTCTTAAATTGTTTATATTTAACTTTGTAGTTATTTTTTAAATCTTTAAGCCATATATTATAATCTGGCTCATTTGAAGGTAGTATATAAATTTGTGTACTAGATTTATTTGATATTAATCCTTGAAGAGTAGATATCATTGTTCTTTCTTCTTTGGTCATATCATTTTCTGATATTACACATAAATTTTTTGGAACTATTGAATTTTTTATATATGAATTTGTAGTTTTTATAGTATCAGATAAAACATTATTAGAAGATGCTTTGAATTCATCTGATTTGCATTTATTATAAAAATTACTTAAGAAATCATAACGTCTTTTATTAAAAAAATCTTGAGCATTAGGTTCACTTATTTTAGATAGTATAACTTGGCGAGTAATAATATCATCTAAGGGAACTGTTTTACAATTTTTCAAAATATCATACATTATCATAAATGTAGTTGTTCTTCCTATACCAGCTTTACAATGAAAGTGAAGCCAACTATTTTTAGGTTGATATTTAACAAAATTAACAAAAGAATTAACCATTTCCTCAGAAGGTAATCCACCATCAGTTACTGGCATTCTAATATAAGAAATTCCTTTACTATTTACTAATTTACATTCATTTTCAACTTTTTTAGGAATAACTTGTTTTTGAATGTTTTTATGAGCATAATAATTTAAAGGTTCATCAAGTTTTATTGATTGTAATTTCTGATTCTCATCACATATAATTTCTTGTAAATTCAAACCGGCATTTGCATTATTTAATTTATTTTTCCAACTTATAGCCATTCCATTTACAAATCCATGTGATTCTTCTCTTAAATCAATATCAATAATATTATATTTTTTCCCTATTGAATCTTTAATTAATGAAAGTGTACTTTCAGTAAATTGAGAACTACCTGAAATATTCAATTCATTAAGTCCAGTTAAATTCAGATTAGGATTTTTGCTAAGGTCAACAATATCTGTACTTTTACGAAAATGCTTATTTAGCTTATCCGTAGAATTAGAATCTAGAACTAACTTTACATCATCATATGCAAATGTAGGAAGTGAAAATCCTAGCAAACATATAATGGTTAATGAAATAAGTAAAAAAGATTTTATATATTTTTTCATTAGAATTTACTCCTTTTATCAAATTTAAATATATTTTAGTTTGGCTATATAGATAAGGTTTATTCATGTATTGGAGTTAAATTTTACATAGCATGAATTTGGATTGAAGATATCTTTCAATGACAACATTATTATTAATAAAATGTGATTTTATGAGAATTTATAGAAGAAAATTTTTAATTTATAAAGTATATATAAAAGATAAATTGTACAAACTATTCTTGAGGTGATATTTATGGCTAAGAAAAAATTTAAAAAGAAACACATAAATCATAACCCACAGGTAGAAAGCGCAAAATCACTTTCAGGTGAACCTAAGTCAAATGGAACTGAAAGAGATATGACTAAATTCTCTTAAAGAGTAAAAGGTATGTATTTTTTATACATACCTTTTACTCTTTATAATAAATATAGTTATTTTTTATGAATTAAAATGAGGGTGTAAAACTTAAATTATATTTTAAATGATATAATATAGGAAAATTATAATAACTTAAGAATGATATATTAAAAGGGGATAATATTATGATAAGAAAATTGAGAAATGAAGATATAGAAAAAGTTATGAAAATATGGAAAGATATTACGATTAAAGCACATGACTTTATTAGTAAAGAATACTGGGAAAATAATTATGATGTAGTTAAAAATACATATATACCTATGTCTGAGACTTTTATATATGAAATAGAAAATAAAATAAAAGGTTTTATAAGTGTAATAAATAATGAATTTATAGGAGCCTTATTTGTAGATATTAATTGTCAAGGCTTGGGTGTAGGAAGTGAATTAATAAATTATGTAGTTAAAGAGTACAATAAATTAAGCTTAGCTGTTTACAAAGAAAACAAAAATGCTGTTGAATTTTATATTTCTAAAGGCTTTAAAATAATTAAAGAGCAAATAGATGAAGAGACTGGAGCTATAGAATATATAATGAGTATATAAATTTAGAGTTTAACTTAGATTTTAATAAAAATAAGTTTATTATATAGAACTTTTTAGATAGAAATAAATGAAAAAGCATTCTGAAACAGTTTTGCTTTTTCATTTATTTTAAAATTTCAATTAAAATAGATTTGGAGTTTTATTCTTTTTCCATGTAAATTGTAATTTTGTAAGAAGTTTTTCATCTGTAATAGTATGAAGTGTAATTACTTCTTCATTTGAAACTTCTTTTACTTCACTAGATACATGAACTGTACTTCCAATATTAGTTTCCTTTTTAAATAAGACTTTAATATTAGATAGGTCATATTCATTTAGAATATATTTAGGTAAAGTATCAATAGACATTTCCATATATTTTACGTTATTAACATGATTATTTGAATCAATATCACTGTAACTTATAGTATAGTCTTTTGAATATTCTTCATTTTCTAAAGACATTAAATCATCTAATGGTGGACATTCATCTAATTCACGTTCTAAGCCATATACTTCACATTGGTCAGGAGTTATTTTCATTGGACGTCTTTTTTCAATATCAATTATTATTGCAATAGAAGTTGCTTCAGCTATAACTTTATTTTCAGAGTTTCTAATAGTATAACCTCTATAACCATAGAATTTTTTGTAACCTAAAACACGAGTATCAACGCTTATAGTATCTCTAAATTTAGGATATTCGTATATATTTATATCGTATTTTAAAAGTACCCAAACACAATTATTATGTACAAATCCTTCTTCAGTTTCTCCTAAAGAATCAGATTGAGATATGACTATATCCCATAAATAATTTGCTAGAGTTGAAAATTTACATTGATGTCTAGCATCAACATCATAAATATTTATTTTATAATCTTTTTTAAATGCATTGTTCAAAATTTTTCCTCCTTTATAGACTTTTATTTATAAATATTAACTAAATTCTTAAATAATATTATAAACTTTAAGTTTATTATCTCAAAATTTTTTTTAGAATAAAATGTAAATTTTACGTTTCTGTAACAAAAATTAAACTTTTATATAAAATTTATGTGATATTCTTACATTATAAATAAATATGTAATTTTTTTGTTAGGGAGGCATTAAAATGAAAACAAAGGTAATAATTTCTATTGTGGCTGCATTAGTAATTGCAGGAGGAATTTCAGCTCATGCAACTACTAGTGCAGTTAACAATAAAGCTTTAACGGCAAATAAAATTAAAACTTTACAAATAGAAAATTTAGACAATAAAAATATTAAGGTAAATAACAATAGTTCAAATTCTAATGTTAAAGCAGCTGATATTACAAAATTAAGTAAGCAAGTAAGAGAAGATGAAGGAACCAAATCTATTAATAATAATATAGAAGAAGTTAATAATGTAAATGGAAAGATAGGTTATGTAACTAACATAGCTGTAAATAGTGAACCAGAATTTATAGTACCAACAGATAATGGTAATTTAAGATATGTTATAAATAATGGAGTTAAAGTTACTATTTTAGGTGAAAAAGGTGATTATTATAAAGTTAAACAAAATGGTGAATTCTATGGATATATAAATAAGAAATATATAACTTTTACTGATAATCAAAATGATATTCACCCAAATGATAATGCGATAATTTCAAAATACTTTGGAAATTGGGTAGTTGGTAAACAAATAGGAAGTACTGTAGGTGAAGTTGGAAAATATAATTCATATGAAGGACAAAAATTAATAATGACAGATAAGTTATATTCATTTATGGGAAAAGTTATTAAAAATCCTCAATACTATATTTATAATATGAGTGTAAATTCATATTTTGGAGATTCAAAATATAATAAATTAGAAAATGTTACTGGTAATAAATTTGGTGAATTACAAGTCTTAGTTGTATTACCTCAAAACGAAAAAATTACAAATAGAGTATTCAATGATAAATTCCCAGCAGATCGTGTTTTAATAGCAGGAAATAAAGTAATAACTTATGGTGGGGGATTAGGAAATTCATCTATTAATGAATGTGTTAGAGAAAATTAAAAAACATAGTAAGTAAAAAGCATTCTATTTAAAGAATGCTTTTTATTTAGCCAAAATTGATTTAATATCTGATAAACTTCTGATTATATTATATTCTCTATGTTTAATTTTATTATATAGATATGATTTATAATCTTCACATAATAGGAATGAAGTTATACCAAGTTTTTTGGCAGCATCACAATTTTTTATATTATCATCTACAAAGATTGCTTCATTAGGAGAAAGACTATATTCATCAATAGAAGAAATATGAAAAGTATTTATATTATTTATATTTTTCTGCGAAGAAGTATTTAATATTTTAAAACAATTTTTAAAACTAATCTTTTTAAAAATATTTTTTAATGATGTACAGTTATTTGAGTTTGATTCTGGGTGATAATTTTTACTCAATTCGGGAAATAGTTTGAAAGTGTCATTAAAAAATTTATAATGGTTATACACATAATCCACATTAATAGAATCTATTTTTTCAAATTTTATTTCTAATTGTGGAAAATTCTCTAGTAGTATTTTATAGTAATAATTAAATTGTTCAAAATTTTCTTTTTCATATATTATCAAAGATTCATTAGATTCGGGTTCTATGGATTTTGGGAAAGATAATTTTTTTTGATATTTCTCCTTTGAATTAAAGTTATTTCTATTAATATATTTAAAAAAATTTGGAGCTATAAACCAATGACCTGTAGGTGAAATATTTAATACCCTTCCAGGATTAAATAATATAGCTTTAATTTTATTTTTATCAAAAGTATTTGATTTACTCACTTAGTGTTCCCCCATAAAGCATTTAAAATATAAAATCTTATTAATTTTGATATTATGGTAATATAATAATATGTTTATTACAATAACTATATAGAAATATAAAATCTAATTGAAAATTATAAAATATAGACTTGAATATTATTCAAGTAATTTATTTGTATATTAATTTGGAGGTATAGCCTTGAGAAAAGAACTTAGTGAATTAAGAGAAATAAATAAAACTATTGAAAATAAATTAGAACATATAAGAAATGAAAAAGATAATTGTGATAAAAACACTATAAAGGCTTTGAAAAATGATATATTTCAAAAGACATCTAAAACTTTTATATATAATTTAAAAAAATTAATTCAGATAGAAGGTACACAAAAACATTTAGCTAGAAAGATAGGAGTATCTGAAGATTTACTTTCAAAATATAAGAGTGGAGAAGCTTTTCCCGCTATAGAAACTTTAATATATATTTGTGAAATATATAAAATAAAAATAGAAAATCTTATAAGCATTCCTCTAACTGCTATAGATGTAGAAAATTTAGAGAATAATTTAAATATTAAAGAAGATTTATTTGAAGAAAAATACTACACTTATTTCTTAGTGACTAATATAGGAAGAGAAGGTGGAATACACGAAGGTATAATTGAAATATTAAATGATAATGTTACTTTTAAAATTTTATCAAGAAGCGGAGATATAGTTAAATGTTTTAAAGGAAATTATAATACATCTGATAAACTTATTTATTTTTCATTACAAAGTGCTGAAGATGGAATTACCAATATAACTATGATTAAACCTAATGTAAATAAAAATAAATATACATGCGGATTAGCAATGCTTATGCTTCCATCTGATGCTAATAGTAAACCATGCTCTCAAAAGATATTATTTAGCAAAATAAAGTTAGATAGATCTTTGTATAATCATAAATTAAAAGAGTTTTTAAATTTTTCTGTAAGTGAAAATGAATTTGGAAATATAAAATTATCAAGAGAAGAAGATGAAAAAGTTTATAACTTTATAAGAAAACTGATTTAAATATAAAAAAGACTTATGCTATTTGAATTCTTGCATAAGTCTTTTTATATACGTAATTTATTTAATTTTATAATCCGATAATACAATTTCCAAGCCTCCATATTCTTAAAATTAAGCTTAGAATTAGCAAACTTTATCGCTATTTATGTAGTATCCAAATACTCCTGTTAAAACTGCTTCTAAAATTAATAAAAATCTATTCATTTCTTAGTCCTCCTAAATATCTTTTGTTTGTTTTCTATGATTTAATTTTACTTAGAAAAACTAAAATTACATATCGAAGTATCTTTCAGTAATCTTACAAATTTGAAATATATAAATTCAACTGAATATTTTATATGGTAAAATTTTTATAGAGTAATATTTAAATTTATATTTATTAAAAGATATTTTTAGGACTAAAAGTTTTATTTATTTGAGGTGAAGGGGTATGAACAAAAAATTGATAATTATAAATGGGGTAATGGGAGTTGGAAAAACTACAATTAGTAAAAAGTTATATAAAGAACTTGAGGACTCTTTTTGGTTAGATGGAGATAATTGTTGGATTATGAATCCATTTAAAGTAACAGAAGAAAATAAAAAAATGGTATTAGAAAATATAACATTTATATTGAATAATTTTATAAGTAACTCAAATTCAAAATATATAATATTTAATTGGGTTATACATACTGATGAAATAATGGAAGATATAATAAAAAATCTAAAAGCTGATAATGTAGAGATATATAAAATAACCCTTATGTGTTCTAAAGAAAATCTTTTAGAAAGAATATTAAAAGATATAAAATTGGGTATAAGAGATGAAGAGAATATAAAAAGAAGTTTAGATAAATATGAATTATATCAGTTAATGGATACAATAAAAATTGATACAACTAATAAAGAAGTAAATGAAATTGTTTTGAAAATAAAAGATGTAATAAGTTAAGAGATGAGGTTATAATAGTTTAATTACAAATAAGTATTTAAAATATGGATATTATAAAATTGATGTATTAGCTTGTTCTTTGACTTTTCTTACAGTACCAGATACTTTTAACATATTACCTATAATTGAAAAAACATATCCATTAGCTATTTCTATATTAGGCAAAATAGAAGCATTTGTTATTCCACTAGCTATATTCTTTTCAATTTCGTTAAGTCTTTCAAATGCAACTTCTCCTAAAATTAAACTTGAAGTCAAAGCAACATAACTAGATAAAGCAGCTAATTCTGTTGCCGTAGATGTAGGTGTAAATCCAGTTGATTCTTCAAGAATAGTAAGTCTATCTTGTTTGGCAGAAGCAATAAGAATTATATATGAAATTATTGCAATATAACACCCTTGTATTTCTTTATCTATTAATTCTAAATCTAATTCATGATTTCCTGTAAGATGTCTAGAAATATTATCTGGCATAATTTCACCTCCATATAATTAATATATTTATTTAGATATTTTATTGATACTAATTTTGATATAAGGGGAAATTTATAAGGATATTATTTCATAGCTATAAGAATTATAATTAAGATTAAGAACTAAATTAAAAATAATAGATTGGAGATAGATTTATATGCAGTTTAAGAGAATAACTTCAAAAAAAGATATTTATTTCGATAAACTAATGGAAATATATAATTATAGTTTTCCAGAGTTTGAAAGAAGGACTTTGAATGATCAGATAGAGGTTTTAAAAAATAAGAATTATAAATGCACTATAGTTTATGAAGATAATATTTTAATTGGAATAATACTTTATTGGGAATTTGAAAATTATAAATATATTGAACATTTAGCTATTAATAAAGACTTTAGAGGACAAAGCTATGGATCAAAAATTTTAAAAGATTTTTGTAGTGATAATAAAATTATTATTTTAGAGATAGATCCACCAATAGATGAGATATCAATTAAAAGACTTAATTTTTATGAAAGATTAGGATTTATTATGCAAGAATTTGATCACATACATCCACCTTATAGAAAAATATATAAGGGACATAAATTAAAGATTATGAGCTTTAAGAGAGAATTATTAAAAAAAGAATATGATAAATTTAATAAATTTTTGGAATACGAAATAATGAAGTATTCAGAATGTAACAATTAGGAGAGAGAAATGATATTTAGAAAAACAACTAAAAAAGATATAAAAAATGTAATGGATATTATAAATGCAAGTAAGGAATATTTTAAGAAAAACAGTATAAATCAATGGCAAAATGGATATCCAAATGAAGAGGTTATTTTAAATGATATAAAAAATGGAGAGGCATTTGTTCTTTTAGATGATGAAAACACTATTATTGGAACTGTAGCGATATCATTTAGAGGAGAATCTACATATGATAAAATTTATGAAGGAAAATGGCTTACTGATAGTGAATATGCAGTTATCCATAGGATTGCTATTAAAGATGATTTAAAAGGAAGAGGAATATCAAGAGATATATTAAAAGAGGCAGAAAGGATATGTTTAAATAAAAATATAAATAGTATAAAAATTGATACTCATGAAGAAAATTTGTCTATGCAAAGATTTTTAGAGAAATCAGGTTTTAAATATTGTGGAATAATTTATTTAAATAGTGGGCTAGAATATGGAGAAAAGAGAATAGCTTTTGAAAAATTAATATAATAAAAAAATAGTATGTACTGAGTATAAATATCAATTACATACTATTTTTTATCTGTTAAATTTTCAGCTATAAGCCCTTTTTCTGGGTTATAACCAACAATATATTCAGGAGATGATGGTGAATTTATTTTAAATTTATTAGAGTCTTTATTTAATACAATAAATTCGCCTTCAGGTTCAGGTATAAATACATCTTGAATTTGAGTTAAAGAAACGTTTAAAAGAATAGAAAACTCATTAAAGAAACCATTTTTTTCTTTTTTAATAATATCTTTTTCAATTTTTATGTAATTTAATTCGCAAGATATAGGATTAGGTTTCTTATGATAGTAAAATTTAAAGTCAATAGTATCTAAAATAGGTGAATGATTTAATTTTATTTCCAAACACTCATTAATAGGAATATTTAGAGTTAGTGATTTTATAGAATTTGCAATACTATCAGTTGTATACCTTAATGTCTTACTAATTAATCCATTAATTATTAAATAAGAATCTCCATTTAAATTTAAAGGGTTTAATGAGATTTTATTTATATTTTCTAATATATCAATGTAAGTAGAATCAAAAGGAATATTTGTAATTTTAGATAATTTTACAGAGATTGTTCCTAATACTACAGGAGCTTTAATAACTAATGATCCGGGTTTACCTAATGTTACAAAGTACTCACAAGTAGCAGTAGATTTGTTTTTAGCGCTCATATATAACTCCTATAAAATATAAATTATTATAAATATATTCAAAAGAAAGAAATTAAATAACAACTAATTAAAAAGAGATATAAAATAAAAAAAGGAGTGTCGAAAATTCAACACTCTTTTTATCTAAAATTATAAATTACTAGCAAATATTTTCAACTGCAAGAGCTGAAATTTGAGCTCTAACTATTAAACCAGGGGATGTTAAAGTAGCATTTGTTATTTGAACTGTATAAGTTTCACATCCGCAACAATTTGAGCAATCACAAACTTGGAAAGAGAATGATTGACTTGAAAGTTCATCAAGAGTAGCTGAGAAAGTGAATGATTCACCTACAGGTTGAGTACATCCATCACAGCATTTGAAAACTGTAAATGTCAAAGTAGCTTCTATATCTTGTTCATGTTGATCATGACCACCACCACCAGGAGCAGGAGCTGCATCTTTATGATGTCTACCGCCTCCACATTTAGAAGGATTAGTTATTATAGCATTAAAGTTAAGAAGAACTGTAGGATTACATAATTCTCTAGTATCTATAGTAATGCTACCTACAGGAATAGGGTTTGGTAAAAGGGTATCTATTTCAGGTAATGGTCCAGCTGATCCAGTAGAACATCTTAATAAAGCTTTTCCTGGTGTTGGAGCACAACTACAAGGTCTTTTAACTATAAAACATTCTTCAAAGCAATGTTTTCTATTAGGTCTTCTACAATCAAAATCATCATGGCAGTGTTTTCTTTCATGTTCGTCACAATCGCAATCGTGTAAATAATTTTTATTTTCGTCTATCATTTTCATAAATTCCTCCATAAATTTAAAAATTTTTGTTCGACAAGAAATTGTTTTTTTCTTATAGTACATTGTATGAATTAGTAAAAAAAATGTGATATATTAAATACTTTTATTCAACAAAGTTTTTAATTCTTAATGGTATATTTTATGAATTAATACAGAAATATGCTATATTAAATAAGAAAATGAAATAAATAAAGTATAAAGTTGAAAATATGAATTAATACCATATTCTATAGTTTATTTGATGAAAGTTATTACTTCTTTTTTATGAATTTTTATTTTCTTCTTTCTTTATAAAAAATTATATTTATGATGGGATTATTCTGTGGTATTTTTAATAAAACAGGAATTACTGTTTTATTATGTATATAATAAGTATTTTTATTGTTATATTATTTTTATAATTGTTTATAGAGTGTATTTTATAAAAATTTTTATTAGTTTATAAATTTTAATATGTTCTAGTTTCTATAGAATTTCAATAACCAAAGTGTTTTAAAATAATCTATATTAGAAATAAATTTTAAAGAGTTATATTTTGAATATAACTTAATATTAATCATATTTAAATTCTAAGATATAATATTTAATAAAATAAAAAACCTATAGATTAATCTATAGGTTTTTTGTGTGTATTTGGTATTTAGTATTTAGTCTATCGTTTTAGTTGATATTATATCAGATCCTGTTCCTAAAACATTTTTAATGATTACATCTCCAACTTTTATAGGAAGTGTAATAGAAACAGAATTGATTTCCTTCATTACATCAAATATCATTCCTTTAGGAATTGGGATATTTGTTTTAACTGGTATAACCATATTAGAACAGTTATCTATTTTAACTGTTGAAGTAACGATTCTTGTTGGATTTTTAACTTCATTTAATCCATAAACTTCTCCTCTTTTACAGGTATTTCCTTTTACTGTTTCTTTCTCTGTATCTACAGTAAGATGACATCCTCTAGGACAAACTATACAAATTAATTCTTTTTCCATGATTATTCACCATCCTCTAATGAAATTGTTAAAGCACCTTTTGCATTCATAAGGTTATTTTTTAGGATTGATATTCTTTCCATTTCAGCAGGAGCAACATGTTGCTTTTTAAAGCTTTGAATTATATTACCTTCTGAATCTCTAACAACTATGACTTTATTTTTAAATACATTACGAACTCTCATGAATACTCCAAGATTTCCATCAAGAGATTCAATTTCAAATTTTTGAGGTACTGTATAACTTATATTTTCTCCATTTTTAATTTCTACAAATTTATTTAATCTTTTTTTACCTTGAATATATTTTGCTGCATTTTTACCGGCATTTTTTGATTCTTCAGTAACAAAGTCAACTAAGTCATGAACATGTACAACATTTCCGCAAGCAAATATACCTTCTTTATTTGTTTCCATACTTTCTGAAACTATAAGTCCATTAGTTCTCATATCTAATTCTACACCTGTACTTTTAGAAAGTTCATTTTCAGGAATTAATCCAACAGAAAGTAATAATGTATCTACATCAAAATCTATTTCGGTTCCTTTTATAGGATTTTTATTTTCATCTACTTTAGCTATAGATACTTTTTCGAGTCTTCCATCTCCTTTAACATCTACAACTGTATGAGAAAGATATAACGGAATATTATAATCTTCTAAACATTGAACTATATTTCTTGTTAATCCATTTGAGTATGGCATAAGTTCTACAACAGCTTTAACTTCAGCTCCTTCAAGAGTCATTCTTCTAGCCATTATAAGTCCAATATCTCCAGAGCCAAGGATAAGCACTTTTTTACCAACCATATATCCTTCCATATTTATAAATCTTTGAGCAGCACCAGCAGTAAATATTCCAGAAGGTCTATCACCAGGAATACTTATAGCTCCTCTTGTTCTTTCACGGCAACCCATAGCAAGTACAATTGCTTCAGCTTCAAGAGTTAGATATCCTTTTTCAGAATTTATTGCATGAACGGTTTTATTTTGAATCATTAAAACCATAGTATCTAGCATAACTTCAATTTCAGTTTCTTTAACTAAATCTATAAATCTTCCGGCATATTCAGGGCCAGTAAGTTCTTCTTTAAAAGTATGAAGTCCAAATCCGTTATGAATACATTGGTTCAATATACCTCCAAGTTCTTTATCTCTTTCGATAATTAATATATTTTTAACACCATTTTTATAAGCCTCATGTGCAGCAGCTAAACCAGCTGGACCTCCACCTACAACTATTAAATCATATTTCATAACTGATACCTCCTACTTTGTTTTTCCAACGATTATATATGAATTGTTTTTATCTAAAAGAACATCTTCTATATTCATTCCAGTTTCACGAGCTATTATTTCTTGAACTCTAGGTCCACAGAATCCACCTTGACATCTTCCACATCCAGGTCTACATCTTCTTTTAACACCATCAATTGTTCTAGCTCCAAGTGTTCTATTAATGCTATCTACTATCTCACCTTCAGTTATATATTCACATCTACAAATAATTCTTCCATATCTATTATCTTTCTTAATTAATTCAGCTTTTTCACTTTGAGAAAGATTAATGAAATGTATTTGCTCTCTAGTTTCCTTAAAATTATCTTTTGGATTTAATTTAAGTCCTGCTTGTCCCATCATTTTTACAACATCAACTGCTATTGCTGGAGCAGATGTTAGACCAGGAGATTTAATACCTGCAACATCAAAGAAACCTTTAACATCTTTTGCTTCTTCAACTATAAAATCAGGATTATCTGCTACAGCACGAAGCCCAGCAAAATTTCTTATATTTTCTCTAAAATTGATTTTATTAGTAGTTCTTATTGAAGTTTCTCTAATTTTATTTAATCCTTCTGATTCCGTAGAAACTGAGTCTTTATCATCTATATCAATAGCATTTGGACCAACTAAAAGATTTCCATGGACAGTAGGAGTAACTAGAACTCCTTTTCCTAATTCAGATGGACATTGAAAAATAGTTTTTTCTACTAAAGATCCTTGACTTTTATCTAAAAGGAAGTATTCACCTTTTCTTGGAGTAATTTTATAAGCCTCATTGCAGATTAAATTGTGAATATTATCAGCATGAACTCCTGCAGCATTAACTATAAATTTAGATTCTACTATATCACCATTTTCAAGTGTAATTTTAAAGTGATTATCTTTAGTTATTTTAACTACTTTAGAATTTAATCTTAATTCACCGCCGTTATCAATAGCATTTTCAGATAAAGCTATAGTAAGTTCATATGCCCCAACTATTCCTCCAGTAGGGCAGAATAGAGCTGCTTTAATATCAGGATTGATATTTGGTTCCATCTCTAAGACTTCTTCTTTATTTAGCATTTTTATTCCTTCAACTTTGTTAGCTAATCCTCTTTTATATAAAATATCTAATTCTTTCATATCTTCTTCATTAAAGCCTATAATAAGTGAACCATTTCTTTTAAAAGGAACAGATAAATCTTTACAAAGCTTACCAAACATTTTATTTCCTTCAACATTATATTTTGCCATTAATGTACCTGGTTCTGGGTCATATCCAGAGTGAACAATTGCCGAATTTGCTTTCGATGTTCCCATAGCAACATCATTTTCTTTTTCAAGTGTAACTACATTTAGATTATATTTAGTAAGCTCTCTAAAAATTGAACCTCCTATAATTCCTGAACCAATAATTGCAACATCATAAATCATTTATATCGCTCCTTCGTATTAAAATAAAAAGAGCCAACTCAAAAAAGACATAACAATGCCCTTCTTGTGTTTAGCTCTAATCTTCTCTTCTACACAAAAATAAAATTTTCTTATTAACTTACGTTAATTATAACACATATCTGAAAACATTTCCATAAATTTTTTAAATTAGTCATCTAAAGCCCAATCTTTAGATCTTTCAACTGCTTTTTTCCATTTACTATAATATCTATTACGGTCTTCTTCATTAACTTTTGGCTCAAATTCTTCACTAGCAAACCAAAGTTTAGAGATTTCTTCTTTATCTTTCCAATATCCAACTGCTAAACCAGCAAGATATGCTGCACCAAGTGCTGTAGTTTCAGTTATTATAGGTTTTATAACTTTTTTACCAACAAGGTCAGATTGGAATTGCATTAAGAATAAGTTTTGGCTTGCACCTCCATCTACTTTAATACAGTTAATATCATATCCAACATCATCAATCATAGCCTCTAAAACATCTCTAGTTTGATAGGCAATTGATTCAAGGGCTGCTCTTATTAAATGATTTCTATTAGCACCACGAGTTAATCCAACTATTGTACCACGTGCATACATATCCCAATGAGGCGCACCAAGTCCAACAAAAGCAGGAACTATATAAACTCCCCCATTATCTTTAACTTTTGTAGCAAAATATGCAGTGTCACTAGAATCACTTATAATTCTGAGTTCATCTCTAAGCCATTGAATAACAGCTCCTCCTACAAATACAGATCCTTCTAGTGCGTATTGAACTTTTCCATTTAATCCAATTGCAATAGTTGTTAAAAGTCCATTTTTACTTTGAACTAAATTTTCTCCAGTATTCATTAATAGAAAACATCCAGTTCCATAGGTATTTTTAACATCTCCTTTGTTAAAGGCAGCTTGTCCAAATAAAGCAGCTTGTTGGTCTCCAGCAATACCTGAAATAGGAACTCTTATTCCACCTTTAGAACCTAAGTTAGCATATCCATATATACATGAAGAATCTTTAACTTCAGGAAGCATTTGTTTAGGAATATCTAAAATTTCAAGTAGCTTATCATCCCATTGTAAAGTCTTTATATTAAAAAGCATAGTTCTAGATGCATTAGTATAATCTGTTACGTGAACTTTTCCATTAGTAAGTTTCCAAACAAGCCATGTGTCAACTGTACCGAATAATAAATCACCTTTTTCAGCTTTTTCTCTAGCACCTTCTACATGGTCAAGAATCCATTTAATTTTTGTTCCTGAGAAATAAGCATCTAAAACTAATCCAGTATTTTCTTTTATATATTCTTCATATCCATCAGATTTTAATTTATCACAAATATCAGCAGTTCTTCTGCATTGCCAAACAATTGCATTATAAACAGGTAC
Organism: Clostridium thermobutyricum DSM 4928; assembly: GCF_002050515.1. Lineage (GTDB taxonomy): Bacteria > Bacillota > Clostridia > Clostridiales > Clostridiaceae > Clostridium > Clostridium thermobutyricum. The sequence goes on along the minus strand of NZ_LTAY01000111.1, from coordinate 6,347 downwards.
TCCAGTATTCTTGTCCCAAACAATAGTAGTTTCTCTTTGATTTGTTATACCTATAGCTGCAATATTTTCTTGAGTTATATTTGATTTTGCCATAACTTCTTGTAAAACACTATATTGGGTTGCCCAAATTTCCATAGGATCATGTTCTACCCAACCTTCTTTTGGATAAATTTGATTAAACTCTTTTTGACTAACTCCAAGAATATTTTGTTCATTATCAAATATTATTGCTCTTGAACTTGTTGTACCTTGATCTAATGCCACTACATATTTTTTCATATTAATCACCTCATAAGATTTTTTTACATGTACCAAATAGCTTCTTTTGTTGTAGATATACAAGTTGCTCCAGATTTTAGAGCACTCATAACATCTTCTTTATCAGATATTAAACCACCAACAATTAGTGGTTTATTTATAGTTTTAGAAAGTTGATCTATTATTTTAAATAATAGACCAGGTAGCATTTCAACTGCATCACACTCATCTACTAAATGATTTTGTATACCTTGAAAAGAAAGGCTATCTAAAATAAATACTCTCTGAATTGCTATAAGTCCTAGTTTTTTTGCTGATCTTATTGTCTGAGGCTTTGTACTTATGATGCCATTAAAACTTGTTTTTTCTTTTAAATATTGTAAAGCTATTTCTCTATTTGTTAAACCATCTACTAAATCAATGTGTAATATTCCTATTTTATTATGAGCGGATATTTTTTTTGAAATAGATACAATATCTAATATATTACCGAAAAGAACAAAAATTACATTAACATCAGTTTCTAATGCCTTATCCAATTGTTCATTGTTTTTTACAGCAGCTACTACTGGATTTTCTTCAAGTACTCTTCTAAAATTAATCATTAAAATAGCCTCCTTTAGACTGTGAATATATTGTTTTTATAATTATTTAAATATTACTGTGAATAAAACTGTTCCTACAATTCCTCCAAGTATTGGAGCTATAATTGGAATCCAAGAATAAGCCCAATCAGAGTCACGTTTATTTTTTATTGGAAGTAAGAAATGAGCAAGTCTAGGACCAAAGTCTCTAGCAGGATTAATTGCATATCCAGTAGGGCCTCCTAATGAAAGTCCAATTACCCAAATTAAAAGTCCTATAGCTATTGGTGAAATACCAGCAGCCATTTTAGAAGCTCCTATTCCCATAATTCCAAACATTAAAATGAATGTTCCTATAAACTCTGTTATAAAGTTCCACTTATAATCTCTTATAGCTGGCATTGTGCAGAAAATTCCTAGTTTTGAATCTTTATCTTCAGTTTCTTCAAAATGCTTGTAATAAGTTAAGAATACCAAAACAGCACCTAAAAATGCACCTATAACTTGTGCAATTATATAAAAAGGTACTTCAGACCAAGGCATGTCTCCTATTACAGCTAAAGAAATAGTTACAGCAGGATTAAATTGGGCACCACTTATAGCAGCAAATATAAATACTGGTATTGCAACAGCAAAAGCCCAACCTGTAGTAATAACAATTAAACCTGAATTATTCCCCTTAGTTTTCTTTAGTAAAACATTGGCTACAACCCCATCTCCTAATAGTATTAGAATCATTGTTCCAATCATTTCTGCTAAAAATTTTTCCACCATAAACATCCACCATCCGATATATTAAATTTTGTTTAGAAATAATTTATAAAAATTAAAAGAGCTAAACAAAATGGAGCAATAAAAAGACTCCCTCGTGTTTAACTCTAAATAATCTCTACACAAGTTAAATATATATCAATATATAAATAATTTACATTTAAAATTATAACAGTTCATGTAATTGTTTTCAATACAAAAGGTTAAATTTTCTAATTCTATTTTAAGAACCACTGATTAGAGAAACTTATTAAGAAGTGGTTCTTTATAAAAAGATATTACGAACATATAATAAATCATGTCAAAATAATAAAAAGGAAAGTGATTAGAAATGAGAATTGGAGTATTAATGGGAGGAATATCGACAGAGAGAGAAATCTCATTAAAATCAGGGGAAGAAATATTAAAAAATATAAATAAAGATAAATATAAGGAAATAGTTCCAATCATAATAAATAAAGAAAGTGATGTAATAGAAAAGGCTAAAGATATAGATTTTGCACTTCTTGCACTTCACGGAAAATTTGGAGAAGATGGAACAGTACAATCTATATTAGAAGGAATGGGTATACCTTATAGTGGTTGTGATGTAAAAACAAGTGCAATATGTATGAATAAAGCACTAACTAAGAAATATATAAAAAGACATGGAATAAATACAGCAGATTGGATAGTTGTAAAATCAGTTGAAGAAATAGATTATGATATGATTGAAAAAATGACATATCCAGTATTCATAAAGCCAAATAACGGAGGCTCAAGTGTGGCAACATTCTTTGTTAAGAGTGAAAGTGAAGTAGAAAATGCTGTTAGAGAAGGTCTTAAATGTGATAAAGAAGTAATAATAGAAAAGTTTATAGAAGGTGAAGAAATAGCGAGCTTTGTTTTAAATGGGAAAGTTTATCCTACAATTTCAATAAAAGCAAACAAAGGCAAGTTTTTTGATTATGCTTCAAAATATGAAGAAGGTGGAGCAGTTGAAGAAGTGATAAAAATTGATCCTTTTGTTCAAGAAAAAATAAATAAAATTTCAGAAAAAACTTGGGATGCATTAGGTTGCAAGAGCTATTCAAGAATTGATATGATAGTAAGTGATGGAGAACCATACGTACTAGAAGTCAATACTTTACCAGGAATGACAAAGTCAAGCCTTATTCCTAAAAGTGCCAAAGCTAGTGGTATGGAATATAGTGAGTTGATAGATAATATAATCAGATATTCACTTAATTAGGAGTTGAAATGATTTGATTTTTTCTAGCTTAGAGTTTAATAATGAAGAACCAATATATAAACAAATAGAGAAATATATAAAAAATATGATAGACAATAAGCTAATAGCAGGTAATGGAAAGTTACCAGCTACTAGAGAACTTGGACGTATTCTAGGAGTTAGTAGGAATTCGGTAATAACAGCCTATGAAAATCTAGAATCAGAAGGAGTTATATATACAATTAAGGGAAAAGGAACCTTTGTAACTCCAATAGAAATTAATGAAGAAGAAAAATGGAATATCCCATGGAATGATAAATTAAATGAATATGGTAGGTTAGCAAATGAATTAGATATCGTGAAAAGTGAAATACCATGGGAAAAAGGAATAATATCCTTTAAAAGCATATCACCAGATGGAGAATTATTTAATATAGATGATTTTAAAAAATCATTTTTAAATAGAATATCTATAGAAGAACACAAAATTTTAAATTATGGATATGCAAAAGGATATAAGCCATTAATAGATTATCTATTAAAATATATGCAAAATAAAGGCATAGATACAAAAGGAAAAGATATATTAATAACAAATGGGTTTACTGAAGCATTAGAAATGATGCTTTCAGCATTTACAAAACCAGGAGATAGCATAATATGTGAAAATCCAACTCATAATACAGCTGTAAAAATAATGAAGGCTCAAGGATTAAACATTATTGGAGTTAGTATGAATGAGGATGGACTATGTCTAGAAGAACTAAAAGAAAAGCTCAAATTAGAAAAAGTTAAATTTGGATATCTTATACCTTCATATCATAATCCCACAGGGCTCGTCATGAAAGGGGAAAAAAGACATGAAGTGTATAGGTTGTTTAAGGAAAGTAATGTTCCAATTATAGAAGATGGTTTTAATGAAGAATTACTTTATAATAGTACACATCTATCTCCTATAGCATCTTTTGATACTGGAGGAAGTGGTGTAGTATATTTATCAAGTTTTTCTAAAATTCTTTTTCCGGGAATGAGAATAGGTTGGATACTTGGGGAAAAGAATTTAATTGATTTATTACAAAGTGTTAAAAGGTGTAAAAATATTCATACATCATTTTTAGATCAAGGGATACTTTATGAGTATCTAAGCGAAGGTTATTTTGATAAGAATATGAAAAAAGTAAAAAAGATATATAAGGAAAAATATAAGTTTGCTTTAAAATGCATAAAAAAATATATTAATCCTAAAATATTGTGGGGAGAGGGTGGTCTTCACATATATGTAGGATTAGATAATATAAATAGCAGAAAATTGTTAGAAAGATGCTATAAAAAGAAAGTTATATTTATGCCCGGAGATATATTTTCAATAGATAATGCATCTGATAATGCATTTAGATTAGGATTATCTAGAGTGAATTTAGAAGAAATAGAAAAAGGTATAAAAATAATAGGTGAAACAATAACTGAAATGAAAATAGAAAATGAAATAGCATTAGAATAATAGTTATATGCTATAATAAAATATATTTTTTAGTGCAGGAGGTGAATTTGTTGTAAAATATGATATTTTACAACAAAATTAATATGTTTACTCATGAAGAATTAATGGTAATAAAAGAAGCAGTTAAAATTGCTGATGCAGAATATATAAGATTAATAGAATTAAATAAAAAAGATAAAAATAGATTAGTAGCTACTAACAGAAAACAAAAGAAATTATGGCTATTAGAAAATAAGCTAAACAAATTAATAGAAGAAACAAAATAATAGACTAATAAAGAGCTTTCTTAATTTTAAGGAAGCTCTTTATTTATTTTAATAAGAATTATTTATGTTTATTTTATATATAAAATAAGCATACTAAATTTATAAAATGAGAAGAGGTGTGTTTATGAAAATATTATATATAATAGCTAATTCAAAGAGTGAAGAGGAATCATCAAGTAGAAAAGTATCTAGGGAGTTAATTAATATGTTAATGAAATTTCATCCTGAATCTAAATTAGAGGAATTGAATTTATATGAAAATAAAATACCTAGATTAGAGGCAAGATATTTTGAAAGTAGAAACTGCATAGTTCAAAGAAAAGATTCATTAACACAAGAAGAAAATGATAATGTAGATAGAATTAATGAATTAGTAAATCAGTTCATAAGTGCAGATGTGTATATAATAGCAGCTCCACTTTGGAATATGTCTTTTCCATCTCCTTTAAAAGAATATTTAGATTGCATAATTCAACAAGGAAAAACTATTGATATTTCTGAAAAAGGAGTAAAAGGTCTATTAGGTGATAAAGAAAGAAGAATGATTTATGTTCAATCATCTGGAGGACATTTACCTATTATATTAAAAAATAAAATGAGCCAAGGAATAAAATATGTAGAGGACTTAATGAATATTATAGGTATTAAGAAGTTTGAAGAATTATTAGTAGATGGAACTGGATTTACAGTTGAAAGTAAAAGAGAGGCAGAAGAGAAAGCAATAGCAAAAATTTTGCCTTTATTAAAAAGTTTTAGAAAGTAATTAAACGGTATTTATAATATTAGAAACTTAATAATCTAAGTAAAATAAATTTATATAAATAGCCTAAAAGAGAATTAACAATATAATTCAAATTCATAACTAAAAGTTTTATAATAATAAATAAAAAGCTAAAAAATAGTAAGGTGATGAAATGGAATTATATAAAGTTTATGTAAGCTACAAAGAATTAAATAAGGAATATGTAGAATATTTAGAAGGTATACTTGATAAAAAGATACAAGACAATAGTGATATTAAAATTACTGAGAAGTTAAACAAATTTAAAAATGCTTTTGAAGAATTAAAAGTAAAGAGTGATGAGATAGATATAGATGAAAAAGATAAAGAAAATTTAAAGGATTTACAATATTTAATAGTAGATGCTATTTTTATTTCATATGATTTGATAAATTTCTATACTAATAATCATATTGAAAGATTTAAAATGAGAATAACAAATTATATAAATAAAATTAGAAGAATAGAGAATAATTTAATATAACTTAAATTTATTATTTTAAAATTTTATGGGTATAATAAAATTGATTAGATTCTTTATTGTGTCCTTTAAATATTTCGGGAGGATTTTAGCTTGATTAAAATATAGCCTAAAATCCTCTTTTATATATACTAAAAACTTTTTTAAAATTAGAAATTTAAATATATTTTTAAAGACACTTTTCCTAGTGTATCAATATATAAAATTTAAAGTAAATAAGAGAAAATTAAAGAAAAATAAAAATAATTAGTTTATATACATATAGATAAATGAAAAATGTCGAATGATATGAGTATAATAAATCGTGTCGGAAGCGAGGAAACAACTTCCGAAGCAAACAAATCGCCAAAAGCGATGAGAAAAAATGGTCTTTGAAAATTGAACAGAATAATATATAAGCAAACTTAAACCAGCAATTCTTTTATAAGTAAGTTTTAAGAGCTGAAAGATTAAACTTTTTATTGAGAGTTTGATCCTGGCTCAGGACGAACGCTG
>NZ_LTAY01000110.1 GCF_002050515.1 Clostridium thermobutyricum DSM 4928 | reverse complement strand
TGCAAGATATATTTCAGATAAAAATGATTATTTTTTCAATTATAAAGGATTCTTAAAATATTTTGATATTAATAAAATTATTATAATGCTTGAAGAAAGCAATAATTTAGAAAAACGTAAGTTAGCGGAAGCAATTTTTAGTAGATATTCATTTAGCAATGTTAAAGATTACTTTGAAGGAGATAAAGAATATATAGAAGATTTAATTTCAGGATTAAATAGTTTAAAATGTGATGATAAGATTGGAAAATTTAATATAAAGATATTTATTAATTGGTTAAAATCAGTTTTAGAGCATTTAAATTAATTTAAAAATCCATATCTAAAAGATATGGATTTAAACTTTATCTATATAATATTTTTAGCATAATTAAAACGGCATATCTCCATCATCTACAGGAGTTAAATCATCATCAAACCCACTAGAGATTTGGCTATTATTTTGTCCGTTAGTATTGGTATTTCCTTTTCCGCCGATAAATTCAAAATTTTCAACTACTACATCAGTAGTATATCTCTTAGAGCCATCCTGTGCATCATATGAGCCAGTCCTTAAACTTCCTACTAATGATATTTGTCTTCCTTTTGTAAGGTATTGTGCTATAGTTTCAGCTTGTTTTCCGAATGAAACACAGTTAATAAAATCAGCTTCATCCCTCTTAAATTGTCTTGTAACAGCTAATGAAAATCTAGCAACAGCATTACCACTTCCAGCAGCAAATCTTAATTCAGGGTCTCTTGTAAGTCTACCAACTAAAATAACTTTATTCATCAATTAACACGTCCTTTTATCATTTGTTATTTCCTATATATACATTTTATAACACATAAATCCATATATCAAAAATTTACAGAACTATTTTGGACAGTTGAAAATATCCCATGCTGGAATTAAAGGGTACTGAGAATAAATTGAATTTATAATATCTATATTAACTTTTCTACGCCCTTTTATAAAATCATTTAGTTTATTTCTAGGAATACCAGTACTCTTCGAAATTTCTGATTGAGATAAATTAATTTCTATTAAAATTTCACTAGTTGTAATTGTTTTATCTTTAATTTTATGTAATAATTCAAAAGTCATTTTACATTGATAGATTTCAACTATATATATAGTGTCTAAAATTTTCAATATTTTATTGAATTCATTAAGATCTATTTCATTCTTAAATTTTAACTCTAATAGTTTTAAATTTCTTTCATATTCTATTTTATAATTATCAATTATAGAAATCTTTTTTAATTCATTTACTAAAGACTGTATATCAACATTATAGAATAAAAGAGTTATGCAATTATCAACTAAATTCTCTCTTTTATATAAAGTTATTAAA
>NZ_LTAY01000109.1 GCF_002050515.1 Clostridium thermobutyricum DSM 4928 | reverse complement strand
TAAACTGGAACCTATAAGATGGACACTTATAAAAAAGAGTCTATCTATATAGGTTCTTTTTTTGTACAATAAATTTATGAGGTGGATTAGTTATGAGTAAAATAAGATTTTCAAAGGATGAAATAGTTAAATTATCAAAGAATAAATATGTTAATAAGGTAAGTGAAAAATCAATAACCTATACCAATGAATTTAAAATACATTTCATTGCTGAATCTAGTAAAGGCAAGACTTCAAGAGTTATCTTTGAAGAAGCTGGATTTGATGTAGATATTATTGGGATGCGTCGCGTAGATTGTGCAGGATCAAGATGGAGAAAAGCATATAAGGATAATGGAGTATTAGGATTAGATGATACTAGAAGGAATAATTGCGGGCGTCCGCGTAAGCGTAAAATTACTAAAGATGAAATAATATCAAGACAAAATGCTGAAATTGAATATCTAAAGGCTGAGATAGAATTATTAAAAAAATTAGAGCTGCAAGAAAGGCAGGTGAAAAAAAGTAAAGTAATAGCAGCACAAGCATTTAGACTAATAGAGTCACTAGCTAACAAATTATCTTTAGGAAATTTAATTAAACAATTATGCAATGTGGCAAATGTTTCACGTTCCGGTTACTATAATTATTTAAAGTCTAAAAATAATCGTAAAAATCGTGAAAAGCAAGATGAAATAATTAAAAATAATGTTTTAAAGGCTTTCAATTATAGAGGATATAAAAAGGGATCAAGATCTATTAAAATGATCTTAAAAGAAAGATTCAATATTATTTATAGCAGAAAGCGTATACAAAGGATAATGAGAAAATTTAATATAATTTGTCCAATTAGAAAACCTAATCCGTATAAGCGTATAGCTAAAGCTACAAAGGAACATACTGTAGTTCCAAATTTACTCAATAGGAACTTTAAGCAAAAAGTGCCAGGTAAGGTATTACTTACAGACATTACATATTTGCCATATTCAAATTCTAATATGGCTTATTTGTCTACCATCAAAGATGCTTCAACAAATGAGATATTAGCTTATAATTTATCAGATAGGATAACTTTAGATATTGTTACAAATACGATACATAAGTTAATTACAAATTCTAAGGTAAAATTAGCCGAAGATGCCTTTATCCATTCAGATCAAGGTAGTCATTATACAAGCCCAACATTTCAAAAACTTTTGAAATCTAAAAATCTTGGACAATCTATGTCCAGGCGCGGAAATTGCTGGGATAATGCTCCGCAGGAATCATTTTTGGACACATGAAAGATGAAATTAATTACAAATATTGCTCTAGCCTAGAAGAATTACAATTAGTTATAGATGATTATATTGATTATTATAACAATGAGCGTTGTCAATGGAATTTAAAAAAGCTGACTCCTGTTCAATACAGAAATCAGCTTTTAGCATCTTAACTCTCTTTTTTAAAATGTCCTTGACATAGGGACCACTTTA
>NZ_LTAY01000108.1 GCF_002050515.1 Clostridium thermobutyricum DSM 4928 | reverse complement strand
ATAAATAATTTTATAGTAAATTGTACTATAGAATATTTTATCTTATAATTTAACTTCTATAATCGTTAAATAAATCCTATTTCATAATTAAAAAGATACTATATATTCTTTTAGATAAATATACTAATAAAAAAACTATATAACTATATAAATGAGGAGATAGATTTTATGAGTATTGCAATATATAGTAGAAAATCTAAATTCACTGGTAAAGGAGAATCTATTGAAAATCAAATTATAAAATGTAAAAAATTTATAAATTTCAAATTCTCTGATCTTCATAATAAAGAAATAGAAGTTTATATTGATGAAGGATTTTCGGGAAAAAATGAAGATAGACCTGAATATAAAAAAATGATTTCTAAAGTTAAAGATGAAAAAATAAATAAAATTATAATATATCAATTAAATAGATTAGGTAGAAATGCTCGAGATATACATAATACTATGGAAATGTGTACTAACCTTAATTGTATTATTTATAGTGCTACAGAAGGATTTGATTCTTCTACTTCATTTGGTAGAGCTGTTATTGGAATCTTAGCTTCTCTTGCACAATTAGAAAGAGATCAGCTTGTAGAAAGAATTAAAGATAATATGTATACACTAGCTAGAATGGGGCGTTGGCTTGGTGGACAATCTCCTCTTGGATTTGATTGTATAAGAAAAACTTATAGAGATGAAAATATGAAAGAGCGATATATGACTATATTAACAAAAAATCCTAAAGAACTTAAATTAGTAAAAAAAATATATTCAAAATACCTTGAATTACAATCCTTATCACAAGTATATAAATGGATTCTTGCTGAAAATATAAAAGGTAAAAATGGAGGTATTATTGATAAAAATAGTATAAATATAATTCTTCAAAATCCAGTTTATGTACAAAGCTCCCCAGAAGTATTAGAATATTTATCAACTCTTAATTATGAAGTATGTGGTGAAGCAAATGGAAATGGAATTCTTAGATATGGTAAAACTGAAGGAAAAATTGCTGCTGTTTCTAACCACAAAGGAATAATAACCTCCAAAAGTTGGCTTAAAGTCCAGTCTATAATTAAAAATAATACTAATAAAGCTCCTAGACTTGGAAGAACTAATACTGCTTTATTAACACCACTATTAAAATGTAGTTGTGGATCACCTATGAGAGTAATATATGGCAAGCCTTATACTGATGGAACTAAAAGATTTTATTATACTTGTACTTTAAAAAATAATTCTGGAAAAGTTAAATGTAATTCAAAAAATTTAAATGGTCTTGAGATAGAAAATTTGATTATAGAAAATATTAAAATTAAAAGCTCTGAATATATTTTTGCTGCTCTAGAAAATTCAATTGAATCCACAGATAAAAATGTAAAAGTAAATAAAGTAAATATATTACTTAAAGAAAAAAATATTCTAAACTCTAAAATTTCAAACTTAATCAATAAATTATCTCTGACTAATAATGAAGAAGTTTCAAAATTATTATTAGATCAAATTGAAATGTTAAAAAATAAAGTTAAAAATCTAGATTTAAAAATAGAAAATTTCAACAAAATAGAATCTGAAACTATAGATGTATATACTAAAAATAATATAGAAATTGAAAAGTTTGATAATTTTAAAAA
>NZ_LTAY01000107.1 GCF_002050515.1 Clostridium thermobutyricum DSM 4928 | reverse complement strand
TGTGTATTACTCTTCCTTCAATTGAATCTATAGTATGTTCAACGAATCCAGCTTCATTTAAAGTATCAGTGTGGATTGAAACTTGAACATCATATTTATCAGCAGCTCTAAGTGAATAATCTATTGCAGATTTTGTAGCTCCCCAGTCTTCGTGAATTTTTAAACCACAAGCTCCAGCTTCGATTTGTTCTCCGTTAACTTCTACGTTAGCTCCACTACCTTTTCCTAAGAATCCAATATTTATTGGTAGTGCTTCAGCTGATTGGATCATTCTTTCTATATTCCAAGCACCTGGAGTACAAGTTGTAGCATTTGTTCCATCATTTGGTCCAGTTCCACCACCGATTACAGTAGTTATTCCACCTTCTAATGCTACTCTAACTAAATCTGGGCTAATATAGTGTACGTGTGTATCAATTCCACCAGCAGTTAAGATTAATCCTTCTCCTGCTAAAGCTTCAGTACTAACACCTACTATGAAATCTACATTATCCATTCCTAATGGGTTTCCACCTTTTCCTATAGCAGCTATTTTACCATCTTTAATACCGATATCAGCTTTATAAATTCCTGTGTAGTCAAGAATTGTAACTCCTGTAATTATTAAGTCAACTACTTTAGGATTTTTTCTAGTTTCAATAGAGTTTTGTCCCATTCCATCTCTTAGAGATTTTCCTCCACCGAACTTACATTCATCTCCATAAACAGTTAAGTCTTTTTCTATTTCTATAAAAAGATCAGTATCTGCTAATCTTATTTTGTCACCTTTAGTTGGTCCAAATAAATCAGCATAGCGTTTTCTATCTATTTCAAAACTCATTACTTTCTTCTCCCTTCATCTAAGTATCCGTCTACTTGGTTATTTAATCCGTATACTCTTCTAACTCCGGCAATATCAATTAAATTAACTTCTTTTTCATCACCTGGTTCAAATCTAACTGCTGTTCCAGCTGGTATATCTAATCTCTTTCCGTAAGCTTTTTCTCTATCAAATTTTAATCCTGTATTAACTTCATAAAAATGAAAATGTGAACCAACTTGAACTGGTCTATCAGCTTCATTTTTAACTTTTATTTTGATAGCTTCTCTACCTTCGTTATATTTTATAGTTCCTTCACCTAAAATTATTTCACCTGGTATCATAATTTAACCTCCTTACTATTATTGAATTGGATCATGTACTGTTACTAGTTTAGTTCCATCAGGGAAAGTTACTTCTACTTGAACTGTATGTATCATTTCTGGAATTCCTTCCATTACTTGATCTCTTGTTAAGATTTTTCTTCCTTCGTCCATTAGATCAGTAACACTTTTACCTTCTCTAGCACCTTCCATTATTTCATCTGTTATTAAAGCAACAGATTCTGGATAATTTAGCTTAAGACCTTTTTTCATTCTTCTTCTTGCAACTTCAGCTGCAACAACGATCATAAGCTTCTCTTGTTCACGCATTGTAATTCTCAAGAACATCTCCTCCTAACATTGTTTGATTACAACTTTGATTATAAACCACTAATATTTAAAATTTAACTATCAAAAAATTTTTTATAAAATTTATAACATTTTATATTTTACGTTCACATTTTACTGATTCGTCATTTTTTTAAATTTTTTTAGTTTCATTTTTTTCCATAAAACTTCTAATATGTTGCAATATAAAGCTTTATATATAATGAATAAAATATTAATTAT
>NZ_LTAY01000106.1 GCF_002050515.1 Clostridium thermobutyricum DSM 4928 | reverse complement strand
ATAATATATTTTTACAATATAATTATTTGTCAAATATAATAGTATTACTATTTAATATATTACTGTTTAGGAATATCACTATTTACAAATTAAAAAAAATAGAACATTAAAAATAACTATACATCCAATGTTATGATTTTTTATCATGATATTAGTAGTAATTATCTAAATGTTCTATATTTCATGTTATATTTTCATTATATATTGTTTCAAATTTTAAATTGAGCAATCATATATTGAGATAAATATTAAAGAAAATATCAACAAAATATATAATTGTACCTACATTTTATCCACATTAAAGTTTTAAACTATACAATTTATTACCTATATTCTATCTTGATTCAATCATATATCTATTTATATATGCTAAAGATTCTTCTAAAATTCCTTGCCCTTTTTCTATGTTCTCAACTTTTATCTCTAAATTACACATTCTTTGATTTACAGAATATAAAGCTTCTTTCACCTCATTTAAAATTCTTTCCTTAGATGATATTTGATTACCATACTCATCTACAAATATTTTTTCAGGTGGTTCTCCACATTCAACACATTTTGCAAATACAGTTTTCTTCTCTGTATCAACAAATAATTTAAAAGCTTCATTTTTGCACTCATTACAACTAGATACTAAATAATATCCAACATCATTTAAAATATAATCTGATTTTTCACCACATTCTCTACAAGTAGCTCTCAGTTTATTATCAATACTTTCTATAAAAAAATTATTTCCACTACATCCATCTCTTTGACATACAACAGTTCTTATCATTATAACCCCTCCTGATTATTAGAAAAACTTTCTAATAAAATAAATAAAGTTAACTAAAATTTACTTCCAATTCTCTAAATAAACTATATGATAAAAATATGATTAATATTCCTATTCTTTTAAACTATTATAAATTGTTTACAACATTTCTTAACTTTATTTTACTTAATAATAAAAAAAGATAGGTTTTAAATAAAACCTATCTTTAAATTGATAATTTAACTATATGTCTAATTTAAATTATTTATTTTATTTTCAATATCTTTTATTTTTTTATCAATTTCAGAAGTTTTTTTATTGGCTAAGATTAAATCTCTCTTTTCTAATTTTAATTGTTTAAGAGTCTCTTTTAATTCTTCAATTTTTATCACAAAAACACTCCCCATCTTTAGCTAATTAATAAGCATACATATTTTTATATTATATAATATCTATAAATTATATGTTCTGTTAATATTTCTTTTAATCTTTATCTCAATTAGTCTATATATTATAATTATAATATAAGTTGTTATTAAATATGTATCTAAAATTATAATTTTAGTATATATTAATGATTTTAATATATGTCTATTAAAAACAAAAAAGCCATGAACTTTTTGTTCATGACTTTTCCACCTATTTGGTGGAGGTAAGGAGATTCGAACTCCTGACCCCCTGCGTGCAAGGCAGGTGCTCTCCCAACTGAGCTATACCCCCAAAATGGTGGACCTTCAGGGACTCGAACCCCGGACCTACCGGTTATGAGCCGGTTGCTCTAACCAACTGAGCTAAAGATCCATTACCTAGCAACTTCCTACTCTCCCACACAGTCTCCCATGCAGTACCATCGGCGTTATAAAGCTTAACTTTCCTGTTCGGAATGGGAAGGAGTGTTTCCTCTATGCCATCATCACTAGATATTCAGAAATTTATTGTTCTCTGAAAATTGCACATCAAATTCTGTTGATATTTTTATTGGTCAAGCCCTCGATCTATTAGTATTAGTCAGCTGAACATGTTACCATGCTTACACCCCTAACCTATCAACCTTGTGTTCTTCAAGGGATCTTACTAGCTTACGCTATGGGAAATCTAATCTT
>NZ_LTAY01000105.1 GCF_002050515.1 Clostridium thermobutyricum DSM 4928 | reverse complement strand
TTCTGAAACTCATTTTATCTTTTTCCTTCTCTTACTTTATAAAATTTCCCTAATACATTTACTTCATATTTATTAAACTCTAGAACTCCAGTTTTAACTCCTATACCTTTATATTCATCAGAAGAATCATGTTCCTTTATTTTTAAAGTAGAATTAGATCTATCAAATCCATCATAATATCCAAAATATCCTGGTTTCTTCTCATATCTAAGTTCTATTAAATCATTTTTATATAATGAAAACTTAAATTCATAGCTATCATCCATTTCAATCCATTCACTTTCTGGTTTTGATGCGACTGCCGCTTTATTTGGTTTAATTCTATTTGCAATATGATATCTATAAACTGGAACTATAAAATATTTTTTATCTTTCTCGTAAACATCTATTCTAACCATTCCTTCTTTTGCAACTACACCTTCATTGAAATCTATTCCATCTTTAAATGGAACATCTTTAACTATTTTTACACTCCTAACTATTGGTCCTAATTTTCCTGATTTAGTTGGTTTTCTAAATTCATCTGCAAAAGCTTTTTTAGCATCAAATTTAAATTCAGCCATTCTTTTTTCTATAGAATCATATAAAACTTTATCACATTCATAATTATAGAAATTTTTTAAATCTTTTTCTTTTAAATCAGTTAGATTTACTTTTGATATAAATTTATTTTCTTTAAAAGCTTTTTTTGAATATACAGTTTCTTTAAAAATTTTACCCTTACTTTTTCTAAAAGGAACTCTTGAAACAAATATAGGTTTTATGTTTGTTTTAATAAATTCATCATCATAAGTAGATATTTTATTATTCATAAGTTCTGCTCTTGGATTATTACTTAATCTTATTTTTAATTCTTCAGTAAACTCTTTCCATGGCCTTGGGAAAAGTTCTTTTCTTTCTTCTCTGTATTCTTCTAAATTTACTACTTCTCCTGTTTCTATATCTATAAATTCATCTGATTCTCTTATTCCTCGTAATTCTCTTGCCTTGCTATATTTAGATATTTTTTGAACTAATCCCTGTGTTGCAACTGCAACAACTGCTGCATCTAATGCATGATGTTTATCTCCATCTTCACGAACTTTAGTAAGTCCCCAATATCCTCTTAAAATTGATGTAGCTCTTCCATTTATAGTTATAACCTTTTGTTTTCTATCACTTTCCTTAAATTTTAGTTTATTATTTATATAGTTAGCTATATATTTACAAATATATTTAGTATCTTGAAGATTTCTTGCTTTCCATTCTCTCTCTTCTTCTTTAGAAACTTTTTTCTTTAAAAGGTTAGTTTTCTTTTTATAATTCAAATGGCTTCCTTTAACCCATACTTCAAATCTATTCCAACGTTCTATATTATCTCCAAAATATTCAAAAGGTGTTCTATTCCCTTTTCTTTGATTTTCTTTTCCTAAAACTAAAACTTTATTTGATAAACTATCATCAAAACATCTACTAAAAGGTATAATATGATCTATTTCACAATATCCTTGGCTAAACAATTCATTTATACCTATTTGTTGCTGTGAATAAGCACACTCACAATTTTGCATTTGCCATAAACGATATTTTAATACTTCACTATATGTTGGTTCTTTTCCGAATAAATCTTTTAGTTCTGTTCTTATCTTTTCTATCTCTACTCTGTTTTCCTTTTGTTCTTTCTCAATAGCTTTTCTATCTTTAAAATTTTTAGACAACTCTCTTGCTAATTCTATATTTATTCTTATAGGCGAATCATATTTATCAATAATTGCATTTACTACCTTTCTGCTTTGAGCTAATGCTCTTTTTACAACTGGATTGACTATCTCATGTATATCTATTACAGGTAACTTTTTAAATTTTTCTCCTTTATAAATTGCCTTGAAATCATATCCTGCCTTTTCACAAGCTTCATTATATTGAAAACCTTCTTTCATAAAAGGTAATATCTTATTTATTGCTTTTACTGATAAATTGTTAAATTTACTAAAGGATATATCTATAAC
>NZ_LTAY01000104.1 GCF_002050515.1 Clostridium thermobutyricum DSM 4928 | reverse complement strand
CATCAGGGTTTCCCCCATTGTGCAATATTCCCCACTGCTGCCTCCCGTAGGAGTCTGGGCCGTGTCTCAGTCCCAATGTGGCCGATCACCCTCTCAGGTCGGCTACGCATCGTCGCCTTGGTGAGCCGTTACCTCACCAACTAGCTAATGCGCCGCGGGTCCATCCTATAGCGGATTGCTCCTTTAATCCATGTATCATGCGATACTAGGATATTATGAGGTATTAATCTCCCTTTCGGAAGGCTATTCCTCTCTATAGGGCAGGTTACCCACGTGTTACTCACCCGTCCGCCGCTAATCCATTTTCCGAAGAAAATTTCATCGCTCGACTTGCATGTGTTAGGCACGCCGCCAGCGTTCGTCCTGAGCCAGGATCAAACTCTCAATAAAAAGTTTAATCTTTTAGCTCTTAAAACTTACTTATAAAAGAATTGCTGGTTTAAGTTTGCTTATATATTATTCTGTTCAATTTTCAAAGACCATTTTTTCTCATCGCTATCAGCGACTTATTTAGTCTATCACTTAAGATTTTGTATGTCAATACTTTTTTACTTAAGTTATATCTGTGAGTTATTTGCTTTAACTCATCGACGTTTATTATAATACCACATACTATATATATTACTTTATATTAATTTTTCAATTAAGTTATTTATTTTATTTATTCTCCAATTTTCTTTTTTTTTCTCTAATATTTTTATTATGATACACTAGGATATGTTTAATTTTTTTATTAGAATATTCTGTTTTTTATTTATTCACTCTCAATATTTTTATTATATATAAATTTATGATTTTATTTTAGAATGAATAGAAATAAACGATTCCTGTGTATCCAAAGTATAAGTGTATAATTGTTAATGTAATTAATAAGAAACAAATTTTTTTGATATACTTAAGTAAAAATTCATTTCCATAAAATATGTAATTTACTAAATTGTTTATCTTATTAATTTAATAAATAAAAAAATAAAGGACTTATTTAATAAGTCCTTTATTTTCTTATGCTATTTAAGTCTGCTTCTATAATTTCTTCTTGATTAAATACATTACTTTTATAATCCTCTAAATTACCACTAGGGTTAATTATTGTCTGATAATAATTAACTATTCTATTATATATATTTGATAAACTTACATTTATGTTTTTTTCTGTCTCTTCTTGAGATAAATTATCAATTTCTACTCTAATATTTACAAGCTTATTTTTTATATTTTCATCAATACCTGAGTTATTATAAAATATATTTAAACACCCTATGCTCTCGCCAACAGTGGTAAATACATTTTTATTCATTTCATCTGTATCAGATAAAAATTTATTATAGTCTATATTTATTATTTCTGATATTTCTTTCTTGTTTATTTGTCTATTATTTATAGTATTAGTCCATACCAATAAATAATATTGGCTCATACTAGTCAGATTTATATTCATATCATTCAAATCATTATATACTTTTGTAATTTGTTCTGACATATTAAGTTTTGTACTCTCATCACTTTTTTTATTTAATATTCCAATAGCAACACCAATTATTATTGCTATTACTATAAATATTGCTATTGTAATTTTTTTCATTTTCATTCTCCTAAAATAAACTCATATTTGATATTAACCCACATTATTTATATAAATTTTAAACTGTTTTTAAAAATATATTAAAAAAGACATGAAATATATTCATGTCTTTTGGTGGAGGTAAGGAGATTCGAACTCCTGACCCCCTGCGTGCAAGGCAGGTGCTCTCCCAACTGAGCTATACCCCCATATATAACCTAGCAACTTCCTACTCTCCCACACAGTCTCCCATGCAGTACCATCGGCGTTATAGAGCTTAACTTTCCTGTTCGGAATGGGAAGGAGTGTTTCCTCTATGCCATCATCACTAGATATTCAGAAATTTATTGTTCTCTGAAAATTGCACATCAAATTCTGTTGATATTTTTATTGGTCAAGCCCTCGATCTATTAGTATTAGTCAGCTGAACATGTTACCATGCTTACACCCCTAACCTATCAACCTTGTGTTCTTCAAGGGATCTTACTAGCTTACGCTATGGGAAATCTAATCTT
>NZ_LTAY01000103.1 GCF_002050515.1 Clostridium thermobutyricum DSM 4928 | reverse complement strand
ATATACAACATTATTATTGTAAAATAAAGAGGGAAAGATAAAAAAAATAAAAAAAATAATATAAAGTATACACAGAATATAAAAAAAGTAAAATTGATATTTATTTTAATATTATTAAAACCTTGTTTATTCTTATTCATTTATGTTTAAAATATGTAAGAAAAGTGGTAATATTGATATAATAAAATAAAGAATTGGAGAAGGTTATGGATACTAATAATATTTTGAAATTAAAAGAGTTAAAAGTAACTAAGGCTAGGAAAGAAATATTAGAAATATTTCTAGAGAAAAAAGATACTAGTTTAAATGCTGAAGAAATTTTTAGTATTTGTAGACGTAGTGGAAAAAACATAAATTTAAGCACAGTTTATAGAACTTTAGATATATTTTTAGAAAAAGAAATATTAGATAAATTTATTTTAGAAAATGGAGTTTCAGTATATAAAATACATAAAAAGACACATAAACATATTTTAGAGTGTGATATATGTCATAAGGAAGTTGAAGTTCCATGTCCACTAAAGCAAATAGAGGAGATAGTTAGAGAAAAGACAGGATTTACATTAACTGAACATAGCTTAAAAATGAAAGGCGTATGTGATAATTGTAAAAAATAATTTTATAAAATAAAAGCCATAGTTTCAAAAACTATGGCTTATTTTATTTCTTTAAAAATCTTTTTAGAATTAAAACTACTAGTAATGTAATTACAGATGTTATAGCAATAGCACCACCAGGAGCGCTATCTATGTAATAAGAAATTACTAGACCTAAAATTATATCAATAAATCCGAAAAGAATTGATAATAATAATGTCTTTTTAAAATTCTTTTCAAGTTGAATAGCGGTTGCAACTGGAACTACTATTATAGATGAAATAACTAAAATACCCATTATTCTTATAGACATAGATATAGTAGCACTTATTATAATAGTGAATAAATAATTTATTCTTTTTACATTAATTCCAGCAACTTTAGCGCCTTCTTCATCAAAAGTAACATAAAGTAATTTGTTAAATATGAAAAGAAGTATTAATAAAGAAATTATACCAGTAGCTAATATAAGAAGGATATCTTCTTTAGTTACTGTTAAAATGCTACCAAAAAGAAAAGAGTTAACACTTGTAGAGGCTTTTCCACTGCTGATTAATACAATTGCTATACCTAAACTTAATGTTAAAACAATAGACATTACAAGTTCAGCATATTTTTTATAGTATCCTCTTAAAAATTCAATTATAAGAGCACATAAAGTAGTAAATAAAAAAGTTGTTATTAAAGGATTTACTCCTACAACTAATCCTATTGCAACACCAGCAAAGGAAGAGTGTGATAGAGTGTCTCCAATCATAGAATGCCTTCTTAAAACAAGGAATAATCCTATAAATGGACAAAGTACAGAAATAATAGCACCTGCCATGAAAGCATTTTTCATGAATTCTAATTCAAACATATGATCCCCCGTTACATTCCTATAATATTATCTCGGTTAAAAGTTTTATATTTTATAAACTCTTCTTTAGTGTAAAGTTTAGGAGATCCTTCAATTACTTCTATTATGTGTGTAGAGTAGCATAAAGCTATGTCTATATTATGTTCAACAGAAATTATAGTTTTTCCATTAGTATTTAATTCTTTAAGAAGTGAATAGATACTTTTTTGGTTTTTTGAATCAACACCTGTTGATGGTTCATCTAAAATTAAAAGTTCTGGATCACCAATTAGGGCTCTAGCTATAAAAACTCTCTGTTGTTGACCACCTGAAAGATTCCCAATAAGTTTATGTTTAAAATCACAAAGATCAACTTTTTTTAAGGCTTTTTTTAGCTTTGATAAATCTTTAATACCATTTACTTTACAATGATTTAAAAGAACTTCTTCAACTGATATAGGAAATTGTGAATTAAAACTTTCTAGTTTTTGTGGTACATAACCTATATTTTTAGTATTTATATTTATATTTCCAGACACTGGATGTAAAAGTCCTAAAATTAATTTTAATAATGTACTTTTACAGCTTCCATTTTCTCCAACTATAGAAACATACATACCTTTTTCTATATTTAATGATACATCATTAAGAAGATATGGATTTTTTCCAGTATAAGAAAAAGTTAAGTTATTTATTTCAATCAAAAAAATCAACTCCTAAAAATCTTTACTAATCATTATAAACATAAATGCGAATTGTTTGCAAGAAATAAAGTCTATTTTATATCTTTTAAATAATCTATATTCCATTTAGAATTATTTTTTTTTAAGCATACTTCAAACATTTTAAATTCTTCATCTTCATTAATTCCAAAAACGTTGTATATGGATTTATCTTCATGAGAAAATATAAGTTCTGAATTATCAATTCTAGTAAGTTTAGAATCATTTGAATCAACCATATAATATTTTAAAGCAGTATCAGAAGAATTAAGTTTTTGTTTTATTCTGTATACATTTATAAAATATAAAGATATTAATGCAATAGTTATAACAAGAGTTAAAAGACATATTTTTCTTCGTCTTAATTTCTTTTTTTTAGCTTTTTCACGTCTATTTAATTTAATTTCTTTTGATTGTTCAACCATAATATAATAACCTCCTAAAATAAAAGATACTTAAATATTACCATATTTTTCCAATAAGTAAAGAATATTATTATTTTATTAGAATAAAATAATAGGTATAGTTGATATTAGAGTAGATTTAACATTATAATGAATTAAATAAACTTATTAGAAAAAGAGGAAAAGGAGATATATAAATGGATTTTTCAAGTTTAGTTTTAATGGAAAAAGATAAAGAAACAGGTTTTATATCAAAGGAGCTTGGAAGTTTTAGTGTAGATGAAGGAGCTTTATTTGTAAAAAGATTTTATGTAGATAATGATGTTGTTATAGTTAAATTTGATACTAATAAAGATGTAGAAGAATGGGAATTTTCTGCTATATATGATCTTTTTAATGTAGATGCATTTAAAGAAAAGGGATATGAAATAGAAGAAGATTTAGAAGAATATAATCCAACATACATAGTTAAGTTTCCATATGTAGAGGATTTTTCAGAAATGAGTGAAAAAATTTCTGAAGTTATATCTTTAATTAAAGATGAGATGAATAAAGTATTCGAAGAGATAAAAGATAAAAAAGAAGAATATACTGAAGAATAAGATTTTAAAAGGAGATTTTATTTATGGAAGAACTTAAAAAAAGATCAGAAATAAAAAAAGAGGATAAGTGGGATATTGAAAAAATATATAAAAATTCAGAAGAATGGGAAAAAGCCTTTGAAACTTTAAAAAAAGAAGGAATTAAAATTAAAGAATACGAAGGAAAGCTTAATGATAGTGAAACTTTATTAGAATTTTTAAAGCTAGATGAAAAAATATCAAGAGAAGCAGAAAAAATACTTGTATATTCACATCTAAAAAGTGATGAAAATACTGGAGATAACCAAAATCAAGGAAGAATGAATAAAGCTGATAGCTATATGGCTGAGCTTTCAAGCTATGGAGCTTTCTTTATACCAGAGATATTAAGCATTGGAGAAGAAAATATAAATAAAATGCTTAATGAAAAAGAAGAATTAAAATTATATGATTTCATGTTTAAATCTATTTTAGCTGAAAAAGATCATGTTTTATCTAAAGAAATTGAAGAGATGCTTGCAAGTGTTTCAGATTGTTTAGAAGGACCAAGTAACATACATGGAATTCTTACTAATGCAGATATGACTTTTCCAAAAGTTAAAAATGAAAAAGGTGAATTAGTAAGACTTACAGAAGGAAATTATGCTTCATTTATTCGTTCAAAAGATGTAAATGTTAGAAGAGAAGCGTTTAAAGCATTATTTAATGAATATACAAAAATAAAAAATACTTTAGGAACAACATTAACTTCCTCAATAAAGAATTTTAATTTTATGGCTAAAACAAGAAAATATAGTTCAGCTTTAGAAGCATCTTTAAAACCTAATAATATTCCAGTTAAAGTTTATGAAGAAGCAATTGAAACTATAAATAAACATCTTCCATCACTTCATAGATATGTTAGATTAAAGAAAAAACTTTTAGGTCTAGAAGAAATGCATATGTATGATTTATATGTTCCTGTTATAGAAATAGAAAAAGAACATATTGAATTTGATAAAGCAGTTGAAATTGTAATTAAAGCATTAGAGCCATTAGGAGAAGAATATTTAGATATCTTTAAAAGTGGAATAAAAAATGGTTGGATAGATAAATATGAAAATGAAGGTAAGAGAGGTGGAGCATATTCATGGGGAACATATGATACTATGCCTTATGTACTTTTAAATTATAATTATGATTTAAATGATGTATCAACTTTAGCTCATGAAATGGGACATTCAATTCATTCATACTATTCACATAAAGAACAACCATATATATATGGTGGATATACATTATTCTGTGCAGAAGTTGCATCAACAACTAACGAATCATTACTTATAAATTATTTAATAAGAAATGAAAAAGATAAAAATAAGAGATTATATCTTATAAATCAAGAGTTAGAACAAATAAGAACAACAGTGTTTAGACAGTTAATGTTTGCAGAATTTGAATATTATACTCACAAAATGATAGAAGAAGGTAATCCTCTTACTGCAGAAGATTATTGTAAAAAATGGCATGAATTAAATGTAAATTATTTTGGAGAAGATATGATAGTTGATGAAGAAATAGATATAGAATGGGCAAGAATACCTCACTTCTATTCAGATTTCTATGTTTATCAATATGCTACAGGATATGCAGCAGCTTCAGCATTTTCAAATTCAATCTTAAATGGAGAAAAAGATGCAGTTTCTAAATATAAGAAATTCTTAAAAAGTGGAGGTTCAGATTATCCAATAAACATTTTAAGAAATTCAGGAGTTGACATGACTACTCCAATGCCATTAGAAAAGACTATAAAGAGATTTAATGAATTATTAGATATGTTAGAAAATGAAATATAATAAATAAATATTGATTAAGGAGAGCATATAAAAATTTTTAAATGTTCTCCTTTAAATTATTAACTAAAAGGGAAAAATAAATTATTAAATAAAGGAGAGAAAATATGAGAGAGTTGAAATTAAATAGTAAATTAACAATTATATTTTATTTAATATTAGGAATAACATCAGTTTATGATATTTTTTATAGAGGTGGAGAGAAATTACCTAGATTAGCGCTAATTGCAATCACAATTTTAGGACTAAATTTAATTTATAAAAAAACTTTTTTTAAAAATTCTAAAATAATATATAGAATAGCATTATTTTTTATTTTTATTTCTATGTATTTAGCAAATGTTTGGAATTTTTATGGAGTAGAAAATTATGATAAGATGTTACACTTATTATCAGGTGTTATATTAGGATTTATAGGCTTGGGTTCCTATATAAAAATGTTTAATATAAAAGATAAAAAAGAAATAGATATAAAAAGATTAATAATATTTATAATAATGTTTTTGTTATCAATAGCAGGTGCTTGGGAGATATGGGAGTTTACAACTGATAGTATATTTGGATTAACTGCTCAAAATGGATTAAATGATACTATGTGGGATATGATACTTGGAACATTAGGGGGAATTATAGTTCTTTTTCCAATAATTAAATTTGCTAAAGGAAAAAATGTTAAATTAATAGATGAATTTTTAAAGGATATATAAAAAGAGTGTGTTTAAAAGCACACTCTTTTTTAAAAGAATAAAAAATAATTTTCTAATATATTAGGAATTTTATAACGTAAAGATAATTTTAAAAAATAATCTTTTATTTTCTTTAAATCTTTTGATAAAAATAATTTGTTCAAATAATTTTCTTCTGTAGTTTTCAAATGACTAAAGTTTTCTTTAAAGTCTTTGAAAGCCTTTAAACTTAATTCAGTAGATATATCATCATAAATAGATTTATCAAGGAAAGAATAAAATTTATAAAATCCTTCATTAAACAGAAGGTCTCTACCAGTATTAAAGTGGTCTAAAGATCTTTGAAGTAAATAATATTTATATCTATTAAATTCTTTATTTGCCATTTCGAAAGGAATAATTTTATCTTTAAATTCGATAAAATTGTTAAACTTAAAAGCAGAAAAATCTTTATCTTTAACTTCAATCATAACATCAAAATCTAGTCCATCAGAAGCATCTATATATTCTTTTACATTGTTAATATCTATGCTTTGAGAATGGGAACCTAAACGCTTATTTTTGTCTTGTTCACTATAATGAACTTTAGGAGGTCCATCATCATAATTCCAAGTGGAAAAAGCACTTTTTAAAGCATTTTTTATATCAATTGAACCTTCATAACAGAAATGATGTAAATTATCAAACACTATTGGTACATTACATCTATGAGAAATATTTAAAAGATCGTCTAAAGAATAATTTTTTTCATCATTTTCTATTATCAATCTATCTAATATATTTTTGTCTAAAGATTTATATGTTTGTATAAACCTTTCAATTGCAGAAATTTTATCTCCATAAACTCCACCAACATGTAAAATTATTTTATTTTTTTTATCTATTCCTAAAGAATCTAAAAAATCACAATGATATTTTAAGTCAGCTATAGATCTCTTTAAAATATTTAAATCAGGAGAGTTTATTACAGTATATTGTCCAGGATGCATTGATAATCTAATATTATTATCTTTTGCATACTTTCCAATTTCTAAAAGTTTATTTGAAAATTCTTTTTTCCAGTCTAGAAGATTTATTTCATGACTTCCAAAAGGAATAATATCAGAACTTATTCTAAACATAAGTATATTATTTGATTTGTTATATTTTAATATATTTAATAAATCATCTAGATTATTATCTATACATGAATAGAGAAGTTCTTCGTTATAATTTTTCAATAAAAATTTTCTAGTTGTTTTATATGAAACGCCTAAGGGAATACAAGGATATCCAATTTTCATAAGGTTCTCCTCCTTAAAGTAATAGTAAATTATATATATATAATTCCAAAAAAAATATATATAATTCAAAAAAGTTAGAGAAATATTTAATTTGTAAATTGATAAAAATAAAGGGGTTAAATTAATAAAGTAACAAACTTATATCATAAAATTTGATTTTTATAGAAAAAAATAGAAAAAAGATGTATTATATAGTTAACTAATAAAAAGGGGGTTTTACCATGGATGGAAAACAATATGTAACTGAAGTACTAGATAAAGTAAAAAAAAGAAATGCTGGAGAAAAAGAATTTATTGATGCTATAACTGAAGTGTTAAATTCTTTGGTGCCTGTATTTGATAAAAATCCTAAATTTATAGAAAATGGATTATTAGAGAGAATTGTGGAACCTGAAAGACAAATAATGTTTAGAGTTCCTTGGGTAGATGATAAAGGTAATGTCCAAGTAAATAGAGGTTTTAGAATTCAATTTAATAGTGCTATAGGGCCTTATAAAGGAGGATTAAGATTTCACCCATCAGTTAATGCAAGTATTATAAAGTTTTTAGGATTTGAGCAAATATTCAAAAACTCATTAACAGGATTACCAATAGGCGGAGGTAAAGGAGGATCAGATTTTGATCCAAAAGGAAAATCAGATGGAGAAATAATGAGATTTTGTCAAAGCTTCATGGCTGAATTATGCAAACATATAGGAAGTGATATTGATGTACCTGCTGGGGATATAGGAGTAGGTGGAAGAGAAATAGGTTATATGTATGGATATTATAAAAAGTTAACAGGATTAAATACTCAAGGAGTATTAACAGGTAAGGGATTAACTTATGGTGGAAGTTTAGGTAGAACAGAAGCTACAGGATATGGACTTGTTTATTTCACTGAGGAAATGTTAAAAGATAATGGAGAAAGCTTTTCTGGAAAGACAGTTGTAATATCAGGTTCAGGAAATGTAGCAATTTATGCAACAGAAAAAGCAACAGAACTTGGAGCAAAAGTTGTAGCTTTAAGTGATTCAAATGGATATGTTTATGATGAAAATGGAATAAATTTAGATGTTGTCAAAGAAATAAAAGAAGTTAAAAGAGGAAGAATAAAAGAATATTTAGACTATGTAAAAGATGCAACATATGTAGAAGGATGTAGGAATATATGGAATGTTAAATGTGATATAGCTCTTCCATGTGCAACTCAAGGAGAAATTAATAAAGAGGATGCAGAAAAGTTAGTTAAAAATGGAGTTATATGTGTTTCAGAAGGAGCTAATATGCCTACGACTTTAGAAGGTATAGATTTATTATTAGAAAATAAAATTATGTTTGGACCTGCTAAAGCTGCAAACGCAGGTGGAGTAGCATGTTCAGCACTAGAAATGTCACAAAATAGTATGAGGTTATCTTGGTCTAAAGAAGAAGTAGATGAAAAATTAAAAGCTATAATGAAAAATATTTATTTAAATGCAAGTTTAGCTGCTAAAGAATATGGGAAAGAAGGAAATATAGTTGTTGGAGCAAATATATCAGGATTCTTAAAAGTAGCAGATGCAATGATGGCACAAGGGATAGTTTAAAATTAAATAAAAAAGGGTAACCTAAAGTATAGATTAGGTTATCTTTTTTTATTTACGAATATTAAGAAATTATTAATTAAAAATAAGGTAAAAATAAGATTTATACACTTGATTTTTAAACTATCTTGAATTATATTTAAAAGGACGTACATTTATAAAGAAAATAGAAGAAATGAATGGGGAAATAATTTCCATTTGTCATTTAGGAGTGAATTTAATGGGAAACGTTGTTTACGGTGTAACTGCTGTGTTTCAGTTATTGGTTTTTTTAATCACAATGTACTATTTAGTTTTAGGATTTATAGGTCTAGGTAGAAAAAAAGATATAAAAGACTATACACCAAAGAAAAAGTTTGCAATGTTAGTAGCTGCACATAATGAAGAAGTAGTTATATCTGGAATAGTGGATAGTATGGCAAAGCTTAATTATCCAAAAGAATTATATGATGTATTTGTTATAGCTGATAATTGCACAGATAAAACTGCAGAAATTGCTAGAAAACATGGAGCAAATGTATTTGAAAGATTCAATAAAGAAAAAAAAGGAAAAGGATATGCTTTAGAATGGATGTTCTCAAATCTTTTTGAAATGGAAGAACAGTATGATGCTATTTGTATTTTTGATGCGGACAATTTAGTCCATGAAGACTTCTTGAAAGAAATAAATTCAAAGATGTCAGAAGGATATAAAGTTGTACAAGGATATATTGATAGTAAAAATCCAAATGATTCTTGGATAACAATGTCATATTCAATAGCTTTCTGGTCACAAAATAGAATGTTCCAGTTAGCAAGAAGAAATGTAGGTTTTTCTAATCAACTTGGGGGAACAGGATTTGCTATTGATGTAAGTATTCTAAAAGAGTTAGGTTGGGGAGCAACTTGCTTAACTGAAGATTTAGAGTTTACTTGTAAGCTAGTATCAAATGGAGAAAAAGTTGGTTGGGCTCATGATGCAAAAATATTTGATGAAAAGCCATTAACATTAAAGCAGTCTTGGGCTCAAAGAAAAAGATGGATGCAAGGGTTTGCAGATGTAGCTTCAAGATATTTCTTTAAATTAACTAAGAAAGCAATAAAAGAGAAAAAATGGTATATATTTGATTGTGCTTTATATGTAATGCAGCCATTTGTAACATTACTATTAGGTATATCAGCAGTATTGACTCTTGTTCAAAGCACTTTACATACATCCGGAGTATTTACTATAACTAGTATGTTTAGCGATGTTGGTTGGAAAGTATTTATAGTTGCCCAATTCTTAATTACACCATTAGTACTTAAATTAGAGAAAAAAGTATCTAATGGATTCTTTGTGATGATGTTTTTATATTCATTAAATGTATTTTTTGTACCTGTATTATCATCACTTATACCATCAGTTTATTCTTGGATAATAGTTGAAGTGGCATATAATGTAGTGTTCTTAGTATTAACTCTTGTAATATTAGGAATCAATAATTTTAAATTATTCTATAGATTTTTATTATATGGATTATATACACTTTCTTGGATTCCAATTACAATACAAGGAATTGCCAATAAAAATAAGAAAGAATGGAGTCATACAAAACATGTAAGAAATGTTGAAATATGTGACTTATAAAGTTTTTCAAGGTCTACCGAAAGGTAGACCTTGAATATTTTATTGATTTTTTTTTAAGTTAAGCTATGATAAAATATAGAGATTAAAGAGAACGAGGTAAGAAAATGTTTAATATAGTGGAATATGAAGAAGTAATGCATGAAAAAGATTGTGTTTTTGTAGATGTAAGAAGTCCAAAAGAATATAAAGCTTCTACAATTAAAGGAGCTATAAATATACCAGTACTTCTTGATGATGAACGTGAAATGGTTGGAACTTTATATGTAAGAAGTAGTGTTGAAGAAGCAAGAAGTAAAGGTATAGAATACATAAGTAAAAGATTACCTGAAATTTTTGAACAATTCCAAAGATTATATTCAGTAGAAAAAAAGAAAGTTGTTATTTTTTGTGCTAGAGGAGGAATGAGAAGTAGTAGTATACATTCTCTTTTATATTCTTTAGGAATAAAGGTTTATAAATTAAAAGGTGGATATAGAGAATATAGAAGATATATAAATGAAAATTTCGATAAGATTACAAAAAATGTAAAATTTATAGTATTGTATGGTAAAACAGGTGTAGGTAAAACAGAATACTTAAAGGAATTAGAAAGAAGAGGTTTTGATATTTTAGACTTGGAAGGAGCAGCAAATCATAGAGGATCTCTTTTAGGTTCAGTATCTTTAGGTGATTGTAATACACAAAAAACTTTTGAGACAGAAGTTTTCCATAAGCTTTTAAATAGAAAAAGCGATATTGTATTTGTTGAAGGTGAAAGTAAAAGAATAGGAAGAATAATAATTCCTGATTCTATTTGGAACAATATGATGAAAGGGGAAAAAATCTGGATTGAAGATTCAATAGAAAATAGATGTGATATTTTAATTAAAGAATATATAAAAGATGAAAATAGTATAAGAGAATTAATAAAAGCATTGGAAAATATAAAAAAATATTTAAGTTATAAAAAAGTTGAAGAGTATAAGAAAATGATAGAAGAAGGAAACTATAAAGAAGCTTGTATAAATCTTATGTTAAATTATTATGATCCAATGTATATGAATGGATTTGGTAAAAAACAATTTATAAAAATTATCGAAAATAAAAATAGAGAAGAAACTCTTTCAAGTATTATAGAAGTATATAATCAAATGATTTAGTAATGGAGGAAAATATATATGGAAAATAAAAATTCATATGATGTTACGTCTCTGACGTCTTTAGAAAAATTAGAGCCAGTTAGAGTTAGACCTGGAATGTATATTGGGTCAACAGGAACAAAAGGGCTTCATCATTGTGTGTGGGAAATATTAGATAATGCTATAGATGAAATATCAAATGGATATGGTAATAAGGCAACTATAATATTAAATAAAGATAAAAGTGTAACTGTAATGGATAATGGTCGTGGTATACCTACAGGAATACATCCAATAAAGAAAAAAAGTGGAGTAGAAATGGTATATACAGAATTACATACAGGAGGAAAATTTGATAATAAAAATTATAAAACTTCAGGAGGACTTCATGGAGTTGGTGCAGCTGTAGTTAATGCTCTTTCAAAATGGGTAGAAGTTGAAGTTCATCAAAATGGAAAAATATATAAGCAAAGATTTGAATATGCATTTGATAAAGAACTAAATAAGATTATGCCAGGAACTCCAGTAACTGCTTTAGAAGAAATAGGAAAATGTAAGGATACTGGAACTAAAGTAACATTTTTACCTGATAAAGATGTATTCCAAGTAACTGATTTTAAGTTTGACATAATAGATGAAAGGTTACAAGAACTTGCATTCCAAAACAAAGGAATGAGACTTGAGCTTATAGATAATCGTAAAGATGAACAAATTAAAAAAGAATATTATTCAGAAAGAGGACTTTTAGATTTTATTGAATACTTAAATGAAAGTAAAACACCTCTTCATAAAGATCCAATTTTATTTGAAGGTGGAAAAGAAATTGGAGGAATAGCTATGGAGGGAGAAGTTTGTATGCAATTTACAGATTCTACTACAGATAACATAGCTAGTTATGTTAATAATATTCCTACAACTGAAGCAGGAACTCATGAAACTGGTTTTAAAACTGGAATGACAAGAGCTTTTAAAGAATGGGCAAGAAAACTTGGAATAGTTAAAGAAAAAGAAAAAGATTTTGAAGGTGATGATTTAAGAGAAGGAATGACTGCAATAGTCAGAATAAAGATTTCAAATCCAGTTTTTGAAGGACAAACTAAAACTAAGCTTGGAAATAATGAGGCTTATACTATGATGAATGAGCTTGCCTATACTAAGCTTGGAGAATGGATAGAAGATAATAAAGAATTAGGAACAAAAATAATTAATAATGCACTATCAGCTGCCCAAAGAAGAGAAAAAATTAAAAAAATAAATGAAGCTGAAAAGAAAAAAATAGGAAAAGGTACAGCTCCACTTGCAGGAAAAGTTGCAGTTTGTACTGGAAAAGATAAAACTTACAATGAATTTATTGTTGTAGAGGGAGATTCAGCTGGAGGATCAGTAAAACAAGCAAGAGATAGAAGATTCCAAAGTATAATGCCTTCAAAAGGTAAAATAATGAATACGGAAAAGCAAAAATTGGAAAATGTACTTGCTTCAGAAGAACTTAAAATATTTAATACTGCTCTTGGAACAGGGACATTAGATAATTATAGCGAAGAAGATTTAAAATATAACAAAATAATAATAATGAGTGATGCTGATGTAGATGGATATCATATAAGAACACTTTGGATGACATATGTTTATAGATATATGAGGCCTTTAATTGCAAATGGTCATCTTTATTTAGCTCAGCCTCCTCTTTATAAAGTATATAAAAAAGTTAAAAATAAAGAAGTATTTGAATATGCATATACAGATGAAGAACTAGAAGAGGTTAAAAAGAAAATTGGAAAAGGAGCTTTAATTCAAAGATATAAAGGACTTGGAGAGATGAATCCAGATCAGCTTTGGGATACAACTTTAAACCCAGAAACAAGAACATTACTTCAAGTTACTATTGAAGATGCAGCAAAAGCTGAAAAAATGGTTTCTCTTTTAATGGGAGACATAGTAGAGCCAAGAAGAAAGTATATGTATAAATATGGCGAATTTTAATTAAGAAAGGAATTTTTTATGGCAAAGAAAATAAGTAATACAATACCAATAGATAAAAATATTATAAGAGTGCCTCTTGAAGAAGCAATGCCAGATAACTATCTTCCATATGCAATAGAAGTTGCCAAAGATAGAGCACTTCCAGATGTAAGAGATGGTCTTAAGCCAGTTCATAGAAGAATACTTTACGGGGCTCATATCTTAAAGGCTTTTCCGGATAGACCTTACTATAAATCAGCAAGAATAGTTGGGGATATATTAGGAAAATATCATCCTCATGGAGATACATCAGTATATGATGCTATGGTAATTTTAGCTCAAGATTTTAGTACTAGAAATCCACTTATTGACGGTCATGGTAACTGGGGTTCACAAGATGGAGATGGAGCAGCGGCCATGAGATATACAGAAGCTAGGCTTTCAAATATGGCTATGGAAATGCTTAGAGATATAGATAAAGATACAGTAGATATGGTACCTAACTATTCTGATAGCGAAATGGAACCTAAAGTATTGCCAAGTAGATATCCAAATTTACTTGTAAATGGAGCATTTGGTATAGCAGTAGGACTTGCAACTAATATACCACCACATAATTTAGGAGAAGTAACTGAAGGAATACTTGCATATATAGATAACAATGATATAGATACAAAAGGTCTTATGGAATATATAAAAGGCCCTGATCTTCCAACAGGAGGAATTCTTATAGGAAAGAATTCGCTTCTTTCTGCTTATGAAACTGGAGATGGAAAAGTTAGTTATAGAGCTAAAACAAGTATTGAAACATTAGAAAATGGAAGACTTGGAATAGTAATAAATGAATTTCCGTATAGAAGAAATAAAGCAAAAATTCTTCAAACTATATCAGAAATGACAGGTGATAAAAAGCATTCTAAAGTTTTAGAAAGTATTACTGATATTAGAGATGAATCTGATAGAAATGGTATAAGAGCAGTAATAGAATTTAAAAAAGCAGCAGATGAAAAAACAGTAGATAAAGTTTTAAAATATCTTTTTAAGAAAACAGATCTTCAATGTAATATAAGTTTTAATATGGTTGCCTTAGCTGATGGTAAACCTGAAAAAATGGGATTAAAAACTATAATAGAGC
Organism: Clostridium thermobutyricum DSM 4928; assembly: GCF_002050515.1. Taxonomy (GTDB): domain Bacteria; phylum Bacillota; class Clostridia; order Clostridiales; family Clostridiaceae; genus Clostridium; species Clostridium thermobutyricum. The sequence continues at coordinate 113,477 of NZ_LTAY01000103.1, read as the reverse complement.
ATTATGTTACTCATCAAAAAGATATAGTTACAAGAAGGACTAAAAAAGAATTAGAACTTGCTGAAAAAAGATTTCATATAGTAGAAGGATTTATTAAAGCAATTGATGTTTTAGACCAAGTTATAAAAACTATAAGAGAGTCAAAATCTAAAAAAGATGCTTGTGTAAATTTAATGAATGAATTTGAATTTAGTGAAATACAAGCAAATGCTATCTTAGAAATGATGCTATATAGATTAACTGGACTAGAAATAAATATATACAAAAAAGAATATGCAGAATTAGAAAAAACTATAAAAAGATTAAGAAAAATTTTAAGTAATGAAAAAGAATTGCTTAAAGTTATAAAAAAAGAATTAGTAGAAATTACAGAAAAATATAGAGATAATCGTAGAACAGCTATAATTGAAGATGATAGTGAAGCAAAAATTGATGTAGAAGAATTAGTAGTTGTTGAAGATGTTATGATTACAATGTCAAATGATGGGTTTATAAAAAGAATACCTTATAAAAATTATATTAGATCTAATGCAGATGCTAATGAAATTGACTATAGAGAAGGCGATTTCTTAAGATTTTTAATTGAATCTAATACTAGAGATACACTTTTAATATTTACAGATAAGGGAAATATGTATCAAATTAGAGGCATAAATATTCCAGAAGGTAAATGGAAAGATAAAGGTGAAAGAATAGAAAATATAATTAAAGGATTTAATTTAGATGAAGAAAAGATAATTAATACAATTTCAGTTACTACTTTAAATCAAAATAACTATATTCAATTTATAACTAATACAGGAATGATAAAAAATACTTCTTTAGATAATTTCAAAACAAATTATACTAAACTTCAAGCAATAAAACTTAAAGAAGATGAAGAAGTGGTTAAAGCAACTCTCTTTGAAGGTGAAAATAAAGAAGATTTCTTAAGAGTTAAAACAGCTTTAGGATTGGAATTCCAATTAGAAATTGGAGAAGTTAAAAATCAACCAAGAAATATTTTAGGAACATATTTATTTAATTTATCAAAAGAAGATAAAGTTATAGAATATGAATATATAAAAGAATTAGAGTTTAAAGAGTTTGGAATAGCATTAGGAAATAAAAATGTATTAAAACTTTCAAGTAGAATTAGTAGAAATGATGAATTAAAAACATATACAGATACATTAAGTGATTTATTATTATTCACAGATAAAGGAAATATGTTTAAAATAAAAACATTTTTAGTTCAAAATGTTATAAAAGAAGATCTTAAATTAAGTGATGTAATAGATGGATTAGAGAAAGATGAAAAAATAATAAAAATAACTTCTATTAAAAATTATACTGAGGAGTTAGGAGTGTATGCTATAACTAAAAAAGGTATAATAAAGAAAACATCACTTAAGGAATTTGATGGAGATTATGTAACTCAAGGATATTATAAATTAAAATCAGTAGATGATAGAGTTATAATGGTTTTAATAAACCCATTAGAAATGGGAAATATAGTAATGGTAACAAAAAAAGGTGTAGCTATTAAGTTCCCAGTTGATGGAGTAAGTGCTATGGGTAAATTTACATCAGGAGTTACAGGAATAACATTAAAAGATGGTGAAGAAGTTGTTTATGCAAAATATATGGAAAATGATGAATATAAACTTTCTGTAACTACTAAAAATAAAAAAGAGGATATAATAATAGTTGGTATGTTAAAACTACAAAATAGAGCAGGAAGAGGTGCAAGTGTAGTTGAACTTACTATGGATGATGAAATAAAATCAGTTCAATTAATAAAATAGAGGTGATGTTCATGAAAAAAGTAGCTGTTTTATTAGCTAACGGATTTGAAGAGATTGAGGCTTTAACAGTTGTAGATATTTTAAGAAGGGCAAATGTAGATTGTAAAATGGTATCAATAAATGATATTGAAGTTCAAGGCTCTCATAAAATATCTGTAAAAGCAGATTGTTTATTAAGTGAAGAAATAAAAAATTATGATATGGTAGTTTTACCAGGAGGAATGCCTGGAGCTGCTAATTTAAGAGATAATGAACAAGTAATAGAAATTATACAATCAATGTATAAGAAAGGAAAAAAATTGGCTGCTATTTGTGCAGCACCAATAGTCTTAGAAAAAGCAGGTTTAATAAAAGAGAAAAATGTTACTTCATATCCTAATGCATTAGAAAGAGAAAATGAAGTAAACTATAAAGAAGATAAAGTAGTTATAGATGAAAATATAATAACTAGTAGAGGTCCAGCAACAGCAATGGAATTTTCATATACAATTTTAAGAGAATTAGATTATGAAGATGAAGCGATAAATTTAGAAAAAGGAATGCTTTATAAAATTAGATAGGTGGTAAATAATGAAAGAGAAGTGGCTTTTAAAGAATAAAAAGACAGAATTCCAAAAGTTATCTAATGAGCTTAATGAGGGAAAATTGACATTAAGACTTTTAAGTAATAGAGGAATTGATAGTAAAGAAGTAGCTTCTCTTTTTCTTTATGGAGATATAAATGATATGCATGATAGTTATCTTCTAAAAGATTTAGAGAAGGGTGTAGAAATATTAAAAGATGCAATTAAAAATCAAAAAAGAATTGTTATTTATGGAGATTATGATTGTGATGGAGTTTGTAGTACAGCAACTTTATATAAAGGATTAAAAAAATTAGGTGCTAATTTTACTTATCATATACCAAATAGAGAATCAGAAGGTTATGGTATGAATAAAGAAAGGATAAGAATTCTTAAAGAAGAAGGAGCAGAAATAATATTAACTTGCGATAATGGAATTTCTGCATTCGAAGAAGTAGAGTTAGCAAAAGAATTAGGATTAACAGTAGTTTTAACAGATCATCATGATATACCTATTGTAGATGAAAATGGGGTTAAAACAAAAAAGATGCCTAAAGCAGATGCAATAATAAATCCTAAGAGAGAAGATTGTAAATATCCTTTTAAAAGTCTTTGTGGAGCAGGAGTAAGCTTTAAACTTATTCAAGCTTTATATAAAGAGTTTGGAATTCAAGGTGAAGAAATAGAACTTTTAGAATGTGTTGGAATAGCAACTGTATGTGATGTTGTTGATCTTTTAGACGAAAATAGAATAATAGTTAAAAAAGCTTTAGAATTAATAAATAATACTAAAAATTTAGGATTAAAAGAGCTTATAAAAATCAAAAACTTAAATGATAAAGAAATAAATGAATATCATTTTGGATTTGTTATAGGGCCTTGTATAAATGCTACAGGAAGATTAGAAATAGCAGACATATCAGTAGAGCTTTTAATTACAGAAAATGAAGATAGAGCAAAAGAATTAGCTGAAAAATTAAATGATTTAAATATAACAAGACAAGATTTAACTATAGAGAGCGTAGAAAAAGTAACAGAAAAAGTTGAGAAAGAACTTAAAGATGGAGATAAAGTTATAGTAGTTTATGAAGGGACTATACATGAAAGTATTGCAGGAATAGTTGCAGGAAGAATACGAGAAAGATATAATCTTCCAACTATAGTTTTAACAAAAGGAAAAGATATGCCAAAAGGATCTGGAAGATCTATAGAAGAATACAATATGTTTGAAGAACTTAGTAAGTGTAAAAATTTAATGGAGAAATTTGGTGGACATCCAATGGCGGCAGGTTTATCTTTAAAAGAAGAGAATATATTAAAATTAAGAAAAGAATTAAATATGAATTGTGAATTAACAGAAGAAGATATAATTCCTAAAACTCATTTAGATACAGCACTTTCTATAGAATATTTAGATTTTGAAATAATTGAAGAGTTGGAGAGAATGAGGCCTTTCGGAAAAGGAAATGGAATGCCAAGTTTTGGTGCTAAAAATATTAATGTAAAAAGAGTTATATTTATGGGAAAAGAAAAAAATTTTTTAAGGTTTAAAATATCTATGAAAAATGGTAAAACTATAGATGGAGTAAATTTTACTAAATTTTATGATTTTAAAGAGGCGTATGAAAATGCCTTTGGAGAAGAAGAATTTTTAAAGCTTCAAGATATTGGATACTGTGATTTTGAAATGGATATAATTTATTATCCAGAAATAAATGAATTTAATAATAAAAAAACTATTCAATTAGGAATAAAAAGCTTTAGATTTTAGAAAAATTAAGGAGAGGATATTTTTTGAGTAAATATAAGATAATAATGACAGGAGGCGGGACAGCAGGACATGTAACACCAAATCTTGCATTAGTACCAGCTCTTAAAGAATTAGATTTTGAAATAAAATATATTGGTAGTAAAGATGGAATGGAAAAAGATATTATAAAAAAAGAGGGAATTCCTTATTATGGAATATCATCTGGAAAACTTAGAAGATATTTTGATATAAAGAACTTTACTGATCCATTTAAAGTAGCTAAAGGGGTAGCTCAAGCATTAAGGATACTTGGAAAAGAGAAGCCAGACATAATATTTTCAAAAGGAGGATTTGTAACTGTACCAGTGGTAATAGCAGCTTCAATAAAAAAAATTCCTGTTATTGCACATGAATCAGATATGACTCCAGGACTTGCAAATAAACTTGCATCACCATTTTGTGATAAATTATGTGTAACATTTAGAGAAAGCTTAAAACATGTAAAAAATAATAAAGGAATTTTAACCGGAAGCCCAATAAGAAGAGAAATTTTAAAAGGATCAAAAATACTTGGAAAAGAAGCTTGTGGATTTAAAGATGATAAAGATATTATTTTAGCAATGGGAGGAAGTCTAGGAGCTAAAGTGATAAATGATGGAATAAGAGAAAATTTACAAGAATTATTAAAAGATAATAACATAATTCATATATGTGGAAAAGGAAATTTAGATAAAAATTTAGAAGGAATAAATGGTTATAAACAATTTGAATATGTAAGAGAAGAGTTACCTAACTTAATGCAAGCAGCAGATTATATAATTTCTAGAGCTGGGGCAAACTCTATATTTGAATTTTTAGCTTTAAGAAAACCTACTCTTTTAATTCCATTATCAAGAAATCAAAGTAGAGGAGATCAAATATTAAATGCAAACTCATTTAAAAAAGAAGGATTTGCCTTAGCTGTAGAAGAAGAGGAATTAGCGAAAACTGGATTAGTAAAGAATGTGTTAATGTTAAAAAACAGTAAACAAAATTTAATTGACTCTATGAATAAAAGTAATATGAATGACGGAGTTAAAGAGATAATACGCGTTATAACTAGTACTATAGAGAGTAAACGTAAGTAAAATATCAATAAAAGTAAAATGTAAAAAAATACAAAGTATTTTCAAGCAAAACTTGCAAAAATAAAAAAGTGATATATAATAAAGAGGATGGGTAAAACTATAAGAGTAGGTGCAAAATAGTACCTATTTTTATAGTGAAATATTAAAAAAATGTTCTGTGGATAAATATTTTTTTAATATTAGCCATTTATTATTAAATAAAATTAAATTTTACTAACTTAAAGTTTCTTAAAATTGAATTTTATTTATTATAAAAAATTCTAAATAAATGTCGCTTATTTAGAGTTAAATTTTCTAAATTTATAAATTTTTTATAATGAAAGAGGGGTCACGCGATGAGAAAAATGAAAACAATGGACGGTAATACTGCAGCAGCTCATATTTCATATGCTTTTACAGAAGTTGCAGCAATATTCCCAATTACACCATCATCACCAATGGCAGAACACGTAGATGAGTGGGTTGCTAAAGGAATGAAAAACATATTCGGTCAACCAGTAAAGGTTATGGAAATGCAATCAGAAGCAGGTGCTGCTGGAGCAGTTCACGGATCATTACAAGCAGGAGCATTAACAACTACTTACACTGCTTCTCAAGGTTTATTATTAATGATACCAAATATGTATAAAATTTCAGGAGAATTACTTCCAGGAGTATTCCATGTATCAGCTAGAGCATTAGCTACATCTTCATTAAGTATTTTTGGAGATCACCAAGACGTTATGGCAGCAAGACAAACAGGTTTTGCAATGCTTGCAGAAGGTTCAGTTCAAGAAGTAATGGATTTATCAGCAGTTGCTCACTTAGCAGCAATCAAATCAAGAATTCCATTCTTAAACTTCTTTGATGGATTCAGAACTTCACATGAAATACAAAAAGTAGAAGTTATAGAACATGAAGAATTAAAAGAATTAGTTGATTGGGATGCTTTAAATGCTTTCAGAGCAAATGCATTAAACCCAAGTCATCCAGTAACAAGAGGAACAGCTCAAAACCCAGATATCTACTTCCAAACAAGAGAAGCAGTTAATAAATTCTACAATGCAGTTCCAGATATCGTTGAAGGATACATGGCTGAAATAACTAAATTAACAGGAAGAGAATACCACTGTTTCGATTACTATGGAGCAAAAGATGCAGACAGAGTTATCGTAGCTATGGGATCAGTTACAGACGTATGTGAAGAAACTGTTGATTACTTAAATGCTAATGGACAAAAAGTTGGGGTAGTTAAAGTAAGACTTTATAGACCATTTGACGTTAAGAGATTAAAAGCAGCTATACCAACAACAGTTAAGAAAATTGCTGTTTTAGATAAAACTAAAGAACCAGGATCAGCAGGAGAACCATTATACTTAGATGTTAAGAGTGCATTCTATGGTGATGAAAATGCTCCAGTAATCGTTGGTGGAAGATTCGGACTAGGATCAAAAGACCCTAACCCATCACATATTGCTGCAGTATATGAAAATTTAACTAAAGCAGAACCAAAAGATGGATTCACACTTGCAATTAATGATGATGTAACAAATACTTCATTAGAAGTACATGAAGATATAGATGCAACTCCAGAAGGAACTACTGCATGTAAGTTCTGGGGACTTGGATCAGATGGTACTGTTGGTGCTAACAAAAGTGCTATCAAAATTATCGGTGACCACACTGACATGTATGCTCAAGGATACTTTGCATACGATTCAAAAAAATCTGGTGGTATAACAGTATCACACTTAAGATTTGGTAAAAAAGCAATCAAATCTCCTTATTTAATTGATAAAGCTGATTTTGTTGCATGTCACAACCAAGCTTATGTTCACAAATATAATGTTCTAGATGGATTAAAGAAAAATGGAACATTCTTATTAAATACAATATGGACACCAGAAGAAGTAGAAGAACACTTACCAGGATCATATAAGAGATATATAGCTGAAAACAACATTAAGTTCTATACTTTAAATGCTGTTGCTATAGCTCAAGAAATTGGATTAGGTGGAAGAATCAACATGATAATGCAATCAGCTTTCTTCAAGTTAGCTAACATTATCCCAGTTGAAGATGCAGTTAAATACTTAAAAGACGCTGTTGTTACTTCATACGGTAAAAAAGGTCAGAAAGTTGTTGATATGAACAATGCTGCTATAGATAAAGGAATTGAATCAATAGTAGAAATAAATGTACCAGCTTCATGGAAAGACGCTAAAGATGAAGTTGTAGAAGATCACCACAAGAAAACTGAATTCGTTAAGAAAATAGTTGAACCAATGAACAAACAAGAAGGATTTGATTTACCAGTTTCAACATTAATGGATATGGTAGATGGTACTTTCGAAGCAGGAACTGCTGCTTATGAAAAAAGAGGAATCGCTGTTAATGTTCCTGAATGGGATGCTGATAAGTGTATTCAATGTAACCAATGTGCTGTAGTATGTCCTCATGCTGCTATAAGACCATTCTTATTCAATGCATCAGAAAAAGCTAATGCACCTGAAGGAATGACTATAGTTCCAGCTAAAGGAATTAAATCAGAAGAAGAAATGGGATACAGAATCCAAGTTACTCCACTTGATTGTACAGGATGTAGCTGTTGTGCTGTAGCTTGTCCAGCACCAGGAAAAGCACTTGTTATGAAACCAGCTCACACTCAAGAAGCTGAAATAGCTAACTGGGATTACGCTATAGAAAAAGTTTCAGCAAAAGCTAATCCAATGAAGAAAACAACTTTAAAAGGAAGCCAATTCGAGCAACCATTACTTGAGTTCTCAGGAGCTTGTGCTGGATGTGGAGAAACTGCATATGCTAAAATGGTAACTCAATTATTTGGAGACAGAATGATGATAGCAAACGCTACTGGATGTTCATCAATTTGGGGAGGATCAGCTCCTGCTACTCCATATACAGTTAACCACAAAGGATTCGGTCCAGCTTGGGCTAACTCATTATTTGAAGATAATGCTGAATTCGGATTAGGTATGTTCTTAGGAGCTAAGACTATAAGAGAAAGACTTGTAGAAAAAGCTACAGAAGCTGTAAAAGTATTAACTGGTGAAGCTAAAGAAGCTTTAGAAGCTTGGTTAAGCCAAGTAGAAGTTGGTGAAGGAACTAGAGAAAGAGCTGATAGAGTTGTAGCTGCTTTAGAAGGTTCAGATAATCAATTAGCTAAAGAAATCTTAGCTGAAAAAGACTTCTTAATAAAACCATCACAATGGATATTTGGAGGAGACGGATGGGCTTATGACATCGGATTCGGTGGAGTTGACCATGTTCTTGCTTCAGGTGAAGATATTAATATATTCGTATTTGATACAGAAATCTATTCAAATACAGGTGGTCAATCATCAAAATCTACTCCAACTGCTGCAATAGCTAAATTTGCTGCTGCTGGTAAGAGAACTAAGAAGAAAGATTTAGGAATGATTGCAATGTCTTACGGATATGTATATGTTGCACAAGTTTCAATGGGAGCTGATAAGAACCAAGTTCTTAAAGCTATAGCTGAAGCTGAAGCATATCCAGGACCATCATTAATTATAGGTTATGCTCCATGTATTAGCCACGGAATTAAGATTGGTATGGGTAACAGCTTAGTAGAAGCTAAAAAAGCTGTTGATTGTGGATACTGGCAATTATACAGATTTAACCCAGCATTAAAAGATGAAGGTAAAAATCCATTCACTTTAGATTCAAAAGAACCAACTGGAGACTTCAAAGAATTCTTAATGGGAGAAGTTAGATATGCTTCACTTGCTAAAGCATTCCCAGAAGCTGCAGAAGCATTATTTGAAAAAACTTACAAAGATGCAATGGAAAGATTAGAAGGTTACAAAAAGTTAGCTGGAAAATAATCTTTAATATATAAAGAACCTAGATTATAATCTAGGTTCTTTTTTCATTTAAATCTAAAGTTAAATGAAATTTTAGAACTTAATATGGAAAATATGAATTTAATTGGATTTATTAAGAAAAAAATCACTTATAAAAGATTAAAAATTAAAGAAATTACTTTTAATTTTTATTGTTTAAGGGTAGAATTATAACATAAAGGAAAACAAGGAGGAATTCAATATGGATAAAGAATTAAATAAATGTGGATGCCATGGAGAAGAAAAAGAAGGATGTGGATGTGGTGGAAACCATGAACACGGAGAAGGATGTGGATGTGGAAATCATGGTCATGAACATGAACATGGTCACGAATGTGGATGTGGAGAACATGAACACGAACACTTCGTTGTAGATTTAGTAGATGATGAAGGTAATGAAATTTCTTGCCCTATTATAGATGCTTTTGAATTTGAAGGTAATGAATATGTATTAGCTCAAAATCCAGAAGATGATTCTGTATTTATGTTCAGAGCTGAAGATGAGGAATTAGTAGTTCCAGAAGAAGAAGAATTTGATAGAGTAGCTAAACACTATAATGAAACATTAGCAGCAGAATAAGATTTTAAAGAGAGTGGTATTTGCCACTCTCTTTTTGTGAAAAAATGTAAAATAATTGATTTACATTAGATATTAATAATGGTATATTCTATATAGAGAAAAGGAAGGTGTTAAGTTATGAAATATGCTGATTTACATATTCATTCTTCCTATTCAGATGGCAAACTTACACCAGAGGAAATAATAAAGTTATCAATAGATAAAGGCGTTAAATATATATCTATAACTGATCATGACTCTATAGGTTCTCAATATATTCTAGAAAAAGATTTTAAAGATATAGAAATAATTTCTGGGATAGAACTTAGTACAGAAATTGATGAATTAGAAATCCATTTGCTTGGATACTTTATAAATCATAAAGATGAGCTTTTGATAGAAAGAGTTAATAAATTAAAAGAAGAAAGAGCTAATAGGGCAAGGAAAATTTGTTATAAACTACAGAAATTTGATATATATATAGATGTTGAAAAACTTATATCAGAAAATTCATCAGTTGGAAGGGCACATATTGCTAATGAAATTGTGAAATGTGGTTATGAAGATAACTTTAAAGTAGCATTTAATAAATATCTAGTTAAGGGTAAGGAAGCTTATGAAAAAGGAAGAAAGCTAACATATAAAGAAGCAATACAATTAATAAAAGAAAGTGGTGGAGTTCCGGTAATTGCTCATCCAGGTAAAATATATAGAGCTATGGATATAGAAAAGATAATAAGAGAACTTAAATGTTATGGACTTATGGGGGTAGAAGTATATCATCCAAGTCATAGTAAAGAACAAACAAATTTTCTATATAATATAAGTAAGAAATATAAGCTTATTATTACTGGAGGAAGTGATTTTCATGATTTAAATTCTGATGGAGTAATAATAGGTAGTCAAGGAGTAAATGAGATTTTATTAAATAAACTTTTAAATAGTAATTAAATATAGAAGGGAATGTAAGGTATGAAATTTTCAAAAAAAGCAATGGAGATAGCACCATCTATAACATTAAATATAACTGCAAAAGCAAAGGAATTAAAAGCAAAAGGAATAGATATTGTTAGCTTTGGAGCAGGAGAGCCAGATTTTAATACTCCTAAAAATATAATAAATGAAGCTATTTTAGCTATGGAAGAAGGAAAAACTAAATATACAGCTACATCAGGTATACAAGAGTTAAAAGAAGCTATAGTTAAAAAGTTTAAAACAGATAATAATTTAGAATATAAAACTTCACAAATAATAGTAAGCACAGGTGCTAAACAATGTCTTGCAAATACATTTTTGGCGATTTTGAACAAAGGTGATGAAGTTATAGTGCCAGTGCCATATTGGGTTAGTTATCCGGAATTAATAAAATTAGCAGATGGTATTCCTGTATATGTTAATACAGGAAAAGAAAATGATTATAAATTTACTGTAGAAAAATTAAAAGAAGTTTTAACAGATAAAACAAAAGGAATAATATTAAATAGTCCTAATAATCCTACAGGAACTGTATATTCAAAAAATGAGCTTATAGAAATAGCTAAATTTGCAGAAGAAAATAATCTTATAATTATATCAGATGAAATTTATGAAAAATTAGTTTATGAAGGAGAAAAACACATAAGTATAGCATCTCTTTCAAATTATGCTTATAAGAATTCAATAGTTATAAATGGATTATCTAAATCAAGTGCAATGACTGGATGGAGAATAGGTTATGCTGCTGGATGCGAAGAAGTTATAAAACTTATGACAAGTATACAAAGTCATATGACATCTAATACTAATTCTATAACTCAATATGCATCAGTAGAAGCTCTAAATGGTCCAAAAGATGAATTGGATAAAATGATAAAAGAATTTGATAAGAGAAGAAAATATATGATAGATAAATTAACATCTATAAAAGATATAAGTATAATAAGACCAAAAGGTGCTTTTTATGTTATGGTTGATATTAGCAAGTATTATGGAAAAAAATTTAATGGTGAAGAAATAAATGATTCACTTACATTCTCAAAAATTCTTTTAGAAAATAAAGATACAGCTGTAATACCAGGGATAGGATTTGGTTTAGATAAATATATTAGATTATCTTATGCTATTTCTATTGAAAATATAGAAAAAGGATTAAATAGAATTGAAAAGTTTTTAAGTGAATTAAAATAACGATATTTTAAATACATTAAAGTATAGTTTCTATCTATGCTTTAATGTATTTTTTTTTGTTTAATAAATTAAAATTTATTATATAATAATATAGGATATGATTTTAGAAAGGATTAAATAAATGATGAAAAGATTAGCAATATTTGATGTAGATTTCACAATAACTAGAAAAGAAACTTTAATGCAATTTTTTGCTTATATGATAAAAAAAGATAAAAAAAATTTGAAATTTTTGCCTAGAGCAATATTTTCAGGTTTAATGTATGGAATAAAAATTTATGATGAAAAAAGAGTTAAAGAAAGTTTTTTAAAATTCATAGAAGGAATTGAAGAAAAAAGGCTTGCAGAAGAAGTAAAAGATTTTTATAAAAATAGATTGAGTAGTATTCTTTATAAAGATGCTATTAATATGATTAAAAAGTTAAAAAATGAAGGGTTAGATGTATATTTAATATCAGCTTCTCCGGAGTTTTATTTAAATGAATTTTATAATATAAAAGAAGTTGATCACATTATAGGAACTAAATTTAAATTTGAAAATGGAAAATTTAAAAGAGAGATGGATGGATTAAATTGTAAAGGAAATGAAAAGGTAATTAGATTAAAAAAATATTTGAAGGAAAATAATATAGAAGTTGATTTTAAAAATTCATATATGTTTTCAGATTCTTTAAGTGATAAACCATTGTTAGATTTAGTTGGAAATCCTTATTTGATAAATTTTAAAAAAAATAGTGATATTAAAATATTGAATTGGAAATAAAAGAAAGAATAATGTATAAAAAGTTAATAAAAAATTACTAATTTGACATAAATATGATATACTAAAGGAGAATAATTACAATTGAGGTAGTATATCATGAATTCAAAAAATATTTGTATAGAAAATAAAGCTTTTGAATCTAAAGAAATTATAACAATAGATATAAGTAAATATAATTTAGACTCTCTTATATTAAAATGCAAAGATAATATTACAGTTTTAATAAATGAAAAAAAGGTAGTAGGAAATATAAGAGTAAATAAAGAAGATAAAATAATATGTATTTTAAATAATGAGACTCCAAAAAGAAATTTAGAATTGAAAGTAAGAAATAATAATTTAGAAGTTTTGGGAAAAATAACCTATAAAGATTCTATAAAATATAAATTATGTGAAAGATTAAATAATGGATTTTTAGAGGTGTTTCTAAAAGAAGATAAGATTATAAAAGCTAATAGGTATACACTAGAAGAAGTTTTATTTATTTTAAATAAATCTGGAATAAAAATAGGAATACAAAACGAAAATATACAAAAATTATTAGATAAAAATGATATGAAACTATCAGGAATTTTTGCTCTTGGAGTAAATTCTATAAATGATAATGAGGATATAGTAAAACCTTTATTTTTTAAAGAAAATAAAATTGTAAACGATAGAATTGATTATAGAAATAAGAATAATATTAATATGGTTAGAAAAGGGGAATGTATAGGTAAAATAATTAGAGGTGAATTAGGTAAAGATGGACAAGATGTATATGGAGAAATAATACATCGTAAAATTAAAAAGACTCTAAAGATAATTTGTAAAAATGGCTGCTATATAAATGGTGATGAAATTATAGCAACTATTGATGGAAAATTTGATTATAAAAAGAATACATTTAATGTTTCAAAAGTATTAGAAATTAATAAAGATATTAATATGGAGAGTGGAAATATACAATTTATAGGTAATTTATGTATAAATGGAAGTGTAGGAGTTGGAATGACTGTAGCTTCTGGAGATACTATGATTATAAAAGGGAATGCAGAAAGTGCTAAAGTAGTTTCAAAAAAGGATGCTTTTATTGATGGGAGTGTAATCCAATCAACTGTATTAGTTGGAGTCAAAGATGAAAATTTATTAGAGTATATAGAGAATTTAAAAGCATTAAAAAATAAAATAAGTGTTTTAAAAGAATACTCAGAACAATTAATTAATAATAATAGAAATTTTATAAGTAAAGAATATGGAAGTATTCTTAGAGTAATAATTGATAAAAAATTATTAGATTTTAATAAAGTATTATTTAAAGTGTTAAGTCACAAAAATAAAAATGAATCTATTTTAGATTTGATACGAAAAAAGTTCATGGGAGTTGGAATTCTTACAATAAAAAATAAAAAAGAATTAGATAAAATAATATGTTTATTGGAAAATGAAATAAATAATAGAGAAGAATCTATAAAAGAAAAATGGAATTTAACAATAGGTTACGCACAAGATGCTAAAATAGACTGCTCAGGAGATATTATTTTCACTGGGAAAGGTGAATATATATCAGAAATACGAGCAGGAGGTGACGTCAAATTTCTCTTAGAAAATTCTGTTTTAAGAGGTGGAAGTATTACTGCAGAAGGAAGTATAATTTGTAAGATGGTAGGAAGTAGTGGAGGAGCTACTACAATACTTAAAGCTGGAGAAAAAGGCAAAATAATTGGAGATATTGTATATAGAAATACAATAATTAAATTTGGTAATAAAAGCATTGTAATAGATGAAGATAGCAAAAATTTAAAAGCTTTTATGAATAATGGGGAAATAGAAATAGAAAAATTAAATTTATAGGAGTGATTTACTTTGGATCAAAATTTAAAAATACTAATATTTAGTCTAAATAATGAGAATTTTTCAACTGATATAAATCAAGTAGAAAGAATAATAGGTTATGAAGAACCAACCCCCCTTCCAGAAACACCGAATTTTGTTCAAGGAGTAATTAAACATGAAGATAAAATAGTACCTATAATAAATATGAATAAAAAATTCGGATTTGTTGAAAAAAATGATGAAAATAAAAAAATAATAATAATAAAAAGAGATGAAAATAAATTTGGAATAATAGTTGATAATGTTTATGAAGTTAAAGATGTTGAAGAATCACTTTTAGAGGAAGCTCCGGAAATAACTATTGGGATAGGAAGAAAGTATATAAAAGGACTTATAAAACTTGATGAAAAAATAGTTATATTATTAGATTTAGATAAAATTCTTAAGAAGGAAGAAGAAGATTCTATATTTTAGGAGGAAAAATGATAGTCGAACAAGTTAAAGTAGGAATTGCTGATTATAAAATTGTAAAAGCACCTAAAAAGATAATGACTATTGGATTAGGTTCATGTGTAGGAATTTGTATATATGATACAAAAACAAAAATTGTTGGACTTGCTCATATAATGTTATCAGATAGTAAAAGATTTAAGAATATTGATAATGAAATAAAATTTGCTGATTTGGCTATTCCGAAATTAGTCAATGAAATGATAGATATTGGTTGTGAAAGAAGTAGTTTAATAGCAAAAATAGCTGGTGGAGCATCAATGTTTAATTTTAGTGATTCTAAAATGATAAGTGATATAGGAAAAAGAAATGGGATAGCAGTACGAGAAGCATTAAAAAAAGAAGAAATAGATATAGTTGCAGAAGATATTGGAGGAAATAAAGGAAGAACGATGATAGTAGATTCCTTAACTGGAAAGGTTACTTTGAGAATAGTTGGAGAAGGTATAAAAGAGTTATAAGGAGGATATATTTATGAAAAATATTAAAAAAGTTATAGTCATAGATGAATCAGCCTTTATAAGAGGAAAAATTTCTGAATTTATAAATAAAACTAATAATTTTAAAATTATAAATAGATTTAGAAATATTAAAATGTATGTAAAACAAATAATAAAATATGAACCAGATGTAATTATATTAGATTTAAATGAAGAAGAATATGATAAGTTAGATATGATTCAAGAAAATATTCTAAGTGAAATAGATACAAATATATTAGTTATAAGTAAGTCAGATAAAAAAGAATTTTTAAAAAATTCTAAGTTTGAAAATTATAAAAATACATATTTTATAAAAAATACGTGTGACTTTACAACAGATGGAATTAAAGTGATAGAAAAAGAACTTATAAGTAAAATTGAAGCTTGTATTAATAGTGAACATAGGAGAAATTATATAGATAAAGTTAGTTTATTTAATAAGCAACATATAAAAAAGAATATAGATGTCGTATTAATTGGAGCTTCAACAGGAGGACCAAGGGCACTGACCAAAGTTTTGACAAGTATAAAAAGAAAAATAAACAGACCTATTTTAATTGTTCAACATATGCCAACTGGTTTCACAAAATCTTTTGCTGAAAGATTAAATAAATCATGCTTAAATTTTATAGTAGTTGAAGCAGAAGATGGAATGAATATAGAAAATGATAAAGTATATATAGCAAAAGGTGGAATACATATGTGTATTTCAGAGGATAAGAAAATTATTTTTGATGATAGTAATTCAATTTGGGGAGTAAAGCCTGCTGTAGATAAATTATTCTTGTCTGCTTCTAAAGTATACAAAGGAAATATACTTGCTTGTATCTTAACTGGGATGGGGAAAGATGGAGCAGATGGAATAGTTAAAATAAAAGAATTAGGTGGAACAATAATTGCTGAAAGTGAAAAAACAGCATTAATCTATGGAATGCCAAAAGCTGCAATAGAAACAGGAAAAGTGGATTATGTATTAGAAATAGACCAAATAGGAGTTAAAATAGGAGAATTATTAGAGGATAATGAGTAATTAGGAGGAATTATGAATTTTGATCAGTTCCATTCATGGATATATAAAGAGTTAAAATTAAATTTATCAGCATATAAACCAGCTCAATTAAATAGAAGAATTCAAACTTTAATGAATAGAATAGGAATAAATAGTCTAGAAGAATATTCGAAATTATTAAAAACTAATTATGAAGAGCGACAAAAATTCTTAGATTATATAACTATCAATGTTACAGAATTTTTTAGAAACCCAGAGTTATTTTCAGAATTAAATAAATTACTTAAAAAAAATATTTTGGAAAATAAAAGTAGTTTAAAAATTTGGAGCGCAGCTTGTTCAATAGGATGTGAACCATATACTTTAGCAATTATGTTAAAGGAAATTAATCCATTAATAAATCATAGGATAATTGCTACAGATATAGATGGTACTATACTTAAAAAAGCTGAAATTGGAATTTATAATGAAAATGAAACTAGAAATATATTGCCACTAATAGAAAAAAAGTATTTTAAGAAATTGGATACAAAATATTATATTTCTGATGATATAAAAAAATTAGTTACATTTAAAAAGCATGATTTAATTATGGATGAATATGAAGAAGATTTTGATTTAATTGTGTGCAGAAATGTAGTTATATATTTCAAAAATGAAGCTAAAAAAGAAATTTTCAGAAAGTTTTCTAATTCTTTAAAAGTAGGAGGCTTTTTATTTGTAGGAGCAACAGAAAGTATATATAATTGTAGAGAATATGGGTTAGAAAAAGAATCTACATTTATATATAAGAAAATCTAAGGAGGGGTTAATTATGGATACATCTCAATATATGACAATGTTTTTAGAAGAATCAATGGAAAATTTACAAACTTTAAATGAGTCATTATTAGAGTTAGAAAAAAGTCCTGAAGATGTAGATACATTAAATAAAATATTTAGAGTGGCACATACAATTAAAGGAATGGCTGCTACAATGGGATTTAATGATATAGCAGATTTAACACATAATATGGAAGATGTCCTATCAGAATTTAGAGATGGAAAAATGAAAGTAACTCAAAATGTTGTTACTGTTTTATTTGATTGCTTAGATACATTAGAAAAAATGATAAATATAATTGAAGAGGGTTCAGACTCTGTTATAGATATAAAAAAAATAATTGAAGATTTAGAGAAAACTAAAAAAGTTGATTTTGAAGAAAGTAAAGAGGAAGAAGTTGAAATATTAGATTCTAAAGAGTCATTAAAATTAAATGAATATGATTTATCAATAATAAAGCAAGCTATAGAAAGAGATTATAATGCTTTAGAATTGAGAATAGTATTAAGCCAAACTACTTTACTAAAATCTGCTAGAGCTTTTTTGATAGTTCAGGATTTAGAACAAAAAGGTGAAATAATTAAATCAAATCCTTCTACAGAAAAAATTGAAAATGAAGAATTTGATTTTACATTAGAATTTATAATATTAACTACTAGTACAAAAGAGGAAATTAAAAGTCTTATAGAAAATATATCTGAGGTTGAAAGTGTTAAAATTAAAAATGTAGAAATTACAAAAACGAAAAATATTAGTAAACCTAAAATAGATGAAAAAATAATAAAAGAAACTGTCGAAGTTAAACCAAAAGAGATAAATAAAGTAGAAAAAATTAAAGAAGAGAAAAAGATAAAAAATAAAAAAGTTCATCAATCTGTAAGAGTTGATTTAGAGAAAATAGATAATCTTATGAATATGGTTTCAGAATTGGTGATTTATAGGACTAGATTAGAGCAAATAGTTATAGATAATAAATCAACAGAGTTAAATGAAACTTTAGAACAAGTTGGAAGAACAACATCAGAGCTTCAAGATCTTGTAATGAAGATAAGAATGCTTCCGTTGGATGTTGTATTTAATAGATTTCCAAGAATGATAAGAGATATTTCTGTTGAGCTTAATAAAGAAATAAATTTCATTATAGAAGGAGCAGATACAGAGTTAGATAGGACTGTAATAGATGAAATAGGAGAACCTTTAATTCATCTTTTAAGAAATGCAGCAGATCATGGGATAGAGAGTAGGGAAGATAGAATAAAGGCAGGAAAAAATCCTATTGGAACTATAAAGCTTCAAGCTTATCAAGAAGGTACTAAGGCACTTATAAAAGTTACTGATGATGGAGCAGGAATAAAAGTAGATAAGATAAGAAAAAAAGCTGAAAATCTTGGAATTTCTACTGAAGGAATGAGTGAAAATGATATAATAAATCTTATATTTGCTCAAGGATTTAGTACAAATGAAGTAGTAACTGATATATCAGGAAGAGGAGTTGGGATGGATGTTGTAAAAACAAAAATTTCATCTCTTGGTGGATCTGTAGAGTTAACAAGTGAAGAAGGAATTGGATCAACTTTTATAATAAGACTTCCTTTAACTCTTCAAATAATACAAGCTTTATTAATAAATGTTGGAGAAGAAACCTTTGCTATATCTTTAGGATTTATTGATAGAGTTATAAGTTATAGTAAAGAAAATATAAAGAAAATTAATGGAAAAGAAGTTATAATATATAGAGATGATGTAATTCCATTAGTTAGATTAAATGAAAGATTAGGTATTAATTCAAGTGATAAAAATAAAAAATTTGTGATAATAGTTAATGCTGGAGATAAAACTTTTGGACTTCTTGTAGATTCTTTAATAGGACAACAGGAAATTGTTATAAAACCTCTTGGAAGAACATTAAAAAATCTAAATGAATATATAGGTGCTACAATACTTGGAAATGGACTTGTAACACTAATTCTTGATGTTGGAGTTTTATATTAGCTTTAGGAGGGTGGTTATGGATTCATCTATTTTTACACCTATACAATTAGATGCTTTAAAAGAAGTATCTAATATAGGTGCAGGAAATGCAGCTACATCTTTATCTTTGATTTTAGGACATAAAGTAGATATGAATGTGCCATCAGTTAATATGGTGAAACTAAATGATATATATGAAGTAGCAGGAGAAAAAGAAGTATATGGAATAATATTAAGAGTGCTTGGAGATATACAAGGAAATATATTAATAATTTTTGAAAAGGAATTAGCTGAAAAAATAATAGAAGGTTTATCTGGAATGAGAGAAGAAAAAATTTCAGAGATAGGTATTTCAGTTTTAAGTGAAATAGGAAATATTATGTCAGCAGGATATATGAATTCTATATCTGAATTTACAGGACTTTCTATTAGTCAATCTGTACCAGCTGTTGCTTATGATATGTTAAGTGCAATAATTGGTACTGTATTTTTAGAATCATATCAATATGATGAATATATATTAGATATTGAAACGAGATTTAAAGATTCAAGTGAAAGAGATTTTGGCATAAATTTTTACTACATACCAGTGCCAGGATCATTAGAAAAAATGTTAAAAAAGATAGGTTTAAATTAAGAATTGGAGGTAATTTATAATGGCAAGAGTATTAATAGTTGATGATGCAGCTTTTATGAGAATGATGATAAAGGATATTTTAGAGAAAAATGGATTTGAAGTAGTAGGAGAAGCTAGTAATGGACAAATAGCTGTAGATCTTTATAAAAAGGAAAAACCAGATATTGTTACAATGGATATAACAATGCCAGATATGGATGGAATAGAAGCAGTAAAACAAATAAGAGCATTTTCACCAGAAGCAAAAATTATAATGTGTTCAGCAATGGGACAACAATCAATGGTAATGGATGCAATAAGAGCAGGAGCTAAAGATTTTATAGTAAAACCATTCCAAGCTGATAGAGTTTTAGAAGCAGTTAAAAAAGTATTAGGATAAAATTAAAGTATAAAGGGGAATTTTTACAATGCAAATAGTTGTATTTAAACTAGGAGATGAATATTTTGCAGTTAATACTGAAAAAGTTCAAAGTATAAATGATATTATGAGCATAACAAAAGTACCAAAAGCCCCAAGTCACATAAAAGGCTTAATAAATTTAAGGGGAAGTATAAAATCTTTAGTAGATATAAACTTATTATTAAATATAAGTCATTCAGAAAATCAAGAGAATATAATAATTTTAGATGTTGATGGAGAAGAAATAGGAATATTAGTAGATAGGGTAGAAGAAGTTTTATCTTTAGATGATAAAGAATTAAGAACTTTAGATAGTGAAAATAGTGAAGATTATATACAAGGTATAATAAAGTATGAGGATAAACTATTAACAGTAATTGATATTAAAAAATTACTAAATTAGTTAGAAATGAGGAATATATATGGCAGATGTTTTATCTCAAAGTGAAATAGATGCTCTATTGTCTGCTTTGTCTTCAGGTGAGATAGAAGCAGATAATGTTAAAGAAGAAGAAAAGCAAAAAGTTAAAATTTATGATTTTAGAAGTCCACAAAAATTTTCTAAGGAACATATAAGGACTTTAGAATTAATATATGATAATTTTGCAAGAGGAGTATCAAACTTTTTAACAGGACAATTAAGAAAGAATGTTAAAATGAAAATAGAGATGGTACAGCAAATAACTTATGATGAATTTATACATTCAGTTCAAAATCCTACGATGATGACTATATTTAAAATGCCACCACTTGCGGGAAGTTTAATGTTAGAATGTAATCCAGAATTTTCATTTTCAGTAATAGATGTTTTATTAGGTGGAAGTGGAAATAAAATAAAGATAAATAAAGAATTTTCAGAAATTGATAAAAATATAATGAAGCAAATGACAACAGAAATGATTTTATATATGAAAAATGCATGGGAAGATATATTAAATGTTGAACCAGAAGTTGAAGCACTTGAAACAAATCCAATATTAAATCAAACTTTAGCACCAAATGAATCAATTTCATTAATAACTTTTTCTGTTGAATTTGGTAAAACAATAACTTTTGTGAATTTATGTATTCCATATTTAAGTGTTGAAAAAGTTTTGGACAAGCTTGTAGTTCAATATTGGTTCAGAAATGAAGAGGAAAATGGATTACAAGAGATATCTAAAGAAAAAATAAGAGAAGGGTTAGATAAGATTGATGTTAATATCCATGCTGATTTGGGAAAATCTACTATAACTGTAGATGATTTTTTAAATCTTGTAGTAGGGGATGTTATAAGATTAGAAAGAAAGACAGTAGATCCTATAAAGGTATATGTAGAAAATGAAGAATGTTTCTATGCTAAGCCAGGGATTATTGGAAAAAATTTAGGTGTATCAATCTTAGATATAATATATGAGGGTGTGAATTAATATGAGTAATGGTTTTTTATCGCAAGAAGAAATAGATTCGCTATTAAATGGTGGAGGAAGTAGTGATAAAATAATTGGAAATGACTTAACTGAAATTGAAAAAGATTTATTAGGGGAAATTGGTAATATATCTATGGGGTCAGCTTCTACAGCACTTTATCAAATAATAGGACAAAGTGTAAATATTACTACTCCAGTAGTAAGTATGACAACTTTAGGAGAAATAAAAAAGAATTTTGATACTCCTAATGTGGTTTTAGATGTTGAATATATATCAGGAATAGTAGGAAGAAATATTCTTATAATAAAGACAAAGGATGCAGCAGTTATATCAAGTCTTATGATGGGAGGAGATGGAACTGTTGAAGAAGATAAGATTTTATCAGATTTAGAATTAAGTGCCGTAAGTGAAGCTATGAATCAAATGATAGGTTCATCTGCCACATCTATGGCAACTATGTTTGCTAGAGAAGTAAATATATCTCCTCCAAGTTGTAAAATATGGAGTGATGAAAGAGATATTTTAACTGATAAAATTCCAGAAGATGAAGAGATAGTTAGAGTTTCATTTAAAATGACTATTGGAAATTTAGTTGATAGTAATATAATGCAAATACTTCCATTAAAAACTGCAAAAAAAATAGTTTCAATAATGACAGGAAATGAAGAGGAATATAAAGAAGAAAAAATTAATACTGAAACTATCGTAGAAAGAAAAAATGATGTAATTGAAAAAGAAATAATTAATAAAAATACATCATATAATGATACAAGATTATCTTCTGGAAATATAAATGTTGAAAAAGTTCAAGTTCATGAGGCAAGTTTTGGAAAGTTAGAAGAAAGTAAAAATAAAAGTGAAGTTCCTAATAATATTGATTTAATATTAGATGTTCCACTTGAAATTTCAGTAGTTCTAGGAAGAACTAAAAAAAGTATAAAAGATATATTATCTCTTGGAACTGGTTCGTTAATAGAACTTGAAAAACTTGCAGAAGAACCTGTTGAAATACTTGTTAATGGAAAAAATATAGCTTATGGGGAAGTTGTTGTTGTAGATGAAAATTTTGGTGTTAGAATAACAAGTATAGCTTCAAGTTCAGATAGAATAAAATCATTAAAATAACATAATTGTAGAGCAGTAAATAAAATTTACTGCTCTATTTTTATTTAAAAATAATATTTTATTAATATTTATTTAAAAAAAATTTTAAAGTATTTTTTTTAGTAAACGATAATAAGTTATATAAATTTGTGGAGGAGTAAGAATGAAAGTAAATGGAGTAAATAATAATATAAGAATTTATTCAGTTAATAAGCTTCATGTAAAAAATAAAATAAATAAAACTTTCAGTAAAGATAAAATAGAAATATCTTCTTTAGGCAAAGCATTAAATGAATATTCAATTAATTATAATGAAGTTGATAGAGAAAAAAAGGTAGCTGAAATAAAAGAAAAAATAGAAAGTGGAACTTATAAAGTAAATTCTAGAAAACTTACAAAAAAAATATTAAAATACATGGGAGATAAGGGATATGAGAATTAAGGAGATTTTAAATGAAGAATTAAAATCCTTAAATAGATTGCTAGGACTTTTGGATAAACAATTTAAATTAATAATGAAGAAAGATATATTTGGATTAGAAGAGATTGTAGATGAAATAAAGCTTTGCAATAAAGGGGAAGTAGAAAGAAGAAAAATTTCAAATGGAAATAGTATGAGAGAGCTAATAGAAAAATTAGATGACATGGAAGCAGATAATATCTATAGAGAAATAAAGAAAACTCTTCATAGTTTGAAACTTCAAAAAGAAACTAATGAAATGCTTATAAGACAAGGATTAAGTTTTAATCAATTAATAAATGCAAGTATGGCATTAATGTCTCAAAGCAATAAATTACCTAAAGAAATATTAAGTATTTTAGAAAGAATAAGAAAATAATAATGAGAAGTTAAATCTAAAATAAGATTTAACTTTTTTTTATTTTAAAAAGAAATTTTATAACTTTGTAAAATTAAATAGAAAAAAATTGTAAAATAAATTATAATATAAATGTATAATGTTAATAATAAATTAAATTAATGTAAAATTTAATACATAATTTAGACGAGGAGTGTGAAAAATGACTATTAAAGCTATAAATTCATCAGATTCATATAGTTTATTGAAAGAGGGCTTAAAAGCTTCAAGTCTTAGGGGAAAAGCTATAGCTAATAATATAGCAAATATAAATACTAAAAATTATAAAAGAGATACTGTTGTTTTTGAAGAAAATTTAAATAAAGCTATAAGTGATTTTAAATTAAAGAAAACAAATTCAAAACATTTAGAAAATGGGGAGAATTTAGGTAACATAACTTTAGCAAAGGATACATCAACTAGTATGAGAAGTGATGGAAATAATGTTGATTTAGATATAGAAAAAATAAATCAAGCTGCTAATACTCTTAAGTTTAATGCTTTAGTGCAACAAGCATCAGGAAAACTTAATAATATTAGCTATGTAATAAGAGGTGGGAGGTAATTAAATGAATGCGTTTTTATTTAAAAGGAAATGGAGTACAAGCTATTGGTATAGTAGAGGATAAATCACCTTTAAGAAAGGTTTATGATCCTGGACATGTTGATGCTGATGAAAATGGATATGTATTAATGCCAAATGTAAATGTATTAAATGAAATGGCAGATATGATTGCGGCAACTAGAGCTTATGAAGCAAATATTGATACTTTAAATGCTAGTAAAAGTATGTTTATGAAAGCTTTAGAAATAGGTAAATAATTAGGAGGAAGTTAAATGGTCATTAACGGATTTACGCCAAATGAAGAAATATTTAATAAAGAGATATTTCAAAATGGTAAAAAAGAAAAAGTGAAAGAGATAAGTTTTTCCAATAAATTTAAAGAGAAATTAGATGAGATAAATGAATTACAACTTATTTCAGAAGAGAAACAAATTGGATTTATAAAAGGAGAAGATGTAGATATTCATGAAGTTATGCTTGCAGGACAAGAAGCAAAACTTTCATTACAATTTGCAGTTGAGGTGAGAAATAAGATTATAGAGGCTTATCAAGAAATAAACAGAATGCAGTTATAAAAGATTGGAGCAGAGAAAATGGAAAAGCTTAAAGAAGTTTTTAAAGGGGTATGAGAAAAATTCAAATCGCTTGGTAAAGGTGTGAAAATAGCTCTAGTTTCAATAATAATAGCAATAATCATGTTGTTTTTTTATAATTCTGCAAACAAATATAAAGTTTTATTTTCAGATTTAGATCCAAATGATGCACAAATAGTTACTAATCAATTAAAAGAAAATAAAGTAGATATGAAAGTTCAAGGAAATAGCATACTAGTTAATAAAGATGAAGTTGATAGATTAAGGTTAGAATTAGCTCCACAATTATCAGAAGGAAGTAAAGGGTATGAGCTTATGGATAATAGTGGATCATTTGGAATGACAGATGAAGAATTTAATTTAAAGAAACAAAGAATGCTTCAAGGAGAGCTTGAAAGAACTATAAAAAGCTTTCCACAAGTTGAAGATGTTAGAGTTCACATAACACCAGCAAAAGATTCTGTTTTCGTGGAAGATAAAGAGCCAGGAAAAGCAGCAGTTATTTTAAATGTTGGAGGAAAGCTTAATACAGAGCAAGTAAAATCTATAGTTTCACTTGTATCAGGTAGTACACAAAATATTCCTAAAGAAAACATTGAAGTAATAGATCAAAATATGAATCTTTTATCTCAAGGAATAGATTATGAAAATGGATTAAGTGCAGGTGGAGTAAATTCACTAGATACTCAATATAAAAGTGAAAGAGATTATGAAGAAAAGTTACAAAAAGAAATAGTGTCACTTTTAGAACCTGTTTTAGGAAGAGGAAAAGTTAAGGCAACAGTAAATGTTGATTTAGATTTTGATTCAAAGAAAAAAAACTGAGACAGTTATAGATCCAAATAAAGTTATAGTAAGTCAACAAACTATAAGCGAAGGAAATTCAACTTCAAATGGAGCAACAAGTGAAAGTCCAGTAGATAATAATATGAGTAACACAATAGAAGAAAATAATTCAGGGGTAAAATCAAGTAAAAATGAGCAAAGCACAAATTATGAGAGCGGAAAAACAGAAACTCAAGTAATAAGTGCACCAGGAGAAGTCAAGAGATTAACTGCTTCTGTAATAATTGATGGTAACCTTGATACAGGAACTATAAATACTATTACTCAATCTGTAGAAAATGCAATAGGACTTAATTCTGAAAGAGGAGATAAAATATCAGTTGCAAGTATGGATTTTGATCCAGCTATAAAAATGGAACAAGAAAATCAAATAAAAGAATTTAATAAATGGAGTACGTAACACTGTAGATTCGGTTTATTTTAATAATAATCAACCGATAATACTTGTTTCACCAAATATTAGGCCAGCTTTTAGAAAACTTATAGAAATGGTTTTTCCACATATAATAGTACTTTCATTAAATGAAATTCCAAATGATGTAGAAATAAGAACAGAAGGGGTTGTAAATATATAAATGGTTATAAAAAAATATCTTGTTTCTAATATGAATGAAGCTCTAACAATGATAAGAAGTGAACTTGGAAAAAATGCAGTTATAATAACGCAAAGAAAAGTTAGAAAAGAAGGGGTTTTAGGAATATTTAAACCTAAACTAATAGAAGTTACAGCAGCAGTAGAAAATTCTAAAATAGTTAGGAATACTAATTTAGATGAAAAAAAAGATATGGAAAATTCAATAAATAGTATAAAAAAATTAATGGAAGAAAAATTATCAAATAAATCAATTGATGATAAAAAATTAAACAATAAAATAGATAATAATAAATTAATAGAAAATACTAATGAAACAAGTAATGAAGAGGTAGTTAAATTAAGAAATGAAATTTCAGATATAAAAGAAATTTTAAATAAAACATTAATAAAAACAGAAAAAATAGATTATTTACATGAATTATTAAAAGAGTTAGATATATATGAGCAGTTTTATGATGAATTTAAAGAGAAAATAAAAAATATAAATGATAAAGAAGAAGTAAGAAATTCTTTAAGAGAAATAATAGACAAAGAAATAACTATAGATACTGAAGAATTAAAAGGGAAGATTGTTTTAGTAGGGCCAACAGGAGTTGGAAAAACTACTACAATAGCAAAGCTTGCAGGAAAATTAGCTCTGAAAGAGGGAAAAAAAGTTGGTTTAATAACTGTAGATACATATAGAATAGGAGCAGTTGATCAACTTAAAACTTATGCAGAAATAATGGATATAGATTTTAAAGTTGTACTGAATAATAAAGAAATGGTAGAAGCTGTACAAGCTATGAGAGATTTAGATGTTATTTTAATAGATTCTACAGGGAGAAGTAGTAAAAATATAATGCAAATAAAAGAGCTTAAAAATCTTATAGGAAAAGCAGAAGTAGATAGCACATATCTTGTTATTAGTGGAACTACAAAAAATAAAGATTTAAAAAATATAATAGAAGGTTACAAGGGATTAGAATACAACAAAATAATTATAACTAAATTAGATGAAACAACTTCTTATGGAAATATCTATAATTTACAGAAACTAAGTGGAAAACCAATAAGATATTTAACAGTTGGACAAAATGTTCCTGATGACATAATAGATGCAAAAAAAGAAAAAGTATTAGATCTTTTATTTTTGGAGGAATGCATATGATTATGGATCAAGCTGAAAAATTACGTAATTTAGCAAAACAAAAAGAAAATGAAACGAGAATAATAACAGTAGCATCAGGAAAAGGTGGAGTTGGAAAAAGTAATTTTGTTGTAAATTTAGCAATAGCATTAAAGAGAAAAGGCAAAGAAGTTTTAATTTTTGATGCTGATATGGGAATGGGAAATGATGATATTTTAATGGGAATTTACTCTAAATACAATTTATTTGATGTTATAAAAGGTAAATCTATAGAAGAAGTTTTAGAAGAAGGAACTGAAGGAGTAAGGCTTTTATCAGGTGGATCAAGAATAAATAGCATGCATGAAATAGATGATAGAGAAAGAAAAATCTTTTTGGAAAAGTTAAGTTCACTAGATAAATTTGACTATATTTTAATTGATGTTGGAGCAGGGATTAATAAAACCTCATTAGAATTTATTTCTTCAGCAGAGGAACTTATAATTATAACGACTTCTGAGCCTACTGCATTAACTGATGCATATTCACTTTTAAAAGTCACAGAACACTTCAATGTAAAAACTAAAATAAAGATGGTAGTCAATAGGACACTTACTGATAAAGAAGGGTTAGTTACATATAGTAAATTTAAAGCTGTAGTAAATAAATTTTTATCTATGAGTTTAGAATATTTAGGGTGTATACCAGAAGATAGAAAATTAGTTGAAAGTATAAGATTACAAACTCCAGTTTTAACCAATTATAAGAATAGTAAAGCTTCTATTAGTATAGAGCATATTTGTGAGAGAATTTTAAATAATAAAAATATTTATAGAGAAAAAAAGGAAAATATATTTTCTAGGATTTTTAATATTTTTTCTTAGAGGAGAGAATTATGGTTAATGACAAAATAAAACTTAATACAATAATAGAAATTGAAGAAGATGATAAAAAATATCAATGTAGAGTTTTAGATGAAAGTAAAGATACTATAAGCATAGATATTCCAGTATATGGACATGAATATTTATTTTTAAGTAAAAATCAAAAAATAGATATTTTATATTTAGTAGAAAATGAATGTTATTATAGTGGATTATGTACAGTAATTAAGAGATATAAAAACAATATAAATATGTACATGCTAACTAGACCGATTAACTTAAAAAGAATTCAAAGAAGAAATTTTGTTAGAGCAAAAACTTTGGAATCTATAAAATATAAATTAAATTCAGAAGATGCTAAATGGAAAGATGGAATAATGTTAGATTTAAGTGGTGGAGGAATGAAAGTCTACTTAAAAGATGATATTAATATTGGAGAAAAGATTCAATTAGAAATTGAAGAAAATAGAGAGAAAATTTCAGTATTAGGTGAAGTAGTTAGGGTAGAACAAACAGAAAAAATATATGGTGTAGAGTTTAAAAATATTGATGAGCGTAAAAGGGATAAACTTGTAAAAAGGGTATTTACAATAATAGTAAAAGAAAGAAAGAGAGTTTAAAAAGAGGTGAAAGAATATGGCAACCTTAGAATCTATGGATGTAAAGAAACATATAGTAGAGGAATATATACCACTTGTAAAATATATAGCTTCGAGAGTTTCTATAGGGAGAAATAAAACAATTGAATATGATGATTTAGTTGGGTATGGAATGATTGGTCTTATGGATGCTATTAATAGATATGATGAAACAAAAGGAATGAAATTTTCGTCTTATGCTTCTATAAGAATAAAGGGATCTATGATTGATGAATTGAGAAAACATAGACCAATTTCTAAGGGTGCAATGGATAAATTAAAAACATATAATGAAGGAATAGAGTTTCTTCAAAATAAGTTACTTAGAGAACCTACAACCGAAGAAATAAGTAAATATTTAAATATAAGCATTCAAGAGATTTTCCAAATTGAAGGATATATAAATCTAATGGCGGTAATATCATTAGATAATCTTATTCTTGGAGATGAAGATGAAATGGCTGTTATGAATACGATAGAAGATAAAAATTGTAAAACACCAGAAGAGGAATATTTAAATGATGAATTAGAAGAAATTTTGAAAGAATCCATAGATGAGCTAAAAGAAAAAGATAAAATAATTTTAAATCTCTATTATTATGAAGAACTTACTTTAAAAGAAATAGGAAAAATCTTAAATATTTCCGAATCTAGAGTATGTCAAATTCATAGTAGAGCATTAAGAAATTTAAAGAGTACAATTAAAAATAAATTTGATATAAAGGTTTAAAAAGGTATTTAATAAATGATAATAATCTTTTTAGGTATAGGGATAGCACTTATAGCTTTAAATATAAATAAATTAAAAGATGATAAAAAAAATAATTTTTTATCAGTTATAAATGAAAAAGAAAAAGATTTTTCTGATATAGATTTGGAGATAGCTAAAATAAGAAAAAATATAGGTGAAAGTTTAACAGATTTACAATTAGAAATACAAGATTTAAGAGAGCAAGTTTCTTATTTGAAGTTTAAAATAAATGAGTTAGGAAAAAATAAAAATATAGAAGAATTGACAAATATAGGATATAATAAAATTGAAAAAAAAGAAAAAAATGTAATAAAAAATAGTGTAATAAATGAAATAAATTTTGAAAATAAATCTAAAAAAGATAAAATAAAAAAACTTATAGAAGATGGGTTAACAGATGAAGAAATATGTACAAGCTTAGATATTGGTAAGGGGGAAGTTTTATTAATAAGAGGTTTATTAAAGTAATAGAGAAACTTAGTTTTTTAAGTGATAGAAAAGTATTATTAGGTATTGGTATTGGAATAATAATAGGAGTTTTAGTTGGAGTTTTTAATGAAAATAATTCAAATATAAAAGAAATGAAAATAGAAGAAAAAGCAAGAGCACTTGGAATGCATTATGAATCTGAATGTAAAGTGTTTTTTAAGGGGGATGAGAAAAAATGATAAGAAGTCTTTATACATCTGTTTCAGGGTTAATTTCTCTTGAAAACAAACAAGCAGTTATATCTAATAATATGGCAAATGCAAATACAAATGGTTTTAAGAGTGAAGAGTTATCATTTAAAAGTTTTAAAGATGTTATGATACAAAATAAAGATAAAATAGTTGGTAGACAAAATGTACAAAATAAATTAGGAAAATTATCTTTAGGAGTGGCTATGGATAATGTGAATACAGTATTTACTCAAGGAAATTTTAAAGAAACAAGTAAAGCAGGAGATTTTGCCATAGATGGAAGAGGATTTTTTGTTGTACAAAGAGGTAGTGAAAGACTGTTTACTAGAGATGGTAACTTTAGAGTTGATAATGATGGATTTTTAATAACAACTACAGGAGATAATGTTTTAGGAGTTAATAGAGCTACAGGAAATTTAGAACCAATATTTGTTGGTGATTCTAGATTTGTTTTACAATCAGATAGAAGTTTAGAGATAGGTGGAAGAAAAACTCATAATTTAGCAACAGCAGATTTTAGAGATTATTCAACTTTAGATAAAATTGGAGATAATTATTATAAGGGAAATAATCCTATATATAATGCAAATGTAACTGTTTATCAAGGATTTATTGAAACTTCAAATGTAAATATAACAAATGAAATGGTTAATATGTTAACTACTATGAGAAATTTTGAAACAAACCAAAAATTTGTTTCAATGATAGATGAATCTTTAGGAAAAGCAGCAAGTGAAATTGGGGCTATAAGATAGGTGGGAGTTTAATTTGATAAGAACTCTTTATACAAGCAAAAGTGGAATGAATGCAAATCAAAATAAATTAGATGTAATTTCAAATAATTTAGCAAATTCAAATACAATAGGATATAAGAAAGTAGATGTTGGATTTAAAGATTTATTAAATGAATCTTTAAATAGAAAAGGATATCCTATTAATAATAAGACTGCTAATATGGGAACTGGAGTTAAAACTTCAGAGTGGTATAGAGATAATGGACAAGGAAATTTATTAGAGACTCTAAGGGGAACAGATTTATCAATAGATGGACAGGGGTTCTTTAAAATTATTGGTAAAGATGGATCTAGTGCATATACAAGAGATGGTAGCTTTTCAATTGATGGAAATGGAAGACTTGTAGATGGAAGAGGAAATAAAGTTTATTTAGAATATATAAATGGTAGAAATGAAGGAAATACTAAATTTACTACAAATAATTTCTTAATAGATAAAGAAGGAAGTGTTTTCTTAAAAGAAGAAGGTAAATTTAATAAAGTTGCTGAAATTCCAACGTATACTGCAATAGGTGATGAATCTTTTAAATCAATAGGAGAAAATTTATATTTACCAATGGATTCAGCTAATGTTTATAGAACTAGAGATTGTGATATTTATCAAGGAGTTTTAGAAGGATCTAATGTAGATATTGTACAAGAATTTACAGATATGATAGTAACACAAAGAGCATTTCAATTGAGTTCAAAAAGCCTAACTACAGCAGATGAAATGTGGGGAATGATTAATAATATGCGTGGAAGATAAAAAAAGAGATAGAATAAAAATTCTATCTCTTTTTTTTATTATTAATTAGTTTCCCATTGCTGTATTAGTTAATGGTGGAACTACTTGTTTCTTTCTTGAAAGAACCCCAGGTAAGAAAGCAGTTGAAGATTCAAGCTTAACATTAAATGCTTTTTCAACTAAATCAGATCTTTCTCCAGCTACTAAGATTTGTGAACCTTCATTTAATACATCAGTTAATAATAACACTACTGTATGGAATCCATTATCTTGAGCTTTTTTATTCATGTAATTTAACATTTCTTCTTTTAAAGGCATGAATCCATCAATATCCATAGTATTAACTTGAGCAATACCAACTTTTATATCACCCATTGAGAAAGGTTTAAAGTCTTGGTTGAATATTTGCTCAACAGTTTTACCTTTTAAAGATGTTCCTGCTTTAAGAAGAGCAGTACCAAATTCTTCTATGTTTACACCAGCTATATCAGCAAGTTTTTGGCATATGTGCTTGTCTTGTGGTGTACAAGTTGGGCTCTTAAATAATAAAGTATCTGAAATAATAGCCCCGCATAAAAGACCAGCAACTTCTCTTGAAGGTCTAATACCATTTTCAAAGAAGCATTTAGCAACTATTGAAGATGTACTTCCAATTGGTTCATTTCTAAAGTAAATTGGATTATTTGTTTGGATATCAGCAACTCTATGGTGGTCAATTATTTCAAGAACTTCTGCTTCTTCAAGTCCATCTACAGATTGACCTCTTTCATTATGGTCAACTTGAATAACTTTCTTTTTGAAGTTTGAAATTAAATGATATCTTGAAATTGTACCAATAACTCTTCCATCTGGATCAGTTACAGGATAGCTGCTGTATCTAGTTTCAAGCATAGATTCTTTAACTTCTTCAACTAAGTCATCAGTAGTAAATGAAACTAAATTTTCTTTAGCCATTACAAATCCTACTGGAATACTTTGTATTATAAGTCTTGAAGCTGTAAATGAATCATGAGGAGTTGAAATAACAGTAACTCCTTTATCTTTAGCTTTTTCAACTAATTCATTTGATAAAGCATTTGACCCTGTGATAATCATTAATGATACACCAACGTTTATAAGATTTTCTTGAACGTCTGGTCTATCTCCAACAATTGCAATATCTTCAGCATCTATATGTTCTTTCATTGAATTAGGTTGCATTGCAGCAACACAAATTTTACCTTTGAAGATTTTATTTTCTTCATTTATAGTTATAGCTTTAGCTGAAAGTGTATCAATTATATTTTCTATTGAAGTACAGCTTTTAGCTAATATTTGATTATCCCAAATATCCATATATGAAGAAGTTAAGTTTGAAAGAGATAAAACCCCTACTAAATGTTCATTTCCATCAGCTACTGGAATTGATTTGATATTTTTATCTTTCATTATATTCCAAGCCATTTTTAATGAAATTTCTGGTGATACAGGGCTTATATTATCAATTTTTAAATCTTCAACTTTAAGTTTAACTGTATCTAATAATTGAGGTGCATTTACCCCAAAATAATCTAATATAAATTGAGTTTCTGGATTAACATTTCCTAATCTAACTGGAATGGCTGGAATATCGCCAATTCTATTTTTTAAGTCTGCATATGAGTAAGCAGCACAAATTGAATCAGAATCAGGATTTTTGTGACCAGTTACGTAAATTACGTTTCTCATCTATTTTCCTCCTTAAAATATAAAATTTCTACTCTAATTGTAAAACCTTAATCGAAATTTGTAAAGAAAAGATGTAGAGAAAGTCTTCATAAGTTTTCTTCTTTTAAATATACATATAGTAGAGGGTAGAAAAAGGAGGAGAGTAAAGTGGTAGGAGAGAAAAATTCTATGGTAGGATTATCTACATCAGAAGCCCAAAAAAGACTAAAAAAGTTTGGTCTAAATCAACTATCAGAAAAAAGAAAAGCATCTTTAATAAAAGTATTTTTATCTCAATTTAATGATTTTATGGTTTGGGTGCTTATAGGAGCAACAGTAATTTCAGGACTTATGGGAGATGTTGCAGATGCAATAACTATACTTATTATAGTTTTAGTAAATGCAATTTTAGGATTTGTTCAAGAATTTAAAACAGAAAAATCTTTAGAGGCACTAAAAGATTTAGCAGCCCCTACTTGTAAAGTTTATAGAGATGGAAAAATAAAAGTTATTCAATCAGCTGAATTAACTATAGGTGATGTAGTTATTTTAGAGGCAGGAGATAGAGTTCCAGCTGATGGAGAATTTTATGAGTGTTCAGGAATAGTTGTTGATGAATCTCTTTTAACTGGTGAATCTGTTGGAGTAAACAAAGAAGATAAAAAAGGAAATAATTTAGGATATATGGGTACTAATATTCTGAAAGGAAAATCTTTGTTTAAAGTTATATCAGTAGGAATGAATACTGAAATGGGAAAAATAGCAAATCTTCTTCAAAATATTGATGAGGATAAATCACCATTAAAGATAAAATTAGAATCTTTAGGAAAAATATTAGTTATTCTTTGCTTAATAATATGTGCGGTAGTAACAATTTTAGGTATAGTTAGAGGAAATGAAATAGGCGAAATGTTTCTACTTGGAGTTTCTCTTGCTGTAGCAGCTATACCAGAAGGGCTTGCAGCTATAGTTACAGTTGCATTAGCTCTTGGAGTTTCAAGAATGCTTAAGAAAAATGCCCTTGTAAGAAAACTTCCAGCTGTTGAAACTTTAGGTTGTACTTCTGTAATATGTTCAGATAAGACAGGAACATTAACTCAAAATAAAATGACTGTAAAAGAAACATATTTAAATGGAAAAATATTTGAAATAGAAAAAGAAGACATAAGTAAAATTAAAGGAATAGAAAAGTTAAGAAAGGTTCTTGTTTATTGTAATGATTGTACAATAGATAGTAAAAATAAAAAAATTGAAAGTGCTCTTCATGGAGATCCTACTGAAACAGCACTTATAAGAATGTTTTTTAAAGATTCTAATGAAGCAATTTCTTTCAATAATAAAGTAAAAAGAGTTTATGAAATACCTTTTGATTCTACAAGAAAAATGATGTCTGTAATAGTTAAAGAAGGAGATAAAGAAACTTGTTATGTAAAAGGAGCTCCAGAGAGAGTTCTTCAAAAATGTAAATATATATTTGAAGATGGAAGAGTAAAGGAGTTAACTCATCAAAAGAAACAAAGTATAGAAAAATCTCTTGATGTTATGTCTTCTAGAGCTCTTAGATGTTTAGCAGGAGCTTATAGAGAAGATGGGATTAGAAGAGATGAAAAAGTAGAAGAAAATTTAATTTTTGTTGGTTTTGTAGGTAGTATTGATCCACCAAGAAAAGAAGCAAGAGATTCAGTTATAAAATGTAAACTTGCTGGAATAACACCAGTTATGATAACAGGTGACCATAAAAATACAGCACTTGCTATAGCTAAATCATTAAATATATGTAAAAGTGATGATCAAGTTTTAGAAGGAAGTGACATAGAAAAATTAACAGAAAAAGAACTTAGAGATAAAGTAAAAAATGTAAGAGTTTTTGCGAGAGTTTCTCCAAATCATAAACTTAGAATAGTAAAAGCTTTTAAAAGTCGTGGAAATATAGTTGCTATGACTGGAGATGGAGTAAATGATGCACCGGCAATAAAAGAAGCTGATATAGGAATTTCTATGGGGATTTCAGGAACAGATGTAACAAAAGAGGCTTCTTCTATGATTCTTATGGATGATAATTTTAGTACAATAGTTGATGCAGTAGAAGAGGGTAGAAATATTTATGATAATATAAGAAAATTTATAAGATATCTTCTATCTTGTAACTTAGGAGAAGTTTTAACTATGTTTTTAGCTTCACTTTTTACACTTCCAAATCCAATGACACCTATACAAATACTTTTTGTAAATCTTGCGACAGATGGATTACCAGCAATAGCTCTTGGAGTAGATCCAGCGGATAATGATATAATGAGACAAAGTCCAAGAGATAAAAAAGAAGGTATATTTGCAAGAGGATTAACAGAAAAAATATTAGTTAGAGGAAGTCTTATAGGAGTATGTACTTTGCTTTCATTTATGGTTGGAAGATATTTTAGAATGAATTTAGATACATGCAGAACAATAGCACTTTCAACACTTGTAATGTCACAGCTTTTCCATGTATTTGAATGTCGTTCAGAAAGACATTCTATATTTGAAATAAAATTATTTACTAATCCATATCTTGTAGGAGCAGTTTTAGTATCTATATTAATGCTTTGCTCAATATTATACATTCCATTTTTACAAGGAATATTCCATACAGTACCACTTATGTTCA
Organism: Clostridium thermobutyricum DSM 4928; assembly: GCF_002050515.1. Taxonomy (GTDB): domain Bacteria; phylum Bacillota; class Clostridia; order Clostridiales; family Clostridiaceae; genus Clostridium; species Clostridium thermobutyricum. The sequence continues at coordinate 77,370 of NZ_LTAY01000103.1, read as the reverse complement.
AACATTGGACAATAGTATTAGTATTCTCAGGTACAATAGCACTTATAAATAGTGTATATTTGCTTATAAAGAAGTAAAATAAAAACTTCACCTACAAAGTTAGGTGAAGTTTTTTTATTTAATAATTATATTTAGGTTTATATTTTTTTATTAAATAAAATGATAAAACTAAAGTTAAAATTTCAGCAAAAGGAACTATAAGCCAAACACCATTTAAATCAAAAAGGTTTGGTAAGAATGCAGCACCAATTAATATAAATGCAAAAGCTCTTGAAAATGAAATAATAGAAGATATTATTCCATTACCAAATGAAGTAAAAAGTCCAGATGCAAATACGTTAAATCCCATTACTAAAAATGATAAAGAGAATATTAAAAGTCCAGTTAAAGCCATAGAAAAGACTTCATTATCACTAGAAACAAATATTCCTATAAGATTTTTAGAAAATACTATTGAAAGTATAAATATTAAAACTGATGATAAGGCTAAGAATTTAACCGAATGTTTAAAAGTTTCTTTTAATTTAGGATAATTTTGTGCTCCAAAATTATAGCTAAATAAAGGTGAAATTCCAGTAGCAAATCCAAGATAAGTTGATACAAGGAAAAATTGTGCATAAAGTACTATAGTTAATGCAGCAACACCAGTTTCACCAGCATATTTAAGTGCTAAAAGATTAAATAAAAATGTAGTTATTCCAGTAGATAATTCTGTAACCATTTCTGATGATCCATTTAATATAGCTTCATATAATCTTTTAAAGTCAAATTTAAATTTTTTAAATTTAAGAGTAGATTTTTTAGATAAAAAATAACCAATTCCACATAGAGTTGAAAAAAGTACTCCAAGGCCAGTGGCTAAAGCTGCACCAGCTATACCAAAACCTAGAATTTTTATAAAAACATAATCTAAAATAATATTTATGACTCCACCAATTATAGAAAGGAAAAGACTAAAAGAAAAATTACCATCAGATCTTATAAAAAATTCTAAAATAGTCTTAAAAATAAATATAGGTGTAAAAATGCAAATTATAGAACCATAAGGTATGCAATAAGGTATAAGATTATGTGTAGCCCCTAAAGCATAAGATAAGTCTTCTATAAAAATAAAGCCTAAAGCACCAAAAATTACACCGAGTAAAACTGGAAAGAAAGTAAAAAGAGACATTGATTCACTTGCTTCTTTTAAATTTTCTTCGCCAAGAATTTTAGAAATTATAGCACCGCCACCAGTACCAAACATAATTGATACACCCCAAATAAAACTTGTAAGTGGAAGAATTATATTTATACTAGCTAAAGCATCAGCCCCAACTAAGTTTGAGACAAAAATTCCATCAATTATTGTATATAAAGACAAAAATACCATTGACGCTATGGCGGGCAGTACGAATTTTAAAAATTGAAAAAAATTAAATTTTTTCGAAAAAGTAGTTTCCATTTGAAATATCCCCTAACATTTGTTATTCTTATAGCAATTATAAAGTGTATAGTAGATATACAGTCAAGAGAAAAAGGAGAACTTTTATGAGAAAAAAATATTTAAGTATAAGTGAATTTGGGAAAATATGCAATGTAAATAGAAAAACATTAATATATTATCATAATGCAGGTGTATTCTCTCCAGAGAAAATAGGGAAAAATGGATATAGATACTATAATATAAATCAGTATGAAACTTTTAATATATTAAAAGCATTTAGAGAGTTGGGGGTTTCAATAGATGAAATAAAAGAATATTTAAAAGACAGAAATCCAAAAGAATATCTAAATATTTTAGATAAAGAAAGAGAAAGAGTTATAGAAAAATTAAAAATATTAGATGATATAAAGCAAAAAATAGAATCTAAAATTGAAATAACTGAAAAAGGTATTGAAGAGGAAAAAAATAATGAGCCATATTTAAAAGAATTTGGAGAAGAAGAGCTTTATATAAAGAATGTAAAAAATGGTGAAGATATGGAAGAATTTATACAATTTATAAATTATTGTTCTGAAAAAAATATAGATAGAGGTTATTCTATAGGCACTACATTAGATGTTGAAGAGTTAGAAAATGGGGATTTCTTAAACATAGACAAAATGTATTTAAAAACAGACAAAGGAAATTATAAAAAAGAAAAAGGAATATATGCTTGTATAAATCATAAAGGGCCATATGAAGAGACAGGAAGGTCTTATAAAAAGCTTTTAGATTTTATAAAAAAGAATAATTATACAATAGATAGTTGTAGCTATGAAGATGGTTTATTAGATTTTTTTGCTGTTAAAGATGAACAGGATTATTTAACTAGAATTTCTATAAAAATAAAATAACTTAAAAATATAAAAGGTTGCCTAAAAAGGCAGCCTTTTATTTATCAAAAAATTCTATAAATTTATTTTTATCTTCTACAGATTCAAAACTATTTTTATGTATAAACAAAGTACCATCATTAAGTGACAAGAAATTTCCTTTTTCTTCGATTTGAGAGTAAGCATAAATATGAGTTTTTTGAATACTAATATCTTGTCCTTTTTTAGATTTTACAAAATATATATAGTCACCTTTTATATAAGTTCTGTATGGAAGTTGTATATAAGGTGTTTTCTTTAATTTTGGGCAATTAAAAAAATATTTTTCACTTCTTAAATTTTTTAGTTCTAATAAAAAATAAGTAGTAAATATTAAAATAATAACAGAAGAGAAGATTATAAGAAGTATTAGAGTAGAGTCTATGTAATAAGTTTTTAATAAATTAGAAATAAAAGTTATAATAATAAATAATATAATAGCGATATAATTTATAATTGGAGTGATATTAAAGTGAAAATAAAATCTATGAGGCAAATATGTTTGTAAAGTTGCAACATATTCAGGATTATTTAAATCAAAACATAAGTTAGCTTTAGAATTATCTATTGAGTCATTTAAAAAATCTATAAATTGTTTTAATGATTCTTCAGTATCAAACAAACGAATAGGAATATATATTTTATTTAAAATTATATAATCATCTTTGATTTTCACTTTTTTTATTGAGTTTAAGAATACTTGTGTAGTTGAAATTTTAGAAGATAGTATTACTGAATCAGAATTAATTATTAATCTTTTTTCAAGTATATCAGCATTAGAAAAGTTCGTATATTTTTTGCTTTTATAATTAATTTTATTTGAAATTATTTTTCTTATTTTTGCTAAATTAATATAGATGCTAATAATAGTAAATATAATAAGTATCAGAATAAAAGAATAATTTAAAGTAATATCAAATATTTTAGTAGAAATTATAAGTAATAATAATAATAAAGTTGACTGAATACAAGTAATTAATTTAATAGGTTTAATAATATCAAGCTCTTGGAATTTACAAATATCTCTAAATTCTTCTTTAGTTAATGTGTAATTCAGATTCATATAAATACTCCTTTACAAAAAATTGAATTTAATTAAATTTTATCATAAAAATGGAACAAAATGAACAAATAGTGAATTAATTATTAAATCGATATTAAGGATATATGAAAAATATTATATTAGAATTAAAAGGAATAATATACTATAAGCATTTATTTTTATTTAAAAATATTATGATATAATGTGTAATATAAATTTATAAATAAAACTTTATAATAAGATAAGTAGAAGTTAATAATAGGTATAGGGAAGAAGAAAGGATTTTTATAATGATAGATTTATTAAATAAAATAGCAAAAAATTCTCTTTTAGATGGACTAATAGAATGTAATTATGGTTTAGAAAAAGAAAATATAAGGGTAAATAAAAATGGAGAGATTTCTTTAAAGAGTCATCCAAAAGTATTCAAAGAGGATAATCCTTTTATAAAAAGAGATTTTGCTGAAAGTCAAATGGAAATGGTTACTCCAATATGTCCATCAATAGATGAAGCATATAATTTCATGGAAAATTTAAATAATATAGCTTCTTTAGAATTAGAAGATGAATATTTATGGCCACAAAGTAACCCACCAGCACTTCCAGATTGTGAAGAGAAAATTAAAGTGGCAGAACTAAAAGATGAAAAAGCAAAAAAATATAGAGAAAATTTAGTTAAGAAATATGGTAAGAAAAGACAACTTGTAAGTGGTGTACATTATAATTTTTCATTTAGGGATGAATTTATAGAAAAATTATATAAATTACAAGATAGAAAAGAATCTATTAGAGAATTTAAAAATGATTTATATTTTAAAATAGGAAGGAACTTTTTGAAGTATAAATGGTTCTTAAACTATTTAACTGGTGCAAGCCCAGTTTTTCATAAAAGTTATGTAGAGAAGTGTAGAAACTCTAGTGAGAATTTAAATGGTGACGATTTTTACTTTAAAGGAGTAGGATCATTAAGAAACAGTAGATGTGGATATAGAAATGAAGAAGACTTTTTTGTTTCATATAATTCTTTAGAAGAATACATAAAGGATATAAGAAAACTTATAAATGATAAGTGCATTCAACAAGCAAAAGAATATTATAGCTCAATTAGATTTAAATCAAAAGAAGCAGGAGATATGCTTGATAATTTAGAGGAAAATGGAGTTAGATACATAGAAATTAGACTTCTTGATTTAGACCCAACTACTAAGTTTGGAATATCAAAAAATTCTCTATATTTAATACATTTATATACACTTTTCTGTCTTTTTAAAGAGGACGAAAAATATACTTTAGAAGTGCATAATGAATGTATAGAAAATGATAATAGAGCTATTAAAAATAGTGAGGAAAGCACTTTAATAATAAATGGAAAAGAAACTACTGTTAAAGAAGCAGGACTTAAAATAATAGATGAAATGGAAAAAATAAAAGCAGTAGCATTTGATAATACTGAGTATGAAGAAGTTTTCTCAAGAATACTAAAAAAATCTAGATTAAGATTTGAAGATAGTAATGCAACTATTGCAAGTAGACTTATCCAAGGAATAAAAGAATGTAACTATATAGATTATTATACAAAAATAGCTATAGAAAATAGAAAAGAAAGTGAAAGAAATGCTTTTAAATTAGTTGGATATGAAGATTTAGAGCTTTCAACACAAATATTAATAATAGAAGCTTTAAAACATGGAATAGAATTTGAAATTTTAGATAGAGAAGAAAACTTTATTGCATTAAAGCTTAATGGAAAAATCGAATATGTAAAACAAGCGACAAAGACAAGCAAAGATAATTATATAACTGCTCTTATAATGGAAAATAAACTTGTTTCTAAAAAAGTTTTAGAAAAAGAAAATATAAGAGTTCCATTAGGAAATGATTATACTTTTATAGGTAAGGCTATTAAAGATTTTTCAAAATATGAAGGAAGAAAGATAGTTATAAAACCAAAGACAACAAATTTTGGAATAGGAATAACTATATTTAAAAATCCTCCAACAGAAGAAGAATATAAAAAAGCATTAGAATTAGCTTTTAAAGAAGATAATTCTGTTTTAATAGAAGAATTTATAGAAGGAAAAGAATATAGATTTTTAGTTATCAATGATGAAGTAGTAGGAATACTTCATAGAGTTCCTGCAAATGTTAAAGGTGATGGAAAATCTAATATAAGAGAACTTGTAAAAGAAAAAAATAAAGATCCATTAAGAGGAAAAGGATATAAGACACCTCTTGAAAAAATAAGACTTGGTGAAAGTGAAGAAATGTTCTTAAAGAATAATGGATTAGATTTTGATTATATTCCTAAAAAAGATGAAATTGTTTATTTAAGAGAAAACTCTAATATAAGTACTGGTGGAGACAGTATAGATTTTACAGATGAGATTCATAATAGTTACAAAGAGGTTGCAATAAAATGTGCAAAAGCTGCAAGAGCTAAAATAACTGGTGTTGATATGATGATAAAAAACATCTATGAAGAAGAAAATGGAGATAACTATGGAATAATAGAGATAAACTTTAATCCAGCTATTCATATTCATTGCTTCCCATATAAAGGAGAAAATAGAAAAGCTGGTGAAAAGGTAATAAAACTTTTATTCCCAGAAATAGAATAACTAGAAGGTGAACAAAAGATGAAAATAATTAACCCATATAAGTATGAAGGAACCTTTTTAAAAGGTAATCTTCATACTCATTCAGAAAATAGTCCATGCGGTCATTATGATTTAGAAAAAATAATAGATATGTATACTTTTTATAAGGTAGAATATGATTTTTTAAGTATAACAGATCATTGTATGATAACTGATTTAAGTCATTTAAAAGATAAAACAGATATGCTATTAATACCAGGCGTAGAATATAAAAGACATGGAAAACAGACTTTAGGTATAAATGTTAAAGAATATGATGATGATGGAGAAGATTATACAAATCATAATGAACTTTTTAAAAAAGTAAATGCGCAAGGGGGAATAAATATAATTTGTCACCCTCATTTAGGATCATTAGATTATTGGAAAACAGAAGAGTTGATGAAATTAGAAGGATATTTAGGAATAGAAGTATTCAATAATAATGTTAGAATGGATTGTAAAGGAATAGCTGTTGCGTCTGATGTTTGGGATGAACTTTTATCTAACGGAAGAAAAGTTTATGGTTTTGCTAATGATGATATGCATATATTTTCTAGAGTTGGTGGAGGATGCAATTATGTATTAGCAGAAGAAAAAACAATAGATTCTATTATGAATGGAATAAGAAGAGGAAGTTTTTATGCATCTTTTGGAGTAAAAGTAAAAAATATAGAGGTTTATAATGATATCATTTCAGTAGAAAAAGGTGATGATAGAGTACCTTACGTTTATTTTAAATTCATAGGTAAAGATGGACGAGTTTTAAAAGAAGAAAAAGGAATTAAAGGATTTTACAGAGTAAAAGGTGATGAAGGCTATGTTAGAGTAGAAGTTTATAGAGAAGATGGATGTAGAGCATGGCTTCAACCATTTTTTATAGAAGAATAATTAATCTTAATTATTAATTTAATATATATATTGGGGAGTGTTATTATGATAAAGCATATAGTTGCTTGGAAATTAAAAGAAGAAAATAAAAAGGAGAATGCATTAAAAATAAAAGTTGCATTAGAAGATTTAAAAGATTTTATACCAGAAATAAAACATATAGAAGTTGGAATAAATTTAAATAATACAAGTGCAGCAATGGATGTTGTTCTTTATTCAGAATTTGATAATATGAATGATTTAAATAGCTATCAAGTAAATCCACATCATGTAAAGACAAGTAATTTTGTAAAATCAGTTGTTACTGAAAGAAAAGTAGTAGATTACGAAGTTTAATATAAAGCTATCTCAAAATTTTTTGAGATAGCTTTTATTTTTTATAAAAGTTAAATATTGACAATAAGCTTAGCTTGTTATATAGTTAGTTATACAAGTAACTAACCAAGGGGTGGAAAATGGATTTTGATGAATTAAATAAACCAATATATCAACAATTAGCAGAAGAAATAGAAGACTACATTTTAAAAGGAATATTTAAAGAAGAAAGTAAGATACCTTCGACAACAGAATATTCAACTAACTATAATATAAATCCAGCTACTGTAAGAAAAGCATTTGGAATATTAGTAGATGAAGATATAATTTATAAAAAACGTGGAATTGGAATGTTTATAAAAGAGGGAAGTAGAGAAAAAATAAAGAAAAAACGAAAAGATCAATTTTTTATAAATTATATTCAAAAAACTTTAGAAGAGGGAGAAAAACTAGGAATATCTAGCTTGGATATAATTGAATTAATTAAAGAGAGAGGTAATTATGGAAAATAGTATAGTATTTAAAAATGTAAGTAAGTCTTATGGAAAAATTAATGTATTAGATAATATATCTTTTAGTATTGAGGAAGGAAAAATATATGGACTTATCGGAAGAAATGGTGCTGGAAAGACAACTATTTTGAATCTTATAGCAGATAGAATATTCAAAGAGTCTGGAGAAGTAAAAGTATTTAATGAAGATGTACATGAAAATGAAAAGGCTCTTAGAAAAATTTATTTTATGAGTGAAAATATTTATATGATTAAATCCATGAAAGTAAAAGAATTTTTTTATTGGATGAGTAAATTTTATAAAAACTTTGATGTTAATTATGCAAAGGAACTGTGTAAGAAATTTGATTTAGATATTAATAAAAAGTTTGGTTATTTATCAACTGGATATAAAACAATTTATAAAATTATAGGAGCACTTGCATCTAATGCAGAAATTATAATATATGATGAACCTGTATTAGGGTTAGATGTAAATCATAGAGAATTATTTTATAAAGAGCTTCTTAAGAGCTATGATAAAAATGAAAATACTATTATAATATCAACACATTTAATTGAAGAAGTAAGCGGAATAATCGAAAAAGCTATTTTAATAAATAAAGGAAATATAATTTTAGATGGGTATGTAGATGAAATTTTATTTAAGAGTTTTAAAATAAGTGGTGAAAGTAGGGCAGTGGAAGAATTTATAGAAAATAAAAATGTTATTAGTAAAGAGAATTTTAATGGAATAACAAAAGCAGTAATTTATGATGAAATAGAAGAGAAAGCTATATCAGAAATTAAGATAGAAAAAATTAAACTACAAGATTTGTATTTAAGCTTTACGAATAGGTAGGTGTAAAATGGATAAAAGGGTTATTAAATATGTATTTAAAGATATTAAATTTAATTTATTAGTTTATTTTCTTAGCTTAATATTGTTTTTAATGATGATGTATTCTCTTAAATATTTTAATTTAATTGAGAGGATAAGTGGAGTAGAAATAATAGGTGCTTTAGTGATTTTAATACCTAATAGTGTTAAGATTTTATTTGATTTTTTATTTCTAAAAGGAAATAATTTCAAAAGAAGAACTATAGGAATAGTTTATTTATTTTATGGAATTACTTTATCAAGTATGAACAGTTTAATTGTAAATTTAATAGATTATATCTTAAATGGAACTATGATAATAGAAAATTATATAGATTTAAATAAAATATATTTTAAAATTATATTTGTTTTTGGAATAACATTTATAGGATTAATTTGTATATGGATATTTGCTTTATTAATTTATAGAGTAGGAGAAAATAAGTTTTTTAGTTTAATTAGTATTATATCAATGTTTATATTATTTAAAATGATTAAGGACTCAATTTTGAATATACCTTTAAGTTTAAATTTTATTATTTCAAGCATTTGTCTATTAAGTGGAATTTTAATTTTTGTATTTTATTGGAGAGTTAAAAGGTTTAAGGTTATTGGAGGAATATTTGAATGATAAAAGAGAATGTATATTTAAAATATTTTTTTAAATTAGAATATATAGTGTTATTAATTTTTTTATCTGTCTTTAATTATTTTAATAGTCATGGAGATATGATGGTATTTATATTTTTTATATTTAATTCAAGTATAATTACAGAATATATTAAATTAAGTAATATGATGAAATATACAAGAGGAAAGATGTTTAAAGATATTATAGTAGGTTCACTAATAATGGCAACAGTATATTGTTTATGTATTTTGATTATATCTAAATTATTTAACTTAGAAGGAATTTTTGGAAATTATGGGGTGCTTGGAATAATTCAAATAGTAGGGATATATTTATTATCAGGATTATTAGGAATTAAAGTAGGAATATTTACAAGTAATAATTTAAATGCCGGAAAAAAATTTATTTTTAAATTAAGTGTTTTATGTGGGATATTATCTGTACTTATAGTACTAGGTATGGAATTTACAAATTACTTCCAAGTGTTAAATATAATTATTTTTGGTAATTATAAAATAATTGCTGATATATTATTAATAATTTTTATAGGTGTAATTGGTGCAGGGATAGTTTTTAATATAAGAAAAAATATTTTAAAATTAGAATGGAAATAAAAAAAGCACTCAGATTTGAGTGCTTTTTATTAACGTCTTTGAATTCTTGTAGCTTGTTGACGAGCTTTTTTGATTTCTGAATGGTCTATTGGAATTAAATCTCTTTTAGCAGTAAGGTTTAATATGTTTTGAATTTGAATTACAGAAGCATCTGCTTTTCCTTTAACACCAGTAAGACCCATTATCATAACCTTATGACCTTTATTTAATGGAATAAATTCAGGTTTCTTAAACCATTTATTTTTCTTGTATTTACATTTAACAGCACCTTTACCAGCGTCAGGTTTAACAATAATATCTACAATTAATCTGTGAAAGAAAATATAATTTTTTTCTTCTATTTTAAATGAAACAACAGTACCAGCTGTACTTGTTATTCTGTCTCCGTATTTTTGAAAATATGAATCTCTAAAATAATTATTAAATTTATCTTTGAATCCCATAATTAATTCTCCTTTATTAAATAATAAAAATAAGTCCTTAGCTTTTATTATAGAACATAACAAATCCATTATAACATAAAAATATTTTTAATAAAATATCAAAATTTATTTAATGTAGCATAAATAATAGGGTTTAAGTAATATTTTATAATAGGATGAATATAAAATACTAATTGTTAATGAAGGGAGAATTTTAACAATAAAATATATAAATTTAATTATGGGCATTAAAAGAAAATAGATTTATAGTATAATTAATAGGTAAAGTTAAAATCTTAATGGGGGAAAAGGAAGCGGAAAAAATGAATGTTGGGTTATTAGATATATGTAATAGCGTAATGGATACTTATAAAATAGTAAAAGATGGCTTACGATTTGATGGAGAATATATAAATCATTTTTCTTCAATTATATTTGGAGGAGAAGGAAAAGAGATAAATATAGAAGAAATTAAAAAAATAAGAAAATACATGAAAAAAATGACAAGTCAATTATCAAATTTTAGAGGGGATACTCTTTATATGATTTCTATACTTATTAGTAATGAAGAAAATCCAAAGTTGTTTGCAGATAAATTAATTGATATAAATGAAAATTTGCAAAATATAGGTTTTAAAGACTCACCAGGCTTGATACTAGCATCATATTCAATATGTAAGCATGGAATTAATGGATTAGAAGATAAGATTTTTAATAATACAAAGCTTATATATGATCTTTTAAGAAAAGAATTTAAAGATATAACTGATGAAAATGATTATTTGATTTGTGCTTTATTAGGGATAAAATGTGCAAAAGAAAATGAAGATGCAAGAGAAACAGGAGAATTTGTTGAATATATGTTTAATTACTTATTAAGTCTTAAACATTACTCTAAAAATCATCTTCAAATGTTAGCTACAAGTGTTTTATTAAATGAAAATATAGAATCTCAATTTGAAGTAAAAGAGCTTATAAGAGCTTTTAGAGAGCATGATATGGTAGTTGGTGATGAATTTTTATCTTTAGTAGGAGCTGCAGGTAGAAATGAAGATATTCAAAATTATATTTTTAAAGTAAGTGAGGTTATAGAATATCTTTGTGAAGAAGAGGGAGCTTATTCATATTATATGGATAAAACTTTTAGAGTTATGATAGGGATATCTATAGTTGAATTTTATAATAGGAGAAGAGATCAAAATTATAATAAATATTTAGAAGAACTTTTAGCTTTTTCAGTATATTCTTTTTTATTAAGCAGAAAGCAAGGACTATTTGAAGAAGCTTATGTTTAGAGAGGAAAGCGATGAAAAAGATTATTTTACATGTAGATATGGATGCTTTTTTTGCATCAGTAGAACAAGTAGATAATAAAAGTTTAAGAGGAAAACCAGTAATTGTTGGTGGAGTAAGTGAAAGAGGAGTAGTTTCAACTTGCTCATATGAGGCAAGAAAATATGGAGTTTCCTCTGCTATGCCTGCTTTTATAGCAAGACAAAAATGCCCTACTGGTATATTTTTACCTGTTAGACACAATAGATATAAAGAGGTGTCAGAAAAAATATTTAAAATATTTAGAGAAGTAACACCATTAATTGAACCTTTATCAATTGATGAGGCTTATTTGGATTTATCAGAAAGTACTTTTAAGACAGGGGAAGAGGCAGCAAAATATATAAAAACTAGAGTTTATAGAGAATTAGGATTAACTTTATCTATTGGAATTTCATATAATAAATTTTTAGCAAAGCTTGCATCTGATTGGAATAAACCAAATGGAATAAAAATTATAGATGAAAATATGCTACCAGATATTTTATTTCCTTTACCAATAAGAAGAATACACGGCCTTGGAAAAAAGGCATGTGAAAAGCTTAATAATATGGGAATATTTAAAGTAGAAGATCTTTATAAAATGGATAAAGAATTTTTTATTAAATATTTAGGCAAATATGGAATTGAAATATATGAAAGAATAAGAGGAATAGATAAAAGAGAAGTCAAAGTAAGTAGAGATAGAAAATCTGTAGGAAAAGAAAGAACTTTAAAAAGTAATACAAATAATATAGATGAATTAAAAGAATATTTAATGGAGTTTGCTAAAAAAATAAATGAAATTTTAGATAAAACAGATAAAAGTGGAAGAACTATAACTTTAAAATATAAAACAGGTGAATTTCAAAATCATACTAGAAGTAAAACTTTATCTAAATATATAAAAAGTTTTGAAGAGATATATGAAGTAGGATGTGAGCTTTTAGAGGAAACACCTATAGAAGAAGAAATAAGACTTATAGGACTTAGCATTTCTTCGTTTAGGGAAGAAAAGGAAGTTCAATTGAAATTATTTTAATGAAAACATTTTATTATAGGAGTTTAACTAATTGACATAATAGTATATAAGCTTCTATAATTAAAATGTGAATAAAAGGTTAAGGAGTGACCAAGGATGAATAAAAATGAATTGGCTAAAATGATAGACCATACTTTATTAAAACAAGATGCTACACAGAAAGGAATAGAAAAACTTTGCAAAGAAGCTTTAGAATATAAATTTGCATCTGTTTGTGTAAATCCAACTAGAGTTAAAGAAGCTAGTGAGCTTTTAAAAGGTAGTGAAGTAAAAGTTTGTACTGTTATTGGGTTCCCTTTAGGAGCAACAACAACAGAAGTTAAAGCTTTTGAAACAAAAAATGCTTTAGACAATGGTGCAAATGAAATAGATATGGTTATAAATGTAGGAAAATTAAAAGATGGAGATCTTGAATTTGTTAAAAAAGATATACAAGCTGTTGTAAATGAAACAAAAGGAAGAGGTATAGTTAAAGTTATTATTGAAACATGTCTTTTAACTGATGATGAAAAGGTTATCGCATGTAAATTATCAAAAGAAGCAGGAGCTGATTTTGTTAAAACTTCAACTGGTTTCTCAACTGGAGGAGCAACAGAAAAAGATATAAAACTTATGAGAGAAACTGTAGGAAATGATATGGGAGTTAAAGCTTCAGGAGGAGTTAGAGATAGAGAATTTGCTTTAGCTTTAATAGAAAATGGAGCTTCAAGAATTGGAGCATCAGCTTCAATTGAAATATGTGAAGGAAAAAAATCAAATAGTGATTATTAAAAAAAAAGCTAATTAGAAATTTTCTAGTTAGCTTTTTTTATGTTTCATAAAATTATATCTTTTTACGTTAAAAGTATCCCTAAAACAAAATATTGGAATATTAATATATTATACGAATGCTTTAAGGAGGAATTAGATCAATTTATTTTATAAATTGGTTCAAATATAGATATGAAAAACAAATTAAATCCTAATGAAATAATATTTTGTTTAAATTCTGATGATAATGTGAGTGAAAAGAATATTGATTTATTGGATGTACAAGAATTTAAAACTCCTTATGATAAAATAAAACGAATTTTAAAGATAAAAAAATCTGAATATAATATTTATCTTATAGATTCATTTTTAAAAGAAAAAGTAAATACATTAATATCAATTATAGAAAAAGAATATGAAAGTTTAGAAGCTCCAAATGATATTTGTTATGCTTCTATAAATGATAAAGAAAAGCCATTTCCGATATTTGTAAGTAATGGTCGTGGGATTCAATTAAAAGAAGATATTAAAGTTTTAAAAGAAAAATATAAAACTACTATATTAGAGTTTACATCAGATAGTTATACAAAAGAAAAAGATGATATATTAAATAATTTAAAAGAAAGTAGAGATAATCATTTAAATGAACTTATAACACTTGCAACAAATGAAGGATTTGAGATGAAAGCAACAAATGACGGCTTTGTATTTATACCTTTAAAAGATGGAAAAGAAATGAGTGAAAATGATTATGATAATTTAGATGAAGAGGTAAAGGAGAAATTAATTGATAAAGCAGAAAAGCTAAAAGAAGAATCATCTGAAATTTTATTAGCATTAAAAGATGTAGAGGTAACATCTTTAAAAAAATTAAAAAATATTTTAAGTGAATATATAGAAGAAAAGTTGAAAGATTTTAAAGACGATATTCTATTAGAATATATTGTAGATGATGATGTATATAATTATTTGGACACATTCTATAAAAAAATAGAGGAAGAGCTTATAGAAATTTATAATGTTGATATAGAGGAAGAAGAAAAAGAATTAGATAAAATTATAGAAAAATATTCTATTGAAGTAATAGTAGATAATAGTGAGTATAATCATCCTAGAGTAATATTTGAAGATGATCCTAATATAGGAAAATTACTTGGAACTGTAGAATATGAAAATCAAAATGGAAATTATACAACAGATCTTTCTCTTATAAGTGCAGGATCATTATTAGAAGCTAATGGAGGATGTATAATATTAAGATTAAAGGATCTTATAGCAAATAATTCATATCAATATTTAAAAAAGGCTTTATTATCAAAAAAATTAAATTTTGATTCAAATAGAAATTATTTAGAAGTGTTATCTATTAATGGATTAAAACTTGAACCTATAAATATTAACGTTAAAGTCATTTTAATAGGTGATTATGAAAGTTATAATATTCTATATAATAATGATGAAGATTTTAAAAATCTTTTTCCAGTTAAAGTTCAGATTCCTATCGAAGTTAAATTAAATGACAAAGTTAAAGAAATTAAAAACCTTATAAAAAATATAAGAGAAAAAAATTGTGATTTAGAAATAACTGAAGAAGGAATAAATAGCATATTTAAGCATTTTGTTAGAATTGCTTCTAGTAGAGAAAATATAAATATAGATTATAAAGAAATTGAAAAAATTATTTTATTAAGTGAGCAAATTGCATATAGCGAAGGAAAAGAAATAATTGATAAAGATATAATAAACAAAGTCATATATGAAGATGATATGATTGAAGAAGAATATATCAATATGTATAAAGAAGATAAAGTCTTTGTTAATCTGAAAGGAAAAAGAGTAGGAGATATAAATGGATTAGCAGTATTAGATACTGGAACTCATACTTTTGGAAAAGCTATGAGAATCACTTGCAATGTATTTAAAGGGGATGGGACTGTACATGATTTACACAAAGAAGCTAAGTTAAGTGGAAAAATTCATGAAAAGTCTATTTCAATTTTGAAAAGTATACTTTTGAGCAAGTGGAAGAAAACCGAAAATTTGCCTATCAATCTTTATTTAAGTTTTGAACAAAGTTATGGATTAATAGAAGGAGATAGTGCATCAGTTGCAGAAATGATATGTATGTTATCTGCTATAACTGAGAGAGGAATAAGACAAAATATAGCTGTTACAGGCTCTTTAAATCAATTTGGAGAAGTGCAGCCAATAGGTGGGGTAAATGAGAAAATTGAAGGATTCTTTAAAATTTGTAAAGAATTAAACTTAATGAAAGGTTCAGGAGTATTAATTCCTAGAACAAATATAAATGAATTAGTATTAAATGATGAAGTTGAAGAAGAAATACTAAAAGGAAATTTTTCTATTTATTATATGGATAAATTAGATGAAGCTATAGAAATACTGATTTTAGATGAAAATGAAAGTGTAGCTGATTTTAATAGATATTTAGTTGAAAAAATTGAAGAGTATAAGAAATAATTTAAAAGCAATTTATTTATGAAAATAAGTAAATTGCTTTTTATTTCTAAAAAATAATGAACGTATTGACTATAAATATTATTATATGTTAAAATATGGAAGAAAAGAACAGTAAAATAAATAGGGAGGTGAGCTACTCTAATATAAATATATTAGAGTGATATGTATGTATCTTAAGTTTAATGACTACGATAATATATTAGAAATAGCCTTAATTGGCGAATTAGATCACCACAATGCAAAAGAGGCTAGAGTTAAAATGGATGATAGGATAGAAAGAGGAAATATAAAAAAAGTAATCCTAAATTTTAATTCAGTTACTTTTATGGATAGTTCAGGTATTGGGGTTGTTGTGGGGAGACAAAAAAAGGTAAGTAAAAATGGCGGCGAACTTTACATAGCAGGAGCTAATAAAAGTATAAATAGAGTTTTTGAATTATCAGGCTTATATAAAATAATAAAAAACTTCAGTACTGTAGAGGAAGCATTAAATTGCATTTAAATTGGAGGGGTTTAAATTGTACGATAATAAAATAAGTATAGAATTTTTAAGTAAATCTGAAAATGAAGCTTTTGCTAGAGTTGCAGTGTCTGCATTTGTAGCACAGCTTGATCCTACTATAGAAGAATTAACTGATATTAAAACAGCTGTTTCAGAAGCAGTTACTAATTCAATAATTCATGGATATGAAAATAGAGAAGATGGTAGAGTAAGAATTGATGCTGCGCTAATAGATGATGAAGTTGAAATAATTATAAGTGATTTTGGTGTTGGAATAGAAAATGTGGAAAAGGCAAAAGAACCATTGTATACATCAAGACCAGATTTAGAGCGTTCAGGAATGGGATTTACTGTAATGGAGAGTTTTATGGATTCTTTAGAAGTATATAGTGAAAAAAATAAGGGGACTAGGGTGGTTATTAGAAAAAAAATTGAAGTAATAGGTCAGGTATAAAGCATGAATATTGAGAATTTAAGTAGAGAGGAATATGATTATGATAATAATTGTAAACTTTTGCCTTTAGCTAAGGCTGGAGATGAAAAAGCTTTAAATAGACTTATAGAAATGAATTTACCTTTAGTA
This sequence comes from Clostridium thermobutyricum DSM 4928, assembly GCF_002050515.1. Lineage (GTDB taxonomy): Bacteria > Bacillota > Clostridia > Clostridiales > Clostridiaceae > Clostridium > Clostridium thermobutyricum. The sequence goes on along the minus strand of NZ_LTAY01000103.1, from coordinate 60,442 downwards.
TCTTCGATAAGTAAAAAATTTCTAAATAGAGGATATGATTATGAAGATATTTTTCAAATTGGGTCTATAGGATTAGTTAAAGCTATTAAGAACTTTGATGATTCTTTTAACGTAAAATTTTCTACTTATGCAGTCCCAATGATTATAGGTGAAATAAAAAGATTCTTAAGAGATGATGGAATAATAAAAGTAAGTAGAAATGTAAAGACATTAGGAAGAAAAATTCATTTTTATAAAGAAGAGTTAGTTAAAACTTTAAATAGAGAGCCAACTATAGAAGAGATTGTAGAATACTCTGGAATTCCAAAAGAAGATATAGTAATTGCCATTGAAGCTTCGTCAAGCCTTCAATATTTATATGATACAATACATCAAGATGATGGTTCACCAGTACTTTTAATAGATAAATTAAGTGAAAATGGAGAGGAAGATACTTCTTTAATAGATAAAATTGCACTAAAAGAAGCAATTGGATGTTTAGATCAAAAATCTAGACAAATAATAATGCTTAGATATTTTAAAGACCAAACACAAGTACAAGTAGCCAAATTGCTTGGTATAAGTCAAGTTCAAGTGTCAAGAATAGAGAAGAAAGTATTAAAGAAAATGAAACAAAAATTAGAAGAGTAAAATTTTAAATCAGCTTAAAAGAGAAATCTTTTAAGCTGATTTTTTTAATTTAATAAAATTTGATTATTTTGAAATAATAAAATAGAGGAGTGATTGAAATTATGAATAATAAAAATAATAAAAAAGAAAAAAAACTACAGAAAAAATTTGAACAATTAGCTCAGGAAAGTGAACCAAAACCAAAGCTAGCTAAAAATTGTATTATGGCTTTTATAGTTGGAGGAATAATCTGTGTAATAGGAGAGTTTTTTGGAAAGATTATTTTAGAGTTAGGAATTCCAGCTGAAAATAAAGGGACTATAGTATCTATTGTAATGATATTCCTAGGTGCACTTTTAACTGGTGTTGGAATATATGATAAAATTGCGATTTTTGGTGGAGCTGGAACTGTAGTTCCTATAACAGGATTTGCTAACTCAGTTGTAGCACCTGCAATTGAATTTAAAAAAGAAGGGTTTGTTTTTGGTGTTGCAGCAAAAATATTTACGATAGCAGGGCCAGTACTTGTATATGGAATTGGTTCATCAGTAATCGTAGGACTTGTATACTATATAATTAAGCTATTTTAGAGGTGGAATATGAATAAGAAAATTGGAAATAGAACAGTACAACTTAAAAATGAACCAAGAATTATAAGTGCCTTTTCTATAGTAGGACCACGTGAAGGAGAAGGACCTTTAAAACAATATTTTGATGAAATATTAAAAGATGAATTATATGAAACCGAGAGTTATGAAAAAGCAGAAGCTAAAATTTTGACTAATACAATACAAGAAGCAATAAAAAGAGCAAACTTAAAAAATAAAGATATAGATTATCTTTTAGCTGGAGATTTATTAAATCAAATAATATCATCATCTTTTGCTGCAAGACAATTAGAAATCCCATTTTTAGGACTTTATGGAGCTTGTTCTACAATGACAGAGTCTCTAAGTTTAGGAAGTATTTTAATAGATAGTGATATTGGAGAATATGTAGTTTGTGCAACAGCATCACACTTTTGTTCTGCAGAAAGACAATTTAGATTTCCACTTGAATATGGTTCACAAAGAAGTCAAACTTGTCAATGGACAGTAACGGGATCTGGAGCAATGGTTTTAGGAAAAGGAGGAAATTTTCCTAAGATAACATATGTAACTACTGGAGTTGTAAAAGATTATGGAATAAAAGATGCAAATAATATGGGAGCAGCAATGGCTCCAGCTGCAGTAGATACACTTTATAATCATTTTAAAGATACTGGAAGAAAACCAGAATATTATGATGTTATAGTTACAGGTGATTTAGGGAGTATAGGTAAAGAGATAACACAAAAACTTCTACTTGAATATGGTTATGATATAAGAAATAACTATATGGATTGTGGAGATATGATTTTTAATAACCAAGCTCAAGGAACAGATTCTGGTGGAAGTGGATGTGGATGTTCTGCTTCAGTGGCAGCAGGATATTTTTATAAAAAGCTTATGAGAAAAGAAATAAAAAGTATACTTCTTATTTCAACAGGAGCTTTAATGAGTACAACATCATCATTGCAAGGAGAAAGTATTCCTGGAATTGCACATGCAGTTAGTATAGAAATGTAAAAGGAGGATTTTTTATGGAATATGTAAAAGCTTTTTGTGTAGGTGGAGGAATATGTGTAATAGCACAAATATTAATGGATAAAACAAAACTTACACCAGCTAGAATATTAGTTTCATTTTTAATGCTAGGAGTAATACTTGGAGCTTTTGGATTATATGATAAATTAATAGATTTTGCAGGAGGTGGCGCAAGTGTGCCATTACCTGGATTTGGAAATACGCTTGCTAAAGCAGCAATTGAAGAAGTAAATAAAGAAGGGCTGTTAGGTGCTTTTACAGGAGGAGTAAAAGGGGCAGCTGGAGGAATAACAGCAGCAATTATTTTTGGATATTTAATGGCAATTATATTTAATCCAAAAAGTAAATAAACTTTCAAAGATTTGGGAAATACATTATAATTTATTTAGATGGGGATAAAATGGGGGATGAATAAATGGTAAAACCGTATAACCAAAGCTATAAAGAAGTATTAAAAAGTTTAGATACTTCTTTAGAAAAAGGGTTAACAGAAGAAGAATGTATATATAGAAAACAAAAATGGGGAGATAATAAAATATATTTTTATAAAGAAAATTTACTTAAAAATATTTTTTCATTAAAAAATATATATCTTTTGCTTAATTTAATTATATGTATTTTTATGTTTTTATTTAAAGAATATTTCAAGTTGGGGATTATATCTTTTATATTATTTATAAATATATATATTAAATTTTTTATTTTAATGAAAAATAAAGAAAATATTGAATATATAGATAAAATAAATATAGCTAGTGTTGAAGTGCTTAGAGATGGGAAAGAAAAAATAATAAAAAGTAGCAACTTAGTTGTAGGTGATATAATTTATTTTAGAAAAAATTCTCTTATAGCAGCGGATATAAGAATATTAAAATCTAAAGATTTGAAAGTAGATGAAAGCAATATTACAGGAGAAAAATTTATAAAGGAAAAATATAATTATAAATTAGATTATGCTCCTTCAAATATTGGAGAAATAAATAATATGCTATTTAAAGGTTCAATAGTAAAAGAAGGAAACGGTATTGGAGTAGTTATCCAAACGGGAAATAACTCTATTTTAGGAAGTATGTTTAGAAACTTAAAAAATATTAACAAAAGAAGTTTCTTATCTAAAATTGAGAAAAATATAAATAAAACTTATTGTATTTTAACTATAATAAATATTTTAATATTCATTATATCTAATTATAATTATAAAAACCTTTTAAATGGATTTTATTTAATATATTCAATATCATTTATAGGAATAATAATTTTTTATATAAATTACATTAAAAGATATTATATTAAAAATGGTGTAGACATAAGAAACATATCAATAATAGAAAATATAAGAAATATAAATGTTATGTTTCTAGAAAAAGTAGGTTCTATTGCTAAAGAAGAAGTTTATTTAAAAAAGATATTTACTGATTTTAAGTTTAAAAATAGTAAAGAAATAGAATATTCTAATGATATAAATTTTAAGAGAGTTTTAGATATAATAACTTTAGCTAATTGTGGAATTTATGATAGTGAAAATAATTATAATAAAGGCAGTTTAATAGAAATTGCATATCTAAAATTTCTTGCAGAAAAAGAAAGCTTACGATATTTAATAAAAAATAGAAATAGAGAAATCTTTAAAATAGAAATAGAATGGGATAAAAAATTTCTTACAACATTAAATAAAAATAAAAAAGGATATAGAGCATATTCAAGAGGAAAATTAGAAGATATATTAAAAAGATGCACTTATATAATGATTGATGGTGTAAAAAAAAAATTAACTGAAGAATATATAGAAATAATAAAAACAAATAATTATAATTTATTAACTGAGGGGCTTATAACAGAAGGATTAGCATATAGAAGTTTTGATTATAAACCAAGTTTAGATGAAAATATAGAAAGTAATTTAACTTTTGTTGGAATAGCAGCTTTAGAAAATGAATTATATAATGATGCAAAAGAGAGAATAGAAAAAAATAAAAGGTAAAAATATTGCACCTATTTTATTTACAGAAGAGCATAAAATTTCTGCTATTTACTTAGGATTTAAAATTGGAATTATAAAAAGTAAAGATGAGGTTATATCTGGAGTTGAAATAGAAAACTTAAAAGATGAGGAACTTATAAAATTATTATCAAAAGTAAAAATATATTCTAATTTAAATATAAATTTAAAAAACAGAATAATAGATATTTTTAAAGCAGAAGGATATAAAACCTTAGTTATAGGTGAAAGTATTGGAGACATATCATTTCTAACAAAAAGTGACGTTGGAATTTGTAAAGATTTAAAATTTAATATTGTAGGTAAAGTTAGTGATGCAATTATTACTAAAGATTATTTAACTAAAATATTTAAATTATATGATGAAAGTGATTATATTTATAATGGAATAAAAGAATTAGGCGATATAATCTTATTACAATTTATAACTTTAAATTTATTTATGGTAATTTTGAATATTGGAGCTAATACCATTTTTGATTTTATAAAATTAAGTATTATAATTTTTATTTTATATATTACTTCTTTATTATTCCTTATAAAAAGAGAAAGATTAAAATTTATATTTAAAAATAAAATTAGATTTATAATTATAAATATTATATTATTTTTAGGAGTTTCATTTATTTAATGAATTTAAGCTATTAATTTTGGCAAAAATTCAGAAAAGAGGTGATATAAATGAAGCTTCAAAATTTAGAAAAAACAAGATATCCAATAGTATATATTTGTTTAAGTTTTTTTGTTAGCAGTATATTCTATTCGTATTATGACTTTAATTTGGGGCTAGTTACAATTTTAACTAGCCTATTTTTTATATTTGTGACTTTTAGAGAAAGTGGAGAATTTTTAATTATAATTATTATAGTATTTTTGCTTGGAATTTGTATTAATAATAGTTTTTATAATATTAAATTTAACAATAGTGAAAGTATAAGAATAATTAAGAGCTATAATAATTTTGCCGTAGGAGAGTTTAAGGGAAGAGAAATAAATTTAACTGGAAAAATTTCAGAAGTAAAAGAAGGAGAAAAAGTTTTTTTAAAAGGTGAATTTAAAAAAGATATAAATAAAGAAAAAGGAAGAATTGGAAATATAGAAGTAAAGAGTTATAGCATTGATGAAAAGAGTATCTTTACAAAATTAAGCCATTTAAGAGAAGGCGTAAAAGAAGAATTAAAAAGAAATTTAGGAGAAAGAAATGCTACTATTGTATCATCAATAATATTTGGCAAAGATGAAAATTTAGATAAAGAAGATGAAGAAGACATTAAAGAGCTTGGCATTATACATGTTATGAGTGTATCTGGGCTTCATATAGCTATGATATTTTTATTAATAAAAAAGATTATTAATATTAAAGCTGGCTTAATTTTAAGTTTTATATATGTATTAATTACTGGAATTGGATTTTCTAGTTTAAGAGCATGGATAATGATTATTTTTTCTTCTTTAGCTATATTAAATAGAAAAACAAAAAGTAGTTTAGGAGCTATAGCCATAAGCGGAATATTAATATTTTTTTGGAAACCATATTGTATTTTTAATATTGGATTCCAACTTTCCTTTGGTGCAACTCTTGGAATAATATTATTTAATGAAAAAATAAATGATAAACTTTATAAATTAAATAAGATTTTAAGAGACTGTATTAGTATATCTTTGTCAGCTCAAATATTTATATTTCCAATATTAATAATAAATTTCAATACTTTTTCAACTGCATTCATATTAGGAAATTTGCTACTTGTTCCATGGATAAATTTGATTCTTATATTTGGAATATTAGGCTTTGTATTTTTAAAAGTAAAATTTATATTTGATTTTATATCCTATATATTAATTATTTTCTTAGATATATTAGACTCATTTGTAAGAGGACTTGGATATTTAAATTTAAAAGAAGTTTATTTAGGAGAGGTAGTTGGATATTTTTATATATTTATAATTTTAAGCTTTTATCTTTATAAAAGAAAAATAGAATTTGCTAAATATATACCAATACCATATGCTATATTTTTAATAATAAGTAGTTATAATTTATCACCTAATATTGAATATAGAAAAGAAGGAGCACTTTTGATTTCTTATAAAGGAGAAAAAGTAATTATGGTATCTAATAAAAATATAAATATTGAAGAAATACAAAATAAAACTGGTGGTAAATTATATAAACATGATACTTTAAAAATAAATAGTTTAGGAACTATAAAAAGAGATGGAAAAAATTTTTTACTTAAAACAGGGGACAAAGAATATTTTTTGAAAATGTCTAGTGAGAAAATAGAAAAAGACTATGATATAATAAATTTTAAAGATGGAAAGGAAAAAGAACTAAATATCTTAAAAGAAGGTATTATAGTTACAGAATAGATTAAAGGTTTTAGGTGATTAATTTGGTAAATTTAGATGTTGTTTTAAAAGATATTAAGAATGGGAAAGAAAAAAATTCGTATGTTATTTGTGGACCTGATGAAGAATTAATAAAAGAAGGTATAGATAAAATAATAAAAAAATACGTAAGTGGGCAAGATGATTTAAACTTTGAAAAATTTGATGGTGGAAAATGTGAATTTGAAGAAGTTAGAAATGCTTGCGAGACATTTCCATTCATGGGTGAAAAAAAAGTAGTTTTATTATATAGATGTCCATTTTTAAAAGAAAAAACTGATTCACAAGGAAAAGCTTTCTATAAACTAATGAAAGAATATTTAAAAGATATACCTCCTACTACAATACTTATTATGTATTATGTTTTTGGCGATAAAAGAGAAAACGTAAAAAGAAATAAAAATTTTATGGGATTAGAAAAAGTAACAACCCTTGTTCAAGTTGAAAAACTTAGAAGAGATGGATTTTATAAAAGGTTGGATTCCATGTTTAAAGAAATGGGAGGAGAAATAAATAATATTAATTTAAAATATTATGCAGAGAAAATTCCTATGAATATGGAGATAGCTAGAAAAGAAGTTAGAAAATTAATTGATTATACAAATGGAAGAGAAATAAAAAGAGAAGACATAGATAAAATGGTTTTAAATAAAAATGAAGATGATGTTTTTGATTTAGTAGATTTTATAGCACAAAAGAAAACTGAAAAAGCTATAAAAATAGTAAATGAACTTTTATTTAAAGCTGATCAACATATGCTTATATTAGTGTCTATAGAAAACCAAATAAAAAAGCTTTATGATTATAAACTTTTATTAAAAGAGGGTAAGTCAATAGATAATATTCAAGAGATAACTAGACTTCCGAGATTTGTAGTAGAAAAAACGGTTAATCAAAGTAAAAAATTTTCTTTTAATCAATTAAAAGAAAGTATGAAACATTGTATTGATACAGAAAAGTCTCTTAAAACAACTAGTAGAGATAAAAAGATGGAATTAGAATTATTAATTTTAAATATGGCACTTGCGAAAAAATAAAAAATACCTTGCATTAATAATGCAAGGTATTTTTATGTAATTAGTGCTATAAAAGTAAATAACCGACCATAGGTCGGTTTATATACTATGCCATAGCATTTAACTTAGCAGCTAATCTTGATTTCTTTCTAGCAGCCATGTTTTTGTGAAGAACTCCTTTAGAAGCAGCCATATCTAAAGATTTAGTAGCAGCTACAAATAAAGTTTTAGCTTCTTCAGCGTTGTTAGCTTCAACTGCAGCTTCAAACTTCTTTATAGCAGTTTTTAAAGCTGATTTAACCATTCTATTTCTTAAAGTTTTAGTTTCAGTAACTTTAATTCTTTTCTTTGCTGATTTTATGTTTGCCATTCAATTTCACCCCCTCTAGATTTTATAGGGTTTCGATGTAGATTAAAAGCAATCTACGTCGAGTGTACATTCAACAAACCATATTATAGCATTGAAATATTATATATTCAAGTATTAAATTCAAACAAAAAGGAAAAATAATTTTAAATAGGTTAATAAGGAGGAAGAAAAAGTATGCTTAACATAAGAACTGACTTAGCTGTAGAGGTTAGCGAAAATTATAAAAAAATAAACAAAAAAGAAATAGATGGAATAATTTTAGAGGAAAAAGAGTTAGAAAATATAAAAATAACAAGCATAAAAGTACTAAATGAAGAAGGAAGTAAAAAACTTGGGAAACCTATAGGAAATTATATAACTTTAGATATATCTGAAAATACAGTTTATGATAGTGAACTTATGGAAGAGGTAGCACTTGTAGGGGGACAAATATTAAGAAAATTAATTGGAACAGATGAAGAAAAAACAGCTCTTGTTGTAGGTCTTGGAAATTGGAAAATTACACCTGATTCATTAGGTCCAAAAGTCATGGAAAAGATAATGATAACTAGACATTTAAAAAATCTAATGCCAGATCAATTTGATGAAGAAATAAACTCTGTTTGTGCAATAGCACCAGGAGTTTTGGGGATAACAGGAATAGAAACAGTTGAAATAATTAAAGGTATTGTACAGAAAATAAAACCTTCAGTTGTTATTTGTGTTGATTCATTGGCATCTAGAAAAGTAGAAAGAATAAATAAAACTATTCAAATAAGTGATACAGGAATTTCTCCAGGAGCTGGAGTTAGAAATAATAGAATGAAAATAAATGAAGAAAATCTTGGAGTTAAAGTTATTGCAATAGGAGTACCAACTGTTGTTGATGCAAGTACTATAGTTAATGATAGTATGGATTTAATAATAGATGAACTTTTAAATCAAACTGAAAAAGGAAGTATATTTTATAAAGAATTAATTGAACTTGATAAAGAAGAGAAGAGTAGACTTATTAAAGAATTATTAGAACCTTACTTAGGTCAGCTTATGGTAACTCCAAAGGAAGTTGACTTAGTTATTGATGGATTTTCAAAAATAATCTCAAAGAGCATAAATATTGGAATACAGCCTAATTTGGATGTAGAAGAAATAAATAAATTTATGAATTAATAAAAAAAGTATAATAATTATGTTAATTCTCTCATATATTTAGAAAGAAGCAGGGAGGGGATTAACTTGAGTTCAGAAGCGTTAGGAGTAAAAAATAGTAAAAGAAAAAAGAAAGGATTTAATTTAGATTTTAGTATATTAGGATTATTGATAATATTATTAATATTTTTTGGTAGATGCTTTAATGTAATGGCTAATAGCTTTGAAAGAGGTGGTTTAGCTTATGTACAGATGTTAAACTATGGATTACCACTAGTGGAAGAATTAACTTATGATGAAGAAGATTATGCAGAAAGTGAAATGTCACTTAAAAATGTAGCATTAGAAGCGATTGGATTATCAGAAATAGGACCTCAATCTATTTTAAATGGCGAATTACCTCTTGTAAAAACAAATAGTACTATAGCAAAAAATGATATTCCTAATTATGATGATTTTAAATTAGGTGATGAAGCAGTTTCAAAATATGATAAAAATGAAAAAGGTCCTTATAATGAAAAGTTAAAAGAAGAATTAAAAAATAGTAAACCTAAAATTTTAATATATAATACTCACTCAACAGAAAATTATTCAGATTCTAAAAAATTTACAACTAATTCAGAACATAATGTAGTTGGAGTAGTAGAAGTTATAGCAAAAGAATTGAAAGAAAAATATGGAATTGAAGTTATACATGATAAAACTGTACATGATATTTCATATAATGGAGCTTATTTAAGAACTCAAGAAACTATAAAAAGATATGTAAATAAATATGGAAATGATTTTGACTTAGTTTTAGATATTCATAGAGATGGGGTTAAAGATTTATCACTTAAAGCACCATTTTATACAAAAATAAATGGAGATGATTTAGCTAAGATAATGTTTGTAAATAGTAAAAGTTCACCATTTTTCTCTTATAATGATAAAGTAGCAAGAGAAATGATAAAAATTTCAGATAAGCTATTTCCAGGTTTAACAAGACAAAGTGAGCCAATGACATATAATCATGGAAAGTATGGATTAGCACAACAAATAGCTAAGAATTCAGTGCTTATTGAAGTTGGAGCAAATTCAAATACTTCACAAGAAGCGCAAAATACTGGAAAATATATAGCTAGGATAATTGCAGAGTATATTAACAATAAATAGTATATAAGTGGTTAAAATTGTCAATCCTTCTAAACATATAGGTTTAGGAGGATTATTTTTATGAAAAGTAGAAATTTTTGGTTTACTTTATATACGATTTTACTAATAGGTCTTGTTTTTATATTTTTAACAGAAATAAATGTAGAAAATACGAAAGCGTTATCTCCAATAGGAATTTCATCAGAAGATAATTTCCAAATGGTAAGTTCAGAATTTGGAAAAGATTTTGAAAATTTTATTCAAGATAAAGCAAAGGTAAAAATATATGATGAAGAAGATGGGAGATTGATAAAATTTGGTGATGTAAATTTAAAAATAAAGAAAAAATCTGAATTTTTAGAAGGAATTAAAGAAAAAATAATAAATATAACAGAAAGTCTTGATACATTTATAAGTGAAAATATACTTTAAAAACATATAAATTTAAAAAAAGCAGTTTACTTATATTATAAAATAACTCACACATTTTAAAAGAAGTATGATATAATTTAGCTTGATTTTAGAATTTGGGGGTGAAATGAACTGCTTAATACATAGAGAAGGGCAGTTAATATATATGAAAAATGATAGACAAAAATTTATAAGAAATTTTTCAATTGTTGCGCACATAGACCATGGTAAATCAACCCTAGCGGATAGATTATTAGAAATTACAGGAACTCTTACAAAAAGAGAAATGGAAGAGCAAGTTTTAGATAATATGGAGATTGAAAGAGAAAGAGGAATCACCATTAAATCACAAGCAGCTAGACTTATTTACAGAAGAGAAAATGGAGAAGAATATATTTTAAATCTTATAGATACTCCAGGACATGTAGACTTTACATATGAAGTTTCTAGAAGTTTAGCAGCATGTGAAGGAGCAGTTTTAGTTGTAGATGCTACACAAGGAATACAAGCTCAAACACTTGCAAACTGCTATTTAGCACTTGATAATGATTTAGAAATATCACCAGTAATAAATAAAGTTGACCTACCTTCAGCAAGACCAGAAGAAGTTAAAGAAGAAATAGAAGATGTAATAGGAATTCCAGCTGATGAAGCTCCTATGATTTCAGCAAAAACAGGGCTTAATGTTGAAGAGGTTTTAGAGGCTGTAGTTAGAGATATACCTGCTCCATCAGGAGACGAAGATGCTCCTCTTAAAGCTCTTGTATTTGATTCATATTATGACACATATAAAGGTGTTGTTTGTTATATAAGAGTAATAGATGGAACAGTTAAACCAGGAACAAAAATAAAATTTATGGCAACAGATAAAACTTATGATGTTACAGAAGTTGGAGTATTTACACCTGGACTTTTCTCAACAAATGAATTAAGAGCAGGAGATGTTGGATATGTAACTGCTTCAATTAAAAATGTAAAAGATGCAAGAGTTGGGGATACAATAACTGAAAAAGGAAATGAAACAGCTGAAGCACTTCCAGGATATAAACCAGCAATACCAATGGTTTATTCAGGAATTTATCCTGTAGATGGAGCAAAATATGAAGAGCTTAAAGAAGCCTTAGAAAAACTTCAAATAAATGATGCTGCATTAAATTTTGAACCAGAAACATCAATAGCTTTAGGATTTGGTTTCAGATGTGGATTTTTAGGGTTATTACACATGGAAATAATTCAAGAAAGAATAGAAAGAGAATTTAATCTTGATATTATAACAACAGCACCTTCAGTTATATATAAAATTAGAAAAACAAATGGTGAAGAATTAGATATTACAAACCCAACTAATCTTCCTCCAATGACAGAAATAGATTATATGGAAGAGCCAATAGTAAAAGCTTCAATAATTACTCCAACAGAATATGTAGGTTCAGTTATGGAATTCTGTCAAGAAAGAAGAGGAACATATATAGATATGACATATATGGAGGAAACTAGAGCTGTAATAAATTATGATATTCCATTAAATGAAATAGTTTATGATTTCTTTGATACATTAAAATCAAAAACAAGAGGATATGCATCTCTTGATTATGAATTTAAAGGTTATGTAAGATCAAAACTTGTTAAACTTGATATACTTCTAAATGGAGATATTGTTGATGCACTTTCAATGATAGTGCCAGAAGAAAGAAGTTACCATAAAGGTAGAGGTATTGCTGAAAAGCTTAAAGAAATAATTCCAAGACAAATGTTTGAAGTTCCAATTCAAGCTGCAATTGGTTCAAAAATAATTGCAAGAGAAACTGTTAAAGCTATGAGAAAAGACGTTCTTGCAAAATGTTATGGTGGAGATATTTCAAGAAAGAGAAAGCTTTTAGAAAAGCAAAAAGAAGGAAAGAAGAGAATGAGACAGGTTGGATCAGTAGAAGTTCCACAAGAAGCATTCATGTCAATATTAAAAGTAGATTAGAATTAATTTTTAATAAAAGAGATGTTTTAAGAACATCTCTTTTATTTTTTAATCAAATATTAATGAATAAATAATACAATAGGCATAAAATATGGAAAATATGATAAAATAGTTACAAATTAAAAAAATGAATGATTTAGAAAAAAATTTATAGTAAAATTAAGATATAGGAAGTGAAAGTGAGGACAAAAAATGTTTTTAAAAGAATTTAATACAAATGAAAAAAGGGCATTTGCTAATTTAATATATATGTTAGCAGATGTAGATAAAGTAATAGCTAGAAATGAAAAAAAATTAATAAAAGAATATTTAAATGAATTAGAAATAAAAGAAGAAAATTTTTCTAAAATGACATATGCAGAAGTTGTATATAATTTCAAACAATCTAGTGATAGAATAAAAAAAATAGCTTACTTTGAATTATTAGGTCTTGCTCTTGTTGATGGAAATTATGAAGAACAAGAAATAGATTACTTAGATAAAGTAGCAAATGATTTGGGAATAACTAGAGCAAAGAAAATTGCATTTGCAAACTTCTTCTATAATTTTAAAAATATACATAAAGTATCTGTTATAAAAACTGAAGGAAAAGAAATAAATTTAGAAGCAGAAGCTGAAAAGTTATTTTAATATAGTATGATTATTATTAGGGGTGTATCTATATTGATACACCTTTTTTATTAAGAAAGGAGATTAAAGTATGAAAAAAGAAACATTATTATATGTACATATTCCATTTTGCAAACAAAAATGTTTTTATTGTGATTTCCCATCTTTTGCCAACATAGAATATCTAAGAGAAGATTATTTAAATGCTTTAAAAATAGAAATAGAGTCCAGATGTAAAGATATAGAATTTAGTTCACTTTTTATAGGTGGAGGAACTCCAAGTTATTTAACAGAAGAAGAATTAAGAAAACTTTTTAATATTTTGAGAAATGTAAAATTTGTTCATGGAGCCGAAAAAACAATAGAATGTAATCCAGGAACTATAAATAAAGAGAAACTTGAAATTATGAAAGAAGGAGGAATAAATAGAATAAGCTTTGGGCTTCAGACAACAAACAACAATTTATTAAAAGAAATAGGAAGAATACACACTTTAGAAACCTTTGAAGAGAATTTTAAACTGGCAAGAGATATAGGATTTAAAAATATAAATATAGATTTAATGTTTGGACTTCCAAATCAAAAGTTAGATGAATTAAAAGAGACCTTAAATTACATTATAAAATTAAATCCTGAACATATATCATTTTATAGCTTAATAATAGAAGAAGGAACAGCATTCTATAACATGTATGAAAAAGATATTTTGAATCTTCCAAGCGAAGAAGAAGAAAGAGCAATGTATTCAATAGGAAAAGAAATATTAGAATCAAATGGCTATAAGCAATATGAATTTTCAAATTATGCGAAGTCTAATAATGAATGCTTTCATAATATAGGATACTGGAAACTTAAGGATTATATAGGAGTTGGATCTTCTTCAAGTTCATTTATAAATAATAAAAGAATAAAAAATATATCTAATGTTAAAAAGTATATAGATAATATAAACATTAATAAAAAAGCTTTTGAAGAAATATTAGAAAATAGTAAAAAAGAGAATATGGAAGAATATATTTTTTTAGGCCTTAGAATGTTAGAGGGAATAGATAAAAGAGATTTTAAAGATAAATTTAATTTAGATATAGAAGAAGTTTATGAAAATGAAATTATTTCTAACATAAAAAAGGGCCTAATGATACAAACTAATGAAAGGTTAAAGTTAACGAAACAAGGAATAGAAGTTTCAAATTATGTTTTAAGTGATTTCATAAAATAATTAGAAAAATGAAGAAAAACGGAGTAAAATCTATTTAATTTAAAATAATTAGCTAAAAATAAATAAGATATTATTGACAAATTTACTCATGAAGAATATATTTTAAATATAGTCATTAGCACTCGACAGTAATGAGTGCTAACAATAAGAGGTGATGTTATGATTATTGATGATAGAAAAATAAAAATACTTCAAGCTATTATCAATGATTACATTAATACAGGAGAACCTGTTGGCTCAAGAACAATCGCTAAAAAATACGACTTAGGAGTTGGTCCTGCAACGATTAGAAATGAAATGGCTGATTTAGAAGATATGGGGCTTTTAGAACAACCTCATACATCAGCAGGAAGAATCCCATCAAGCAAAGGATACAGAATGTATGTAGATAGTATGATGGGAAATTCAATTCTAAGTAAGGAGGAAGAACTTCGTATAAAAGAGTATGTAATTGATTCTGCAATGCTAGAGGTTAGTAAAATAGTTAAAAATGCAAGTGCATTACTTTCAGAATTAACTAATTTAACCTGTGTTGTAAAAACTCCATCAATGAAAATGTGTAGATTAAAATCTATACAAATAATAAAAGTTGATGAAGAAAATTTACTTTTTGTAGTCATTACTGACAGTGAGATAATAAAAAATCATTTAATAAAAGTAAATAAAATGCCTTTAGAAGAAGATATAGTTAATTTAAATACAGTATTAAACAATAGACTTAAGAATTTAACTATAGATGAAATAAATTTAGAGGTAATAAATAATTTAAGAAATGATTTAAATGGTCATGAAGAGCTTTTTAATGCGATGTTACCAACTTTATACACATGCTTAAAAGAAGAAGATTCAAAAGAAGTATTTATGGAAGGAACAACAAATATATTTAATTATCCAGAATACAATGACATAGATAAAGTAAAAGAAATACTTTCTCTACTTCATGATAAGGAATGTGTACTTGAACTTATAGAACCAAATAATGAAATAACAATTAAAATTGGTGAAGAGAATTTTATTCCTGAAGCAAAAGAGTGTAGCATCATATCAGCTGAATATTCGCTAGGAGATGGTGCAAAAGGAACTATAGGTCTTATAGGACCTAGAAGAATTAATTATTCAAAAGTTGTGGCTATTATGGCACAAGTTATGAAAGAATTAAATAATACTCTTAAAGGGAATTTTGATAAATAAAGAAAAAGAGGTGTGGTTACTGGAATGAGTAAAGACAAAGAAGAGCTAGAAAAAGATTTAAATGAAGAAATAATTGAAGAATCAGTAGAAGAAAATAAAGAAGAAGTAGTTGAAGAAACAAAAGAAGAAAATTCAGAAGAAAATGAACTTTCTTTAGTTAAGAAATATAAAGAAGAAATTCAAAAACTAAAGGAAGAGCTTGAAGTTGAAAAAGATAAATATTTAAGACAAACAGCTGAATATCAAAATTTTAAAAAGAGAACTGCTAAAGAAAAGGAAGGGATATATACAGATGCTTGTGTAGATGTATTAAAAGAAATTCTTCCAAATCTTGATAATATAGAAAGAGCAATTGCAGCTGAAGGAAATATTGAAGCATTAAAACAAGGTGTTGAAATGACTTTAAAAGGATTCCAAAATTCTCTTGAAAAACTTGGTGTTACAGAAATAGAAACTAGTGAAGGATTTGACCCAAATTTCCATAATGCAATAATGCATATAGAAGATCCTGAACTTGGAACTAATGTTGTAGTAGAAGTGTTTATGAAGGGATACAAAAGAGGAGATAAAGTTATAAGACACTCAATGGTTAAAACAGCTAATTAGTAAAAATAATTTAGAATAAATAAAGAATTTTAGACAGGGATACCTGTTTTTGAGGAGGAAATATATTATGGCAAAAATAATAGGAATTGACTTAGGAACAACAAATTCATGTGTATCAGTAATGGAAGGTGGAGAACCAGTAGTTATAACTAACTCAGAAGGTGCTAGAACTACTCCATCAGTAGTATCTTTCCAAGCAAATGGAGAAAGATTAGTTGGGCAAGTAGCTAAAAGACAATCAATCACAAACCCAGATAAAACTATAATCTCTATAAAAAGACATATGGGAACTGATTATAAAGTAAAAATTGATGACAAAGAATATACACCACAAGAAATATCAGCAATGATACTTCAAAAATTAAAAGCAGATGCAGAAGCTTATTTAGGAGAGCCAGTAACTCAAGCAGTTATTACTGTACCAGCATACTTTAATGATGCTGAAAGACAAGCAACAAAAGATGCAGGAAAAATTGCAGGATTAGAAGTATTAAGAATTATAAATGAACCAACAGCAGCTTCACTTGCATATGGTTTAGATAAAACTGATAAAGATGAAAAAGTATTAGTATATGACTTAGGTGGAGGTACTTTTGATGTATCTATCTTAGAACTTGGAGATGGAGTATTCGAAGTATTATCAACTAATGGAGATACAAAACTTGGAGGAGATGACTTTGATAATAAAATCATGGACTTCATAGCAGATACTTTCAAAGCTGAAAATGGAATTGATTTAAGAAATGATAAAATGGCACTTCAAAGATTAAAAGAAGCTGCTGAAAAAGCTAAAATAGAATTGTCATCATCAACTCAAACAAATATAAATTTACCATTTATAACAGCTGATGCAACAGGACCAAAACATATTGATTTAAACTTAACTAGAGCTAAATTCAATGAATTAACTCATGACTTAGTTCAAAGATCAATTGAGCCAATGAAAAAAGCATTAAGTGATGCAGGACTTTCAATAAATGAAGTTGATAAAGTAATATTAGTTGGTGGTTCAACAAGAATACCAGCTGTACAAGAAGCAGTTAAAAACTTTACAGGAAAAGAACCTTCAAAAGGAGTTAACCCAGATGAATGTGTTGCTATTGGAGCAGCTGTTCAAGCAGGTGTATTAACTGGTGAAGTTAAAGATGTATTATTACTAGATGTTACACCATTAACATTAGGAATTGAAACTTTAGGAGGAGTAGCAACTCCATTAATCGAAAGAAATACAACTATTCCAGCTAAAAAGAGCCAAGTGTTCTCAACAGCAGCAGATGGTCAAACTTCAGTTGAAATTCACATAGTTCAAGGTGAAAGACAAATGGCAGCTGACAATAAAACATTAGGAAGATTTACATTATCAGGAATAGCTCCAGCTCCAAGAGGAATTCCACAAATCGAAGTAACATTTGATATTGATGCTAATGGTATTGTTAAAGTATCAGCAATGGATAAAGGAACTGGTAAAGAAGCTAATGTTACTATTACAGCTTCAACTAACTTAAGCGATGATGAAATAGATAAGGCTGTAAAAGAAGCAGAAAAATTTGCTGCAGAAGATAAGAAGAGAAAAGAATCTATAGAAGTTAAAAATAATGCAGAACAAGTTGTTTATCAAACAGAAAAAACTTTAAATGAATTAGGAGATAAAGTTTCTGCTGATGACAAAGCTAAAATAGAAGCTAAACTTGCTGATGTTAAAGCAGTTAAAGATGGAGAAGATTTAGAAGCAATTAAAAAAGCAGTTGAAGATTTAACTCAAGAATTCTATGCAATATCTTCAAAATTATATGGTCAACAAGGAGCACCAGGAGCAGAAGGATTTGATCCAAGCAACATGGGTGGAGCTAATGCTGGAGCTCAAAGTGCACCACATGATGACAATGTAGTAGATGCTGACTTTAAAGTAGAAGATGACAAATAATCCTTGTAAGGAATAGATAAATTCTTATATAATACTAAAGGGAAGGCAGATTAGTCGTCTTCCCTTTTATAAATTTAAAAATTAATTTGGTGGTGAAATAGAGAAATGGCACAAAGAGACTATTATGAAGTATTAGGCTTAGAAAAAGGTGCAAGTGATGCAGAAATAAAAAAAGCTTTTAGAAAATTAGCTATCAAATATCATCCAGATAAAAACCAAGGAAATGATGAGGCGCAAAAGAAATTCCAAGAAATAAATGAAGCATATCAAGTTCTTTCAGATCCAGAAAAGAAAGCTAGATATGACCAATTTGGAACTGCTGATTTTGATGGAAGTTCAGGTTTCGGTGGAGGCTTCAGTGGTGGAGGCTTCGGTGGATTTGATATGGGAGATATATTTGATAGTTTCTTTGGAGGCGGATTTGGAGGTGGATCTTCAAGTTCAAGAAGAAATGGTCCTAGAAGAGGAGCAGATCTTGAGTATACTATAAGACTTACTTTTGAAGAAGCTATAAGAGGAATTGAGAAAGAAATATCAGTAACAAGAACTGAAAATTGTTCAACATGTAGTGGTAGTGGAGCAAAAGCAGGTACATCTCCTAAAACTTGTCCAAATTGTGGTGGAACAGGTCAAGTTCGTGTTCAAAGACAAACTCCTTTAGGAAATTTCGTAACTAATTCTGAATGTGATAAATGTCATGGTACAGGAAAAATAATTGAAGAGCCTTGTACAGATTGTAAAGGAAAAGGTAGAGTTAGAAAAAATAGAAAAATAAAAGTAAATGTTCCAGCAGGTGTGGATACAGGAAATGTTATGCCACTTAGAGGACAAGGAGAGCAAGGAATAAATGGAGGTCCAGCAGGAGATCTTTATATAAAAATTATGGTAACTCCATCTAAAGTATTCACAAGAAAAGGAGCAGATGTTCATATTGAAACACATATAAGTATGGCAAAGGCTGCTTTAGGAACAGAAATAACTGTTGAAACAATAGATGGAAATGTTAAATACACAATCCCAGAAGGAACTCAATCTGGAACTGTATTTAGATTAAAAGGAAAAGGAATTCCTAAAGTTCAAGGAAGTGGTAGAGGAGATCAATATGTAAAAGTAATAGTTGATATTCCTAAACATCTAAATGAAAAAGCTAAGAATGCATTGAAGGCATTTATGGAAGCAACTGGAGAAGAAGCTTCTAGTGAGCCAAGCAAGAAAAAAGGTTTTTTTAGATAAAATAAAAATTAGATATTAAGTTGGGGTAGTTAATATTTTAACTACCTTTCTTTATGTTAATAAGAAAACTAGACATAAACATTACATAAGTGTAAAATAAATTATTAGTATAAACAGAATTAATGAAAGGAATGACGATAATGGAAGGAACATGGACAGAAATTAAGATAAAAACAACTAGTGAGGCATTAGAGCCTATTTCAGGAATATTTTATGGACTAGATTGCAAAGGTGTTTCTATTGAAGATCCAAATGATATATTAGGAAGAGAACAAGGTCCATTAACTTGGGATTTTGCAGATATAAATGTATTAGAACATAAAGGTGAATATGCAGTAGTAAAAGGATATTTTGCTGAAGAAGATAATTTAGAAGAGATTTTAGCTTATGTAAAAGAAAAAGTTGAAGAACTTAAAGGCTTTGGAATAGATGTAGGGGAAGGAGCTGTTGAAATAGAAAAAACTCATGAAGAAGATTGGGCAAATAACTGGAAAAAATATTATAAGCCTTCAAAAATAACTGATAAATTAGTTGTTAAACCTATATGGGAAGAGTATAAAGCAAATGAAGGGGAACTTATTATAGAACTTGATCCAGGAATGGCTTTTGGAACAGGAGATCATGAAACTACTAGTATGTGTTTAAAAGCTTTAGACAAATATGTAAAAAAAGATAGTACAGTATTTGATGTTGGTTGTGGTTCAGGAATACTTGCTATAGGTGCAGCAAAATTAGGGGCTAAAAAAGCTATAGGAGTTGATTTAGATCCAGTTGCAGTAGAATCAGCAAAAGAAAATGTAAGCTACAATAATTTAGATAATATAGAAATTCTTTATGGTAATTTAGTAGAAGTTATAAATGGTAAAGCAGATATAGTTGTTGCGAATATAATAGCAGAAATAATTTGCATACTAATTGATGATGTTAAGAGAGTTTTAAAAGAGGATGGATTATTTATAACATCTGGAATAATTCATGATAGAGTTGAAATGGTTACTTCTAAATTAGAAGAATCAGGGTTTGAGGTTAAAGAAATAAATAAAGATGGAGAATGGAATTGTATAGTAGCCAAATTAAAATAAGGGGGAACTTTTATGCACAAGTTTTTTACATCAGACCATAATATTATAGAAAATAAAGCTAAAATAGTAGGAGATGACGTAAAGCATATATATAAGGTTCTGAGATTATCCGAAGGTGAAGAAGTTAAATTAAATGATTGTAATGGAAATGAATATTTAGCGAAGATAACTGATATTACAAAAACTGAAGTAGAATTAGAAATAATAGAAAAACTTGATATTGATAATGAAAGTGGAGTAGAAATAACTCTTTTTCAAGGTTTACCAAAATCACAAAAGATGGATTTAATTGTTCAAAAAGGAACTGAATTAGGTATAAAAACTTTTCAACCACTTTTAACTGAAAGAGTAGATGTTAAATTAAAAGGTGATTTTAAAAAATTAGATAGATTAAATAGAATAGCTTTAGAAGCATGCAAGCAAAGTAAAAGAAGTATTATACCTAAAGTTTTAGAGCCAATTTCAATGGATAAATTAGTAGAAGAAATGAAAAATTTTGATTTGATTTTAGTTCCATATGAAAATGCAGAAAATTTTGGCATAAAAAGACTTATGCAAGAAATAGATAAAACTGAAATATCTAAAATAGGAATAGTTATAGGTCCAGAAGGTGGATTTGAAGAAAAAGAAATAGAAATAATGAAAGATAATGGAGCATATATTATCACTTTAGGAAGTAGAATTTTAAGAACAGAAACAGCAGGTTTTACAGCTACTTCACTAGTTCAATATGAGTTTGGTGATTTAGGAGGAATATAAATGAAAGTAGCATTTGCAACATTAGGTTGTAGAGTAAATGTATATGAGTCAGAAGCTATGACAGAAAAATTTATTAGAGAAGGATATGAAGTAGTAGATTTTTCAGAAAAAGCTGATGTATATGTAATAAATACATGTTCTGTAACGAATATGGGAGATAAGAAATCAAGACAAATAATAGGAAGAGCAAGACGACAAAACAGTGAAGCTATAATAGCTGCTGTTGGTTGTTATTCACAAATTGCGCCTAAAGAAGTTTCTTCTATAGAAGGTGTAGATGTTGTTTTAGGAACAAGAAATAAAGGTGATATAGTTTATTTTGTAAATAAAGCAAGAGAAGAAAAAAAACCTCAAATAGAAGTATCAGGAGTTTTAAAAAATAAAAAATTTGAAAATTTAAAAATTGAAGATTATAGAGAAAAAACTAGAGCTTTCTTAAAAATACAGGATGGATGTAATAGATTCTGTACATATTGTTTAATTCCTTATACAAGAGGCGCTGTTTGTTCAAAAGATTTTAAAGTAGTTTTAAATGAAATAAAACAATTAGCAGAACATGGTTTTAAAGAAATAATTCTTTCTGGAATACATACAGCTTCATATGGATTAGATTTAGAAGGAAATGTTACATTAATTTCTCTTTTAGAGGAAATAGAAAATATAGATGGTATAGAAAGAGTAAGAATTGGTTCAATAGAACCTGCTTTCTTTACACCAGAAGTAGTAGAAAAAATTAAAAATATGAAGAAGCTTTGTCCACAATTCCATCTTTCTCTTCAAAGTGGATGTACAAGTACTTTAAAAAGAATGAACAGAAGATATACAGCTGATGAATATGAAGAAATAGTAAAAGTATTAAGAGATAATTTAAAGGATGTTTCTATAACTACAGATGTAATAGTAGGATTCCCAGGTGAAACTGAGGAAGAGTTTAATGAAACTTATGAATTCTTAAAAAGAAATAAGTTAACAAAAACTCATATATTTAAATTTAGTCCTAGAACAGGAACAAAAGCACATGATATGGAAAATCAAATAGATGGAAAGATAAAAGAAGAGAGAAGTAAGAAGCTTATAGCTTTAAATAAGATAAATGAAAGAGAATTCACTAAAGCTTTAGTTGGTAGAACAATGGATGTTTTAATAGAACAAGAAGTTAAAGGTGAAGAAGGAGTTTATGAAGGATATACAAGAAATTATGTTAAAGTTCATGTAAAAGGAATAAGCGAAAAAGAAATAGGAAAAATTATAAATGTGAAAATTTTAGAAGAGAAGGGTGACTATTCTATAGGAAACGTGGTAGAATAGAATAGTACTAGAATTTTAAGGAGGTGAAAAAATTGGATTGTATTTTTTGTAAAATAATAAATGGAGAAATTCCATCAAAAAAGATATATGAAGACGATATGGTATATGCTTTTTATGATATAAATCCAGAAGCACCAGTTCATTTTTTAGTAATTCCTAAAAAGCACATTAAAAGTGCAAATTATATAAATAATGAAAATTCCAAATATATATCACATATATTTGAAATTATAAATAAACTAACTAGTGAGCTTAACATAGACAAAACAGGATATAGAGTAGTAAATAACTGTGGAGTAGATGGTGGGCAAACTGTAGAACATTTACATTTTCATGTCTTAGGTGGAAGAGAATTAAAATGGCCACCAGGCTAAAGAAAAATAAGTTAAATCTTATTATTGACATACCTTATGCAAATGTTGTATAATTTAGCGTGTGTTATTAAGCCCGTAGCTGAGTTGAATTTATTAATTTAAGCTAGCGGAGGGAGGGATAATGAATGTCAGAAATAAAAGTTGGAGAAAACGAAACTCTTGAAAGTGCATTAAGAAGATTTAAAAGAAAATGTGCTAGAGCTGGAGTTCTTACTGAAGTAAGAAAAAGAGAACACTACGAAAAACCAAGTGTAAAAAAGAAAAAGAAATCAGAAGCTGCTAGAAAGAGAAAGTTCAAATAGGATTTCTTTTTGAAAGAAGGTATGAAATAGATGCCAGAAATAAAAGTCAGACTTCAAAATGATTGGAAAAATGCTTTAAAAGCAAAAGAGAAGTTTAAAGCTAATGTTTTAAGCAGTGCTAAAGCAGCAATATTATTAGTTGAAAAAACTGATAAAATAGTTGTTGATGATGCAAAGGCTATAGAGATATTAGCTAAAGAAGTCAAGCAAAGAAGAGAAGCTGTGCTTGAGTTTGAAAAAGGTAACAGACAAGATTTAGTAGATTCTACTAATGAAGAAATTAAAATCTTGCTAGATTACCTTCCTCAGCAATTAAGCGAACAAGAAATATTACAAATAGTCAAAGACTCAGCAGAAGAAGCGGGTGCAAATTGCATAAAAGACATGGGAAAAGTAATGGCATTAGTAAGACCTAAAACTTTAGGTAAAGCTGATGGTAAACTTGTAAGTCAAATAGTTAAAGATTATTTAAGTAATAAATAGCAAAAGGGTTCATTATGAGCCCTTTTTGTTATTTTTGTAAGAGATATAAAGAAAACTTTATATCTCTTATTTTTTTAGTTTAAAATTATTCATAAAATTTTTTATTTTAACATAGATTACTATGATAGAAATAATAAAAGGAGATTTTATGGAAAATAAATTTAAAAATAGAAAAAATGAAGTAATAAAAAAACTTAATTTGCCAAAGGAAGTTATGACTGGAGAACCTAAAATAACAATTATAGGAAAAGAAGAAATAAATATAGAAAATCATAAAGGAATAATTAAGTTTGATGATAATTTTATATCTTTAAATTCAACTATTGGAAAATTAACCATAGAAGGAACTGGACTTGAAATACTGTATATAGAAGAAGAAACTATAATAGTAAGTGGAACTTTTAATACTATATATTATGGAGAAAAGAGCCATGAATAAAGAGAATTTAGTTAGATATAAAATAGAAGTAGAAATAAATGCAATAAAAATAGAAGAAATACTAAATTTATGTACAAGAAATGGAATTCCATTAAGTAACGTAAGAAAAATTAATAAAGTACTTATATCTTTTGAGACATTTTATGAGTATTATAAAGACATACAAAAAATAGTTAAAAGATGTGGTGGAAAAATAAGAATAACAAGAGAAATGGGGAACATAATAAAAATTAAAAGAATAAAGAAAAGTTTGAGTTTTTTTGTAAGTGGAATAGGGTTTTTAGTAATAATATTTATTTTATCTAGTTTTGTTTGGGCCATAGATATAGAAACAGAAAAAAATTTATCTCCTTTTGAAATAAGAGAAATCCTTAATCAATTAGGTATTAAACAGGGAATGCAAAAAAATAAAATAAATGTTTATGAAATAGAGAAAGAAATAGAAAATAGATGTGATGAAGTTTTATGGATAAGAACGAGAATAGAAGGATCTACACTTAAGATAAGTTTAAAAGAAAAAGTTAATCCACCAGAGAGATTAAATGTAGAAGAAGGAAATGTTTATGCAAAAATGGATGGTGAGATAAAAAGAATATATGCTGAAAATGGAACAGCAGTAGCTAAGCCAGGAGATATAGTAAGAAAAGGTGATTTATTAATAGAAGGGATTAATGGAACTGGAGATACAGCCTTTGAAACAAAAGCAGATGGAAGTGTATTAGCCAACACTTTTTATACAAAAGAAGTTGAAGTATTAATATCAGGAAAAGAGAGCGTTAGAACAGGAAAAAAAGATAATGATATTTATTTAGATATGTGGGGAAAGAAAATTTATTTGAAAAAATCCTCTAATTCATTCCAAAATTATGATAAAATAGAGAGTAATGATGGATTAATAAAGGAAGTTACTTATTATGAAAAAGAAGAAAGAAAAATAAATGTAAATAAAGAGGAAAAAATAAAAAGTTCATTAGAGTCATTAAAAAAGTTATTACAAAAAGAATTACCGATAGATGCTAAAATAATAGATACAGAAGATGAGGTTTTAGAATTAGGGGATGGAAAGATAAAAATAATTGGACAATTTACTGTGGAGCAAAATATAGCCCATAGGTAATTCAGCGTTTTGATGAGAAGGTGGAGAATTGAAAAAAAGGATAAAATTTAATATAGACTTAAAAGAAAAAAATATTAGAATTCTTATGTATATAATTAGTTTTCTAGTTATATATGGATTACTTATATCAGCAATTGCGCCAAAAGAATATGATTTAAAAGAAGGAGATATAGCAAAGGTTACTATTAAAGCTCCTAGAGATACTGTAGATCAAATTGCTACAAAGAAAAGAGAAGAAGAAGCAGCAAAAGCTGTAGATAAACAATATACATTAAAAAGTGAGGTTGAACCTCAACTAGAAGAAAATCTAATTGGAATATTAAATAAAGTTCTTGATGTAGATACTAATGTAAGTACTCAAAGTGAACAATTAAAAATTCTTTCAAGTATAGAAAATACAAATTTAACAGAACAAAACTATAAAACTTTATTAAATTTATCTCAAAATCAAATTAAAGATTTAAAATTTGCTGTTAAGTCAATTGTATCAGCTGCATATGCAAATAATATAGCTGCAGATAACCCAACAAGTTTAAACAATGCTATAGAAATTGCAGAAGAAAAAATAAATGAAGTAGATACAAGTTTAGCTGTAAAAAATGTATTAAGGCAAATGATAATTCCAAAGATACAACCTAACTTTTTCTATGACAAAGAAAAGACTGAACAAGCGATACAAGAAGCAGAGAAAGCAGTTAGTAAGGTTATAGTAAAAAAGAACCAAACAATTGTCACAGAAGGAGAACCAGTAACAGCAGAACAGATAGCTATATTAAAAGATTTAGGACTTTTAGATCAAAGTGGTGGTGGAAGTATATTTATTCTTTATGTAGTTATTGCAATATTTGCAGCACTTATAATTTTTATAAAGCATTTTTATATTTATAAAAATCATAGAGAAGTTTTTAAAAATGAAAAAATGTTAATAATGATAAATACTATAAGTATTATGGCATTTATAGTTGCAAGAGCTATAGGAATAATAACACCTTTTGCTATTCCTTTAGCATGTGCACCGATACTTTTAACTCTCCTTGTAGATTATAGATTGTCAATGATGGTTACAAGTTTAGATGTAATAATTATAGGAGCGCTAGTTGGATTTAATCCTCAAATTATTATGCTTGGAATATTAAATTCTATAATTGGTGCAACTTCATTAAGAAAGATGCAGCAAAGAAATGATATTTTGTATTCAAGTATAGGGCTTATAATAATGAGTGCATTTTTAACTTTTTCAACTGGAGTATTATTATCAAACAATTTAAGTGAAATAATTTTATTAAGTATGGCTTCAGCTGTAGGAGTAGTATTATCATCTATTTTAGCTATTGGAGTTTTACCATTTTTTGAATCAGGATTTGATATAGTAACAAATCTAAAATTGTTAGAGCTTTCAAATCCAAATAGTCCATTATTAAAAAAATTATTAATGGAAGCACCAGGAACTTATCATCATAGTATGTTAGTCGCAAATTTAGCTGAAATGGCAGCAGAAGATATAAAAGCTAATCCGGTTGTAGCTAGAGTAGGAGCTTATTATCATGATGTTGGAAAAACTATTAGACCATATTTCTTTAAAGAAAATCAATTAGGAAAAGATAATCCACATGATAAAATAAAGCCTAATTTAAGTACTTTAATAATAGTTTCACATGCTAAAGATGGTCTTGAACTTGCAAAAGAATATAAACTTCCTAAAATAATTCAAGACATGATAGTAGAGCATCATGGAACTACATTAGTAAAATATTTTTATTATAAAATGAAAAACTCAACAGAAAATCCAGATGATGTTAAAGAAGAAGATTTTAGATATCCAGGGCCTATTCCAAGTAGTAAAGAATCAGGAATATTAATGCTTGCTGATAGTGTAGAAGCAGCTGTAAGATCAATATCAGAGCCAAGTAAAGGAAAGATAGAAGAAATGGTAAATAATATAATAAAAGATAAATTATATTCAGGCCAACTTGACAATTGTGATTTAACATTAAAAGATTTAGAGAAAATAAGAAAATCCTTCCTTAAGGCTTTAAATGGGATATATCATCAAAGAATTGAGTATCCAACAGAAAAAGTAAAAACTTTAAAATAATAAAAAAAGGGGAGGTTTGAAACTTCCCCTTTTAACATATATATAAATAAGGAGTAAAAGATGATTTATTTAGACAACAGACAAGAAGAAATAAAAGTAAGTGAAGAATTAATAAAAGATATGGAAAAAGTAATTTATTTTGCTTTAAAAGAAGAAGAGGTAGAGAATGAATGTGAAGTATCATTAGTTCTTGTTAATAATGATGAGATAAGAGAAATAAATAATGATACTAGAAATATAGATAAGGCTACAGATGTACTTTCATTTCCAATGCTAGATTATCCAAAAGGAAAAGTTTTCAAAGATGTATATAAAGAAAAAGAATTTGATGAAGTATATTTAGATGGAGAAGAACTTGTGTTAGGAGATATTGTTCTATCACTTGAGAAAGCTTTAGAGCAATCAAAGGAATATAATCATAGTTATGAAAGAGAAGTTTTTTATCTTATAGTTCATTCAATACTTCATTTATTAGGGTATGATCATATGATAGAAGAAGAAAAAGTTATAATGAGAAAAAGAGAAGAAGAAATATTAAATAAATTAGATATTAGAAGATAGAGGGTGGATAGACATGAAATTAAAAAAAATAGTAGATAGTTTTAATTATGCAATAGATGGAATTATATACACTGTGAGAACGCAAAGAAATATGAAAATACATATGTGTGTAACATTATTAGTTTTAATTTTATGTCTTTTCTTTGACATATCGAAAATAGAAATGTTAATACTTGCAATAACAATTGCAATGGTTATAGGAGCAGAGCTTTTTAATACGGCAATCGAAGCAGTAATAGATATGAATACAAATTATTATCATCCTTTAGCTAAAATAGCTAAAAATGTAGCAGCAGGAGCAGTAGTAGTAACAGCATTAAATGCAGTTTTAGTTGGGTATATAATATTTTGGGATAAATTAAGTAATTTATCTTATATACTTTTAAATAAAATAAAAGAATCAGAACCACATACAATATTTATATTACTTGTAATAGTTAGTATAGCTACAATAATTGCAAAAGCTATTTTTGGAGAAGGAACACCATTAAAAGGTGGAATGCCTAGTGGACATAGTGCATTGGCTTTTTCAATAGCAACAGCAATTTCATTTATAACAGAAGAGCCAATTTGTATGATGTTAAGCTTTTTAATGGCATTTATTACAGCACAAAGTAGAGTAGATGCGGAAGTTCACTCGCTTTTTGAAGTTGTAGTTGGAGCTATATTTGGTATGCTAATAACAATATTAATTTTTACTATTTTTAGATAAGAAATATAAAATAAATATTGTTATTAATAAAAATAATGATATAATATTATGCACAATAAATAAAAATAGTATATACTTAAGGCTAGGGGAGGTTTTTTTATGAAAGAAAAAATACTTATAAAAGAGGCTATAAAAGCAAGAGAGAACGCTTATTGTCCATATTCAAATTTTAAAGTTGGAGCGGCTGTATTATTTGAAGATGGTGAAATTTATACAGGATGTAATATTGAAAATGCTTCTTTCGGGGCTACAATATGTGCAGAAAGAACAGCTATTTTTACTGCTGTATCAAAAGGAAATACAAAATTAAAAGCAATTGCTTTAATTGGAGATTTAAACGGATACACTTATCCTTGTGGTATGTGTAGACAGGTAATGAGTGAATTTGCAGAAAATGGAGATATTAAAGTATATATAGTAAAAAATGAAACAGATTATTTAGTAAAAACTTTAGATGAATTAATGCCAGGAAGCTTTACTAGAAAAGATCTTGAGTAGGAGGAAATAATGTTTAAATCAGGATTTGTATCAATAGTAGGAAGACCAAATGTAGGAAAATCAACACTTATGAACTATATCATGGGAGAAAAACTTTCTATTGTATCTAATAAACCACAGACAACAAGAAATAATATTCAAACAATAAAGACAACAGATGATTATCAAATGGTGTTTGTTGATACACCAGGTATACACAAGCCTAAACATAAATTAGGAGAATACATGGTAAACTCAGCTAAAGACTCAACAAAAGATGTTGATTTAATCCTTTTCTTAACTAATCCAGATGGAGAATTAGGTAAAGGAGATAGCTTTATTTTAGAAAGTCTAAAAGGAAAACAATGTCCAATATTTTTAGTTTTAAATAAAGTTGATGAATTTACACAAGATAAAGTTGCAGAAACATTATCTAAATATTCAAAAGCTTTTGAATTTGATGAAATAATTCCTATATCAGCGATAAAAGGGAAAAACGTAGATACTTTACTTAAATTAATGGTAGATAAATTACCCGAAGGACCTAAATATTATCCAGATGATATGATAACAGATGTTCAAGAAAGATTTGTTGTATCAGAAATAGTAAGAGAGAAAGCATTAAGATGTTTAAGAGATGAAGTTCCTCATGGAATTGCAGTAGACATAATAAGAATGAAAAAGAATGAAAAAGGTATATATCATATAGAAGCAGATATAATTTGTGAAAAAGATTCACATAAAGGAATAATAATTGGGAAAAACGGAGCAGTTCTTAAAAAGATAGGGGAAACTTCAAGATATGAATTAGAAAGATTTTTAAGAACTAAAGTTATGCTAAAACTTTGGGTTAAAGTAAGAAAAGAATGGCGTGATAATAATAACTTATTAAAAGAGTTAGGTTATAAAAACGTAAAATAAAGTTTGTTGGGAGCTTTAAAATGTCTTTATTTAAAACCAGTGGAGTAATAATAAAATCAGCTGATTATAAAGAAAATGATAAGCTTCTCTGGATTTATACAGAGGAGCTTGGAAAAATTACAGCTATAGCAAAAGGATCAAAAAAAAATAAAAGTAGATTATTTTCGGTAACATCTCCTCTTTGTTATAGTGATTATGTGGTATTTAAAGGAAAAAACCTTTTTAATCTTCAAGAAGGAAAGATAATAAATTCTTTTAAAGGATTAATGAGCAATTTAGATAAATTAACATATGCATCTTATGTTTGTGAACTTATAGATATAGGTTTAGAAGATGGAGAAATAGACAAGAACTTGTATATAGAATTTATTAAAACTTTATATCTTTTAGATACAGATGCAATAGACTATGAGCTTTTAATAAGATCATTTGAACTTAAACTATTAAAAGCAACTGGATATGGAATAAATCTTGAAACATGTTCTATTTGCAAAAGGAAAATTAGAACTTCAAAGTATATAAATTTACAAAGCTATGGTGGAATTTGTGAAAATTGTAATAAAGACCATAGTATTCATATATCTAAAGAAGCATATGCAGCTTTAAAATTTTTAAATAAGATTGATGCAAGTAGAATATATATGATGAAATTATCAGATGATATAAAAAAGCAAATTGAAAAAATAAACATATATTTTATATCAACTAATTATTCAAGAAAGCCAAAAAGTTTAGAGATGTTAAATTATATTAAGGAGTGATGATTTATGATGGATATTACATTAGAAAAAATTGATAAGATAGTAGAAAGACTAGGTGTAAGCTATAAAGATGCTAAAGATGCTTTAATAGAGGCAAATGGAGATGTATTAGAAGCGATAATAGCTTTAGAAACAAAAGGTGCTAAAAGTACATATGCACAATTAAAATCTGAAGCATCAAATGAGTATTATTATAACGAAGCATCTACTTGTTCAGTTGAAGACTTTAAAACATGGATAAAGAAAGTAATTGAAAAAGGTAATGTAAGTAGAATAAAAATAAAGAAAGACGAAGTTGTAATTTTAGATATTCCAGTAAATGCTGGTATATCAGCTATGGTAATAGCTGCTATAATTCCTGCATTTTTAGCATTTGGAGTTATAGCAGCTGTAGCTACAAAAATTACAATAGAAATAACTAAATGTGATGGAAGTGTTGAAGTAGTAAATAAATATGTTAAAAAGATGGCAGATGAAGTCATGGAAAAAGCAACTGTTGTAGCTAGTGAAGTAAAAGAAAAAGCTACTCAAACTGCTATGGACGTAAAAGAGAAATTGTCAGATGTAAGAAATGATATGAAATATAAAAATGAGAATAAAAGTAAAGTTTATTCAGGTGATGATACTGTTTACACTTATACAGTTAAGTTTGATGAAGAATAGCTGTAAAATAAAGTAAATTATAGATAAAAGAATCTATAAAGAGTTAATCTGTTATAATGGATATATATTAAAGGAAACAGAGAAAAACAGAAAAATTCAGATATAGAAAAAAAAGGAATTAATGGTATAATTAGAATGTAACAAAGATTCCGATAAATCTGAATTATCTGAATATTTACTCTCATAATAAAGAAAGAGGGATAAATTTGAAGTTATCAGAAAGGCAAGAAGAGATTATAAGATTAGTTAAAGAAGGACAGCCAATTACGAGTGAAGCACTAGCAGAAAAATTAGGAGTGACTAGAGCTGCACTAAGAGCCGACTTAGCAATATTAACAATGATAGGTGCTTTAGATGCTAGACCTAAAGTAGGTTATGTATATTCAGATAAACCTAAAAGTAGTCTTGTAAATGAATATATAAATGAGATAAAAGTTGGCGAAATTATGTCAAAGCCTTCAGTTGTAGGTGAAGAGACTACAGTTTATGATGCAATTGTATACCTATTTCTAAATGATGTAGGAACATTATTTGTAGAAAATGGAGGATTCTTAACAGGGGCAGTTTCTAGAAAAGATTTTCTTAAAATTGCAATTGGTGGAACAGATATTCATAAAGTTCCTGTAGGAGTTATTATGACAAGAATGCCAAATATAATATGTGCTTCAAAGGAAGACTCTGCATATGTGCTTGCTACAAAAATAATCGAGCATGAAATAGATAGTATTCCTATAGTAGAAAAAACTATGGTAGATGATAAGGAGCAATATAAAATCTTAGGTAAAGTTTCTAAAACCAATATCACAAAATTATTCGTTAAGCTTGGGAAAAAATAAATGGGTAGCTACGAGGGCTAAAAGCCCTCGATAGTATATAACTTAAGTATTGAACGGAGGAGTATTGAGATGGAGAAAAAGTACGTTTACCTTTTTAAAGAAGGTAATGGGTCAATGAAAAATCTTCTAGGAGGTAAAGGGGCAAACCTTTCTGTAATGACACAGCTTGGAATACCAGTTCCACAAGGGTTTACAGTTACTACAGAGGCTTGTAATAAATATTATGAAGATGGAAAAGTTATTTCAGCATCAATCATAGAAGAAATTGAAAAATGTATGAAAGAACTTGAAAAAGAAACAGGAAAAGAATTTGGAAGCACTGAAAATCCATTACTTGTATCAGTAAGATCAGGAGCTAGAGTTTCAATGCCTGGAATGATGGATACAATATTAAACTTAGGTTTAAATGATGAAGCTGTAGAAGCTATGGCAAAGCTTACAAATAATCCAAGATTTGCATATGATTCATATAGAAGATTTATTCAAATGTTTTCAGATGTAGTTATGGATGTAGAAAAAAGATTATTTGAAGATAAAATTGATGAAATGAAAGAAAAAAGAGGAGTTAAAGATGATACAGATTTAACTGCTGAAGACTTAAAAGAATTAGTTAATCAATATAAAGAAATATATAAAAAGGAAAAAGGTGAAGATTTCCCACAAGATCCAAAATTACAGTTAATAGAATCAGTTACAGCTGTATTTAGATCATGGGATAATCCAAGAGCAATAGTATATAGAAGATTAAATGATATACCAGGAGAGTGGGGAACTGCTGTAAACGTTCAACAAATGGTGTTTGGAAATAAAGGAGAAACTTCTGGAACGGGAGTTGTATTCTCAAGAAACCCAGCTAATGGAGATAATGAAATTTATGGTGAATACTTAATGAATGCACAAGGTGAAGATGTTGTTGCAGGTATAAGAACACCACTTCCAATCTCAAAATTAGAAGAACAAAATCCAGAATTATATAAAGAGTTTATTGATATAGTAAATAAATTAGAAAATCACTATAGAGATATGCAAGATATGGAAATGACTATAGAAGAAGGAAAACTTTATTTCTTACAAACAAGAAATGGTAAGAGAACTGCTCCAGCAGCTCTTAAAATAGCAGTTGATTTAGTAGAATCAGGAATGATTACTAAAGAAGAAGCTATACTAAAAGTTGAACCAAAACAGCTTGATACTTTATTACATCCAGCTTTCTATGATGAGGATTTAAAAAAAGCTACTCCAATAGCTAAAGGACTTCCAGCTTCACCAGGTGCAGCATGTGGTAAAATTGCATTTACTGCAGAAGAAGCTAAAGAAAGAGCTGCAAATGGAGAAGCAGTGGTATTAGCTAGACTTGAGACATCACCAGAAGATATTGAAGGAATGATTGCAGCAGAAGGTATTTTAACTGTAAGAGGAGGAATGACTTCACATGCAGCAGTTGTTGCTAGAGGAATGGGGACTTGTTGTGTAGCAGGATGTGGAGAAATAAAAATAAATGAGGAGAATAAAACTTTAGAAGTAGGAGGAAAAGTTTATACTTCTGAAGATTTCATATCAATAGATGGAACAACAGGTAATATATATGGAGAAAAGATAAAAACTGTAACTCCAGAAATAACAGGACATTTTGCAACATTTATGTCATGGGTTGATGAAATAAGAAAATTAAAAGTTAGAACTAATGCTGATACACCAAGAGATGCAAAACAAGCAGTTGAGTTTGGAGCTGAAGGAATAGGACTTTGTAGAACAGAGCATATGTTTTTTGCAGAAGATAGAATATTAGCTGTTAGAGAAATGATTATAGCTAAAAATGAAGAAGATAGAAGAAAAGCTCTAGATAAGATATTACCAATGCAAAGAGCTGATTTTATAGCTATATATGAAGCATTAAAGGGAATGCCAGCTACAATAAGACTTTTAGATCCACCACTACATGAATTCTTACCTCATTCAGAAGAGGACAAGTTATCTCTTGCTAAAGAATTAAATATAGATATAGAAGAAATTAAAAATGCAGTAGAAGAGAAACATGAATTTAATCCAATGATGGGACATAGAGGTTGTAGACTTGCAGTTACTTATCCAGAAATTGCAGAAATGCAAACAAGAGCTATAATAGAAGCTGCAATAGCTGTTAAAGTTGAAAGAGGATATGATGTAGTTCCAGAAATAATGATTCCTTTAATTGGAGAAGTTAAAGAACTTAAATTTGTTAAAGACATAGTAGTTAAAACTGCTGAAGCTGTTATGAATGAAAAAGGAACTAAATTAGATTATAAAGTTGGAACAATGATAGAAATTCCAAGAGCAGCATTAACTGCAGACAGAATAGCAGAAGAAGCTGAATTCTTCTCATTTGGAACAAATGACTTAACTCAAATGACATTTGGATTCTCAAGAGATGATGCAGCTAAATTCTTAAATGCTTATTATGATAGAAAAATATATGAACAAGATCCATTTGCTAAATTAGATCAAAATGGTGTTGGTCAATTAGTAAAAATGGCAGCTGAAAAAGGTAGAGCTACTAGAAGTGATATAAAACTTGGAATATGCGGAGAACATGGAGGAGATCCTTCATCAGTTGAATTCTTCCATAAAATAGGATTAGATTATGTATCATGTTCACCATTTAGAGTTCCACTTGCAAGACTTGCAGCAGCACAAGCACAAGTAAATAATAAAAGATAATTAAAATAAAAAAAGAAGCTTCACCTATTTGGTGAAGCTTTTTATAGTTTTATATTGTATTCATTTTCAATTCTTGACTTAATATTTTTAACAAACAATAAATGGGAAGGAGTTTTATCTGTGGCTTTTAAAAGCATATCTACAAATAATTTTTTATTGCATTTATTTTTATTTCTATAATAATCCCTTGATATTTTCCAATACTTTTGAGGAAAACAAATATATGAAATAAGATATCTAAAATCATCAGTAGACATTTTATTTGCTTCATTATACTCTCTAAAAAGTCGTAATGCTAGCTCGATATTCCAAGCTGTTTTATCTCGTCTAAGAAGTCTTCTCAAAAAATAACCAAAATCTTGCATAGAATATTCATATTTACATTTATCCAAATCTATAAGCCAAATATTATCATCTTTATCAAAGAGAAGATTTTTACTTACATAGTCACCATGACAAAGAGATTTAGATAAGTTGTTATTATTTATATTACTAGCTATTTCTAAAGAAAATTTAGCAATTTCTAAATTTACATCGAAAAATTCTAAAAAAATTTCGGAAAAATGATCTTTTGTTTTTATTGAATAATTATAAGAAAGCAATATTTGATTAAAATGTTTTAAGGTTGTTATGTAAATATCAGTCAAACCTTCTCTTTTTTTACTTCCTTTTATTGGAGTGAAGTTTTTAGAGCACTTATGTGCATAGGCTAATTGACGAACTGCTGTTAAAACATGGGAAGTTTCATCAAAACTACATTTTATTCCATCAATCCAAATAGTTAATATGAATAGCATTCCGTTATAATTGACATATTTATTTCCATCTAAAGTATCTAAAAGTTTAGGGGTATGTATATTATTTTTAGATAACCATTCTAAAGCTGAATATACAAAAAGAAGATTTTTTTCATCAAAGTAAACTTTTTTTAAGCAATAAGATTTATTTTTATAAGTTATTTTAAATACGATTCTCTGTTTGTCTGTATCTTTAAATTTTATTATTGTAATATTTGAATTTTCTAATCCGTAATGATTAAGAACTTTATATCTAATTCTTTCTTCACTAAA
Organism: Clostridium thermobutyricum DSM 4928; assembly: GCF_002050515.1. Lineage (GTDB taxonomy): Bacteria > Bacillota > Clostridia > Clostridiales > Clostridiaceae > Clostridium > Clostridium thermobutyricum. The sequence continues at coordinate 24,348 of NZ_LTAY01000103.1, read as the reverse complement.
AATATCATTAGAAATTTCATCAGAAAATTTTTTCATAAATAGTCTCCTAAATAATATTATTACTATATTCTATGTTGTTTATATAGAGAAATAGAATTACAAATTTTAAATAATAAAAAAATATTATTTTGCAAATAATAAATACTAGTAATATTTAGAGGAATTAAGAGATAAATATAGAATAAATGAATATAGAGTTAAAAAATATTAAATATTTATAAACTTAGAGCTTGACAATTGAATTAAAATAAAAAAATAAAATTGAAAATTACTAAAATTAGGAATAAAACGGATAAAATTAGGAAAGATAAAATTATAAAAATAAAAAAGAAGGATTTTTATAAAAGAAGAAGAATAAATAATTAAAGCAAAAAATATATTAAAATATAAAAAATATATTAATAAAGAAGGAAAAGAGAAAAAAATGTCGAATAATATATGAGTTGCAAAATAAATTTGATTAGGAAGGAGGGATCTCCTTGCGAATTTCAGAGGAAACTATTGAGAGAATAAAAAATGAGAATGATATTGTTGATGTTATTTCAGAAACAGTAAGGCTTAAACGTTCAGGAAGAAATTATATGGGGATTTGTCCTTTTCATCATGAAAAGTCACCTTCATTTAGTGTATCTCAAGATAAACAGATATATAAATGTTTTGGATGTGGTGAGGCAGGTAATGTTTTAACTTTTGTTATGAAACAGAAAAATCTTAATTTCATAGAAGCCTGTAAATTATTAGCTGAAAAAGCTAATATTCCATTGAATTTAGGTGGAGATGAAGATGATAAATTAGTTAAAAAGAAATCGCTACTATATAAGATAAACGTAGAAGCGGCTAGGTATTTTTTCTCTAATTTACAAAATGATAAAGAGAAAAAAAACTATTTTCTAAGAAGAGGTATAAGTGAAATAACCATTAAACGATTTGGGCTAGGTTATGCTAAAGATGGATGGCATAATTTAAGAATGTATCTAAATAAGAAAGGTTTCAATGACAATTTGCTTTTAGAAGTGGGCTTAGTTTTAAAAAGTGAGAAAAAAGGAACCATTTATGATAGGTTCAGAAATAGAGTAATGTTCCCAGTTTTTGATGCTAAAGGGCGTGTCATTGGATTTGGAGGAAGAGTTTTAGATGATTCTAAACCAAAATATTTAAATTCACCAGAAACACTTATATTCCAAAAAGGAACAAATTTATATGGATTAAATTTTGCAATAAAGAATAATATAAAAGATAGATATTTCATTATGGTGGAAGGATATATGGATTTAATAAGTTTAAATCAATATGGAATACATAATGTAGTAGCATCATTAGGTACTGCTTTAACAATTAAGCAAGCTAGACTTCTAAAACGTTATGCGGATAAGGTTATAATTTCTTATGATGCTGATGTTGCAGGGCAAACAGCAACGCTTAGAGGGCTGGAGATATTAAAAGAAGCTGGGTTTGATGTTAGAGTATTGCAAATACCAGAGGGAAAAGATCCTGATGAATTTGTAAGAAATAATGGTAAGGATTCTTTTATGAAGCTAGTAAATGAAGCTGAAACTTTAATTGGGTATAGACTTAAAAAAGCCAAAGAAGGAATAAATTTTAAAGATCAACAGTCTGTAGTAAAATATGGAAATAGGGTAGCAACTATAATTAGCAATTTAAATCCAGTAGAAAAAGATATATATATAAAATCTATTTCGGAAGATACAGGAATTAAAGAACAATCTTTATATGATCTTATACAAATGCAAAGAAATGAAAAAAATGAGGGGAATATGTATAAAAAGGAAGAAATTGGAACAAAATTATATGTAGAACCAGCATATGTAAAAGCAGAGAGAACAATTATAAAGTTAATGCTAATAGAAGAATTTTATAGCAAAATAATATCAAAAATTAGCGAAGAAAATTTTAATAGAGAAGAAAATAAAAAATTATTTAAAATAATAAAAAAAGGTATGAATGAAAAAGTTGAAAATATAAATTCATATATAGAAACTTTTTGTGATGACCCCAATTCTTCACAAGAATGGGTTAAAATAAAAGAATTTAAAATTTTAGAAGCTAATGATAAAAGAAAACTTATACTTGATAATATAAATGAGATTAAATCCTTTAAGTTGAAAGAAGATATACAAAATATAAAAATGAAACTTAAAGAATCAGAGAAGAATGGAAACTTTGAGGAATCTATAAAATTAGCGTCAGAGCTTAATAGGTTAAATGCTGAGCTAAAAGGATTAGAGAGAGGTTAATTTGGCTGTGACGGAAGGAGGCAACAAGAATATGGTAGAAAAAACAAAGGTAAAAAAAGACGATAAAAAAGAAAAAAATAATAAAATGACGGTTGTCAAAAATTTAATTGATAAAGGAAAGAAAAATGGTACATTATCATATAAAGAAATAATGGATGAAATAGATAATATAGAATTATCTCCAGATCAAATTGAAAAGATATATGAAGTTCTTGAATCAATGGGAATTGAAGTAATTGGTGAACCATCAGCTAAAGAAGAGGAAGAAGAGGAAGAATTAGATTTAAGTATACCAGAAGGTATAGCTATAGATGATCCAGTTAGAATGTATCTTAAAGAAATTGGTAAAGTTCCTCTATTATCTTCAGAAGAAGAAATGGAATTAGCTAGAAAAATTGAAGAAGGAAGCCAATATGCTAAGAAAAAATTAGCAGAAGCAAACCTTAGACTTGTTGTAAGTATAGCAAAAAGATATGTAGGAAGAGGAATGTTATTCTTAGATTTAATACAAGAGGGTAACTTAGGTCTTATAAAAGCTGTTGAAAAATTTGATTATAGAAAAGGATTCAAATTTTCAACATATGCTACATGGTGGATTAGACAGGCGATAACAAGAGCTATTGCAGACCAAGCCAGAACAATAAGAATACCAGTACATATGGTAGAAACTATAAATAAACTTATAAGAGTTCAAAGACAATTACTTCAAGAGCTTGGAAGAGATCCATTCCCAGAAGAAATATCAAAAGTAATGGAATTACCAGTTGAAAAAGTTAGGGAAATACAAAAAATTGCTCAAGAGCCAGTTTCTCTTGAAACTCCTATTGGAGAAGAAGAAGATAGTCATTTAGGAGACTTTATCCCAGATGATGATGCTCCAGCTCCAGCAGAGGCAGCAGCATTTACAATGTTAAAAGAACAACTTATAAATGTTCTTGATACTTTAACTCCAAGAGAAGAAAAAGTATTAAGATTAAGATTTGGTTTAGATGATGGAAGAGCTAGAACATTAGAAGAAGTAGGAAAAGAATTTAATGTAACTAGAGAAAGAATAAGACAAATTGAAGCAAAGGCTTTAAGAAAGCTTAGACATCCATCAAGAAGCAAAAAGCTTAAAGATTATCTAGACTAAAAAAAGCACCATGGAGGTGCTTTTTTAGTTTTTATAAAAAATATACAAAAAATAGAAAAGAGTTTATTGACAGGAGAAAAGAAATGGAATTAAGTAAAAGATTAGAGATGATATTAGAAAACATAGATAATTGTGATAATTTAGTTGATGTTGGAACGGATCATGGGTACATACCTATAGAAGCAATTAAAAGAGGAATATCTAAAAGAGCAATTGCATCTGATATAAATAAAGATCCTTTAGATAAAGCAAAACTTAATTCTATATTTGAAGGTGTAGATGAAAGCTTAGAAGTAAGATTGGGTAGTGGATTAGAAACTGTAAAAGTTGGTGAAGTAGATACTATTGTAATAGCAGGAATGGGAGGAAATCTTATAAGAGACATTCTTGAAGAAGGAAAATTAAAAGCAGAAAAAGCTAAAAATATAATTCTAGTACCAGCACAAAATCCAGAAGTGTTGAGAGAATATTTATATACAAAAGGATATGAAATAATAAAAGAAGACTTATGTTTTGAAGATGGAATCTTTTATGAGTTATTTAAAGTAAAAGTAAATGAAAAAGAAAAAACAGAATTAGAAGACATATATTATGAAGTAAGTCCTCTTATTTTAAGAAGTAAAAACCCTCTAATGAAAGATTATTTAGAAGAAAAAATAGAAAAATATAATAAAATTATAAATCTTATAAATGATGAAAGTGAAAGTGCTAAAGAGAGAAAAGCATTTTTAAATGAAAAGGTAAGTATTTTAGAAAATATGATTAAATACTGTTAAAGGAGATTTGTTATGAGTAGATGTGTACAAGATATAATTAATGAAATGGAAGCTTTTGCGCCAAGCAAATTAAAAGAAGATTTTGATAATGTAGGGCTTATGGTTGGAGATAGGAATAGAGAAGTAAAAAAAGTTTTATTAGCTTTAGACTGTACAAAGGAAGTTATAGATGAAGCTATAGAAAATAAATGTGAAATGATAATAACTCACCATCCTCTAATATTTAGAAAACCAAATAGGATAGTAAAAGGAGATTTACTAGGAGATAAAATTATAAAGCTTATAGAAAATAAAATATCTGTATATTCTAGTCATACAAATTTAGATGCTATTAAAGATGGAATAAATGATAAAGTAGTAAATATTTTAGGATTTAAAAAATCAAAAATAATAGATAAATCTATATTAGAAGATAGTGGAATAGGTAGAATTGTATATTTAGAAGAACCTATAAAAACAAAAGATTTAATAAATAATATAAAAGAAAAGCTTAATATAGATATGTTAACAGGAAATATTTCAAGTGAATATGTTTCTAATATAGCAATAATAAATGGAAGTGGAAGCAGTTACTTTAATAAAGCATATGAAATGGGAGCAGATTGTATAATAACAGGAGATACAAGTTATCATTTTGTATCTGATTATAAAGAACTTGGAGTTACAATATTAGATGCAGGACATTTTGGAACTGAATGGTTAGCATTTTTATCAGCAATGGAGAATATAAAAGAAAATATAAAAGACGTTGAATTTGTAAAATCTATAAAAACTTCTAATCCTTATAGTTTTTTCTAATATTATAGTAAAAAAATATAAATTCTTTCATATAATATAAATGATATTAATTATATTATAGGTAAGAAATGGGAAGAAGAAATAAAGGATTTGGAGGGAATTTTAGTAAATCATTTGTGAATATTAGAAGAAATTTTGGAAATTGCGGTTGTTTTAGATGGTTTACACCAGTTAGATGTTGTATTTGTGTAGGAATATTTTTAATGTTGTTATTAAGTGGAGTTGGATTTTATCCAATGATAATAATAGGTTTATTAATAGTATTAATGCAACTCGTATGTTAAATAAAAAAGGCTAGATTAAAAAATCTAGTCTTTTTTAAAAAAATTACATAAATTAACTTTGATAAAGTTTTAAAATATGTTATTATAGTTATTGCGAGTAAGACGTGTAATCGCTGCTAGTCTTGAACTAGGAGAGGAAAGTCGGAGCTCCACAGGGTAGAGTGCTGGTTAACGGCCAGTCAAGGTGACTTGAAGGATAGTGCAACAGAGATATACCGCCAGAAGTCTTTATAGACTGAGTTTACTTTTGTAACTGGTAAGGGTGGAAAGGCGAAGGTAAGAGCTCACCAGCATATTGGAGACAGTATGGCTATGTAAACCCCACTTGGAGCAAGACCGAGAAAGAAACATTATGGGGTGACCCGCTCCGTTTCATGGTGTGTCGCTTGAGCTTGCTGGCAACAGTAAGCCTAGATAGATGATTACTTAATACAGAACTCCGCTTATGGCTTATCTCGCATAAATTGAATTTAATAGAGATTAAGGATAAAGTTTAAAATTTTCCTTAGTCTCTTTTTATTTTGCACATTTTTATTAAAGGGGTAGAGTATTATTTATTTATCCTAATAAAACTTGTATAAATAATCTCTTTTTATAATTTAATTGACTAATAAAATATATAATTTAAATTAATGATTTATATTTTAAATAGTATACACATATATATAATAAAAAATATATTTTATGTATTTAAATAACTGTAAATAGAAATAATTAAATACAATATACTTTATTAGATATTGTATTTAATTATTTTTTATTGATATCATTTTACAAAGTTAATAACAGATAAAAAAGCAGTATTAATTGTTACAGATCTATCTTTTCTAGAATTAATATTATCTTCAAGTATATAAGCTGTACAATTACATAAGTAATTATTAGAATTATAAAAGAACGGAAAATCAAAAGGATAGGATATAGGATTAATATTTGCAATTGAATCAGGTAGTACTACTGGATATAGGTCAGAAATAGTCTGTATAGTACCATTAATACATTTATTAAACTCTAAAAATAATTGTTACAGATTGAGTAGTTGTTGCATTTACTAATATTCTAGAGAATTGAACTACATTTGATAAAGTTTTAATATTTCGATTATCTATAGATAGAGTGGCTAATGGAAAATAAGAGGGTTGATCAGCATTGGAATAGGATCGCATGAGAAAGGTTTATAATTTATTAGAACGTAGAATTTGATATACAATTGCAATACTCTTTTTTATTTGATACGATAGCTAAAAGCACTGTATTATCTATTTGAATTTAAAAGAGTAGGAATATTGTATTTTATAATATAAGTGTGGCAATCTTCTAAACATGAACTACAACAATTGAGGAGCTTTTTCTCATTCTAATAAAATATTACTATATATTACCAAAATACTTTTTTCTTTTTTTATAAATAGTATAATGATAATCTTTCATAATAAATTTTATCTATTAATTATAAAATATTATTTTTAAATATAATAATTAGTCAGCATAATATGTATGTATTTATTAAAAGGTGTAATGTTAAGTAAAAAATTATTATGAATATATTTATAAGTAATACCTTATTATTTGTTAATTTAATACAAAAAATATATTTTATTATAATAAAAATATATAAAAAAAGAAGCAAATTAATGCTTCTTTTTTATACTTCTTTTTACCATTGTCCAGGGTAAGCTACTATATATACTGTTATTTGTCTTCTACCAAATTGATTACATTCAGCTTCAGAATTCATAAATAAATCTATTCTGTTACCTTTAATAGCTCCACCTGTATCTGATGCTATAGCATAACCATAACCAGGAATATAAAGTTTACTTCCTAAAGGAATTACATTTGGGTCTACAGCTACTGTACTTATTCCATTTGGATTTCTAACTGTAGCAGTTCCCATAGCAGTTATTCCGTCACCTGCATATGCTGTAGCTTCCATAGAAAGTTCTTTCTTATATTGTCCACTTGATGATCCATTAGAAGAATTTCCAGATGAACTGTTAGAAGAACTACTAGAAGAATTTCCTTTATTACTACTGCTATTATTACTTTGTGATGCAGCATTTTCTTGTGCTATTTTTTGATTGATTAAAGCTTTTCCGTTAGAAATAGCATTGTTTACTTTATTTATAACAGATTGCATAGTTATTTGAGGTAATAAATCATTTAAAGTTTGAACTGCATCCTTTAGTTGAGAAATAGATGAGTTAGAATTATTTATTACTCCAATTGGATAACTTACAAGTTGTTCTTCATTTGCAGTAATAGTAGAAGCTATACTTTGAAGTTGAGTATTTAGATTCTCTTTTTCAGCTTTTACCTTATTTTGTTTTTGAACAACTTCTTCTAAGCTTTTTTGAGTTTGAGCATTTAAAGCTAAAACTTCATTTTTTTGTTTATTTAATCCATCAATTTCTTTTTGAACTTGGGCTTGACTACTTTTTAAGCCATTAATAAGTTGATCATCAATGGATACTATTCTTTGAACATCATATATTCTACTAATTAATTGTGAAAATCCATCTGCTTGCAATATATACACTAAATATGAAGCAGGTGAGAAAGTACCACTTTTATATATAGCACTTAATCTATCGGATAAAATATTTTGTTGCTTGTCTAATTGTTCTTTTGTATTTTGTATTTTGACTTGAGCAGTATCAATATTTTTTTGAATATTGTCCACTTTAGTCTTATTGTTTGTAATAGTGTTATTTAATGAATTAATCTCATTGTTTAAACTACGAATATTTTCATCTAAGTTTTTTATATCACTACTAATTTGATTATATTGTACTTTATCATTATTCAAAGATTTGTTATTTAGTGTATCAGCAAAAGAAGTAAAGCTTAAGCTACAGGTAACTGTAACTATAGTGAAAAAAGATAAAAACGCTTTTTTCATGTTTCAACAACCTCCTAACATAAACCGTTGATATTTATGTATTATAACATAAGGTTATTAAGTTTTGTAACCCTTATGTAATTTTTTAATTAATAATTTATTAATATTATACATTAAAAAGACATATTTAGCTAATTTCTTAATATTTAGAAAATTTAAAATTTTTAAAAAAGTGAATAAAAAAATTTTATATTATGCTCTATAAGCAAGATAACTATTAGTTTAGAAAGAAAAGTAAAAAAAATCCATATATAAAAAAGAAACAAAAAGGTTACAAAATCTAAATTATTCCAAAAAGGGGTTCGATTTCAATAATTATATATAAAAAATGAATTTGTACATTAAATTTTAACAAATCAAATATATTTAAAATAGGTATTTTCATTTTAAAAGCATTTAATTTTTACATTAAAAAGGAATTTAAGAAAATATATAGAATATATAAATTAATGAGAGGTAGGAGAGGAATATGCAATTTATAGATGTATACATACAAAAATGCTTGGAAAATAAAAGTTATTATAGGAAAACTTCTATAAAAGCTGGATTTATATTGAGTTCTGTGATTTTTTTAATGAATATTTTTTCAAATCAAAATATTACGGCATCAATAATAGTTCTTTTTATAATGTGGGGAATTTTTACTTGGGCTTGGTTTATATTTGTTAAGCAGTTAGAAAAGATTGCTAAAAAACAAGATGAAAGATTAGCAGCTGAAAAATCACTAAAGCAAAAAGCAAAAAGAGATCAAGTTAGAATGAATATTAAAAAGAAGAAAAAATCAAAATAAAAAGATGAGGAAATCCTCATCTTTTATTAAATTCTTTTAAAAATAGAAGTGCACCATTCATTAGTGTTTAATTCAGATTCAACTTTAAAGCCATTTTCTAAAATAAAATCTTTAATTTTTTCATAACTCCAAGTAACTAAACCTGATACAAGAAGATATCCATTAATAGATAAATGATTTTTTATAAAATCCATAAACATAGTAGTCTCTTCACCACCAATATTTATATATATCCAATCATATTTAATATCATCTATTAAATTTTCGCTTAAAGCATCACCAATTTTAATTTTTATATTAGAAAGATTATTTAAGCTAGAATTTAATGTGACTTCATCTGTTACATCTCTTATATCTAGTGATACTACTTCATCAGCATTTTTAATAGCAGTTGCTATTGAAAGTATACCAGAACCTGTACCTATATCTAAAACTTTTTTCCCAGTAAAATCTTTTGATAATATATAATTTAATATATCTGAAGTTGTTTCGTGTAATCCTGTTCCAAAGGCTCCTTGTGAAATAAAGTTTATTACATTTTTATCTTCAAATTCACTTGAATCAGAAGGATCACATAAAACCCAATTATTTTTCAATTCTATAGGTGGCATTTTAAAGCTTTCATAATTATAATTAATTTCTTCCATATTAATAGGGGGTTTTCCTAATATAGAAGAAACTTTTTCTTTAAAATCATCTAAATCTTTAGGATCACCATTAAAAGCTACTTTTAGTATTATAGTCACATTTTCTTTTTCTAAATATCCATATCCAAATTCGTCAGTTGTTATTTCTAATGGATTTTCATAAAAAGCATCAAATATATCATTTATTTGAAGCAATTCTATTTTTTCATCTATGTTATTAGAAGAAAATTCGTATGATAAAATAAACATATATAAATATCCTTTCTTGTATATCATTTTATAAAGATAATAGAATTACCTTTATAAAAGCTATATTATTATAAAAAACTTTTAAAGTAAAGATAGACGTTGTATAATTTTAGATGAAAAAGAAGAATACAGAAGAAAAGGAGAAAAAATGGATAGATTTAAAATAAAAATTATATTAGTAATACTTTTTATTTTAGGTAGTATTGCTAGGTTTATACCACATATGCCATTTTGGCTTAATTATCCTGGTGTATTAGTTATGCCAGTAGTTATATTTTTAGTAGTTGATGGTTATTATCATACTACATCTTTAGAAAAATATATAAAAAGATTAATGATGGGTGGGGAAATATTATTAATAGGAAATTTTATTATTTCTCTTGCATTAATGAAGGGACCAGAAGGAAGATTAAATTATAATAATTTAAGTTCTAAATCATACGCTTATATAATAGGACTAATTATAATTGCTTTAATATTTTTAATTTTAAATTTTAAAGATAAGTGCTTAAATGATGGAATGGTAATGATTTTTATTTTTGTATTAAGTGTAGGAACTAATGTAGTCTTAAGAGAAGTTAATTTTCAAATATCTATTTTAGGAAATAATATGTTTTTAGTATTAGCAGGAATACTCGTATTATTAAAGGCATTAGATGGATCTAAAAATGGTACTGATAAGAGAAGTGTAATAAAAGTCCTTATAGTTTTCGCAATTTGTATTTTTACAGAAACATCAATAATAGGACCTGCATTTGCTTTTATAATTTATGAATTTAGAAACAATAAAAGAATGATTATAACAGGACTTTTTGTATTGAGTGGATTACTTGTTCCAGGGTTTACAGTAAAAGCATTATTAGCTGCTCCGCAATGGATGATGTTTTTTGGAATAATATTTATACTTCTATATAATGAAAAAGAAGGATTAAAAATAAAGAAACCTTTCTATTTTATATATCCATTATGTTTATGGATTCCATTTATAATTGGAGCTTTAATTAGTTAACGTAACTTTTAATTAATAATAATATGATTAAGATATGGTAAAATAAAAATACAGCAGATTTAGGAAGGGGATATATATGAAGAAAATAGTTGTTTTAGATGCAAAAACTATTGGAGAGTTTGATGTTAATCTTTTAAAAGAGTTTGGAGAAGTTGTAATCTATCAAACTACTTCAAAAGATGAAACGATAGAAAGAGTAAAAAATGCTAATATAATTTTGACAAACAAAGTTGTTATTAGTAAGGAAGTTATAGATGAAGCTAAAAATTTAGAACTTATTTGTGAAATGGCAACAGGTTTTAATAATATTGATATAGCTTATGCAAAAGAAAAAGGAATTGCAGTTACTAATGTAGCAGGATATTCAACTCCAACTGTTGTACAACATACATTTGCAACTTTATTTGCATTAAATAATCAAATAGCTTATTATGATAATTTTGTAAAATCAGGAGAGTATTCAAAGTCAGGATTATTTACAAATTTAGATAGACCATTTATTGATATTCAAAACAAGAAATGGGGAATCATAGGGCTTGGAACAATTGGACGTGAAGTTGCTAAAGTATGTGATGCATTTGGAGCAGAAGTAACGTATTTCTCAGCTTCAGGAAGAAATAATAGTGATAAATATAAAAGAGTAGATTTAGATACTATATTAAAAGAAAGTGATATTATTTCTATTCACGCACCTTTAAATGAAAAAACAGAAGGTTTAATAAATTATGAAAATCTTTCTAAAATGAAAAAAAGTGCAATACTTATAAATATGGGAAGAGGACCTATAGTTGTTGAAGAAGATTTAGTAAAAGCTATAGATGAAGATTTAATAGCTGGTGCTGCTTTAGATGTATTTAAAGTAGAACCAATGCCTATAGATAGTCCTTTATTAAAAGTTAAAAATAAAGAAAAATTAATTTTAACTCCTCATATTGCTTGGGCTAGTGTAGAAGCAAGAGAAAGACTGTTTAATGGTATTATAGAAAATATAAAAGCTTTCTATAATGGAGAAAAGAGAAATAGAGTTGAATTATAAAAAAATAACAAGGTATTTTATACCTTGTTATTTTTATAAATTTACTATTGCAAAATTTATAAAATAAGAATAAATTAAAATATATTGCTAATATACTTATTAAAAAGTATTTTAATAAATATATTTTTATATAATAAATTATAAATATAAGAAGGGGAATAAGATTTGAAATCAGGGGAAAATTGTAATATAAGATTTGCAGAAAAAGAAGATGTAGATGAACTCAGTAAAATGCTTTACGAAACAGAAAAAAATCCAACAAAAGAATGGGGAAATGGAGATTATAATAATCATATAAAAGTTTTGAGAAGGTTAATGCTTGAAAAAGGTAATAGATTTTCTTATACCAATTTCAAAGTACTTAAGAAAAACAATCAATTAATAGGTTTCTTTTTGGCTTTTGAAGGAAGAAAATTAAAGTTTAAAACCATGAAATCAGATATAAAATTATATAAAATGCAAAAATCAATAAAAGATAAAATTATTTTTATATTTGAAATGGTTAAATATTTATTTTCAAGTGAATGTTTATTTAATGAATATTACTTATCTAATATATATGTAAAAGAAGAGTATAGAGGACTTGGTTATAGTCATATATTATTAGAAGCAGTTTTAAATGATGCTGTAGAAAATAGATATCATAAAATTTCCCTCAGAGCAAATAATGAAAAATTGGTTAGTTTTTATAAATCGTTTGGATATAAATTAAAAAATGAAAAAGAACTAAAAATGATATATAAAATATAAGAAAAAAATGCACATTTATAATGTGCATTTTTTATTTCTAATTTTCAATCATATTGCATAGTATGAATAGTAAAGCATTATTTGTAAAGGGGGAATGTGATTGAAAAAACTAGGAGAAAAAGATAAAAAAGAAAATGTAGATAAGGTTAAAATAGAAACAAATGAAAAAACTTCTCAAAATGAAGAAGGAAATATAGATAAGAAGAAAAAAATAATTATTTTAGGAACTATAATAGGAATCATTTTAGTAATATATTTAGGAGGAAGCCTATATTTTAAAGATAAATTTCATATTGGATTTTTAATTAATAATATAGATGTTTCAGCAAATACTACGTTAGAAGCAAAAGATAAAATAGAGAATAGTTTAAAAAATTATGAGTTAACTATTGAAGGAAAAGATAAAATTGAGAAGATAAACGCTAGTGATATAGATTTAAATTTTAATGGAGAAGAAAAATTAAATGACATTTTAAAATCACAAAATCCTTTTTCATGGATAATAAATCTATTTGATCCATCAGCAGAGATTTTAAATAATTCAATTACATATGATAAAAATAAATTGTCTAATAAAATAGATAAATTTGTATTCTTTAAAAAAGAAAATGTAATTGAGCCTAAAAATGCTTCTTTTAAATATGAAGATGGAAGTTTTGTCATAATTGAAGAGGAACAAGGAAGTAAAGTTGACAAAAAACTTTTAATAAAAGCTATAGAAGAAGGAATTGAAAGTGGAGAAAGAACTATAAATTTAGAAGAAAAAGGTGTATATATTAAACCTAAATATGGAAAAGATTCAGAGGAAGTATTAAGGACAAAAGAAGAATTAAATAATATGTTAAATACTAATTTAAATTATAGTTTTGGAGGAAAAAATTTAACTTTAGATAAGAATGAAATAAATGATTGGTTTTCAGTAGATAAAGATATGAATATAAATATAAATAAGAAAAAAGTAGCTAATTATGCATATAAAATAGCTCTCCAATATAATACTAAAGGAAAAATTAGAAGCTTTAAAACTTCTACAGGAAAAATAGTTAATGTATCTGGAGGAAATTATGGATATTCAGTTGATCAAGCTGAAGAAGTAAAAAAAATAATTTCTTCAATTAAAAAAGGTGAAAACATTACTAGAGAGCCTGTATTTTCAGAAAAAGGAAATATATACAATGGAAATGATATTGGAAATTCATATGTAGAAATAAGCTTAGGTGGACAGCATATTTGGTTTTATAAAAATGGAAAATTGCTAGTAGATAGTGATATTGTAACAGGAAATAAGTCAAGAGGTTGGGCAACTCCAGCTGGGGTTTATAAGCTTACTTATAAACAAAAAAAAGCAGTTTTAACTGGTGAGAATTATAGAACACCAGTAGATTTCTGGATGCCTTTTAATGGTGGAATAGGACTACATGATGCAACATGGAGAAGTCAATTTGGAGGAAATATATATGTTTCAAATGGATCTCATGGATGTGTAAATCTTCCTTATAAAGTTGCTGAAATAATATTTAATAATATTGATGGAAGCATGCCAATAGTTTGTTATTAAAAAGCTAAAAAGAAATTAAAAAGAATTTTATTAAAAATAAAACTCCTAAAAGAGACAAGCTTTTTTAGGAGTTTATTTTATATGTATTTTTTTATTTCTTCTATAACACCATTTTCAGTATTCTTTTTAGCAATAAATCTACCATACTTTTTCATTTCATCAGAAGCATTTTCCATGACAAAACTATAATAAGCATTCTTAAGCATTCCTACATCATTAAAGAAATCACCAAAAGCCATAGTTTCTTCAAAAGCTATATCATGTTTTTCTCTGAATAATTTAAGAGCATTTCCTTTATCTATTCCTTTATTAGTAAAGTCAACCCAAACCTCACCTGAAATTACAACACTCAGATTTTTATCAAATTTTTCTTTAAATATAGGAAAAGAATTATATTTTGCTTTACCTAAATCTAAAATTGATATTTTAAATATTATATCATCTATTTCTGAGTAATCTTTAATTACATTTTTCTTTATATAATATTTATTTATTTCATTTAAAGCTTCCTTAGAACAAGGTTTGTGATAAGCTCTTTTTAATCCACAAAGAATAACAGTTATATTATCAATTTTTTCACAAGCTTTTAAAACTTCTTTTATAACTTTCTCTTCCATTTTTTCATAAGAAGTAATTTTTCCATTTTCAACTACCATTGCTCCGTTATCTGCAATATAAGTAATATCATCACTAACAGGGTCAAAGTTTTGATACAATGTATAATAAGGTCTTCCACTAGCAGCAATAAATTTAATTCCTTTATTTTTTAGTTCATAAAAAGTTTCTATGAAATCTTTAGGTAAATTTCCTTCTCCATCTAAAAGTGTTCCATCCATATCAGTTGCAATAAGTTTTATCATAAAATATCATCCTTTCTTTTACAAGAATATATTAACATAATAAAGGAGTTTTTAGTAATAATTCAAAAAAATAAAAAAATATTTATTGATATATAAAGTTATTTATAGTATATTATGGATAAAAATAATAATAAAAGGCTATGAAAAGAAGTAGTAAAAGAAAAGATATCTTAAAGAGAGTAGAGGTATGGTGAAAGCTCTACAGATAATCATCTTTGAACTTGTCTTAGAGCTTGCATATTTATTATGTCGGAAAATTTCCGTTATTTAAATTAAGAAAAGAGTTGGATGGTACCGCGAATTCGCTCCAATAGAGGAGAGATTACGTGGTTTTTTTATATATTTAAGGAGGGGAAAATGAAAAAGAAAATATATATTTTTGATACGACACTTAGAGATGGAGAACAAACACCTGGGGTAAGCTTAAATGCAAAAGAAAAATTAGAAATTGCTAAAAATCTTGAGGTATTAGGGGTTGATATTATTGAAGCTGGATTTCCTGTAACTTCAAAAGGAGATTTTGAAGGAGTAAAATTAATAGCTCAAAATATAAAAAATTCAACTGTAAATGCTTTAGCAAGAGCAAATAAAAAAGATATTAATACAGCATATGAAGCTATAAAAGAAGCTAAAAGAAAAAGAATTCATACTTTTTTAGCTACATCAGATATTCATATGAAGTATAAGCTTAAAATGACAAGAGAAGAAGTTTTAGAAAAAATAAGAGAAATGGTATCTTATGCAAAAACTTTAGTTGATGAGGTTGAATTTTCACCAGAGGATGGTTCAAGAACAGAAAAAGAGTTTTTATATAAAGTACTAGAAACTGCTATAGAAGCAGGAGCAACAGTTTTAAATATTCCTGATACAGTAGGATATTCAACTCCTAATGAATTTGGAAAATTAATAAAAGACATAAAAGAAAATGTAAATGGAATAGAAAATGTTATATTAAGTGTCCATTGTCATAATGATTTAGGATTAGCAGTAGCTAATTCTTTAGCTGCAATTGAAAATGGAGCAGAGCAAATTGAGTGTGCAGTAAATGGACTTGGAGAAAGAGCTGGGAATGCAGCATTAGAAGAAATAATAATGGCTCTTAAAACAAGAAATGATATTTATAAAATTAATTTAGATGTAAATACTGAAAAAATTTATAGATTGTCAAGCTTAGTTTCTCATTTTACAGGAGTAAAAGTACAGCCTAACAAAGCTATAGTTGGGGCAAATGCATTTGCTCATGAATCAGGAATACATCAGCATGGAGTTTTAACAAATAGAGAGACTTATGAAATAATGACTCCAGAATCAGTTGGATTTAAAACAAATAATATGGTACTTGGAAAACATTCAGGAAGGCATGCATTTGAAAATAGAGTAAAAGAGCTTGGATATGATATTTTAAAAGAGGATATACAAGAAGCATTCATTAAATTTAAAGAATTAGCTGATAAGAAAAAAGAAATTTCAGATAAAGATATAGAAGCAATTTTAAATCATGGAAGAATAGAGCTAGAAGAAAAATATAAATTAAAATCTTTTAATGTAAGTACAGGAAATAAAATAACTTCTACAGCTACAGTAAGTTTAGAAATCGATGGACAAGTAAAAGAAGAAGCAGCATGTGGAGATGGACCTGTAAATGCTTTATATAATGCTATTGAGAGATTATTAGGTAGCAATAGAGAAATTAAAGATTATAATATAAGCGCTATAACAAGTGGAGCTGATGCATTAGGAGAGGTTTCAATAAAATTGGAATCTAAAGATAAGACAGTTATAGGAAGAGGAGTAAGTACAGATGTTATAGAGGCGAGTGTACTTGCATATATAAATGCTCTAAATAAAGAATAAAAAACTTGATTTATTAAAATTATTTTATTATAATGTTAACAACTTAATATGTTCGGACGAAGGTAGTGGGAGAGAGAATACATTTAGTATTCCACCGAAGATGGTAATCTTTCAGGTAAAAGGACCGCTACTGGACGAGCCTCTGGAGAGACTCTATTAAGGAGCACCGAAGGAGCAAGATACATTTATTTATTTGTATCCAAACTCTCAGGTAAAAGGACAGGGGATTTATAGCAAATATTTTATTTGTTATATAATCTCCTCCCAAAAATTTATTTTTAGGAGGATTTTTTTTATGAAAGAATTTTTAACAGCGGTGGATAATCTAGTTTGGGGACCACCATTATTAATCATGTTAGTAGGAACAGGAATTTATCTTACATTTAAATTAGGTTTTCTGCAAATAACTAAATTAAAACTTGCATTAAAATTTGTATTTTCAAAAGATGATGAAACAAATGAAAAAGGAGATATATCAAGTTTTGGAGCTCTATGTACTGCACTTTCTGCAACAATTGGAACAGGAAATATAGTAGGAGTTTCAACTGCGATAAAAGCTGGTGGTCCAGGAGCACTTTTTTGGATGTGGATTGCAGCATTTTTCGGTATGGCAACAAAATATGCAGAAGGCTTACTAGCAATAAAATATAGAGAATTTGATAACAATGGAGAAGTTTGTGGTGGACCAATGTATTATATACAAAATGGTCTTAATAATAAATGGCTTGCTAAAATATTTGCACTTTTTGGAGTATTAGTCTCTTTATTTGGAATAGGAACATTTGCACAAGTAAATTCTATTTCAGAAGCAATGAAAACTGGATTTAACATTCCAATAATAATAACAGCTATAATAGTTACAACTCTTGTTGCATTAGTTACATTAGGAGGAATAAAAAGAATTTCTAATGTATCAGAAAAAGTAGTTCCTTTTATGGCAGGATTATATATAGTAGGAGTTATAATAGTAATATTATTTAATTTAGGACAAGTACCAGAAGCTATTAGTTTAATAATAAGAAGTGCTTTTAATCCAGAAGCAGCTCTAGGAGGAGCTTTTGGAGTTACATTTATAATAGCAATGCAAAGAGGCGTAAGTAGAGGTGTTTTTTCAAATGAGTCGGGGCTTGGAAGTGCACCTATAGCAGCTGCTGCTGCAAAAACAAAAGAGCCAGCTAAACAAGGACTTATATCTATGACAGGAACATTTTTTGATACAATTATAATTTGTTCAATGACAGGAATAGTAATTGTTTTAACAGGAATGTATACATCACATTTAGATGGAGCTTCACTTACAACAGCAGCATTTGAGATTGGCTTTCCAATAGCTATAATAGGTAAGTATATAGTTAATATAGGACTAGTATTTTTCGCATTTACAACTATCTTAGGATGGAATTATTATGGAGAAAAATGTATAGGATATATTGCTGGAGAAAGAGCAGTTAAACCTTTTAAAATATTTTATATATTTTTAGTATTCATAGGTTCATTCTTATCTTTAGATATAATATTTATTTCAGCAGATATAGTAAATGGACTTATGGCTATACCAAATCTTATAGCTATTATAGGACTTAGAAAAGTTATTTTTAGTGAAACAAATTTATATTTTAATAGTTTAAAACAAAAAAGCTGTACTTAATTTATGTAAGCACAGTTGTTTAGAGACTTGTCTAAATAGAAAATTTAGATAAGTCTTTATTTATATAGATATCATGTACATTATTTGAAAAAATTAGATCCCAATTTATATTTTTTAATAAATAGTCTCTTCCAAGTGGAATAAGATTGGAATTTCTATATTCTAAATATGGTTCAGAAGATAAATTGTGCCTATATAAAATAGTTTCTAAAGTTAGTTTAGTTATTAATTCTTCACGATAAACTTTTTTGTATTCAGTAAAATTAAAGTTATTTAATAGAGCATGCCCAACATGATATGAAATAGTTGATTCATTTAATAAATATTGGGCATATTTAGAAGGCAATGAATTTTGAACATATTTTGATAGAGCAAGCTTTGCCTTAGATAAATTATTTCTTTTAATCATATCTAAAGAAAACTTTCTAAGTACTAAAGGATTTTTCATAAAATAACCTCTATAATCAGTTGTAAAACATAATAGAATTACAGCACTTGAAAATATTCATATTAATAACTTTAATAGGTAATATTGAAGTTTTTTAATGTGCTATCTAGTGGAACTTCATTTATAGAATAATCCTTTATATTTATAAATCTATTTCCTTTTTTTACATTTTTTAAAAATAATTTTATATCATCTAAATTACCTTGAACAATTACTTCTACACTTCCATTATCTAAATTTTTAGCACTTCCTAGAAGAGAATATTTCAAAGCATTCATTTGACAAAAATATCTAAACCCTACACCTTGTACTTTTCCAGTAAAATTTATAATATATCTTTTCAATATAATCACCTCATAATTTTTTTTTATTATTATAACATAAAAGTTGCATGAAAACAGTTACAGAATTATAATATATAATATAATGAAAAAAAAGTAATAGGAGAAAAAATATGGAAAAAAGTCTAGTTTTAATTAAGCCAGATGGGGTAGAAAAAAAGGTAATAGGGAAGATAATAAGCCTTTATGAAGAGAACGGATTAAATATTTCAAATTTAAAATTGATGAAAGCAGATAGAAGTATTGCTGAAGAACATTATTCTGAACATAAGGACAAGCCTTTCTTTGAAAATTTAGTAAATTTTATAACTAGAAGTCCACTTTGCGCAATGATTTTAGAAGGAGAAGAGGCAATAAAAATAGTAAGAGAATTAAATGGTTCAACAAATCCTTTAGAAGCTAAAGAAGGAACTATAAGAAATCTTTATGGAAATAGTATAAGAGAAAATTGTGTTCATAGTTCTGATTCTAATGAAAGTGCTGAGAGAGAAATAAATATTTGGTTTAAATAAGAAAAATCCAAGGATTATATCCTTGGATTTTTTTATGATTTTAATTTTATCCATTCTTCATCATAAAGATCAAGTGTTTTTTGATTTAAATCAGTATATATTTGACAATTTTTTAGTTCAGCCTCTGAAGGATATTCTTTCTTTATATCTTCAGGAAGCATTTCATAAGTTTCAGGAATAGGTGTTTGATATCCTATATATTCAACATTTATAAGAGCATTTTCTGGATTACATAAAAAGTTTATAAACATTTCAGCTTCTTTTTTGTGTTTAGCCCCTTTAGGTATACATAAAGCATCAAACCATTCATTAGAACCTTCTTTTGGGATAACATATTTTATATCTGGATCTTCACTCATCATGTAAGCTGCATCTCCAGACCAAACAGGAGCTATAGTAGCTTCTCCGGATAAAAGAGCATCTTTAACTTCATCAACAAAATATGCTAATACAAGTGGTTTTTGCTTACGTAAAAGTTCACCAGCTTCTTTTATTTGTTCAGGGTTAGTTGAATTCATTGAATATCCTAAAGTTTTTAAAGCAATAGCCATAGAATCACGCATAGAATCAAACATAACTATTTGATCTTTATATTTAGGATTCCAAAGATCTTTCCAACTAGTTATAGGACCTTTAATATATTTAGAATTATAAGCAATTCCTATAGTACCCCACATATATGGAACAGAGTATTCATCAGTAGGATCATAAGATAAATGTTTAAATTGTTTTCCTATATATTTATAATTAGGAATATTATTAAAATCTATTTTTTCTAAAAGTCCTTGTTTAATCATTTTTTCTACCATATAGTCAGATGGAACAACTATATCATAATCACTAGATCCACTTTTTACTTTAGCATACATAGTTTCATTTGTATCATAAGTATTATAATTAACTTTAATTCCTGTTTCTTTTTCAAATTTAGTTATAAGAGAAGGATCAATATAATCTCCCCAGTTATAAACATTTAATACTTTGCCATCAGTTTTATTATCTTCTTTATTTTTTATATAACCTACAAAAAGACCAATACAGATTAAAGAGATAATACATATAGCACTAATAACCTTTAATTTTTTCATTTGAATCACCTCTAGAGTTAGTCTTTTTATTTACTATTAATAAAAGAGTAAGTACAGTAACAAACATTAAAGTTGAAAGAGCATTAATTTGAGGATTAATACCTTTTCTAGCCATTGAATAAATTTCAATAGAAAGATTTGTTACTCCAGGACCAGTAGTAAAGAATGATATAACAAAATCATCAATTGACATAGTAAATGCCATTAAAAGTCCTGCAACTATACCAGGCTTAATTTGTGGAATTATAACCTTTCTAAGGGCATAAAAATGAGTTGCACCTAAGTCCATAGCAGCCTCTATTGTATTATCAGGAAGCTGACTTAATTTTGGAAGAACACAAAGTATAACATAAGGAATATCAAAAACTATATGAGCTATAAGCATTGTATTAAAACCAAAATTAAATTTTAAAAATATAAAAAGACTCATAAGAGCAATCCCAGTAACAATATCAGGATTTAATATTGGTAGGTTATTTACATTAAGAAGAAGAGATTTTCTTTTTCCTCTCATATAATAAATACCAATTGCTGAAATAGTTCCAATTATAGTTGCTATTATAGAAGCAACTACAGCAATTAAGACTGTATAATAAAGTGCTTCTAAAAGAGTATCGTTTTGAAATAAAGATTTATACCAATCTAATGTAAATCCTGTCCATTTTGCCATACTTTTAGATTCATTGAAAGAGAAAACTATAAGTGTAACAATAGGAGCATATAAAAATATAAAAATTATAGCGAGATAAAATTTCTTGAAAAAATCTACAAATTTGTTTACCACAGTTTTCCTCCTCCTTTTACGCTATCTCCACTGAATTTTGCCATAAATGCCATAGAGATAAGAATTAAAATCATTAATATAATTGCAATTGATGAACCAAAATTCCAGTTGTTTATAGAAGTGAATTGTTGTTCAATAACATTACCTATAAGCATAGTTTTTCCACCACCTAAAAGTTTAGAAATAACGAAAGTAGAAACTGCTGGCATAAATACCATAGTTATACCTGAAACTACTCCAGGAATACTTAAAGGAAAAATAATTTTAGTAAACACTTCTTTATCATTTGCACCTAAATCTTTAGCAGCATTTATTAAATCATTATCTATTTTAGATAATACTGTATAAATAGGAAGTATCATAAAAGGTAGGAAGTTATAAACCATACCTAAAAGAATAGTTCCGTTTCTATATAAAAATTGTATTGGTTCAATTCCGAAAAGACCTAAAAAGTTATTAACAACTCCATATTTACCTAGTATAGGAATCCAAGCATATGTTCTTAATAAAAAGTTCATCCACATAGGAAGAATGAAAAGCATAATGTAAAGATTTCTTCTTTTTATATTCATTTTAGAAATTATATATGCAATTGGAAATCCAATAATAAGACATATAATAGTTGATATTACTGCTAAAAATAATGATTTTAAAAATATAGCAATATATTGTTCCTGAAACATTCTCGTAAAGTTTTGAAGAGAGAATTGATATCCATTAGGAGTAGAAACAGTTACACTAAAAAATAAAATTATAAGCAGTGGAACTACAATAAATAAAGCACTCCATATAGCATAAGGAGTGGCTATAAGACTAAATTTATTTTTGCTTTTACTCATAGCTTATCTTACCTTTCTCATTACATGAATATCTTCAGGATTTAACATAAGTCCAATAGTTGAACCTATAGGAGCAGATTTTGTATTATGTATAATCCATTTATAATCAGAATCTTCTAATTTAACTTCTATTTCATAATGAACTCCTTTAAATATAACTGATAAAACAGTTCCTTTTAAAACATTATCAGAAGGAGAAACCATTTGAATATCTTCTGGTCTTATAACTACATCAACTTGTTCATTTTTATCAAAATCTTTATCAAGAGTTTCAAAAACTCTTCCACAGAATTCTGTTTTAAAATCATCTAGCATAATACCATCTACAATGTTACTTTCTCCAATGAAATCAGCTACAAAAGCATTAGCAGGTTCATTATATATATCTTGAGGTGTACCCATTTGTTGAATTACACCTTTATTCATAACAACAATAGTATCTGACATTGTTAAAGCTTCTTCTTGATCATGAGTTACAAATATAAATGTAATTCCAAGTCTTTGTTGTATTTTTTTTAGTTCGATTTGCATTTCTTTTCTAAGTTTTAAATCAAGAGCACCTAAAGGTTCATCTAAAAGTAAAACTTCAGGTTCATTAACAAGTGCACGAGCAATAGCGACTCTTTGTTGTTGTCCACCACTAAGAGATTCTATACGTCTTTTTTCAAAACCTGATAAAGCAACAAGTTTAAGCATTTCAGTTACTTTTTCTTTTATTTGTTCTTTAGGAACATTTTTAATTTTTAATCCAAAAGCAATATTTTCAAAAACATTCATATGTGGGAAAAGTGCGTATTTTTGGAAAACTGTATTAACAGGTCTTTTATGAGGTGGAATTGTTGATAAATCTTTATTTCCAAACATAACAGACCCACTATCTGGATTTTCAAATCCAGCAATTATTTTTAAAGTAGTTGTTTTACCACATCCACTTGGTCCTAAAAGAGTTAAAAATTCATTTTTCTTTATATTAAGATTTAAATTATCTAATACTACATTATCTTCATATTTTTTGTTAATACCTTTAATTTCTAAAATGTTATCACTCATGAAAACACCTCTTTCTAATAATACTTATTAAAATGATGGGGGAGTAACCACCCAAACTACTTTAGCTAAAGTTTTACCTTCATTAGAGATCCAATGGTTCAACTTAGGCTTAAAATAAAATGTCTCACCTTTTTTCACTTTATAGCTAGTATCACCAAGATGGAGAATTATAGTACCATTTAAAACAAGTCCAAATTCTTCACCTTCGTGAGGTTCTTCTTCTATGTATCTTCCACCTGGATATATAGTTAGCATTATTGGCTCCATGTCATTTTTTTGAGCATTAGGAACTAACCATTTTAAATTATATTTAAGATTATCATCTTCTGTTTCAAACATATCTTCATGTGAATATGTAACTTTTTCTTTTGTTTTTTCACTAAAGAATTCATTTAAATTTGTACCTAAAATTTCTAATATATCTACAAGAGTGGCAATTGAAGGAGAAGTAAGGTCGTTTTCAACTTGAGATATAAATCCTTTTGAAAGTTCACATCTATTAGCAAGTTCTTCTTGTGTTAAACCTTTCGCTACCCTAAGACTTCTTATTTTTTCTCCAATATCCAAAATAACACCAGCTTTCTTTTAAATAATTTGTTTAATAATTATAAAATTTAAGTTTTACTAAACATAAAGTTTATGATTACTAAACAAACAAAATTTATTATAAATTTTTTATGTTAAAAAATCAATATATTTATTTAAAAAAAATTAAAATAAATCGAAAAAAGTTATTAG
>NZ_LTAY01000102.1 GCF_002050515.1 Clostridium thermobutyricum DSM 4928 | reverse complement strand
TATCTATAACACTTTCTATTATTTTTTTATCTATATTTCTTTTTATTAGCTGCTCTTCTATTTCCTTATCAGTTTTTCCTAATGTAAGAACATAAGCTATATTATTTAGCATATCTTTATTATTTTTAATTTCATTCCAATACTCTTTACTAATTCCTTTTTCTATAGCTCTTTTTATCTCATAATACCCACTTAATGATACAAATTTAGTATTTTCAGTCTTAGAAACATCCTTATCTATACTATAAGTTAGAGTAGAAAATCTACTACTCTCATCTAAATTTAATAATTTTCTTAAAGCTGAATATTTAATTTCCTTTTTGTTATATGCTTCTTTTACTATTAAATCTCTTTCTTTATTATTTAATTTTCTTTTTTCACCATCGCATAATATAGACAATTTATTTATATTATCATATAATACAAACTCTTCTGCTGAAATACATTTTTTAGGAGCTCTTTTTACACCTTTTTCAAAGGTACAATATCCAACAAACTTTTCTAATTTATCAAAATCTGAATATGGTCTTTGAGAATCAAATATCTCTAGGTACATATCTTCAATTTCATAACTTGCAAATTCTGCTCCAAAGCTTCTTTGTTTTTCAAATAATATATTTATCTCTTCCCTAATAATCCCCCTTGATGTACACATATTATATTCACCATATTTATTTCTTAAAGCTTTATATGCATCACCTGATTCCTTAACTCTTTTATATATACATTCTCCTATTGTCCTTGAATTAGTTTCTTTCATAAGCTCAATATTTTTATTTATGCTACTTATTATTGCCCCTGCCTCTTTTTCTTTAGCTTCATTTTTTCTGTTAGATTTAAAACCTCTTCTCTTACATAAATTAATTAGAATCTTTGCCCATTCTTCATTAGTAAGTTTTGAATCTAATCCTTTGACTCTTGCTTCCCATACACTACATATATTATTATTTTTAAATAAATTATCTAATTGATTTTTAGTAAGAATATTTTTTTCTACTATTAAACGCTTAACCCTTTTAAGTCTATAAGCTCTCCTTCTAAGCAAACGTCTTCTTCCTCTTGCTAGTCTTCTTGGTAATGCTAAAGATGCCCCATCTTTAGGATTTTCAGCAGCATTAAAAATTCTTACTCCTAAGTCTTCAATTCTATTTAAATCTAAATTAACAACTGCCCAACCAACTGATGTTATTCCAATATCAAGTCCAATTGCATAATTTAGTTCTTTATCCATAAAGTTGCCCCCAATCTATTTAAAAAATATATTTTTTTACTTTTATAAATAAAAAGATACCCCCTAAGCTCATTTATATGAACATAGAGGGATACTTTACGGCTTAATGCCTTGCTATAGTAACTAGTTAAATTTTTGATATGCTATATTATTTTCCTAGTTATTTTATATAATTATATACTAAAATTGTAATTTTTTCAATATAAATAAACTTTTTTAAAGTTATTATTATATTTATTTCTTTCTAAACAAATCTTCCATTAATTCTTCAAATGGCGGAACTTTACCTTGTTCACATAACTTTGAAAAATAATCTAAGGAAGGAAAATACTCACTACATCCATTTGGAAACATTTCTTTTGTTTCATCTATAGTCATACCATAAGTATCTTCATTATTATCTAATCTATATCCATGTGAGGCGCATACTGAACCAAAATTAAATTTACATGTTTCACAACAAGGATTATCTATTATAAGCATATTATAAACACCTACTTTCTTCTATTCAATTATATATAAATCTGCTGTATTTTTTGCTTGTCTTATTTCTTTAAATCTAGTATTCATTAGTTCTCTCCCATTATATCTGTAATTAATAAATTCTAACTTTTATTACAATTTAAAACTACCTTAGTTTTCTTCTGTTTCATATTCATTAAATATCTGTTCTGAAATATCATAATTATTGAAAATATTTTTGATTAATTTTAGCTCTTCTTCTTTTCTTTTATTGAAATTGATTTTCCATTCTATAAGTTCATGTTCAAGCTCTTTCTTGTGCTTTTCAACCTTTTTCCCATGTTTAACAGTTTGGTAAAGGCTAAATATACTTATAATTAAAACTATAAAAGAAAAAATTGTAGGAAACCAACCTATCAAAACATTACTCATAATAATTACCTCCAATTTAAATTCCTTTAAATG
>NZ_LTAY01000101.1 GCF_002050515.1 Clostridium thermobutyricum DSM 4928 | reverse complement strand
TAATTTAACTGTATAATTAATGCCATCTATAATAAAGCAATCATTAATCATTTTATTTAATGACTTATTACTAATTGCTTTTTCTAATATATCTTTAAAGCTAGTATGAGCTATTATAACAATAACATCTGAATTTTGTTGCTTAGTGAATCCAGATGATTTTATTGCATCAGCTAACTTGGAATAAGCCTCTTTTGCTCTTCCTTCTTTTTTATCTGCAACATTTCTAACTTTATTTTCTAAAACTAATTGACGTTCTTTTATAGTTTTAGTTAGTTTTTTCATTTTTAAAGCATTGATTTCTTCTTCAGTTAAACCATTATCTTTAGTTTCTTTTTTAGTTTCAGTTTTTTTAATTTCTTTTGTTTCATTAGATATATTTTCTGTTATGCAATTTTTATTTTGTGATTTCATAAATTCTATTGATTTCATGATTGCTATTTCTATTATTAAATTTTTAGACATTGCATTTTTAAGATTATTAAAAGCATCTTGGAATATTTCTAATAGGCCAATAATCTCTTTTGTTTCAATAAGCTCTGAAAATTTAGTAAGACCAAAAATATCTTTCTTTGACATTTCAATAAGATTAGTGCTAGCACCACTTTTTATAATTAGTAAAGCTCTAAGTGCATCTATTAAACTAGTACAAAATTTAGTTTCATCTGTACCATCTTCTAAAGCCTTAAAAAATGTTTCCATAGAACTTGCAGAATCACGTCTATTTAAGTTACCTAATAACTTAAATATTCTAGCATTTGAAGATATACCTAATATAGATATAACCTCTTTTAAAGATGTAATATTGCTGCTAATTAACTGCTCTAATATACTAACTGCATCTCTCATAGCACCTTTTGATACTTTGGCTATAATATCTACTATATTGTCTAAAGTATCAGGAATATATCCTTCAGATTTAGATATAAGCATAAGTTGTTTTTTAATATCATTAACACTTATATTTTTAAATTTATATTTTTGACATCTTGATAAAATTGTAATTAGCATTTTATCAGCATCTGTAGTACATAATATAAATTTCCCATATTTAGGTGGTTCTTCTAAAATTTTTAGAAAGGCATTTGATGCACTAGTAGTAAGCATATGACATTCATCTATTATATAAACTTTATATTTACTTATACTTGGAGAATACATCATATTTTCTTTAATAGCCCTTATATTATCAACTCCACCATTACTAGCTGCATCTATTTCAATAACATCTGGAGAAGTACCATCTTGAATAGCTCTACAACTATCACAGTGTCCACAAGGCTCACCATTTATAGGACTTGTACAATTAATAGCTTTTGCTAAAATTCTTGCAGAAGTTGTTTTTCCACTCCCTGCTCTACCTTCAAAAAGGTATGCTTGTGCAAGTTTATTAGAGATAACTTGTTTCTTTAATATCTCTGATACCATTTCTTGTCCTACAATATCTTTAAATTTACCTGGTCTATATTTATCATTTAATCTCATTTTTTATTCCTCCTTGGCATTGCCATTAAATTTAATTTAATTGTTTTTAGTTGAAACTATTTTTAATATTGATGTCTCAAAGTTAAAAACTTTATCAATATCATTTTTCATTAGTTCCATAACAGCCATATTTAAATCAATTACTGTGTTTATAGATGATTTCTTCATAAGCTGTAATCTATAAGGGTGTATATTAGAATATCCCCTTTTTGATAACTCACTTTTAAATGAGCTTGGATAACTTTTAATTATCCTTATCTGATCCAATTGTTTTAATACTATTCTATTTATAGCAACTGGATTTTCTTTTAGATGAGAGTATTTATTTAAAGCTTCATCTAAATCGCCTAAAAGAATTGAGTTTATTAATTCAAAAATATTACTATCAAATGATTCAGATATATATTTTTTTACATTAATAAGCTCTTCTTCATCTAATAAGCTAATTTTTTCAATATCATTTAAAACTACATCCATATTATCTGCATCTATAAAGGTAGTTGCAGAAACAGGAATATTTTTAGATTTTAAAATTTTATCTACTAGCTCCAAATTAACTTTGTCGCTTTTCAAAATAGTAAATCCATTATTTTTAAATAGGTTAGATAATTTTGTATCAACTTTATCTAATTTATTTTTCAAATAATATACCGCTATAATTTGTGTATTTTCATTTGAATTTGATAATATTTCTTTTAATTCTTTAATACTAAAT
>NZ_LTAY01000100.1 GCF_002050515.1 Clostridium thermobutyricum DSM 4928 | reverse complement strand
ATACAATGGGATAATAGTAAAAATTCAGGATTTACAAAAGGGATATCATGGATTGAAATAGGTAAAAATAAAGAAATTAATGTAGAAAATGCACTTAAAGATAAAAATTCTGTATTTTATCATTATAAAAAGCTTATAGAGCTTAGACATAAAGAAAATATAATATCAGAGGGAAGTTTTGAAATAATATTAAAATATAATAAGAAAATTTTTTCATATATTAGAGAATATAAAAATGAAAAATTATTAGTTATAAATAATTTTTATGGAGAAGAATGTAATTTTGAGTTGCCATATGAAAAATTAAATCTTTTAGAGTATAATTCAAAGATACTAATTTCTAATTATGATAATCCAAGTAAAAATTTTGAATTTATAAAATTAAGACCTTATGAAAGTATTGTATATAAACTTGTTAAATAAATATTCCAATGATAAAATATTTCTAAAGTGATGAATATGGAAAGTAAATATTTAAAGATATATAACAAAGTTGTTTCAGAAATAGAAAATGGAATTTTAGAGCCAAATGAAAAATTAGATTCTGAATCTGAAATGATGAATAAATATTCTGTTTCAAGAGATACTGTAAGAAAAGCCTTAACTAAATTAGAGCAAAACGGATATATAATAAAAAAGAAAGGTAAAGGTTCTTTTGTATTAGAAATGGTAAGATTTGATTTTCCATTAGCAGGCGTAGTAAGTTTTAAAGAATTATCTCAAAAAATGAACGGAAAAGTAGAAACTCATCTAGAACTATTTAATATAATAACAGAAGATCATCCCATAAGAAAAAAGTTAAACTGCAGAGATGATATTTGGGAAATATTTAGAGTTAGAGAAATAAATGATGAAAAAATAATATTAGATAAAGATTATTTAAATCGTAGGCTTATACCAAATTTAACAAAAGAAATATGTAAAAATTCTATTTATGAGTATATTGAAAATGTATTAGGACTTAAAATAGCATTTGCCAAAAAAGAAATTACCGTTAGACAAATAACTCAAGAAGATAAAAAACTTTTAGACATTGAAGATTTTAATTGTATAGTATTATGCAAAAGTTATACATATTTAGAAAATGGTGAATTATTTCAATATACTGAATCAAGGCATAGACCAGATAAATTTAAATTTATGGAATTTGCAAGGCGAAGATGAAGTTAACTTAAATTTTATACAAATTTTTTTATAGATATACTGAAACTGTGCAATTAAAAAGTCTAATATAATTTATTATATTAGACTTTTTAATTCTATTTAATATAAGAGTAAAAATATAAAATAAACTCCAAGTATTATTAATACTTAGAGTAATTCTACTCATATGCTTGTAATTGTATTAGGTTTATTTACAATCAAATGTTAGCTAATAGAATAAAAGTTTATGAAAAAAACAATGATATATTAACATCTAAAGAAATGTCTAAACCATACTTAACACCTGCTAAATTCAAAAAAAAATATGAGTGGTTAAAAGAAGTAGATTCGTTAACGTTAGCTAATGCACAATTAAATTTATATACTGCTTATAAAAATTTCTTTAAAGATAAATCTATCGGTTTCCCCAAATTCAAAAAGGAACTATATATATCGAAAATTGGTATATAAAATTACATAAATTAAAGTCTATGATAAGGATAAAACAACATAGATTATTCAAATGTAATATTAAAAGTATTACTGTATCTAAAAATTCTATGGGACAATACTTTGTTTCTATATTAGTTCATATTTAAATATAAAGTTACCTAGAGTAGATAAAAAGATAGTTATGATGTCGTATTAAAAGAGTTTGCAATATACTCTAATAGGTATAGAGTGCCTAACAAAACATCTTAGAAAATCAGAAAAAAGATTAAGAAAATTACAAAAAGATTTATCAAGAAAACAAAAAGGTAGCAATAATAGAAATAAAGCAAGGTTAACTCAGAAGCTAGTTGGCACGAATTTAGAGTTATGTTTGAATATAAAGCAGAATGGTATGGAAGAAATATTATTATTGCTCCTATCGATTATGCAAGTTCTCAATTATGTTTTTGTTGTGATTATAAAAATAAAGAAGTAAAAAATCTAAGTCTTAGAAAATGGACTTGTTCAAACTGTGAAACAGAATATGATAAATATATAAATACAAGTATAAACTTAGAACGTTTGATAGCATAGGTTATTGATTATATTGAGTTTGGGACGATCTTCTAATCTTGGGGAACTTGTTCCATTAGGAATATTGTCTAAGAAACTCCCAATTCTATAAGTAGAGAATAGTTCACTTAATAGCAGTAGTAGGAAT
>NZ_LTAY01000099.1 GCF_002050515.1 Clostridium thermobutyricum DSM 4928 | reverse complement strand
ATATAAAATTTTGAATATAGAAATAGATTTTAAATATTTACATTTATTAGATTTAAATATTATAAGTAAATTAAAAAATTCATTTCTTTTATATGAATGCTTAGATACTTATGAAAATAATATTATTATGCAAAACAATAAATTTAATTTAATAAAAAATATAAACTTAATGAAAAAGAAAATTGGTACTACTGATATTTTATTTAGTGTAAGTAAATCAATATCATTTAAAGAGTTTAAAATTGGTGTTGATGAGAAGTTACGTTGTTTAATACAAAATGATATATTTTATAATATAGATAGAGTTCCATTAAAAGTATCTGATATTTATTTAGAGGAAAAACAAGATTACTATATAAATAAATTTTCAAAATTTATTTATTATAAAGATGAGCCAATTGGGTATGGTCAGATAATACGAAAAAATAGTACATTTTTACTTGTTAATTTTGGAATTATTTCTAAATTTAGAGGAAAAGGGTTTGGAAAAATATTATTAGAACATTTATGCTATGAATGTAATAAAGAAAATATAGAAGAGCTATATATACAAGTTGGTACTGATAATTTTAGAGCTATTAGACTGTATAATAAATGTAAATTTAAATTATATGGGAAAATGAATATATGGGTAAGAGATTAATTTTTAATTAATAACATATATTTTATCCAAGCTTTATACTTAAGAATTATTATGATATAATACTTAAGTAATTTATAAACATGGAGGAAATTTAATGAGTAATGATAAGTTAAATAAAACATACTTTATAGCTACTTATGGTTGCCAAATGAATGAAGAAGATTCAGAAAAACTTTCAGGTATGCTTAAAAGATTTGGATATACAAGAACAGAAGAAAGAGATACTGCAGATATAATAATATTTAATACTTGTTGTGTTAGAGAAAATGCTGAAAATAAAGTTTTTGGAAATCTTGGAGCTATAAAAAAGCTTAAGGAAAAAAATCCTAATCTTATAATTGCAATATGCGGATGCATGATGCAACAAATAGGGATGGCAGATAAAGTTCTAAAAACATTCCCATTTGTAGATATAATATTTGGAACTCATAATGCATATAAATTCCCTGAATATTTAACAAGAGTTCAAACAGAAGGAGTTCAAATAAAAGAAATTCTTGATAAAGAAACTGAAATAGTTGAAGGAATTCCTATAGATAGAGAAAGTTCTGTAAAAGCATTTGTTACTATAATGTATGGTTGTAATAATTTCTGTACATATTGTATTGTTCCTTATGTCCGTGGAAGAGAGAGAAGTAGAAAATCAGAAGATATAATAAATGAAATTAAAGATTTAGTTTCTAAGGGATATAAAGAAATAACTATTTTAGGTCAAAATGTAAATTCTTACGGTAAAGGGCTTGAAGAAGACATAAATTTTGCTAAACTTCTTAGAAAAATAAATGAAGTAGAAGGTTTAGAAAGATTAAGATTTATGACATCTCATCCTAAAGATTTAACAGAAGAAGTTATTTATGCAATAAGAGATTGTGATAAAATATGTGAACAAATACATCTTCCAGTTCAAAGTGGATCAGATAGACTATTAAAAGTTATGAATAGACATTATGACCGTGAAAGATATTTATATTTAATTGATTTAATAAAAAAAGAAATTCCAGATGTTACTATAACAACAGATATAATAGTAGGATTCCCTGGCGAAACTGAAGAAGACTTCCAAGATACTTTAGATTTAGTAGATAAAGTAAAATACGATTCAGCATTTATGTTTATATATTCAAGAAGAAATAATACACCTGCTGATAAAATGGAAAATCAAATTCCAGATGATATAAAACATGAAAGATTTAATAGATTAGTTGATCTTGTAAATAAAAATATTGCTATTAGTAATAAAAAATATGAAGGAACTGTACAAGAAGTTTTAGTTGAAGGAGTTAGTAAAAATGATGAATCTAAACTTTCAGGTAGAACTAGAAATGGTAAACTTGTTAATTTTGAAGGATCTATGGATTCAATAGGAAAATTAGTTAATGTAGAAATAAACAGAGCTCAACCATTCTCACTTGTTGGTAAACAAATAGATTAATTTATCTTAAGGATAGCTAATTTGCTATCCTTAATTTTTAATAAAAGAGGAGATATCTATGATAAGAAATAATTTTTCAGATGGTTTTTTTAAAAGTACTTCAGGTACTAAATTTTCATATGGGAAAGATATATACGAAAATGATTTAATAGAAAATTTAGAATATAAAATACTTGGAAATAATAAAATAACTATAAGCTCTAATGTTATTTCAGAAAATCTTTATAATACTTATAATGTATATATT
>NZ_LTAY01000098.1 GCF_002050515.1 Clostridium thermobutyricum DSM 4928 | reverse complement strand
GATTTACAATATATAAATGTATTTCTGAATATAACAAAAGAGTTCAAGAAAATGTTGAAATTGCAATTAATGAAATTAATACAGCTCCAGATTTAAAAAAAATACAATTAAATAATAAATATAACAAAGATATATATGCAGCAATTGTAATAAAAGGAGTATCACAAGTAAAAGGTATTATTGCAAATGAAATTTTAAATCTAAATTTTACTGGATTTTACGCATTTCAAAATGTAAATAATGAATTTTCTAGTGAATGTAATCTTACTAATAAATTAAATAATGCTTTAAAAATGAAAATGATAAAGAACTTTGAAGATTATATAAATGAAGGAAATATTAAATTAAATATACCTGCAATAGAAAAGGAGTTAGGTGTTAAAAGTGAAAAAGATATTTTTGTTTCAGCTAAAGTTGTAAAAAATAAAGAGCCTAATCTACCTAATAGAAATATTTATATAGATCCTAAAATAGCAATGCTAAAAGGGATTAAGATGCCTAACTACAATGGGGGATATCTAGAAATAGTATTTTTAAATAAAAATAATGTAATTAATTATTTAAATAAGGCTAACCAAAATCAAGGGTCAGAACAATATAAAGTATCTAATGATAATATAAGTGGATTTGATATATTATTAGCTTATATTTGGATGAATAATTCATATACACCATTGTACTTCACAGATACACCACTATATTCAGGAAATTCAGGATGGACCGTTATAGATAAATATAATAATAAGAATAGCAATGGAGAAGAAGAAGAGCCAGATATAAATACTAATAGTACAACAAGCTCAGATATAGAAGAAGAGGCTGAAAGTAGTAATTCCAATAATATATCTAATACATCTAATTCAAATGAAGATGAAAATAATAGTGCTTCAAGCTCTTCCAGTATAGAAGAAAGTTCAGGTTCTAGTAATAGTTCATCATCTAGTATAAGTTCAGAAGAAGAGGAGAACTCATCTAGTTCATTCTCATCTTGCAGTGATGATGATGATTAAATAATGCAATCTCAATAAAATAATTTATAAAATTGATGTGATAGAGTTTTTTATTGTGAAAGTCAAGATGTTAAAAATGTGAAGGAAGAAAATTATGCAAGATATAGATAAAGAAGAATATACAAAATCATTAGAAAACTTATTGTGATATTGAAAGTGTACTGTTAAAGTTAGCTAATGAAGAACATAATAGAGCATTTGGGGAAGCCACTAGAATACAAGGAATGAATAATAATATCATCAATATTTCCAAAATAGGGAATATGAAATTTGAGCAATCTATTTATAGATTTAAATAAGTTTTTGAAGATATAAATAGTAAGAATATAAATAATATTTATAAACAAATATAATATATTAAAATTAATATTTTAAATATTTTGAGGTGTTTAGATTGAATGACAAAATTATTTTAAAAATAAAAAAACTATTGGCTCTAAGTGAAAGCAGTAATGAAGGTGAAGCTAAATCAGCTTTACTTAAGGCTCAAGAGCTACTTATAAAAAATAAATTATCTATAAAAGAAGTAAAAGAGTTTAGACAATATAATAGTAATATAAAAGAACATATAAGCCAGGTGTCTTTTACAAAGGCAAAATGGAAAGCTAAATTAGCAAAAGTTATAGCTGAAAACTTTGGATGTTATTATTACTTTAGGACTAGAAGAACTCACAAAATAGTTTTCTTTGGAAGAGAAGAGGATATATTGGTATGTAATATAGTTTTAGAGTATGCAGTAGACTGCATAAATAGCAAAGTTAGAAAATTAAGATATGATTATAATAAAAATGGATATAGCACTAGAGGATTAGAAAATGATTATGCATTAGGATTTATAGAAGGTCTTGACTATATGTTTGAAGAACAAAAAAGAAAAAAACAAGAATGGGGGTTAGTGATACAAAAAGATCCAGAGGTTGTTGATGCCCATAATCAAATAAAATTCGCCAAAACAATAAATACAAATACTTCATTCGAAGGTTTTTCTGAAGTATATTCAGAAGGATGTAAAGATGGTGAAAATTTTAGTATTTCAGATAAGATTGCAGAAGGGACAAACGAGGAAGAAATAACTTTAATTGAATAAATAATGAATTAAAATCTATAATAATTTTAATATTAGAAATGGCTATGTGTATGGGGATATTTGGAATTGGAATAAGTTTATTATTTTATCTTATTGATAAACTTTATGTTTATATGTAAATTATTATAAATACTCTATTAATTGGATTATATCTTTTGATATTTAAGAAAGGATTATATTAAATGAACTTACATAAAAGAAAATTACTAGAAGGTATTTTTATTTTAGTAACCCTAATATCATATATATTAATTGCAAGTGGAACAATCTACAATAAAATAAATTATTGCTATATAGGATTTATATAATAAGAGGGTTAATTATCCTATAAAATTTTTCTATATAAAATATTATTCTTAAAAAAGAATAATAAAAAAGCTATAAAATCATTATGTTAATTTTATAGCTTTTTTATTGGATTTTATAATTATATGAAATATGTCTCATATATTTTAAGGAAAAAATTTCACAACAATATTATATCAAAACATACAAA
>NZ_LTAY01000097.1 GCF_002050515.1 Clostridium thermobutyricum DSM 4928 | reverse complement strand
GCAACCAAGAGATTAACTTGGCAATGTGAAGAATGTGGATATAAATTTAAAATTAATATTTTAGAATTTATATTAGGTATAAATGTGATAGATACTAAATTATTATATTGCCAAAAGTGTCATAAGCGAACTAATTGTAAAGCTTTAAAATTAGATAAAACTAATGATCATTAGTTTATAATATTGAAAAAATTTTATTTTGACTGAAATAATCTCAAAAAAGTTGTTATAATAGCCAAACTAAATATTATAGTCTGATAAAAAAATTAATAAATATAATAATATATAATATTAACTAAAACCAAGAACTAGAATAGTTTCGCCACATAGCCCTTAATTTAGTAATGCATTTCTTCAAAACAATTATGATATAACTTGAGAGATTACTATTTTATAGCTCAAATAATAATTCAAACTAGCAATTTGAAGAATCAAATAACCCTTATATAATTAATCATGTTTTATTTTTTTAAATAGTTATGATAATTAACTCCACAAACACTATTTAAATCAAATTTAAATAGCCATGGACATGTAATAACTATATTCTTACAATTTCCTTTATATACAGCATATATATCATACACTTCATCTGGGTTATTTCTTTAATTCTATATTTTCTAATAATTCTAATGCTTCTTGTATTTCAGCATTATTATCTTTATAATTTTAAAAAGCTCCATTATGAATAAATAATATTCTATCTAGTATCTCTTTTGTCTCTTTAATCAATACATATCTATATCCTATGAAATGTATTTTATCTTTTCCTCCTTAATAATTACTAAACATATTATTGAAAACTTATTTAATAAAAATTTTTATAAATTTCTATTATCGTTTATAATCGTTCTACTAAAATTTCATTTTTATTACAGTAATCACCAACATATATAATTCCTTTGCTTTATATTAACTTGTCCACTTTTATATATAAATTATTTTCAAAATTTTGTCATATACATCTATAATATCTTATTGTTATATATACTTCTATTACTATTTCTTTAATTTTTACTTTTTCTTTTTTGATTTTATCTGTTTTTTATTCTGTTACTTTTTATTTTAATATATACTGCTCTATATGCTATATTTTTTTATTTTTGTCTTTTGATATAACTTTCCTCCATAAGCCTTTCTCTCTTAGTTCTGTGATTGAGCTGTTTACTGATTGCTAATAAAGCCTTCTCTTCACTTAATCCCTCTTTTAATTTGTTATCATAAAAATTTTGAGCATAGTTTCTTCTTAAATTATGAAAAGAGTTTCTTCCTAAACCTAATTTGTCCTGAACTCTATTTAAATAACGATTTACGCTACTTGCTTTTATACTAAATAAAGCATTTGAACTATAGTTTTTATCAAGTATTTCTTTTACTAAATTTATATTTTTTATTTTCTTAACTATCTTTTTTCCACCCTTTGTATTTTTGAACAAAATTTCTTTTCTTTCTAAATCTATATTTTCTTTTTTTATATTTACTACCTCGTTAACTCTTACCCCAATCTCTTTCTCTAAAATTATTGCATAAGCACTTTGACACTTGTTTTTTTCTGCATATTCAATTATTTTTTTATAGTCTTCATTGCTTATTACTGCTTTAACACCTCTCTCTTTGCTTTTAATAGCTTTTATACTTTTAGGTACTTCTATATCTTCTCTCCATTTGACATTAAGATTATAAGTCTTATTTACTACTTCCTGTAATTTATAGATACTATTCTTATAGCTATTTATAGTTTGTTGAGTACAATCATATTTTTTAGAGTCTAAAAATTTATTTATATCTTCTGATTTTATATCTCTTACATCTCTTCTTTCTATTTCATTCTCTCTTAAAAAATTATTTATATCTCTTGCAACATCTTTTAATCTATATAGCTCCTGATAGCTAAATATTTTATTGTCCATAGATTGACCATTCTCTATCTTATAATCTCTTTTTTTAACTCCTTCTTTAAAATTTTTAGTAATCGCATAATGAAATTGACTCTTTATACTTCTTTTTTTAGCCATTATTACGTTCTCCTTTCTCAAAATTTTTTAGATGTTTTTTTACTTTATTTATCTGTGCTTTTGCTTTACTTCAACTTAATTTGGATATGTTTTACAAATATATCTAACACTTGTCCACCATTAACATCCACTATCATGTTGCCACTTAATGGCGACACGACATAAAGATAAAATAAAAAATATTGCGTGATTTGAATAACAGTTCGATAGAAATTATATTTACTTACTTCTACAAACTAATTGCACCCTCATATCTGCCCGCCGACTCGATAATTTTGTGTGCCTATACAGTTATTATTTATAACTAGATTTATGCTTTTACACATTCTCGTTACACTCAAAGTGCCTAAAAGCATTCTAAGTGTTTTTTCTTTTTTTAATTTTTTAATTCAATTCTTTCTTAAATTTTTAATTCTTTCTCTTTATTTTTTTTCATTTTTTATACAATTTTAAATTTTAAATAAGTTAAAGCTTTACCCTAATTTTTGTAAAATTGTATTCTTTTAAATTAAGTTATTTGTCCTAATAAAACTTAATTTAATTTTTTTAATTAATTCATTCTAAACATTTAAGTTTATTCCTTATTATTCTTTAATTTTTTAGTTCAATTATTTTTTAAATTTAGATCTATAATCTAAAATTTAAAGGTTGTCTACAACAACAGTTATAAGTTAGTTTAAATTCAAATTTGAATCTTGTATTTTAGTTAATACAAGTCTTTAAATCTAAATTAAAAATTTATATTTATTAATCAATAAAATTGCTAAAAAATATTTTTTAATTCAGTTTCTCCTAATTTCAACTCAATGAATTTCTTTATTTCTCTAATTTTATTTTTTTAATTCCTTCTAATCTCAATTTAATGAGTTTCTGTATTTTTTATCTCCTAAGATATTTTGATTTTCATTTATTAAAAAATAAATAAAAAAAATTAGTTATATATATATAATAT
>NZ_LTAY01000096.1 GCF_002050515.1 Clostridium thermobutyricum DSM 4928 | reverse complement strand
CATATAAGGAATTATATTTATATTATTTTCTGAAAAATTTAATGAAATTCCTTCTATGAGTTTTTTACAAAATTCGGAATCTAATTTAGGATTTAAGATAATAACAGATTTATTTTCATTACCAAAAGCAATATCACTAGGAATAAAAATAAATAAAAAACATATAAAGAATAATAATTTTAAATTTCTCATAAACAATACCTCGACAAATAAAAGTAAATTTTAACTATATTTTACAATGAATTTAATGGAAAATAAAGTATTTTAATATAGGTTTTTTTTATAAAAATATATAAGTTTTGTATAAATTTAAATATAGAATATAATAGAAGAAAAGATAAGAAATAAATTAAAATTTTGAAAGGATTAAACTATGAGTAAAATATTAGTTTTAGCAGAAAAACCATCAGTTGGTAGAGATATAGCAAGAGTATTAAAATGTAATAATAATAAAGGAAGTTATATAGAAGGAAATAAATATGTAGTAACTTGGGCTTTAGGACATTTAGTTGGACTTCAAGACCCAGAAGGATATGGAGATAAATATAAAGATTGGAATATGGAAAGTTTACCTATGTTACCTAAACATATGAAAACTGTAGTATTAAAAAAAACGTCAAAGCAATTTTATAATGTAAAAAAATTAATTAATAGAGAAGATATAAATGAGATAGTAATTGCAACAGATGCTGGAAGAGAAGGGGAACTTGTAGCTAGATGGATTATAGAAAAAGCAGGATCTAAAAAAAAGATAAAAAGACTTTGGATATCATCTCAAACAAATAAAGCAATACTAGAAGGATTCAATAATTTAAAAGATGGAAATAAATATAATAATCTTTTTAGAGCAGCAGAATGTAGAGCAGAAGCTGATTGGCTTGTAGGACTTAATGTAACTAGAGGACTAACTTGTAAATATAATGCACAACTTTCAGCAGGAAGAGTTCAATCTCCTACTTTAAGTCTTATAGTAAATAGAGAAGAAGAAATTAAAAACTTTAAACCTAAAGAATATCATACTATAACTGTAAAATCAGATAAATGTAATTTTACTTGGGTAAATAAAGATAACAATGGAAGAATATTTGATTTAGAGTTTAGCAAAAAAATTGAAATGAAACTTAAAGGTTCAAATATAAATATAGTAAATGTAAATAGTA
This sequence comes from Clostridium thermobutyricum DSM 4928, assembly GCF_002050515.1. Taxonomy (GTDB): domain Bacteria; phylum Bacillota; class Clostridia; order Clostridiales; family Clostridiaceae; genus Clostridium; species Clostridium thermobutyricum. The sequence continues at coordinate 1,848 of NZ_LTAY01000096.1, read as the reverse complement.
AAGATAAAAAAGCTTATCCAAAAGCTCTTTATGATTTAACAGAACTTCAAAGAGATTGTAATAGACTTTGGGGATTCTCTGCAAAGCAAACTTTAAATATAATGCAAAGATTATATGAAAACTATAAAATTTTAACATATCCAAGAACAGATTCAAGATATATTACTACAGATATAGTAGGAACACTTAAAGATAGAATAAAAGCAGTTGGAGTTGGAGAATACAGAGCAATTTGCGAAAATCTTATGAAAAAAGATATTAAAGGAAATAAAAGTTTTGTAGATAATTCAAAAGTATCAGATCACCATGCTATAATTCCAACAGAAGAAAGAGGAAATTTAGCTCTTTTAAGTTCAGAAGAAAGAAAAGTTTATGATTTAGTAGTAAAAAGATTTTTAAGTCATCTTATGTATGCTTATGTTTATGTAGAAACTACATTAGAGGGAGAAGCTAATGGAGAAAAACTTATTGCTAAGGGAAAAGTTGAAAAAGAAAAGGGATGGAAAAGACTTTATGAAAAGTTAGATGAGGATGAGTCTTCAGATGATATAAAGGAGCAAACATTACCTGTTATAAATAAAGGAGAATCTCTACAAATTAAAAATGTAGAAGTTAAAAAGAATTTTACAACTCCACCAGCTAGATTTAACGAAGCAACTCTTTTATCAGCAATGGAAAATCCACAAAAATACATTAATGTAGATAAAGCTTCAGCTAAAACTTTAAATGAAACAGGTGGACTTGGAACAGTTGCAACTAGAGCAGATATTATAGAAAAATTATTTAATTCATTTGTTATAGAAAAAAGAGGAAAAGATATTTATCCAACATCAAAAGGAAAGCAACTTATAGAACTTGTTCCAGAAGATTTAAAATCACCATTATTAACAGCAGAATGGGAAAGAAGACTTGATGCTATAAGTAAAGGAAAAGAGGATCCAAATAAATTCTTAAAGGAAATAAGAAATTATACAGTAGCTCTTATTGAAGATGTAAAACTTGCAGAAAGTAAATTCCATCATGATAATTTAACAGGAAAGAAATGTCCTAAATGCGGAAAATATATGCTTCAAGTTAAAGGAAAGCAAGGAGAAATGTATGTATGCCAAGATAGAGAATGTGGGCATAGAGAAAATATTTCAAGAATAACAAATGCAAGATGTCCTGAATGTAAAAAGAGATTAGAACTTAGAGGTTCAGGAGATGGAAAAATATATGTATGTCCTGGAGCAAACTGTAACTTTAGAGAAAAAGAATCTCAATTTAAAAAGAGATTTGAAAAGAATGATAAAGTAAATAAAAGAGAAGTAAATAAAATAATGCAAAAGATGAAAAAAGAAGCAAATGAAGATATAAATAATCCATTTGCAGCACTTTTAAAAGATTTTAAATAAAGATAAAGCCATTATTCTAACATAGTTAAGAATAATGGCTTATTTTTCTTCTAATAAATTTATTAGTTTTTAGAAATACTAATTTTGAGACTTACTTGGAGGTGAAATAGTATGGCAAAAGATAGTCAACCAGATAATAAAAGAGCTAGAATGGAAAAATGTAATTATCAAACACCAATAACTAGTGAAGAAGGAAAAAATCATAATAGAACAGCTAAAAAACATTCAATTAAACGTGAAGGTTTCCAAAGTGACCATATAAATTAATTAAAATAAAAAGCTCTATTTTATTAAATAAAATAGAGCTTTTTATTTTAAAGTATTTTTTAATAGTTTAAATAATGTTTATTTAAATAAATTTGTAAATGGATGTGAATTATATAATTATAATCATATGTTATAATTAACTTTAGAAATTTATATTAATATAGAAAATATTATAATGTGTTAAAAT
>NZ_LTAY01000095.1 GCF_002050515.1 Clostridium thermobutyricum DSM 4928 | reverse complement strand
GACTAATTGATGTATAGTATGGATTAGTCATGCCAAATTCTTCACCTTGATAAATATAAGGTGTACCTCTAAGCATGTGAATTGCTGTTCCAAGCATTTTAGCACTTTCTATTAGATAATTTTTATCATCACCAAATCTTGAAACGACTCTTGGCTGATCATGGTTACACCAAAAAACTGCATTCCACCCTTTTCCTTTTTCCATTCCACTTTGCCAATTATCAAATATATCTTTTAATTCTAAGAAATTAAATTTACCATCACTCCATTTATTTCCATATTTATAATCTACTTTTAAATGATGAAAATTAAATACCATTGATAATTCTTTTTCTTTTGGATTTGTATATTTTATGCAATTTTTAATATTAGTAGATGACATTTCGCCAACTGTTATAACATCTTTAAATCTTCCAAAAGTTTTTTCATTTAATTCTTTTATATATTGATGTATTTTATCACCATCTGTATAGAATCTTCTTCCATCTCCAATTAAATCATCTTCAAATTTTTCTGGTTTAGAAATTAAATTAATTACATCAAATATTAATCCTTTAACACCTTTTTCAAGCCAAAAATTGATTATATTATAAATTTCTTTTCTAACTTCTTCATTATCCCAATTTAAATCTGCTTGTGTTTTATCATATAAATGTAGATAATATTCATCGAATTTTTCTACATACTCCCATGAAGATCCACCGAATTTTGATGTCCAATTTGTTGGTGCTTTACCATTTTTACCTTTTTTAAAAATGTAATAGCTTTTATATTTTTCATTACCTTCCATAGCTTTTTTAAACCAATTCGACTCTGTAGAAGTGTGATTAAATACCATATCTAACATTAAATAAATTTCTCTTTTTTCTGCTTCTTTTATCAATTCTTCAAAATCTTCCATAGTACCAAATGTTTTATCAATATTATAATAATCAGCGACATCATATCCATTATCTCTTTGAGGTGATATATAAAATGGAGTTAACCAAATATAATCTATTCCTAGATTTTTTAAATAATCTAACTTTTCAATAACTCCTCTTAAATCTCCAATACCATCATTATTACTATCTTTAAATGACTTTGGATATATTTGATATACTACTGCTTTTTTAAAATCTATATTTTTCATAACTATTTCCTCCAAATTTTTTATGAATTAATTGAAGGCAAATGTAATATCTAATTAAGATACTAAATTTGCCTTAATACTAGTTAAATTTTACTTCCATTAATTCATCATTATCTACATTTTCCTTTTCTTCTCTAATAGATATCTCTTTAAATTTATCTGTATTTGCTACTACCATAAATACAGTTGTTGAAACAGCTTCTTTTCTATCAAATCTATATCGAAATTTAAAAGTTCATCTCCAAGTTTAACTGTATCTCCAACTTTTACTAAAGAATCAAATCCTCTTCCGTTCATTCCTACTGTATCTATGCCTACATGTATTAAAAGTTCTACTCCTTTATTTGTAGTTAATGATAAAGCATGTTTTGTCCTAAATATCATTGAAATTACTCCATCTGCTGGTGAGATTATTTTGCCTTTTATAGGTTCTATTGCAATACCTTCTCCTAACATTTTACTTGCAAAAGTTTCATCATTTGAATCTTCTAATTTAACAAGTTTACCTTTAACAGGACTATATATTTTTTCTATAGCTCCTTTATTTTTTTCTATTAAATCATCATTATTTTGAATATCATTTATTTCTTTTTTGTCTGTTACAACAGATACTTCTTGTTGATTTGTATCTAGTTCTTTTTTAGTTTCTCTACCTGTTAAAGCATCTAAATTAAATTTAATACTTCCTTTTCCTTCATCAACAGCTTTTATATCTCTTCTTATCTTTGGAATTGCAAAGAACATAATAGGGATTAATACTAATGGACTAAAGAATGCTATAGCCATTCCTATGAAGTAAACACTCCAGAATTTTGGGAATATTGATAAAAAAGCTGGTAATCCTCCTACACCGATTGATGTAGCTAAAACTCCATGTACTGCTATATATGCAGATGCACAAGCTGAACTTATTAAACATGCTAAGTAAGGCCATTTATATCTTAATGTTACTCCATACATTGCAGGTTCTGTTACACCCAAATAAGCAGTAATACCTGCTGTAGCCCCTAATCCTTTTGTTTTTTTATCTTTACTTAAGAAGAACATTGCTAAAGCTCCTGAGCCTTGTGTTATATTTGATAAAGCAACCATTGGCCATAAAAGAGCCCAATGAAGTGGGGATGCTAACAATTGAAAATCTACAACTAAGAAAGTATTGTGCATTCCTGTAATAACTATTATTGCATAAGTGAATCCAAATAATAATCCAGCGAATAAAGCGTAATTTTTAAATAAATATACAAATCCTGATGACATTGCATTACCTATTGCAAATGTTACAGGTCCAATAATAATGAATGATAAAAGTCCTGTTACTAATAAAGCAATTGGTGCTACTAGTAATAATTTAAATGAGTCTGGTACGATCTTGTTCATAAATTTTTCTATTTTAACCATTATATAAGTTGAAACGAGAACAGGTAATACTTGTCCTTGATATCCTATCTTTTGGAAAGCATGTCCGAAAAGTGACCATGTTGGCACTGCATGTTTTGCTACGGCTTGACCATAAGAATATGCATTTAATAATGCTGGATTAACAAGTATTAATCCCAGAACTATACCTAATAGAGGATTTCCTCCAAATTTTTTAGCTGCTGACCAACCAACAAGTGCAGTTAAAAAAGTGAATGATGTATTAGCTATAACGTTTACCATTTCTGCAAAACCGGCCCATGCTGGATAAACTTGTATTAAAGATTTATTAGCATAAAAAATTCCTTGACCTGCCAATATGTTATTTAACCCCAATAAAAGACCAGCAGTTACAATTGCTGGAAGTATTGGGATGAATATATCTGATAAAGTTTTAATTGCTAATTGAATGGGATTTAGCTTCTTTGCCGCTTCGTCTTTTGCTTCTGATTTAGATACTCCCTTTATATTAGTAATAGATAAAAGATAGTCATATGCTCTATCAACTGTTCCAGGACCTATAATAACTTGAAATTGTCCATTTGCACTAAAATTACCTTTTACTAAACCAATATTTTTTAAGTTTAATTCATTTACCTTTCCTTCATCTTTTAAAATGAACCTTAATCTTGTAATACAGTGTGTAGCCATAGAAACGTTGTTTTCACCACCAACAGCTTCTAGAATTTCTTTTAAATCATCTTCAAACTGCTTTGTGTTTTCCATAAGTTTCCCCCTCCTTTAAATTCTATATATTATTTGAATAAAAAATAATTTATAGAAGTATTTTTATCTTTAAAACTTATACGTACAAATTATATTTTTGTAATAACCTGTACGTATAAGT
>NZ_LTAY01000094.1 GCF_002050515.1 Clostridium thermobutyricum DSM 4928 | reverse complement strand
ATACTATACATATTTTATATTGTAGTATTTTTTTATTTATATAAATATTTATATTATAAAAATAATGTATAAATTGTAAATTAAAATTACCTTTGTAAATATATATTGAAATTTACATTTATATAAAATTTTAATCTATATTTACAAAATTAATAGTATTTATTAATTAATAAAATATATTTTCTATTAATTAATAAAAAAAAATACATATAATGAAGTAAAGATTAAAGAAAACAATTTGTTAATAATAGTAAATAATATTGTTTTGCATTTACAGAATGTGAGATAATTCATATGTATTTTAATAAATTCAGTAGTTATGATATAGAAATTTTTATTTTTTAATATATAACTCCTTTAGGGATGAATTTTAATTAAATATCTTATTGCTTAAAGTGTTACTAAAAAAATAAAATTTGGAGGTAACAAACTTGAAGTTCAATAAGGTTTTGTCGTATGTAACGCTTATATTTTTCTTTTTTACGATTTTAGGAAATGTAATTCCTGTAGAGGCATATGCAGATACATTAAATCCTTTTAATGTATCTACAACAATTAATGGTAGTTCTGTAGATAACTTAGGGACATTAAATATTGCAAATGGAAGTACATTAAGTTTAAAATTTGATATACAACCTAGTTATAATGTTCCTGTTAAAGTAGGGGATAAAATTAATATAGAATTACCAAAAGTATTTACAAATATAAATTTAGATACTTCAAATATAAGTAAATTTTTTGACATTGAGAAAAAAGGAAATGAATTAACACTTATAGCTAAACAAGCTGCAACTACTATGTTAAATGCGTTTTTAACTATAGGTGCACAATTAAAAAATGATAAAGAAGATACTACAATTAATGAGCCTTTAAATGTAGATGGTACAACTCATACAATTAAAATACATGTGGAAAAACCATATATACCAACTCCACCTAAGTCTGATTCATCAGATAATAAAGGTGAAACAGGAAATGTTCCACTTCAACATATAATAAAAACTGTTGAAGGAAATAAGAGTATGATTATACCTGATTTAAATGGATCAAATAATACATTAGGATATGAAGTAGAAATAAATACTACAGATATGAATGGAAATATTACTTTTACTGATAAAATGCCAGAAGGATTAAAGTTAAATCCTGATAGCATCATGATATTTTCATTCGATCATGGAATACATAATTTAACAAGTGAATTGGGAAAAACTATAAAATTTAGCGCTGATAATAATAAAATAATTATGAGTGGTTTTAAACCTAATACAATTTATTATTTAGATTATTCAGCAGAAATTCCATTACAATTTGCAAATAGTAAAGAAAATTATAAAATAAGCAATACAGCCTATTTAAATAATTATAATTCTACAGCAGATGTAACTATAAATACTATACCAACTAAAATAACACCAGAGCAGAAAGAGAATATGATTCATAAATGGAGTAATCAAGAGACTTTTAGCAATATTGGAGATAATATCGAATATACCTTAGAGATTAATCCAAGTTTTAATAGGTTACAAAATGCAAAATTGATTGATAAACTTCCAGAAGGATTAGAATTAGATCCTGATATGAGTAAAGTATTTAATTATTCAGTTTCAAATGCTAATGGAAATGCTGCATTTAAGTTAGATATATATGAAATAAATAAAGATGGAAGTATTAAAACAATACAAAGTTTCCAAGATCCTGATGGAACTTTGTATTATAATCTAAAAACTAATACTATAGAAGTTGATTTAGGAAATACAGCAGATAAGTTTATGTTTTGGTATAACACTAATGTTACTAAGCTTCAAGCGAGTATAACTAATAAGGCTACTGTTTCATATAATAATATAAAATCAAGTGCATCAGCTACTTCAACTTATACAAGTTCATCAGGAGCAATACAAGCTTGGAAAACTGTTAATAAGCCTACACTTATTGAAGGAGAAAATCCAAATGTTCAATATCAAATACACGTTAAAGCATATGGATTTTACCCTAAGAATTATATAACTATAAAAGATTCTTTAGCTAAAGGGATTAAGTTAGAAAGTGTGGAAGTTCCAGAAGGATTTACTTATAAAGTTGAAGGAAATACAGTTATTGCAACTAATTCAGGAACATCATTTATTGCTGGACAATCAGCTGTTGTAAAATTGAATTGTTCTTTAGCGGATTTTAAAGGTGGAACGACTATATATAATCAAGCTCAAGTAAATGGATACAATACAAATAAAGTAAATACTAAAAAAGGATATGCATTTACAGCAGTTAAAGAAAATGCAGAAAATAATAATCAAAAATTAGAAGGTGCAGTATATGGGGTATACTCAGCGACTAATAATGAACTTCTTTATGATGTAACGTCAAATGCAAATGGGGAATTGACAGGTCAGATTAAAGAACCAGGTGATTATTATTTAAAAGAAATAAAAGCACCTAAAGGTTATGAATTAAGTAAAGATAAAATACAATTTAAAATAACAAGTGAGGATATAGGTACTACTGTTAATTTAGGAAATATTTATGATAATGAATTAACTTCTAAAATTACAGTTAAAAAGCTTTCAATAGAGACTAATAAAACTCTTAAAGGAGCAGAATTTACAATAACAAACTCTAATGGACAAGTAATAAAAACTATTACTACAGGAGAGAATGGTATTGCAACTGCAGACTTATATCCAGGAACATATACTATTAAAGAGATAAAAGCTCCAATAGGATATGTAAATAGTAATTACACAAAAACTTTCACAGTTGCTTTTGGAGGAGAAGATAATCAAGAGTTTACTGTAAAAGATAGTGAAGTACTAGGAAAATTATTAATAACTAAAATAGGCTCTAATGGAGTAAAACTTAAAGGAGCAGAATTTAAAGTTACAGGACCAAATGGATTTAGTAAAATTGTGACAACAGATAAAAATGGAGTCGCAAATTTAGAAGATCTACAATGGGGAACTTATAATATACAAGAGGTAAAAGCTCCTATTGGATATAAATTAAGTGATAAAATACAATCTGTAATAATAAATTCACAAAATTGTGAAAATACACAGAATATCATTTTTAATGATACTCAAATATTAGGGAAGTTAAATATAACTAAGACAGGGAAAGATGGAGTAAAACTTGCAGGAGCAGAGTTTACAGTAAGTGGACCAAATGGATTTAAGGAAGTTGTAACTACAGATAAAGATGGAGTTGCAAATTTAGATAATTTACAATGGGGAACTTATAAAGTCCAAGAAACAAAGGCACCAGAAGGATATAACTTAAATAATGAAATTCAAACTGTTCAAGTGACAAGTTCAAGTGTTGGACAAGTACAAAGTTTAACATTTAATGACTCACAAGTTTTAGGAAAATTAAATATAAATAAAATTGGTGAAAATGGAATTAAGCTTGCAGGAGCAG
>NZ_LTAY01000093.1 GCF_002050515.1 Clostridium thermobutyricum DSM 4928 | reverse complement strand
TTTAAATAATTAGTAGATGAAAAGTTAAATAAATTTAAATTAAAAATTAGATAAAAATAAGGAAAAAGAATAAGAAATATGTTAAAATCGTATAGGTATTTATGAAAAATAAATATTATTTTCACCTTACATTTAAATAAAATACTCGTAAAAGAGTATTAATTTTAAAAAATAAAATATAATGAAAAATTACAAAGAATAAAATATTAAATATAGCTATATACATCTTAAAATCATTGATAATATAAAAATAAAATGATAAAATGTATTGAAAATTAAGGGGGACGAATAATATATTTAGGAGGAGTTTTTCTTGTACAATAAATTTAAAGGAATTATTCTAATAATATTATCAGCTCTCTTTTTTGCGGCTATGAATGGTTTCATAAAAGAAGTTAAAGGTATTCCATTAGGAGAAAAAGTTTTCTATAGAAATATAATGTTATTCGTTGTATCTATAGCTATAATTATTAAAAATAAATCTTCGTTTTTAGGCCATAAAGGAAGTAGAATTCAATTAGTTTTAAGAGGAGCATTTGGGACTTTAGGAATTTTAGCAGGGTTTTATGCACTTCAACATATGATACTTCCAAATGAAACTATGTTTGCAGATTTAAATATCTTTTTTATAATAATTTTTTCTTTTATATTCTTAAAGGAAAAGGTAAACGTAATCCAAGTTGCAGCTATTGTAATAGCTTTTATAGGAGTATTATTTATAATTAGACCATCTGCAAAACATCATATGAGCTTAATTCCTGTAATAGTCGCAATAATATCAGCAGCTTTATCAGGAGGGGCTTATACAATAATAAGAGGAATAAGAAGTAAAGAAAAGCCAGAAACAATAGTTTTCTTTCTAGCTTTGGTATCACTTATATTTACTGTTCCTTCTATGATTATTCATTATGTTCCACTTACAACTCATCAATTAATTTTATTAATGCTTAGTGGAGTTTGTATAGCTGGAGCAGAAGTGTGTGCTACAAAAGCTTATACATATGCACCAGGAAAAGAAATATCAGTATTTGGTTATACAGAAATGATATTTTCAATGATAATTTCATTTGTATTCTTTGGAGCATTGCCAAAACCAATGCAATATATAGGTTATATTTTAATAATTTTAGGTGGATTAATAGTATTTTTCTATGATAGAAAAATATATAGAATAAGTAAGCTAAAACATTAATATATACATAAATTTTTAATGAAAACTACTTTAAACCAAGAATATAAAAGGCACTATAATGTTTATAGTGCCTTATTTGATATAAATATTGGGCAAGGATTTTAAGGTGATATAATATGTTTTTATACTAAAATAAAAATAGAAATGCTCAAATAAATTTATATAATAGCTGTAAATATAACTAATGATAAATAATTATAATGATTGAAAGGAAAATAAACTGTGAATGATATAAAAATTATTGATGAGATTAAGAAATTTATAAAAATACCTAAAAATTTTAATATTGTATATAAAAAAGAAGAAATTAGAAATAATGAAAAAGTTAAAATATATAGATTTCAAGAAAGCGGAAGATTTGAAATTAATACTCCAAGAATTATTGTTATAACTGATATTTATGGGAATATAGAAAGTATAAAAAATTTATCTTGTCTATATAAAGGAGAGCTTTTAAATAGCCAAGAAGCAAAGAAAAAAGCAATAGATATATTTAATGAATTAGATGAATGTTATGCAAAAGGGCTTTCTTTTATAAGAATAGAGAATCAAAATAGATCTTTTATTAAAGAAGGAAACACTATAAATTTTCCTGTTCAATGGATAAAATTTGGTCATGAAAATGGAAGCTATAATTGGGTAACTTTAAGCTTTGATGGGGAGATTATAGAGATTGAACGTAACTCTATTTGGGATTATTTAAAGGGGAGAAGAGCAACTGAAATGTGGGATAATGATGATTGGGTTCTTTGCGAGATTAGGAAAAGGACCTCAATTACCTAGTCCAAATGCATTAGCTTAAATATATATTTAAGCTTTATGATTTTAATTAAAAACAGAGTAAATTTATAATATATTAAAAATAATAAAAACTCCTACAATAAATAGGAGTTTTTATTATAAATAAATTTAAGGAGTATAACTTCCTGTTAAAGTGATAGGATATTTTATAGAATTTTTTGTTACGGGAGCCTTAATATAAAATCCACTTAATCCAGTATAATTATCAATATAATTTAATTCATATTCACCTGTTGTTCTACCATCAAAAGATTCTACTAAAGGGAATTGAAAATTGTTATTTGGTCCAGAAGCCATATAGCTTAAGTTAAATATATTGTTATCTCCTTCATATTTTTCTAAGAATTCATTTGATAATCCATATGGGTTTGAAGAAGGTATTAAAGTTACTTGAGTACCATTAATATAGCCTTTAAAAAATGGGTATTTAGATGCAGATTGATTACTTGATAATTGTATTCCAATAACTTTATTTGACCCAGGTTTTGAAAAAGTTCCACTTAAAGTTGAACTATATTGAGAATTTATACTTTTTAAATTAAAAATACCAGTATTAACTCCATTAAAAAATTCATACATTATAAAATTATTATTTCCAAGAGAGCTTACTTTTAATGTGAATTTTTCATTTAACCTATCTACATAGTATTCATTTAAGATTAGTTGCTTATTTACTATAGTAGCGTTATTTAAAGGAATAATTATAGTATCACCTTCAATATTTCCTGTTAAATATGTATTACCATCAATTATATCTGAAAAATTACCAGTACTTTGAGCCATATTAGTAGAATTATTATTTGTATTATAATTTTGCGTATTTGATTGAGAGTTTGCATTATTATTTGAAATATTAGAATTATCTACATTACTTAATTGGTTACTAGAATTAGCCACATTATTTAATGTAGGAGAAGTAGGGGAAGAAGTATTTTTATTCGCACTTAAAGTTACATTTTTAGTTAGTGGCTTTTGGATAGAATTATTATTATAAATAACCAAAGACATAATTATTAATAATAAAATTATTATTCCTACTAAAATAGGAATTAAAATGCTTTTAATTTTCATATAATCACCTTTCTGTATTAAAAATAATCAATATTAGTTTAATACTGGAAATAAAGGAAAACAAATTAAATTTAAAAGTAAATTAAATACTATATATTAATGAGTGATTAATGAATAGAATAAATTTTAATAATTAGAATTTATAATTTAAAGTTTTACTGATCATTATAATTAAGCTATCATAATTTTAATAAAATTATATCTAATTGAGAAAATACGTCTTGATTATTTATTATATATGCAGATAAATCATATTATAAATAAGCTATTTTATAATATGATTTTTTATTTTTTTATATAAAATTATCTTTTTCCAAAGTCTATTTTATAGTTAGTCACTTAATAATTATACATTTAATTAAAGTAAAATATTAAAATACTATTTAGATATTAACAATAAATTTTCCTATAATTAAAT
>NZ_LTAY01000092.1 GCF_002050515.1 Clostridium thermobutyricum DSM 4928 | reverse complement strand
AGTATATATAATAAAATCTTTCTTTAATAAAATATTATTTGGATATGATATTTTAAATTTACAGTAGATATTTTATGAAATTGTTTGCGATAATTGTAATTTATAGTTCATTAAAAGTAAAAATAAATAAAGTAGGGAGCAAAAGTATGGATATATTAAGGTTAACGCCTATAGAATTTATATTTATAACAATTCCAGAAAGCTTTTTATTAGTTTTTTCACTCTATGTTTTGACTAAAGCTAAATTTGATTTTAAAAGATATTTTACATCAGCTGTTTTATTATCCTTGTCCGTTTACTTAATAAGATTACTTCCAATAAGTTATGGAATACATACTATTTTAAATATAATAATTTTAGTTGGATTAGGAATAGAAATAAATAAAATAGATATGATTGATACCGTTAGAGCAGCTATTATAGCAGCAGTAGTTCTTTTCTTAAGCGAGGGCTTAGATTTAGGAATAATGAAAGTGTTTGCAGAAAACATAAATTATATATTTAATAATGAAATTTTAAAAATAGTATGGGGATTCCCATCATTAATAATATTTATAATATTAATTTTATTAATAAAAAAATTAGGAGATAAATTTATAAATGCTAAGTGTAGAAAAAATATCGAATAAAATAGCTATAAAGTTAGCTAAAGAGACTAATGGAAATGATCAAAAGAGACAAGTTATACAATATGGAGTATTTGCAATAATTCAAATAGCTATATCTATAGGATTAGTTATTATATTTGGATTAATATTTAATGTACTAGTACCAGCTTTAATAATGTCTTTTACTATAAGTATACTTAGAAAATATTCAGGTGGAGTTCATGCAAGTACGCCAGGAATATGTTCATTTATTGGAACAATTATATGCATAATAGTACCAATAATATTAAAATATATAAACTTAAAATTTACAGCGGTATTAATAATAGGAATAATATTATTTATAATTTCTTATTATTTAATTTATAAATTAGCACCTAGAGATAGTGAAAAAAAGAGAATCAAAAAAGAAGAAAAAAGAAAAAGATTAAAGAGAAAATCTATATATATATTAACTGTATATCTATTAATAACAGTAATTCTATTACTGATTTATAGTAATTTTAATAGACAATATATTTTAGTATATATTATAAGTATATATGCGGGAATATGTTGGCAGGTTTTTTCTATTACTAAACTTGGGTATATAGTTCTTGGAAAAATAGATTTTCTTTTAAATAAATTATTTAGCTTAGGAGGAAATTAAAATGGTAAAAACTATTAATTCAAAAATTTTATTTGCGGCTGCTGCTGTAGCAACAGTTTTCGCTGGGCTAGTTGCTTCTTCAGCTTGCTTATGGAGCTTTTATCAACCAGAAGAACCAGAATGCTTAAGTGATAAATAGAAGTAAGGTTAATACGAAAGTTTGTCTTTTATAAAGGCAAACTTTCTTGTTAAATAGAGGAATATAATATGGAAAAGAAAACAACTAATATAATGGAAATAAATGATATTGTAGCATTAGTAAAATTAGCATCATTATTATTTGCTGGAACAATAATGTTACAATGTTTCTTTGCAAAAGCAAGCGTTCAAAACAATAAATTATATGAAGAATGTAGCATAATAGGTATTGGATTTTTTATATTTTTACTTTTATTTATATATGTGATTTGGTCTTTTTCAACTTCTAAAAGACATCTAACTAAAACAAAAAATAATATTCAGATAATAGAAAATATAATATTTATGTCTATATTTTTTATTGTGATATTAATATCAGGAGGAAACACTAGTCAATATAAAGTGTTATTTCTTTTTATAATAACTACTACAACAATTCAATCAGGAATGAAAAGAGGAATAATAACTGCATTAATATCTTCTTTGATAATACTTGGGATAGATATTGTAGCTATGCCTAGAGCAGAAGTTAACATTTATTTTGAAAACGACTTAATTCTTTGTGGTGTTTTCATATTAACAGCGTGGCCACTTGGATATTATGTAAAATTAGCAAATAAATCTATAAATAAACTTACTAGCTTAGCAAATGAAGATGGACTTACAGGACTATACAATCATAGATATTTTTATGACGCATTAATAAATTCAATAAAAGATGTTGATAAAAAGAAAGGTAAATTATCAGTAATATTTTTAGATATAGATTATTTTAAACAATATAATGACCTTTATGGACATCAAGAAGGAGATAATATATTAAGAGAAATAGGAAATATATTAAGTGAATATAAAAAATTAAACTTTATTCCTGCAAGATATGGAGGAGAAGAGTTTGCAGTTATAATGCCTTTTACAGATGAAAAAAAAGCAACAGATATAGCAGAGAGCATAAGAAAAAAAATTGAAAAAAAATATTTTAAAGGTCAAGAAAATCAACCTAATGGAAATTTAACAGCTTCTATTGGTATTTCTGTTTATCCTGATAGAGCAGCAAATGAAGTTGAACTTATAAAATCAGCAGATGATGCCTTATATAAAGCTAAATTTTTTAATAAAAATAGAGTAGAAACATATACATCAATATTAGATGAAATAAAAGGGGATATTGATGAAAAAGATATTGAATTAGTAACATCTATAAAAACACTTATAAGTGTTATAAATGCAAAAGATAGATACACTTATGGGCATTCAGAAAGAGTTGTTTTTTATAGTAAAATTTTAGGTGAAGCTCTGAATTTAACTGAAGATGAAAAAAGAGAATTAAAATATGGTGCTTATATGCATGACATAGGAAAAATAAATATTCCAAAAGAAATATTAATTAAAAAGATGCCTTTAAATGATAAAGAATGGAATATGTTAAAAGAGCATCCTCAAAATGGTGTTGATATAATAGAACCAGTTAAGTCATTAAGCAGAGTAAAACCTATAATTTTGTATCATCATGAAAAATTTGATGGAACTGGATATCCAGAAGGATTAAAAGGAAATAAGATTCCTTATTTAGCAAGAATTTTAACTGTAGTTGATAGTTTCGATGCAATGACATCAAATAGACCTTATAATAAGAGAAAGACTTATTCAGAAGGAATAGAAGAGCTGAGAAAATGGAGTGGAAAACAATTTGATCCTAAAATAGTAGATGCATTTATAAAGACATTAAAAGAAAATGTTAATGAATTAAATTCATTAAGGTAATTTATTTATCTCTATATTTTTTTTGAAATTAGTGATAAAATATGATTTTAAAGATAAAAATATGGAGGTAAAAAATATGGGATTTTTATCTATAGTTCTAATAGGTGTTGGGCTTGCAATGGATGCATTTGCAGTAGCACTAGCTAAAGGAATAACATTTAAAAAATTTAATGTTAGTGAAACAGTTAGTATGGCATTAACTTTTGGAATTTTCCAGGGGGCAATGATTTTAATAGGAAGATTTATTGGAGGATATTTTTATTCATTTATAGATAAATATAATAAAATAATAGTATTTTTAGTTTTTATTATATTAGGAATAAAAATGTTAATAGATTGCTTTAAGAATGATGAAAATGAAGAAGAAAAAGTACAACAATTAAATTTTAAAGAATTATTAGCCTTAGGATTAGCTACAAGTATTGATGCCTTAGCTGTAGGAATTACGTTTGCTACATATAAAGGTAATATTATTTCTCCCCCTTTAATAATAGGAGTAGTAACTTTTATATTATCAGTAATTGCATCTATATTAGGTTACATAATGGGCAAAAAAATAGATGGTCAATGGGCTGAAATAATAGGAGCTGTAATACTAATACTTTTAGGAATAAAAGTATTGTTTTAGTAAAAAGGAGATAGTAAAAACTATCTCCTTTTTATAATATTAATATATAAGTTTGTGAAAAATAAAAAAATATTTGTTATACAGATAGTTTTATTTTACACTTCTTCCAAGAGAACTTTCTAGGATATAATACCAATCTTCATGAGAAAGATTAATATTTAAAGCTGATGTAGCTTGTTTAACTCTTGAAATTTTAGAGCTTCCTACTATCGGCATTATTTTGGCAGGATGTTTTAAAATCCAAGCATAAGCTATTTGATCTATAGAAGAAGCAGAATATTTTTCTTTTAATTCATTTAGTGATGCACGAACTCTCATAGCTTGTTCACAATCATCTTTAAATAATTTTCCTCCAGATAATGGAGACCAAGCCATTAAAGAAGAGTGGTTAATCATAGCATTATCAATAGAACCATCTTCAAAAGCATTAACAGTTAGTGGAGAAATTTCTATTTGATTAGTAACAAGTTTTCCATCATAATAGGAAGCTAAAAGATTAAATTGAGAAGGAGTAAAATTTGAAACTCCAAATTCGCGAACTTTTCCAGCTTTTTTTATTTCATTAAAAGCCTCTGCAACTTCACTTGGATCCATTAAATAATCTGGTCTATGAATTAAAACTACATCAATATTATCAACACCAAGTCTAATTAAAGAATTATCTACAGAGTTTATTATATGATCTTTAGTTGAATTATAGTGGGGTGTTTTTACATCTTTAAATAAAGCTTCAATAGGAGGCTTTATACCACATTTAGTTACAATTTCTATTTTATTTCTAATAGTTTTATCTAATTTCATTGCTTCTCTTTGATAAGTTTCAGACATATATATGTCTGCTGTATCAAAAGTAGTTATTCCTAATTCTATACAATTATTCATAAATTTTAAAGTTTCAGAAGGGGTTTGTCCCCAATTACTAAGTCTCCAAAAACCTTGAATTATTCTTGAGAAGGATAAATCATCTGTTAGTTTTATTCTTTCCATTAGCAAAGCACCTCATTTCAAAATTTTACTAATTATAGTGTAACATTTTTATGTATACATTTTCAAATAGCTTTGAATTTTAAGTAGTTAAAAAAACTTATTTAATGTAAAATAAAAGATAAATAATAAAAGTATAATTAATAAAGGAATAAATAATGAATATTAGAGAATTAAAAGAAAATGAAGTAGAGTACATAATGAATTTATGGTATAAAGAAACTATAAATTGTCATTCTTTTATAAAAAAAGAATATTGGGATAAAGTATATGAAGTAGTTAAAAAAGAATATATAAGTACTGCAGAAACTTATGTTTATGAGCTAAATGGAGAAATAATAGGATTTATAAGTCTTATAGAAAAAGAATTTCTTGGAGCAATCTTTATTAAGTATGAATATCAAAATAAAGGATATGGAAAAGCTTTAATTAATTTTGTGAAAGAAAAGAGAAATAAAATTATTCTTAGAGTATATGAAAAAAATAAGAAAGCAGTAGAATTTTATAGTAGAAATAAATTTATAATTATAAATATGAAAGAAAATATTAAAATTAGTGAAAAAGAATATTTAATGCTTTGGAAGAACTAATTTTATAGAAAGTAGGAATTATGAAAGAATTTAAAAAGTATTTATACATAGTTAATTATCCAGTTTTTGAAGCAGAATTATGTATGATGGAAATGAGAGAATTATTTAATAAAGAACCAAATAATAAGATATTAATATCAGAAAGAAAATTTAATCCATCTAATAGTCCATTTATAAAAAATAGATTAGATGTAATATATGAAGAAGATTCGTTAGAGAAGATTTTAGAAAATATAAAAACTGATAATGTTTCTTTTGAAAAGTTTAAAGTTGAATATTTAAGATTAGAAGCTGGAAATGTGCCTTATGAAGAAAGATTAAGGAGTGTAAGAGAAATTGGGCTTGTAGTAAATGGATTTCCTGATATACATAATCCAGAAATATCACTTGGTATAACAAAATTTAATGAAAAATGGATGTTTGGAATAAATGTTAGAAATGATTATGAGTGGCATATACATGATAGAAAACCTTGCTCATATTCAAATTCATTAAGTACAAGAGTGGCCAAGGCTATTGTAAATATAGGAACTAAGGGATATAAAGATGTAAAAGTTATTGATCCTTGCTGTGGAGTAGGTACTACAATTATAGAAGGATTATCAATGGGACTTGATATATGTGGATGTGAAATAAATCCTCAAATTGCGGCTAATGCAAAAAGAAATTTAGAATTTTTTGGGTTAGAAAAAAGAGTTACTAAAGGAAGTATGCATGATTTAGAAAGTCATTATGATGTTTCTATAATAGATATTCCTTATGGACTTTTTACAAAAACAACCGAAAAAGAACAAAGAGATATAATAAATACTGCTAGAAGAATAAGTGATAAAATGATAATAATAACATTTGAAGATATGGATGATATGATAAAAGAAGCAGGATTTAAAATATTAGATGCTTGCAAAGTTTGCAAAGGTAAATTCACAAGATATGTTTCTATATGTAAATAGAAATATTAATATAATTAAATAAAAAGTGTCTACCTTAAATTTAAGAGTAGACACTTTTTATTAATTTTCCATTCCTTTAAAAGCTCTTTTTAGAGGTTTTAATAAGAATAATACTCCAAATAGTGTACATAATGTTGATCCTAAATCAGTTTCAAAGCCTAATACAAGCCTTACAACTAAAGCATGACCTCCAAGTCCAGTTGAAATTATAAAAGGTAAATCTATTAATGTTCCACAAATGAAAGTTAAAAAAGCACCTACAAAAGCTAAAACATATTCAGATTTACATCTTTTATATAAGGCTGAATATATAAGTATGTATTGAGGAAATAAAACAAAATACATTATAACCCACATTCCAAATCCATATAAAAGCATAACTAAAAAACAAAATACTACAATTGTAATATAAGCATTTTTTCTTTTAACATATACTCCATAAAGAAGCATTACAAAATTAGTTATACTAACATACATAAGCGTAGAACCCAAATAATACACTATAAAAAGTATTGCAGATAAAACTGCTATTCTAGTTATATCTTTAGCTGACAATTTAAATTACCCCGCATTATTAGTAAATACAAATTCTATTTTATCACCATTAGCAAGATTTATTTTATCAGCAGCTGGTGCTGCACCAACTTTTAAATTTAAGTTTTGTGATGGAGAGTCATATGAATACATCCACCAAGGACCTTTATCCATATTTGTACTGTCAACACCCATTAATCCAGTTATAAATGGACCCCATTTAGTTTGTTCAAAAGTAACTTTTAAGTCTTTTTGATTTGCCTTTAAGAAATCAGCAAGTGTTTTTGAATCTGTTTCAAATTTCTTATCTTTCATTAGATATTTATGATCTATTTGATTTTCTATAGTTATAGTTATAGTTTTTTCTCCTTTTTGACCTTTGATAAGGTTACGTGAAGCAAAAACTATACCGATAACTACTAATATAGCAATTATAGCTATAATTATCTTTGGTAAAATTGATTTTTTCATTATATAACTCCTTTAATATGATTTTGATATAAAAACTTTTTCTTGGATGTTGTTTAATCTATTAACTTCCAAAGAAAAAAGAAATAGCAAATTAGTCATTAAATTAGAAAAATCTAATAAAATTTCAGGAACTTCAGTTCCACTTTTTTTTAGTAAGTATAAATTTCTACAAACTCTTTTAGCAATTCCTCTTGCAACATGATATTCACAAGCTATAGGATGGCCAATTGGATAAACAAACCCAGAAATTCTATCTTTATTATAAGATTTTAATTTTGAAATTAAGTTTAATCCATATTGTATATCAGAATCAAATATAGCAAGTTTTCCTCTAATTGAGCCATTTAAATGAAGAACTTTATCCATAAGCCAAAATGTTTCTTCTTTTAAAGGTGTATCTAAAGAATAAATTCTTCCAAGTATAGAAGAGAGATAATCTGTTAAAACCTCATGGTCTACAGGACCAAAATCTTCATTAAGAAATGGATAAGAAATTAAATCTATATTCTTTTTCATAAATCCTCCTTTAATTATAACTGATATAATTTATTAATTGACAATAAGTCTTTTTTATTATAATAAAAATACAATAAAAAAGTAAAATAAAAAAATATTAATATTATAATAACAAACTAATTATCCTATACTATTATAATGAGAAAAGGAGGCGATATTATGAAGAATTTTCATTATTCAATTAAAACAGATATACATTTTGGTAAAGGAGCTATAGAAAACTTACCAAATGAAATAAAAAAATATGGTGAAAAAGTTCTATTAGTATATGGTGGAGGAAGTATACGAAAAATAGGGTTATATGATAAAGTCTTAGATTTATTAAATGAAAATAATATAAAATGTATAGAAATTTCAGGAGTAGAACCAAATCCAAGAATAGATACAGTAAGACGCGGAGTTAGATTTGTAAAAAGTGATAAAATAGATGTTATTCTTCCAATAGGTGGAGGAAGTACAATAGATTGTGCTAAAGCTATATCAGCAGGAAGCTTTTATGATGGAGATCCATGGGATTTAATAGTAGATCCTTCAAAAATAAAAAAAGTTCTTCCTATAATATCAGTTTTAACATTAGCAGCAACAGGATCAGAAATGGATGCAGGAGCAGTAATAAGTAATTTAGAAACACGAGAAAAATTAGGATTTGGTCATCCAGATTTGAGACCAAAAGCATCTATATTAGATCCAGAATATACTTATACAGTTCCTAAAAATCAAACAGCAGCTGGAACAGCAGATATAATGAGTCATATATTAGAAGTTTATTTTAGTAAAAATGAAGGAGCTTATTTACAAGATAGAATGTGCGAAGCACTTTTAAAAACTTGTATACATTATGGACCAATTGCTTATAGAGATGGAGAAAATTATGAAGCTAGAGCAAATTTAATGTGGGCATCTAGTCTTGCAATAAATGGGTTACTTTCAAATGGTAAATCAGGAGCTTGGAGTGTTCATCCAATAGAGCATGAATTAAGTGCCTATTATGATATAACTCATGGAGTTGGGCTTGCAATATTAACTCCAAATTGGATGGAATACGTATTAGATAATACAACTATAGAAAAATTTGTTCAGTATGGAATTAATGTATGGGATATAGATAAGAGTTTAGATAAAGAAGAGATAGCTAAAAAATCTATAGAAAAAACTAGAGAATTTTTTAAATCATTAGAAATACCAAGTTCTTTACAAGAAATAAATATAAATGATGAGCATTTTGAAGATATGGCAGAGCATTGTGTTAGAAAAGGAATAATAGATGGTTATAAACCATTAGATAAAGACTCAATAATACAAATATTTAAATCTTCTCTATAAATAAATTAAGAAAACAGTATCTTTTAGATAATTTGAAATATCTAGAAGATACTGTTTTTATTTTCTATAAATGCCTAAAAACCCTTAGAAATGAAAAAACATTTATGTGAACACTTAAGGTAAACGTTACATAACTACATAAAAAAATAAGTCTAACAATTAATAGAATGATTAAAAAAAATGGAAGAAAAAGTATTATTAAGCCTTATAATATTAATAAATAATTAAAAATATTTCTAATTAGTGTCCTAAATATAAAAATTACGAAATATGTAATAATTTATATATTAATAAATTTATACTAATATGAACAAATAATTAATAAAAAGTGTATGTTTTTTTGGAATTTGAACAAATTTATTTGACAAAAAAATTAAAAGGAATATTATAAGTGTATAAGGTTCGTCCAACAAATGAACTTAAAAAGTTTTAAAAATAATTGAATATTATCTACGGGCTATAGAGAATAAGAAATTATTTTTAATAAATAGTGAAGAAAATTAATTATTGAGTAAAAGAAAACTTTTGAAATTAAAACATTTAATTGAAAAAGAAAATTTATTTACTAGGAATTATTTAAAGATTTATTAATCTAAAATTTTTATTCTTATAAATTTGTTTTATAAGGACTATATAAGATAAATTTATAAGAATCAGGTTAACATTATGAAGTATTAATACAAGCTATAATTTGTAGTGAAGTTAAGCTTTGTATTAATACGAAATGTTAGCAAGCAAATCAGATAAAAATTAATTTGTAGCTAATGCTTAAATTAATTTATATATATAATATTTAAAATTGGATATATGGTAATTTAAAATGGAGTTTTGAAGTTGTTGTAGGCTTAATAAAAACTATTTTAAATGGTCATATTATAGAAGTTTAAGGAGATGTACTAACGATGAGTGAGAGAGATGTAAACTTAAAAGCCTTATTCTTAGGGCCAAAATCAGAAAATAAAGATGTTTATACAAAACACCTTAACAGATTATTTGAAGATCACAGTGAGTGGAGAAAGAACTATCACCCAGAAGATCAACCAATAATAAAAAGAGATGATTTCAAAGCAGAAGATTTTGCTATGACTTCAGAAAAAGTTGAGGATGTATTAACTCAATTATCAATAAAATTAAGATCAAAATCATTACCATGGCATTCACCAAGATTCTTAGGACACATGAACTCAGAAACTTTAATGCCAGCAATATTAGGATACTTTGCTGCAATGTTATACAATGGAAATAACGTTGCTTATGAATCATCACCAGGTACTTCAGAAATGGAAGAAGAAGTAGGAGCTGATTTTGCTCAATTAATGGGATACAAAAATGGTTGGGGACATATCTGTGCAGACGGATCAATTGCTAACTTAGAAGCTATTTGGTATGCTAGAAACATAAAATCATTACCACTTGCAATGCAAGAAGTTGCTCCAGAATTAGTTGAAGGAAAAACTGAATGGGAATTATTAAATATGTCAACAGAAGAAATCTTAGACTTAGCTGACAAAGCTAAAGATTTCGATTTAATAAAAGAAAAATCAGCAAGAGGATGCGGACAAAAAATTGCTAAATTAGGTAAATGGTTTGTACCAAGAACTAAACACTACTCATGGTTAAAAGCTGCTGATATAATCGGTTTAGGAACTGAAAATGTTGAAGAAGTAGATGTTAATGAATTATTCAGAATGGATGTTGAGCTTTTAGAAGCTAAAATCAGAGCTAATGCTGAACAAGGAATTCCTACTTTAGGGGTTGTTGGTGTTGTTGGATCAACTGAAGAAGGTGCTGTTGACGATATACACAAAATCATAGCTTTAAGAGATAAATTAGCTAAAGAAGGAATATACTTCTATGTACACATTGATGCTGCATACGGGGGATATGCTAGATCAATATTCTTAGATGAAAACTATGATTTCATACCTCAAGATAAATTACATGCTAAATACATGGAACATGGAGTATTCTTAAATGAAGAAACTCAATGGCCATCAGATGATACTTACCAAGCTTTCAAAGCTATAAGTGAAGCTGAAACTGTAACTATTGACCCACACAAAATGGGATACATCCCTTACTCAGCTGGTGGAATAGTTATAAAAGATACAAGAATGAGAGAAGTAATTTCATACTTCGCTACTTACGTATTTGAAAAAGGAATGGATATTCCTGCATTACTTGGAGCATTCATGCTTGAAGGATCAAAAGCTGGAGCTACTGCTGCATCAGTTTGGACAGCTCACAGAACAGTTCCACTAAACATTACTGGATACGGAAAATTAATAGGAGCTGGTATCGAAGGTGCTTGGAACTTACACAAACACTTCGAAAACAAAGAATTCATGGTTAATGGTAAGAAAGTTATACTTCACACATTAGTTCAACCAGACTTCAACATGTTAGACTTCTCATTCAATGAAGAAGGAAACACTGACTTAAAAGTTATGAATAAATTAAACCATGACTTCTATGAAGAAGCTTCATATGTAAATGGTGGATTATATGATAATGACTTCATAACTTCACACACTGACTTTGCAGTTCCTGAGTATGGAAATAGCCCATTCTCATATGTTGAAAGACTTGGATTCTCAAGAGCTGAATGGGATAAAGAACAAAAAGTTACTGTATTAAGAGCTTGTGTACTTTCACCATTCATAAACGATTTAGCTACATTTGATGAATACATGGAAAAAGTAGATGCAGCTATTCAAAGAAAATTAGAAAGAATATACAACAGAAAATAATTTCTGAATGATATAAATTGCTAGTACTTATGTACTAGCAATTTTTTTTATGCTTTTATTCCTTTATTGTAAAAATTAGTCTTGTATAAATAAGGTTTGAAAAGAGAATACTTTTAATGAAGTAAATCTACAATAATCGACAAAGTAGATTAATTTATTACTTAAGAAAGGAAGGATCTTTATGGGAAGTGAAGAAAAGAAGCTTAGCTTGGTTCAATTAGTAGGAATTACAATGGCTTTTTTTGGAACTGTAAGAAGTGTTCCTACCTTAGCAATAACAGGTTGGTCACAGATTTCTTATTTAATTGGAGCAGTTATTTTATTCGCCATCCCAATAGCTTTAATTGCAGCTGAACTTGCAACTGCATATCCAAAAGAGGGAGGACCTCAAGTTTGGGTTAAGGAAGCTTTTGGAGAAAAATTTGGATTTGTAACATCATGGCTTTTATGGGTTCAAATGTTTTTCGGAATGGTTATGATTTCATCAACAATAGGAGTTATGTTAGGATATGCTATAGGAATGCCATCACTTTCACAAAATAATTTATTTGTATTTATTTGTATTCTAATTG
Source organism: Clostridium thermobutyricum DSM 4928 (assembly GCF_002050515.1). Classification (GTDB taxonomy): domain Bacteria; phylum Bacillota; class Clostridia; order Clostridiales; family Clostridiaceae; genus Clostridium; species Clostridium thermobutyricum. The sequence goes on along the minus strand of NZ_LTAY01000092.1, from coordinate 120,872 downwards.
CATATTGGCTAGTTACTCTTCTTAACTTAAGATATGACATGGTTAAAGTTGTTGGTAATTGGGGAGCAATAATAGGAGTATATATTCCTTTTATTCTTCTTATAATTTTAGGGTTAGCTTATTTAGCTAAATTCGGAATAAACCCAAGAGGATACTTAGCTGGAGGATTTGAATTTAGAAAAATGTTCCCGGATTTTAATAGTGCAGGAACATTAACTTATTTCTCAGGAGTTATATTCATATTTGCAGGAATAGAAATTTCTTCAGTTCATGCAAATAATATTGATAATCCAAAGAGAAATTATCCTATAGCAGTTATATTTACATTAGTAATAATCATTATATTAAATTTAGTAACAGGTTTAACAATGTCAAATGCTGTTCCAAATGGAGAAATGCAATTATCTAACATATTACAACCTTTCGCAATTTATTTTGAGGGATTAGGTATGCCATCAATTTTTGTAAATATAATTGGATGGATGATAACAATAGGAATACTTGCACAATTAAGTGCTTGGGTACTTGGACCTTCAAAAGCAATGATTAAAGTTGCAGAAGAAGGATTATTACCACCAGTATTCCAAAAGAGGAATAGAAAAGGAGTTCCTATTACATTTGTAATTTTACAAGCAATAATAATTTCAATTATAGCTTTTGTATATGTAGTAGTACCAAATGTTAATAGCGCATTCCTAATAATCACAATCACAACAACAATACTTTATTGTTTGGCATATGTATTAATGATATTCTCAATAATAAAATTAAGATATAGTAAGCCTGAATTAGAAAGACCATTTAGATTAGGTGGAATGGGAACAATGTGGTTTGTAGCTATTCTTGCTTTAGTTGGTATTTTATTAACTATAATTGCAAGTTTAATACCACCATCAATATTAGGACCAGGTGAAGGTCCAGGATATATTGCATTCCAAGTAATTGCATCAGTTGTATTCTTTATAATACCATTTATAATTTATGCTGTTAAAAAAGAAAGCTGGAAAAAGAATGATCATCATAGACATTAAAAATTTGATTAATTTATTCTAAAAAAATATTAAATATAGAAGTTAATAAATTTTAGTTTTGAATTAAAGATAATTTGTTATAAATAAAGGAGTAAAAATATGAATGATAAAACAAATGAGGATTTAAATCTTAAAGCAGTCTTTTTAGGACCTAAATCTGAAAATAAAAATACATTTGAAAAATATCTTAAAATGATGTTTGAAGATCATAGTGAATGGAGAAAAAATTATCATCCAGAAGATAAAGAAATAATAAATAGAAGAGAAAAAAGAACAGAAGATTTCCAAGAATCTGTTGATAGAATGGAAGATGTTCTTAAAGAATTATCTATAAGACTTAGATCACAATCACTTCCATGGCATTCCCCAAGATTCTTAGGTCATATGAACTCAGAAACACTTATGCCAGCAATATTAGGATATTTTGGGGCTATGTTATATAATGGAAATAACGTTGCATATGAATCTTCACCAGGAACTTCACAAATGGAAGAAGAAGTTGGAGAAGATTTTGCAAAATTAATGGGATATCAAGATGATATTGGTTGGGGACATATTTGTGCAGATGGTTCAATTGCTAACCTTGAAGCGATTTGGTATGCAAGAAATATTAAATCATTACCACTTGCTATGAAAGAAGTTGCTCCTGAATTAGTAGAAGGAAAAGATGAATGGCAACTTTTAAATATGTCAGTTAAAGAAATATTAGATTTAGTTGAAAAAGTGCCTGATAAACTTGATGAATTAAAAGAACATTCAGCAAGAGAAGGTGTTGAAAAAATAGCTAAATTAGGTAAGTGGATAATTCCACAAACTAAACATTATTCATGGCTTAAAGCAGCTGATATTATTGGAGTTGGTCTTGAAAATGTAGAAGCTATAGAAGTAAATGAAAAATTCAGAATGGATACTGAGCTTCTAGAAAAGAAAATAAGAGAATTTGCAGCACAAAAAATTCCTGTATTTGGAGTTGTAGGAGTTGTTGGTTCAACAGAAGAAGGTGCTGTTGATGATATTCATAAAATAATTGAAGTTAGAGATAGACTTGCAAAAGAAGGAATTCATTTCTATGTACATATAGATGCTGCTTATGGAGGATATGCAAGATCAATATTCTTAGATGAAGACTTTAGTTTTATTCCAAAAGATAAACTTCAAGAAAAATATAAAGAGCATGGAGTTATTTTAGATCCAAATACAAAATGGCCTGAAGATGACACTTATGAAGCATTTAAAGCTATAAGTGAAGCGGATACAGTTACTATTGACCCTCATAAGATGGGATATATTCCATATTCAGCAGGTGGAATAGTAATTAAAGATAAGAGAATGAGAGATTCAATTTCTTATTTTGCAACATATGTATTTGAAAAAGGAATGGATATTCCAGCATTACTTGGAGCATTTATGCTTGAAGGATCAAAAGCTGGAGCAACTGCAGCTGGAGTTTGGGCAGCACATAGAACTTTACCACTTAATATTACAGGATATGGTAGACTTATAGGAGCTTCTATTGAAGGAGCAATGAATTTATATGAATATTTAAGTGATAAGAAGTTTGTTGTTGATGGCAAAGAAATAATATTACATACTCTTATAAGACCAGACTTTAATATGGTTGATTTTGCATTTAATGAAGTAGGAAACACAGACTTAGAAAAAATGAATGAATTAAATCATGATTTCTATGAAGAAGCATCATATGTTAGAGGTGGATTATACAGCAATGATTTTATTACTTCTCATACAGATTTTGCTGTTCCAGATTATGGTGATAGTCCATTTGGATATGTTAATAATATAGGAATTTCAAGAGAAGAGTGGGATAAAGTACAAAAAGTAACAGTGCTAAGAGCTTGTGTACTTTCACCTTTCTTAAATGATAAAAAAGTATTTGCAGAGTATATGGAAAAAATAGAAAAAGCAATTCAAGATAAATTACAAAAGATATATAATGACAAAAAAATAAATAAATAAAATAAAAAGGTATCAAGATTTTCTTGATACCTTTTTATACTATATTCATTATTATAGGTATTGTTATAATAGAAAAAATAGTTGTAATAAAAACACATTGAGCAGCAAATTCAGGTTTTACTTTAAAACTACTTGCAAAAACTGAACATACAACTGCAACAGGTAATGCTTCTAATAATACACATATACTTCTTATAAATGGTGTTGCACCTAAAATTGTAGTTAAAAAGAAAATTAGTATTGGTATTAATATAAGTTTTGTAAAACTTATATAATATAGAAGCTTTTCTTTAAACATTTCCTTTAAATTTATAGAACTTAACATAGCTCCAACAATTATCATTGATAGTGGAGTAGTCATATTTCCTATGTAACTAAGAGTTAATTGTATAGGTGAAGGAAGTTCTAAATTGAAAATGATAAGAATAATTCCTATTAAAGTAGCAATAATACCTGGACTAAAAACTATGTTTTTAATAATTTTTAATTTATTATTTTCTTCTTTATTAAATAATATTATTCCAATACTAAATAGGAATATACAATAAGGGATTCCATAAATCGCAGTATAAAAAACACCTAATTTTCCATAAAGTCCAGCCATTATAGGATATCCCATAAAACCAGAGTTTGAAAATAAATTGGAGAATACACAAATTGCTTTATTTTCTTTAGGTAATTTTAATGCTAAAAGTTTACTTAATATATAAAGGAAAATGTGTATTATAGTTGAGAAAATAAATATTAATATTGCATTATGAATAACTGAATGTGTTATTTTATAATTAAATGAAGATAGTATTAAAAAGGGAAGTGAAACTTTAATTAAAAAGTTTGACATAGATCCAATGCTTTCTTCAGAAATTATATTTTTTTTTCTAACAAAAATTCCTACAAGCATAATTAAAAATAATATAAAAACTTCTTTTATAATAGTAAAATTCAATATAAATCACCTCTTTTACTTATACAATTATATATGGAAGATATGAATTAACTTTAAATAAATAAAAAACCTATCTAATTTAATAGATAGGTTTTAATTCGTATATTTGTAGTAGTATAGATTATAATTTTAAAAGTCATTATATTAATTAACAAGATTTCTAATTTGGTTGATTAAATTTGTTTTGGTTGATTAATTTTAATTTGATTGATTAATTTTAATTTGGTTGATTAATTTTAATTTGGTTGATTAATTTTAATTTGGTTAATTAATTTTAATTTGGTTAATTAATTTATTTTAATTATTTTATAACAACTTTTGTAAATCCTTTTTTACCTTTTTTGATCATTGCAAATCCTTCTGCAAAATGTTCTTTATTTAAAGTAGCTGAAACATCAGTAACTTTTTCATTGTTTAATGATAAACCGTTTTGTTGTAGTAATCTTCTAGCTTCGGATTTTGAAGGAAGAACTTTAAATTCTACTAATAAATCTATTAAGCTAGTTCCAAGTTTATCTTCTGAAAGCTCAATAGTTGGAACATTTTCTAAATCAACTCCACCATTGAATAGAGCTTCAGCAGCTTTAGCAGCTTTTTGTGCTTCTTCTTCACCGTGAACTAATTTAGTAACTTCAAATGCTAATCTTTGTTTAGCTTTATTTATTTCTGCACCTTCAACATCACATAATGCTCTGATTTCATCCATTTCAACGAATGTTAATAATTTTAAGCATTTTTCAACGTCAGCATCATCAATGTTTCTCCAGTATTGGAAGAATTCAAAAGGAGATACTTTTTCAGGGTCAAGCCATAAAGCTCCACCAACTGTTTTACCCATTTTTTCACCTTCGCTGTTTGTTAAAAGACTACAAGTCATAGCGTATACACTCTTAGATTTTTTCTTTCTAACTAAGTCAACACCAGCAATCATATTTGACCATTGGTCGTCTCCACCTAATTCCATTTTACATCCGAACTTTTCATTTAAAACTAAGAAATCATAAGCTTGCATTAACATGTAGTTAAATTCTAAGAATGATAGACCTCTATCAGCTTCAAATCTTCTTTTAAAACATTCAGCAGCTAACATTTTATTTACTGTAAAATGTCCACCAACTTCTCTTAAGAAATCAATGTAGTTTAATCCTCTAAGCCAATCGGCATTATTTACTAATATTGCTTTATCATCTGAGAAATCAATAAATCTTGACATTTGTGATTTTATTGATTCAACATTGTGATGAATTTGTTCATCAGTAAGCATTTTTCTCATATCAGTTTTTCCACTTGGATCTCCAATAGTAACAGTACCACCACCTATTAATACAATAGGTCTATGACCAGCTTTTTGCATATGAGCCATAAACATTAATGCTATGAAATGACCAACATGTAAGCTATCAGCAGTTGGATCAAATCCAATGTAGAATGTTATTTTCTCTTTACCCAATAATTCTCTAGTTTCATTTTCATGTGTGAATTGTTTAATGTATCCACGTTCTTTTAGTGTGTCTAATACGTTTGTCATAATTTTTCCTCCATTATAATTTAAATAAAATTTTAATTTTAGTCCTATCTTACTTAATATAGTTGACCTTGTTTAAATAAAGAAATATAATAGAGTTATATAAAAATGTTATTAAATTTCTTCATTTAGAATTAGTATTTGCAATGTTGTAGGAATTCTTGCAAATATTTTTCTATACTAGGTTGGGTGATTTGATTTATATACAAATATTAAGGACTAATTTAAGCAAAATCTTAATGAAGAAAATATGTTCAACTAACCTGAGTGAGAAAGATGTTATTCACGAATAATTTCCGAGGTTATTCCTGAATGATTAGTTTTATTTGAAAGGTCTTCAAAAAGTTATTTTTGTAGGCTTTTTTTGCTTTACACCCAACCATGTATAAAATTTAATTAAATGAGTAAGATTTACAAAAAATAATTATAATAAGAGTTTTTGCGTATAAAAAAAACTCATCCTATAACAAAGGACGAGATTATATCACGCGGTACCACCTTAATTTATTACATAAAATTTATATGTAACCTTAATAGCTTTAACGAAGCTTATCCGATAACACCTACTAATTAAAAATTAACTTTCAATGCATGACTCCAAGACGTATTCAAAGTAAATGTCCTTGCGCCTCTCATCATCCGGCAACTTTCTGTTAAGCTTAGATACTTCTACTTGCTCTTATCATTGTCTTTATTAATTATCTTTTGCAACTGCAGTAATTGTACTGCATGTGCTTATTATATATCTGAAAAAAATAATAGTCAATACTAAAAATTTTGAATGTATATTAATAAATTTAAAATATTAAAAAAGAAAAATACTTCTAAAATATTACAAATACAGGGTTTCCAAAGAGTTTTTTAAAATTTATTATTTCTTAATAAAAAGGTTCACATAGAATAAAAATTAATAAAAAAAAGAATACTAAATAATATATTTTTAAATATATGAGCGTAAAAGTAAAAAAATTTTTAGTTAAAATAAATTAAAACTTAAAATATAATAAATAATTTATTTGCTTTAAAAATAAATATATTTTTATTCGATTATGGAAAAGAGGTATGATAATGAAATTTTTAAGAGTTCTATTAATATTTGTTCCAATAAGTATAATAGCTAAGTTTTTTAATTTTAATGAAACTGTAATATTTATTTTAGCAGCTTTGGCAATAATTCCATTAGCAGGACTTATGGGAGAGGCTACAGAAGCTATTTCAATTTATACAGGGCCAAAATTAGGAGGATTTATAAATGCAACTTTTGGAAATGCTACAGAGCTTATAATATCATTTTTTGCACTTAAAAAAGGATTATTTGAAGTTGTAAAATCTTCTATAGCAGGTTCAGTTATAGGAAATGTTTTGCTTGTATTAGGTCTTAGTATTCTCGCTGGTGGAATAAAACATAAAACTCAAAAGTTTAATAAAAATATTATTGAAGTTAGCTCCAGTATGTTGTTATTTTCTGTAATTGGATTAACAATTCCTGCAATATTCACACATACTATGGATATAAATCTTTTAAATACAAGGTATGAAGGATTAAGTATTTTAGTTGGAATAATAATGATTGTAATATACATATTAAGTTTGATTTTTTCATTTTTTACACATAAAGATATATATGCGATAGAAGAAATTGGAGGTAATTCTAATCATAAAGTAGAAAAAGGATGGAGTATGTGGAAATCTATTTTTGTTTTGCTTTTAGCCACAGTTGTTATTGCAGTAGAATCAGAAATTTTAGTAGGTGCTGTAGAACCTATGACGCATGCTTTAGGTCTTAGTGAATTCTTTGTAGGAATAATAATAATTCCTATAATAGGTAATGCAGCAGAACATAGTACAGCAGTTATTATGGCAATAAAAAATAAAATGGATGTTGCGGTAGAAATTGCAATAGGATCAAGTTTACAAATAGTACTTTTTGTTGCACCAATTTTAATATTTTTAAGTTTACTATTTTCTCCTATGAGTATAATATTTAATGAATTTGAATTAGTGGCACTTATAGCATCAGTTTTTATAGCTAATAGAGTGGCAAGTGATGGAGAATCAAATTGGCTTGAAGGAGTACAACTTTTAGCTGTATATATAATAGTTGCAGCAGCATTTTTTATAGTGTAATAAGAGAAATAAAGGAATTATATAAAAAGCTAATGCTTTTTTATATAATTCCTTTTTGTTATACTTTTTATAAAAGATTAAAGAAAGTGACGTGATTAAATGGAAAAATTATATTATATTGATGGCTATATAAAAGATTTCTTTGCAGAAGTGACTGGTATAGAAAAAAAAGAAGATAAATATCATATAACATTAGATAAGACAGCATTTTTCCCAGGTGGAGGAGGGCAACCACATGATATAGGAACTATAGAAGGTGTTGAAGTATTAGAAGTATATGAAAAAGATGGAGAGATATATCACGTAGTAGAAAAAGAAATATTAAAAAAACATAGACTAAAATGTGAAATTAATTGGGATAGAAGATTTGACTATATGCAGCAACACTTAGCTCAGCATCTTTTGTCAGGATGCTTTTTTAAGTTATTTAATCAAAATACTGCTGGTATACATTTAGGAAAAGAGATTAGTACTATAGATATAGTAGGAAAATTAACAGAAGAACAAATAAGAAAAGCAGAAGCTTATGCAAATGAAAATATTTTTAAGAATCTAAAAGTTGAATTTTTATTTCCAGAAAAAAGAGAATTAAAGAAGTTAGGACTTAGAAGAGATTTACCTAAAACAGATGAAAAAATAAGAGTTGTAAAAATAGAAGATTTGGATATAAATGCATGTTGTGGAGTTCATCCTAGTAGAACAATAGAGCTTCAATGTATAAAGCTAAAGAGAGCTGAAGGTCATAAAGGGAATACTAGAATTGAATATTTAGCAGGAAGAAGAGCTATAAATGATTATATAATCAAAGACAATTTTTCAAAAAAAGTTTGTAATTATTTAAGTTGCAGTGAGGACGAAGTTATAAAAGGAATTGAAAATTTAAAAGAAGATATAAAAAATCTAAATAATCAAAATAGAGAACTTTTAGAAAAAACAAGTGATTATGAAGTAAAAGAAATTTTAAGTAAATGTGAATTAATAAATGGGATAAAAGTATTTAAAAAAGTATATGAAAACGGAAATATTAAAAATATAAATAAAGTTATAGAAAAAATATGTTCTATAGAAAAAACAATATCATTAGTTGGGATAACTAATGGAGAGAAGGCAAATCTTATATTTGCATCCTCTAAAGATAATGATATTGATATGGGAAGTTTATTAAAAGATTCTATAACTCTAATTGATGGTAGAGGCGGAGGAAGTAAATTTCTAGCTCAAGGCGGAGGAAAGAACAATAATAATATAGAAAATGCCTTAGAATATGCAATTAAAAAAATAAAAAATAATTAAAAAGGTCTTTAGTTTTACTAAAGACCTTTTTAATTACATTAATATCATTTTTCTATTTTTAAAATAGACTGGTTTCAAAGAAAGTTTTTTGCAAATTTCTAAAGCAATATTAAAGTCTGCGCCAATAGCATCATCAGTATGAGCATCAGATCCTAATGTAACATATTTTCCACCACATTTAGCATAAAGCTCATAAATATCTAAAGTAGCTTTATAAACATCCTCTAAATGTAATCTTCTAGTGTTTATTTCTAAAGCTTGTCCGTTTTTAATTAAAATAGAAAAAATTTGTTTTAAATATTCTCCATGTTCAGATACACTTAAATTATTATTTTCATAATTACAATAACGACAAGGATAGTCAATATGGCCTAAAGAATCAAAATTATTAAACTCAGTAATATATTGAATAACTGCATTTAAATAATTTTTAAAATAATCTTCTCTATTTAATCCTTTTTTAGAATAAGTTAAATAGATATCTTCATCATCAACAGAATGAACAGAACCTATAATATAATCAAATGGATATTTATTTGTTTTTTCAGTATTTTCTTTTACAATACTTGAACTTAATCCAATTTCAACACCTAGAAGTAAATTATCATTTCTATAGCTTGAGTATTTTTCAAAGAATTTATCTAAATCAACTCTAAATTCATTTTTTATATGGTAGTTTAAGTCTAAATGATCAGTCAATATTACTCCAATTTTTAATTCTTTAGATTTTTCTATTATAGAAGAAAGTTTCATTTGGCTATCAGATGATAATTCAGTATGAATATGAGTATCAAAAATCATTGTTTGTCTCCTTAAATAAAAATTGTTTTTTATATTATAGCATAGTATTATATGAATATATTAAGTAAAGATAAAGTATACTTATACTGGAGGAAAGAATATGAAAGAACTTTTTAAAATTAAAGATCTTGTTTTTTATGAAGAAGATTTTATAGATAACATTGAAGATTATGAGGATATTATTTATATAATTCAAGATTTCGCAAGTTATTTAGAATACGAAAAAATAGTTACAGCAGATGATAATGAATGTTGTAATAAAAGCAGAAATAACTATTTTATACAAATTCATGGATATATAGATGAAAATGATGAGTTTGTGACTAAAGAAGAAGTTGATAAATATAAAAATGTATTAGCAGAAAATAAATTAGATCTATTTGTAATAAGAATATTTAAATGTGTAGACTGTGGAAAATGGCTAATTGACATATTAGAGTAATAAATTAATGGGTATGATTTTATCATACCCATTATTAAAATATATATAAATTCAAAGTTATTAAGAAAAGATTAAAAATATTGATTTTAAATTAATAATTAATATATTATATTAATAAAAGGTTGTGTATAAAATGAAAAAAAATGTGGATTTAGATAAATTGAGAGATAAAACTGCTGAATATACAAAACTTTTGAAATATCCTAATAAATTAAAATTATTAGAATTTGGAAGTAAATATAAGAAGATTTTAATTCCAATAGTATTGATTTTATGTTTATGTTTTGGATATTTTTTAGGAACACCTAAAAATAATAGTCAACAAGTTTTAAATAAACTTCAAGTAGGTTTAGAAGATGGAAATGTTAGAACTTTAAATAGCATAATAAAAGTTAATGGTAAAAAAGCAACAGGAAATGAATTAAAGCCACTAGCAAAATATTTTCAAAATAGAAGTGATAAAGTAAGTGAATTTGTAGACTTAGTAAAAAATAATGGTACATCAAAAATTATGGAGCTTAAAAAAGAAAAAGGATTTTTAGGAGATAACTACTATATAGATCTTAAGACTTTTGATTTAAAAGTAAATTCTAATTTAAGTAACACAAATATAACTTTAGATGGACAACAAATTGAACAAGGAAAAGTAGTTAAAAATTTAATTCCAGGTGAATATACTTTAGAAGGTACTGTTGATAGCAAATATGGCTTAATAAAGGAAACTGGAGAAATAGCAGTAGTAGACAATACAAATATAAATTTAGATTTAAGAGGAGATACAGTAACAGTAAAATCTCCATATAAAGACGCCACTGTATTAATAAATGGAGTTAGTTCAGGTAAAACTGTAGAACAATTTAAAGATATTGGACCTATGCCAGTAGATGGAAGTGTATCTTTAAGTATAGAAAAACAATTTCCTTGGGGAAAAGTTGAAGGACCTAAAGTCCAATTAGAAAATAATTCAGAGGTAAACTTAACTCTTAATATGGCAAATGATGCTCTGTGGTCTGAAGTAGATAGTGTTATACAAGGGTTTTATTCAAGTGTTTTTACAGCATTAAATAATGAAAGTAAAGATAGTATCACAGGGGCTTCAGATGATGCAAAAAATAAAATTTACTCTATATTAGAAAAAAATTATGTATTCTTAAAAAATGATTATAAATTAGATAATTTAACTATTGACAAAGAAAAAAGTAATTTTACTTATGAGAATGGTATGTATAAAGGAACTGTAGTATGTGATGTAAATTATACTATAAGTAAAAATATATTTGGAATAATAGGGATTTCAAATACAAAAGAAAATAAAAAGTTTTTTACAAATGTAATTTATAAAGATGGAAAATGGATTGTTAACAATGTAGAAAATTTTTCACTTTAGAAATTAATTTAAGGGGGATTTAAATTTATGAATAAAAAAAGGCTTTGTACTATGTTATTAGCTGTTGCTATTACTACACCACTTATAGGTGATGTAGTGGCATCTGCTGATACAAAATCACAAAACCAAATTAATGCTAATAAAGAAAAAATTAATGAGCTTGAAAAGGAAAAAGAAGATTTAAAGAATGAAAAAGATGAAGAAGTTCAAAAACTTTCAAAAGTTATGAAAGAAATTGAAGAAATGACTAAAAATCTTGACAAATATCAAAGTGTTGTAGATGAATATCAAAAAAAGATAGACTCAATAACAAGTGAAATAAATGCTTTAGAAAATAGAATGGCAGAAATGCAAAGACAAATAGATAAAACAGAAGCTGATATACAGCAGAATGAAGAAGAAAAAGCGAAAAGAGAACAAATTTTAGGAGAAAGATTAAGTAGTTATTATAAAATGGACTTCCAAGCACAATTTTTACATATGCTTTTCTCAAGTGAAAGTATTGGAGATTTCTTCTCAACATTGTTTAACATAGATAAAATATTAAAAACAGACAAACAACTTATAACAGAAATACAAGAATTAAATGTTCAATTAGAAAATGAAAAAAAGTCAATTATAGAAAATAGAACAAAGGTTGAAGAAGATAAAAATAGAGTTGAAGAAAGCAGAGCAGAAGAACAAAAGCTTCAAGATAAGGCTATAGTTGAAAGAAATAAATGGCAAGCGCAAGTAGAGGACTTAGAAAAGATAGAAAATGAAAAAAGAGATATTTTAAGTAAATTGGAAAATAAAGAAAAGTCAATTGAAAATCAAATAGGAGATTTAATGGACTTTAATAAAGAGCTTCAACAAAAAATTGATGGGATATTTGATAATATAGGAAATCAAGGCGGAATTGCTCCATCTTCTAGTGGATTTATTAGACCAAGTGGATATGATATATCAAGTAATTATGGTCCGAGAAAACATCCTGTTACAGGAAATCCAAATGGATTTCATACTGGAACTGATTTTGCAGCACCTTATGGAGCAACTACAATGGCAGCTAATAGTGGAACTGTAGTATATTCAGGATGGATGAGTGGTTATGGACAAACTATTGTAATTGATCATGGTGGAGGAGTTCAAACTCTTTATGCACATTCAAGTAGTTTACTTGTGTCAAATGGACAGAAAGTACAAAGAGGACAAGCTATTGCTAAAGTTGGAAGTACTGGTATGAGTACAGGGCCTCACTTACATTTTGAAGTTAGAATAAATGGAAGACATACTAATCCTATGAACTATATTAGTTAAAACATATAACATATAATTATATTGCTTGAATTGTGATATAGTTATATGTTAATTTTATTTATAAGAGAAAAACCTATACTTAAAAAGTACAGGTTTTAAAATTTATACAAATAATGTATAAAGGTTAGATTTTTGTTAAATTCTATTTAGTGGATAAAAAATAGAATTTTATATCTAATTAAAATTATACATTATGTAAATGAAGTTTAAAAGATTATAAATAAATATTAACTGCATGTTCAAAAATAAACAAAATTTATTTGAAAATAAAAATATGGTAAGATTAAAGGAGAAATTATTATGATACATTTAGAAAAAGATACACTTTTAAAAGATACAATGGAATATGAAGAATATACAAAAAATGAAGCTAAGTTAACAGATGAAGAAAAAAGAGCTTTAGGAATTAAAGTATGTTCTGGATGTTGCAAAAATAGAAAATAAATATTAATTGGGAGGGAACAAATTTGGCTAAGCCGAGTATATTTAGTAAAGACTACGAGAAAAAAATGAAAAAAAGAAGATTGAAAATTTTAATAAGCATAATAGTAGTCATATTTATTGCTTTAGGTCTATTTTATCAGTTTAAGCTAAAAGGTATGGATTTTAACCAAATTGTCAATAATCTTCAAGCATGGGCTAATAATGATTCTGTTTCAAATGAACATCAACCAGTTAAAAATAATCAAACTCAAAAAGAAGAAGCTAAAAACACTGTAGAAGAACAAAAACCGTCTGCTCCAGTAGATTCAAATTTAGAGTTTAAGCTTTTAGATAATGAGGTTGTTAAATTTAAAGTTCAAGAACAAGACGGAAATAAAACATTTTTAAATATAGAAACAAAAGGTTTTTATAGTAATATATCTCCAAATAAAAAAGAAGCTGTAGTAGAAGATGAAAATCAAAATATGTTTTTAGTAAATATAAATGGTGAAGTTAAGAATATAACTAAGGCAGAATATGTTTCAAGAAGAGGAGATAAATATCCAAAGGATGCTATGATACAAAAAGAAAAAAACTCTGGAGTTAATTATTTATGGGGAGTAAATCCAACTTTCATAGATGATGATACTATAGTATATATAAGCAATCTTCCTTATTTTGGTGCATCAGCGAAGAATAAATATTTATGGATATATAATATAAAAAATTCTACTTATAAAGCTATATGGAATTCAGCATCTAATGACTTAGAAATACTAGGTGCTAATGAAGGTAAAAATAATATTAATGTAAAAGTTGGAAATGTGGAATATATTTTAGATAATCAGGGAAAGCTTTTTAAAGAATAAAATAGGAAGTAAGTAACAATAAAGTTTGATAATAGGGTCTAAACTGTGTTATAATATCCTAGTTAATAAATGTGAATAAGAACTATTTTAGGAGGAATAAATAAGATGGAAGCTAAAATGGAAAAAATAGAAGCTAACGTTGTAAAATTTGAAGTAAGAGTAGAGGCAGAAAAATTTACTGCTGCTTTAAATAAAGCATTCAATAAAAACAGAAATAAATTTAACATACCAGGATTCAGAAAAGGAAAAGTATCTATGGCAATGGTTAAGAAATTCTACGGATTAGAAGTTCTTTTTGACGATGCTGTAAATACAGTAATAAGTGAAACATACCCATCAGTAATAGATGAAAATAATATAAGACCAGTTGACTTCCCATCAATAGATGTATTAGAAGTTGGTGAAGGAAAAGAATTAGTTTATACAGCTACAGTAACTGTATATCCTGAAATAGAATTAGGAGAATACAAGGGATTAGATATTAAAAAACCTGTATACGAAGTTTCAGAAGAAGAAATAGAAAACCAACTTAAAGGAATGCAAGAAAAGAGCGCTAGAGTAGAAGTTAAAGCAGAAGGATCTGTTGTTGAAAACGGAGATATAGCTGTTATAGACTTCAAAGGATTTATCGGAGATGTTGCATTTGAAGGTGGAGAAGGACATGATTATCCATTAGAAATTGGTTCAGGATCATTCATTGGAAACTTTGAAGAACAATTAGTTGGAATGAAAGTTAATGATAGCAAAGATGTTGTTGTTACTTTCCCAGAAAACTATGGAAAAGAAGAATTAAATGGAAAAGAAGCTAAATTCGAAGTAACTGTAAAAGAAATTAAAGTTAAAGAATTACCAGCTATAGATGATGAATTTGCATCAGAAGTTTCAGAATTTGAAACTTTAGAAGCTTTAAAAGCAGATATGAGAGAAAAATTAACTGCAGCTAATGAAGAAAAAGCAAAAAGAGAATTTGAAGATGCTTTAGTAACAGCTGTTATTGAAAATTCAAAAATGGATGTTCCAGCTGTAATGATAGAAAAAGAAATAGATGCTATGGTAGCAGATCTAGAAAATAGATTAAAATATCAAGGATTAACTCTTGATCAATATATGCAATTCACTGGAAATGATACAGAAAAAATGAGATCATACATGAAAGAAAATGCTGAAAAGAAAGTTAAAGGTGAATTAGTAATCGAAGCTTTAGCTAAAGCTGAAGATATAAAAGCAACAGAAGAAGAAGTTAATGAAAAAGCTTTAGAATTAGCTAAAATGTATACTTCAGAAGACAAAGTAGAAGATATGGCTAAAATGTTAGCTACAGCTCAAAAAGCTATGATTGAAAAAGAAGTTGTAGTTGTAAAAGTAATTAAATTATTAGAAGATAACTGCAAATAATTATAAAATATAAATAAATATGTAACTTATATAATTGCCAGAGAAATTTTATTTTCTGGCAATTATTTAAAATAAAAATTAATAAGATACTTAAGATTAATATTCAAATATTTTGTTAATACTAATAAATGTTACATTTTAAGGAGGGGAAAAATATGAGTTTAGTACCAATGGTCGTAGAACAAACTAATAGAGGTGAAAGAAGTTACGACATTTTTTCAAGATTATTAAAAGATAGAATAATAATGATAAATGGAGAAATAAATGATGTTACTTCAAATTTAGTAGTAGCACAACTTTTATTCTTAGAAAGTGAAGATCCAGATAAAGACATATATATATATATAAATAGTCCAGGTGGATCAATAACTTCAGGAATGGCTATATATGATACAATGAATTATATTAAGCCAGATGTTTGCACTATATGTATAGGGATGGCTGCTTCAATGGGAGCATTCTTACTTACTTCAGGAAAAAAAGGAAAGAGATTTGCTCTTCCAAATGCTGAAATAATGATTCATCAACCTTTAGGTGGATTCCAAGGGCAAGCAACAGATATAGATATACACGCTAAAAGAATATTAAAAATAAAAGATAAATTAAATAAGATTTTAAGCGAAAATACAAATCAACCTTTAGAAAAAATAAAGGCTGATGTTGAAAGAGATTACTTCCTAGAAGCTGATGAAGCTATGGAATATGGATTAATTGACAAGGTAATTCAAAACAATGAAATTGAAAAATAGTAGTATACTTTAGTGAGGTGAATTTATGGCTAAGTATGAAGATAAAAAACAACTAAAGTGTTCTTTCTGTGGTAAAAGTCAAGAGCAGGTTAAAAGACTAATTGCTGGGCCTGGAGTGTACATTTGTGATGAATGTATAGAGTTATGTTCAGAAATCATAGAAGAAGAAATAGTGGAAAAGAAATCAGGTGTAGTACTTGAAAAATTACCAAAACCTGCTGAAATAAAGAAATATTTAGATGATTATGTTGTAGGTCAAGATAGCGCAAAGAAATCTTTATCTGTAGCAGTTTATAATCATTATAAAAGAATAAATTCAAAACAAGGTATAGATAATGAGGTAGAACTTCAAAAAAGTAATGTTTTATTATTAGGTCCAACTGGTTCTGGTAAGACACTTTTAGCTCAAACCTTAGCAAAAATATTAAATGTACCTTTTGCTATGGCTGATGCTACTACATTAACAGAAGCAGGATATGTTGGAGAAGATGTTGAAAATATACTTTTAAAACTTATACAAAATGCAGATTATGATATTGAAAAAGCCGAAAGAGGTATAATATATATTGATGAGATTGATAAGATTACTAGAAAATCAGAAAATCCATCAATAACTAGAGATGTATCAGGTGAAGGAGTTCAACAAGCTTTATTAAAAATTCTTGAAGGAACAGTAGCTTCAGTTCCACCACAAGGTGGAAGAAAACATCCACATCAAGAGCTTTTACAAATTAATACAACAAATATCCTATTTATCTGTGGAGGAGCTTTTGATGGTATAGATAAGATCATCGAAAAAAGAACAGAGAAAAGTGGAATTGGGTTTGGAGCAACTATACAATCTAAACAAGAAAAAGATTTAGGTGTATTATTAAAAGATATAATGCCTGGAGATTTACTTAAATTCGGATTAATTCCTGAATTTGTAGGAAGACTTCCAATAGTAGTTACTCTTGAATCATTAGATGAAGAGGCATTAGTTAAAATATTATCTGAACCTAAAAATGCTCTCGTAAAACAATACAAAAAGTTATTTGATTTAGACAATATTAACTTAGTATTTAAAGATGAATCTTTAAGAGCTATTGCTAAAGAAGCAATTAAGAGAAAAACTGGAGCAAGAGGATTAAGAGCCATAATAGAAGAAGTTATGATGGAAATTATGTTTGAAGTTCCATCTGATGAAACTGTTAGTGAAGTTATAATAAATGAAGAATGTATAACTTCTAAAAAAGATCCAGAAATAATTAGAGGAAATTCTAACGAAAATTTATTAGAAAGTCCTAAAATAGAAGAATAATAAAAACTCATCTTTGTAATTCAAAGATGAGTTTTTTTAATATTTAAATATTGGATTTTTATAAAGATTGAAAAATAAGTTACTTATGTTATACTAAATAAGTATAAATATAATTTAGAAGAAGTTCGGAGGAAGATGAAAATGGAAAATAATAGAGTACTTCCTTTAATTCCTCTTAGAGGATTAACTATTTTTCCTAATATGGTTATTCATTTTGATGTGGGGAGAGAAAAATCAAAAGAAGCTATTGAAGTGGCAATGAAAGCAGATGGAGATATATTTTTAGCACCACAAAAAGATTTAGAAATAGATGAACCTAAGAAGAGCGATGTAAATAAAATAGGAACAATAGCAAATATAAAGCAAATTGTTAAATTACCAAATGATGTTTTTAGAGTTCTTATTGAGGGAAAAGAAAAAGGAAAAATATTAAAATTTAAGAATAAAAAAAGTTATTTAGAAGTAGAAGTAGAGAGAATTAAAGAAGAAGTAATAGATGATGTAGAAATAGATGCGTATTTAAGAAGCCTTAAAAAATCTTTTATATCATATATGAAAGTTATAGGTGATACAAACCCAGAAATGATTAAAGGAGTAGAAATGGACAATGATCCTTGGAGACTATCAGATATAATTTCTGGAATTGTTGCTACAAAAGAAGCAGATAGATTAAGTCTTTTAGAAATAACTGACTTAAAAAAGAAGATAAAAAAATTATTATTTATAATAGATGAAGAAATATCTATTATAAAACTTCAAAAGAAAATAGGAAAAACTGTTAAAGATAAAGCTGATAAAAGTCAAAAAGAGTATTTTTTAAGAGAGCAAATAAAAGCTATACAAGAAGAGCTTGGTGAAGATGATGAAGAATCAGAAATATCTAAATTAGAAGAGCAAATACAAAATAGAAATTTACCAAAAGAAGTTAAAGAAAAAGCTTTATATGAAGTTAAGAGATTAAAATCAATGAGCTCAAATTCTTCAGAAAGTAATGTAGCTAAAACATATATTGAATGGATTTTAGATATTCCTTGGGAAATATCTACAGAAGAGAATATAGACATTAATTTTGCAGAAGAAATTATTAATAGAGATCATTTTGGACTTAAAGATGTAAAAGATAGAATAATAGAATTTTTAGCAGTAAAACAAATAAGTGGAGATATGAAAGGACCTATATTATGTCTTGTAGGACCTCCTGGAGTTGGTAAGACATCTATTGTTAAGTCGATTGCAGAATCTATGAATAGAAAATATTCAAGAATTGCATTAGGTGGTATGAGAGATGAATCTGAAATAAGAGGTCATAGAAAGACTTATGTTGGAGCAATGCCAGGAAGAATAGCATATGCACTTAAAGGTGCTAAAAGCATGAATCCAGTAATACTTTTAGATGAAATAGATAAGATAAGTTCAAGTTATAAAGGTGAGCCATCTGATGCTTTACTAGAAGTTTTAGATTCAGAGCAAAATAATACATTTAGAGATAACTATTTAGAAGTTCCTATGGATCTTTCAAAAGTATTATTTATAGCTACAGCAAATAGCTTAGATACTATACCAAGACCACTACTAGATAGAATGGAGATAATAGAGGTATCTGGATATACTTATGAAGAAAAATTCAATATAGCTAAAAAGTATTTAGTTAATAAGCAATTAAAAGAACATAATGTAACAAATAAAATAGTTAAAATATCTGATGATGCTATAAGATTAGTTATAGAAGGATATACTAGAGAATCAGGTGTCAGAGGATTAAATAGAGCATTAGGTTCATTAATTAGAAAAGCATTAACAGAAATGCTTAAGAAAGGCAATAAGTCTATAACAGTAAATAGTAAAAAAGCAGAAGAACTTTTAGGAAAAAGATTTTATTCATTAGAAACAATGGATAAAGAGGATAAAGTTGGGGTAGTTACTGGAATGGCTTGGACTGCTTATGGTGGAGATACTTTACCTGTAGAAGCTATGGTTATGGAAGGTACAGGTAAGCTTCAGCTAACAGGAAAACTTGGAGATGTTATGCAAGAATCTGCAAAAGCTGCATTTACTTATGTTAGAGCAAATGCTAAAAAGTATGGAATAGATGTAGAATTCTATAAAAAGAAAGATGTTCATATTCATGTTCCAGAAGGAGCAGTGCCAAAAGATGGTCCTTCAGCTGGAGTAACAATGGTAACAGCATTAGTATCAGCACTTTCAGAAAAAAAAGTTAAACATAATATAGCTATGACAGGAGAAGTAACTTTAACAGGTAGAGTTTTACCAATAGGTGGACTTAAAGAGAAAGCTCTTGCAGCTTCTAGATTTGGAATAGACACTATAATAATTCCTAAAGAAAATGAAAAAGATATAGATAAGATACCTGATTCAGTTAAAGACAGCTTAAACATAATAACTGCAAGTCATGTTGATACTGTTTTAGAAAATTCGATAATTGGAGTGAATAAATAATGAGAATAAAACAATCAGAATTTATAATATCAGCTGTTAGGAAACCTCAATATCCTACTGATGAAAGAGTTGAAATTGCTTTTGTAGGTAGATCAAATGTTGGTAAAAGTTCTATAATAAATGCTCTTACTAATAGAAAAAAATTAGCAAAGGTTAGTCAGACACCAGGAAAAACAAAATTAATTAACTTCTTTTTAATTAATAATGATTTTTATCTTGTAGATTTACCTGGATATGGATACGCTAAAGTGTCTAAAGCTGAAAAAGAAAGTTGGGGAAAAACAATAGAGGATTATCTTGCAGGTAGAGAAGAGCTTAAGAGAGTTGTTCTTTTAGTAGATTCAAGACATAAGCCAACTGCTGATGATATAATGATGCATGAATGGATTCTTCATTATGGATATGATGTTATTGTTGTTGCAACTAAAAGCGATAAGCTTTCAAATAACCAATTAAGAAAAAGTGAAAAAGTTATAAGAGAAACCTTAAAGCTACAAAAAGAAGATAAATTATATTTCTTCTCATCTTTAAATAAAAAAGGAAAAGATGAATTAATAAATAATTTATTTGAAGATTTAGCAACGGATTTAGATTAAATTTATATTGGACTGAGAAATTAAAAATTTCTCAGTCCTTTTTATTTAGTTTTGTGTCAAAAATAATAGCAGTTCATACAATATAGTATAAACAACAAAAAAACAAAAAAAACTTAAAAATGTAGGAGGATTTTGTTTATGGAAATTAATGATATTTTAAATGGATTTAACGAATCAGATTGTGATGATTCAAATTCATGTGATTGCAATAATAATCATCATAATAATGATGGATGTAATGATGGTTGCAATAACGGATGTAATAACTTTGGTAATAATGGATGCAATAACAACTTTATTTGGTTTATATTGATAATATTATTATGGGGTTGTAACGGAAATAATAGAGGTGGACGTAGAAATAATTGTTGTTGTGATTGCTGCTGTTGCTGTGATTGTTGCTGCGAAAAACCTAAATTTAAAAAATGTAAAGAAACATTCTATGTTCCAGTAGATCCTTGCTTTGGAATGATGAATAATGGAATGATGAATAACAACTGGGGCTGGGGTGGCTTCGGAGATGGATTTGGCTGCGGAAATAGCTGGTTTGTATGGATAATATTAATATTAATATGTTGCTGTGGATCTGGTTTCAATGGAAATTCATGTAATTCATTTTGCTAATAAATAGTATGGAGGAATAAATTATGTCAAGAAGAAGAAGAAGAAGATGCTGCTGCTCAAGCGGAAGTACAGTTATAATGCCTAATTGGAATAATGGTGGAAGTTGTCAAAATGATAACTGGGGAATTTGGATAATATTAGTCTTAATAATTGCTTGCTGTGGATGCGGAAACAATGGATTTGGAAATAATTCAAATTGCTGTAATAATGGAAACAACAACTGGTTTTGCTGGTTATTTTTAATAATAATCGCTTGTGGTTGCGGAGGAAATGGATGGGGATGGTAATCTCTTAATTCCTTTATTTGATGAAATCTAAACAAATTAATCAATTTAATATATGAATTGATAGTTGTTGGAGGGCTTTTATAGCCCTCCAAAAAAAATGCATAAAAATAATAACAAAAATATATTTTATACATATAATGTAAAGAGAAATTATAATTGGAGGTTAATATGGGCAGTAAGAGAAAGCATAGAAATAGAAATGAAGATGATTATTTAGAAGATTCACAAGGGCAAATGAATAATCCTTTTGGCTTGGACATGAATAGTTTAATGGGAATGCTGGGAAATATAGATAAGAATAAATTTAATACTATGATGAATTCGTTTAATCAAAATGGTATAAACATGGATAACTTTAATGGAAATATTCATAATGGAATGGATAATAATATTAATAACCAAAATAATTTTGGAAATATGGATCCAATGAAATTATTAAATAATTTAATGAATAATAATATGAATAACACTGTAAATAATAATATGAATAATAACACTAACATTAATAATGAAGGATTTAGTGGAGCAAATAATGAAAATAATATTAAACATAATGAAAAGAAGGATTATAATGTAGATGAAGATGATCCTAATATCCAAATGTTATTATCATTAAGAAAGATAGTTAGTAAAGAGAGAATTAAATTTATAGATAAAGCTATTTATTTATATGTAAATGGGGCATTTGGGGATTTAAATTAAAATGAATAAAAATAATATTAATGGTAAATAATATTATTGTAAAAGAAAAAATCTTTTATAAACTATATTATTAAGTTAGTATAGTTATCCCCCATCCCCCTTTTAAGGCCGCAAAAGCGGCCTTTTTATTTTTTATTAAAAATGAAATTCATGTTTGAGATTCTTAGATTATTATAATAATCTTTATTTAAAGTAACTTCTACATTAAAAGGTTCTATAGTGTTATCTTTTAAATTTTTTCTATTAAAATATAGAGTATAATTACATTCTGTTATGTCTCCATTATCATCTATTTCAGTATCAAAGAAAAAGCAATCAATTAGTTTATAAGAAAAATTGCTTTTATCAAGCTTCCAAAGATTAGATAAATCCTTAGAAGAAATTGAATCAGTAAATACATCAGGGTGACTTTCTACTTCAACATCAAGGTTTATATAGTTTATAAGAGGAATAATACTATCAATTCCAGGGACTACTAATGAATCTCTAGTAGAATTAATTAATTCATTATTTATAATCATATTAGATCTTAGATTTTCTTTATTTTTATTATAATTTAGTGAAATAAATTGAGGTGTTTTATTTAAATTAGAATCAATAACACCGCAAACATTATTGGAGTTTTGTAATGTTAATTCAAAATTATTGTTATAAGAAAAAAGATAATTAATAGTTGAATTATTTTTGATACCTTGAATTAATATTTCAGGTTTATTATCTCTAGAGATATTTATAAATCTAAGTTTAAATATATTACCTTCTCCATTAGAGCAAAGGAAATTGTCATCTAAAAGAGAGCTTAGAAGAATTGTTGATTTTTGAGTTGTTATTTTAACGTCATAAGAATTATCAGCTTGGATTACTTCTATAGTTTCATTTACTCCATCACCAGTTAAATCAATTAAATGTTTTTTGTTAATATCTACTGAAGAATAAGTACTAATAGTTTTTTTTGAGTTAATAAAAAAAATAAAAAGAGTAAAACAAAGAATTACTACTAATAATATAAGTAAGTATTTAAAATATTTTAATTTATTAAATTTCATTAATATCCCTCCCATAATAAAGTATATGAAAAAGAATAGAATAAATGATTAGATATTATTTGTAAAAGGAGAAAAAGATGAGATACAGAAAAAGAAAAAGAATCTATTGTGCCTTATTATTAATTATTTCATTATTTAATTTTATATCATGTAGTCGTAATGAAGAAGAAAGCCATAATATTAAAATTTATTACAATAAAAATACAGTTAAAGAGATAAATGTAGTAGAAGAGATTATAAAAGAATATAAAAAGAAAGTTGGCAAAGAAGTTACTTTAGTTGGAGTTGAAAAAGAAGAGGATATGATAAAATTTATAGGAGAAGATAAAGAATCTAATATAGTAATTTTAGATGGTTATTCTTTTGTAGATTTTGCTAATAAAGATTATTTAAGGGATATAAGTTATCTTTATAAAGATAAGAAGACAAGAGAAAAATTTTCACTTATAAATAATGTTTATGGAAGGTTATTAGGAAGTTATTATGGAATAGGATTTATGCCATTTTCATTAGATTTAGTATGTAATGATAAATTATTGAAAAGTATGGGATTAGATATAAAAGAAGATAATTTATTTAAAGCTATATCAATTTTAACTAGCAAAGGAATAAAAATACCAACATACATAAAAAGTGAGTATACAAAAGAGTTGCTTTTAAGTGCTGTTGTTGCAAATGATACTATAATATATGATATGAATCAAGAATATGTAAAAGGAAAATTAGAAAATGATATATATACTATAAAAGATGGTCAAAAGATATTTAATGTAATAAATGATTATTATAAGCAAGGAATTTTAAAAGAAAGCAATTTCATAGAAGGTGGAGAGGAATTAATAGAAAAATTTAATAAAGGAGAAATTCCTGTTGTACTTACAACTACTCTTTCTTCAGATAAATTTGATAGCTCAATAAATGCAACTCTAATTAATAAGCAACCTATAGAGAATAAATATGTAAATGCTGCAACTGGAGTAGATATAATAATTTGTGCAACAGTTGGAAATCATCAAGAAAATGATGTAGAAAGCTTTCTAAGATTTTTGCTTCAAGGAGGAGCTATGGAAAATTTAAACAAAATGAAAGTAGTAACAGGAAATAAAATGGGAGATAGTTCTTTAATAGGAGTTCAAGGAGATATGGCAAGTAGTATTCAATCTATAGCAGAAGTAAATAGATTTTATTTTAATAGAATATCAAATAAAGATATATTAAGTATTAGTGATGAAGTTAAAAATGTAATGGAAGGAAAATATGATGGGAAAGAGTGGGAAAGAGTGTTAAATAAAAAAACAACGCAATAATTGCGTTGTTTTATTGACAATCTTTACAGATGCCATAGAAATATAGTTGATTTGAAAGAACCTTATAATCTGAAACTTTTTGTGCATCAGTGTTTATATTTTCAAATACTTCATTAGATAAATCATCAACTCTACTACATTTGATACATTGAATATGTGGATGAGTTTCGCATTTACCGTCATATCTAAAATTTCCTTCTCCAACATTTAATTCTTTTACTAAACCTACTTCTACTAGAGTTTTTAAAGCTTTATATACTGTAGCTAAACTCATAGTTGGGTATTCTGGTTGAATAGCTTTGTATATAACTTCTGCAGATGGATGTTCTTTTGTACTCATAAGATACTTGTAAACTGCAAGTCTTTGAGGAGTAAGCTTAAGTTTTTTTTCTTTAAAAATTGTTGTTATATTCTCCATATTAAATACTCCTTATCCTATATATAAGGTTATTATATATGCTAAACAAAAAAAAATCAATGATTATTCAATAAATATCTATCTTAATTAATAAATATTATTATCTAATATATGAAAAAATAATATAAAATATTATAAAATGGTTGAATTAGAAAAAGTTTTATGTTAAAATATAAACAAAGTTGTTAAAAAAATAACGATTCCGTGTTTATTTATTTTTATTTTTATAGAACAGTTCTCTGTTCTTTTTTTTTAAATAATTTATTAAATTTAAATCAAAATATACACAAATGGAAAAGATTAGTTGCAAGAAAAGATGCAAGGTGATAAAATCGAGATATAGAATAGGATAAATTTAGGAGGAAAGTCACATGGCTAAATACAAAGTTGGAGATAAATTAATAATAATAAACGACCCTACAAAAGAAAAAGAAAAATTAAAAGAACTTACAAAATTAGAAGTTGAAGACCAATATGCTCAAATTTCTTGGGGAATAAAAATTGTAAAGGTTGAATATGATAAGCCAAATGTTACATTAACATATAGAAATATAAAGGGTGAATTAAATAAAGTTTTTGCTGAATGCAGAGATATTGAAAATTTTGATCAAGAAAAAGTTTTAGAAAAAGCTTTATTAAAGGCATTCCAAAATGAAATAATAGA
This sequence comes from Clostridium thermobutyricum DSM 4928, assembly GCF_002050515.1. Classification (GTDB taxonomy): domain Bacteria; phylum Bacillota; class Clostridia; order Clostridiales; family Clostridiaceae; genus Clostridium; species Clostridium thermobutyricum. The sequence goes on along the minus strand of NZ_LTAY01000092.1, from coordinate 95,207 downwards.
CCTTTCAGTAGGAAAAAATATTGGATTCTTTAAATAAACATTATATTACCGTATGCTATTAATTTAGTATACGGTAATTATTCTAATGTTAGGGTTTATCAGGAGGAAGTTTGATGAATATATTTTTGGCAAAGCAAGGTATATATAATCGCCAAAATGAAATTGTTGCTTATGAACTATTATATAGAAATTCTTATAAAAATTATTATGATGAAAATGTAGATGGGAATTATGCAACTCTACAAGTAGTTTCAAATATTTTAAATATAGGAAAAGAAAACTTAATAGAAGATAAAAGAGCATTTATAAACTTTTCAAAGAAATGTTTAATAAATGGATTAGTTAATACTTTGTCAAAAGATAATATAGTAGTAGAAATATTAGAAAATATAGATCCTACAGAAGAAGTTAAAAGAAAAATTAAAGAACTAAAAGATGAAGGCTACATAATTGCATTAGATGATGTTACCTTAAATATAAAATATATTGAATTCGTAGAATTAGTAGATATATATAAAATAGACTTTATAGATACAACTAAAAAAGATAGAAATATAATTCTATCTAAAATTAGAAGTATAAACCCAAAAGCAAAATTTTTAGCAGAGAAAATAGAGTGTAAAGAAGATTATGAAGAAGCTTTTTGCGAAGGGTATGATTATTTTCAGGGGTATTATTTAAGCAAACCTATAGTTGTTCAAGAATAAAAAGAGAAAAATAGGAAAATTTACAAAATACTTTATTTTTTGAGGAAAGTATTATATAATATTTATAAAATGGTTTCGTTTACAAGATGGAGGAGAATTTATGAGAAAATGCCCGTTTTGGTCATCAGATGAAAATTATACTGAATGCTTTTCAGAATGTGTCATGAATAAAGATGTAGAAAATGGAGATGAATGCGTTTTTATAAGTTATTTAGATTTAGATGATGGCTTTGGAAAACTAAGAATTGAAGATGTATTAAAAGAGGTAGTATTAGATATTGCTGAATAAAAAATATTAAAAAGAGACGTTAAAACGTCTCTTTTTAATATGCATTATTAGCAGCATGAAGTAATGTGTGTTTTAATGACCAAAGTTTGTGAGAAAGGTCAATATAATAAGTATGTGGATTTTCAAATCTAAGGATTTCAGACCAAAATCTATTTAACTCATTTTTAGCTCTATCCTTTGCTTCTAAAACTGTAGGGCATTCATAAACAAGATTACCTTTATCAAAAATTTTAACTGCTAAATCTTCGTAGTAGAAATTAGTTATAGTCTTATTCTTCCATGTATCACTTGGGTGAAAAATAGTAAGAGGTTTATTAATATCTATTTCTTCATCATTAAGAAGAATTAAATCAGCAATAGCCTTTTGTGAATTATTATCAAATAATCTGACAGTTCTTTTAAATCCTGGATTAGTTATCTTTTCATTATTTTCACTTATTTTAATTTTAGGAATTATTTCATTATCATTTTCTACAGCAACTAATTTATAAACTCCACCAAATACAGGTTCAGATTTAGCTGTTATAAGTCTTTCACCAACACCAAATGAATCTATTTGAGCTCCTTGAGCTAAAACATCACGTATTATATGCTCATCAAGAGAGTTAGAAACTACTATCTTACAATCAGGATATCCAGCTTCATCTAACATTTGTCTACATTTAGTTGTAAGATAAGTTATATCTCCAGAATCAATTCTTATACCAGTTGGTCTTTTACCTAAAGGTTTTAAAATTTCATCAAAAACTTTTATTGCATTAGGAATACCAGATTTTAATACATTGTATGTGTCAACAAGTAAAAGACAATTATCTGGATAAACTTCTGCCCATGCTTTAAAAGCTTCATATTCTGTGTCAAAAAGTTGAACCCAACTATGAGCCATAGTACCAATTGCAGGAATATTAAATTTTTGGTCAGCTATTGTACAAGCAGTTGAATCACAACCACCTATAATTGAAGCTCTAGCTCCATAAATAGCACCATCATATCCTTGAGCTCTTCTAGAACCAAATTCCATTACAGTTCTTCCTTTAGCAGCACGACAAATTCTATTAGCTTTTGTTGCTATTAAAGTTTGATGATTAATTGTAAGTAGAATCATAGTTTCTACAAATTGTGCTTGAACTATTGGCCCTCTAACAGTTACAAGAGGTTCATTTGGAAATACTGGTGTTCCTTCAGGAACTGCCCAAACATCACATTCAAATTTGAAGTTTCTTAAATATTCTAAAAAATCTTTAGAAAATATATTTTTACTTTCTAAATATTCTATGTCATCATTAGTAAAATTTAAAGATTGTAAATATTCTACAAGCTGCTCAACTCCAGCCATTATACAATATCCACCACCATCAGGGACACGTCTAAAGTACATATCAAAATATGCTATTTTATTTTGAAGATTTTTTGAAAAATAGCCGTTTCCCATTGTAAGTTCATAAAAGTCAGTTAACATGGTTAAATTTCTTTCATCTTTAATGTCGAAAATTTTATTATTATTCATGTCTATCTCCTTATAAAAATATTTAAAACTATTGTACATCTTTAAAAGAATTATTACAATATAGTTATTTGAATGAAATAATGGATATAATTTTAAAAGGAAGGTGATATTTTGATATTAGATAAAAACCAAAAAGAAGCAGTCTACGGAAAAGAAAAAAATATACTTGTAGTTGCAGCTCCAGGTTCGGGAAAAACTACAGTTATAATAAATAGAATAAATTACTTAATAAATAACTTAAATGTAGAAAATAAAAACATAGTTGTTATCACATTTACAAAGTCTGCAGCCTTAAATATGAAGGAAAGATATAAAAAGGTTTTTATGCGAAATTCAGCACCATTCTTTGGAACATTTCATGGATTATTTTATAAAATTCTATTGAGAGAAGGAATGAAAATATCTATAGTAGAAGAATATAAAACAAACAAATTAATTCAAGGAATTTTAAAAAATTATTTTGATGAAATAAATGATGATAAAGTAAAAGAAGTAAAAAATAATATTTCTCTTTTCAAAACTTCTAGAGTAGATATAAAAGAGTTTAAGCCAACTATAACAAAAAATATATTTGAAGAATGTTTATATACATATGAAAATTTCAAAAAAGAAAATGGACTTTTAGATTTTGATGATTTAGCAATAAAGACATTAGAATTGTTAGAAAATAATAGCAAGCTTTTAAATGGATATAGAGGATTATTTAAATATATGTTAGTTGATGAATTTCAAGATTGCGATAATTTGCAAGTTGAATTTTTAAAACTTATAAATAGTGGGGAAAACAATAATCTTTTTTGTGTTGGAGATGAAGATCAATGTATATATTCTTTTAGAGGATCAAAACCAGAATATATGGTAATCTTTAACCAGATATTTAAAGAGGGGAAAAAATACTTTTTAGAAACTAATTATCGAAGTGTTAAAAATATAATTGAAGGATCTAAAAATTTAATCTCTTCTAATATAAGTAGAAATGAAAAGAAAATACAAGCTTTTAATAAAGAAGAGGGAGAAGTTGAAATTTTATTTCCTTCTGATGAAAAAGAACAAAGTGATTTAGTTGTAAAAAAGATAAAAGAAAATGTTTGGAATAAGGATTATAAATTCGAAGATAACATAATTTTATATAGAACTAATGCAGAGGGAATGAGTTTTGTAGATGCTCTTACAAGAAGTAAGATACCTTTTAATATATTAGATAAAGAATATAATTTTTATGATCATTTTATATGTAAGGATATAATTGCTTATTTAAATTTAGCTTTAAATAGTAATAGTAAAACAGATTTTTTAAGAATAATAAATAGACCTTTTAGATATGTAAGTAAGGCAAATGTTGAATATGTTAGAAGTTATAGAGAAGAGAAAAATCCTTTTGACGTTTTAATTGAAAAAAAAGATATTCATTCATTTCAAAAAGGAAAATTAGAAGATTTAAAAAAAGATATAAACTATCTTTCTAAATTATCTCTCGGAAGTGCAATACAATTTATAATAAGTGATTTAGAATATATAGAATATTTAAAAGAATATGCAGAAAAATTTAGCCAAAGCTTAGATGATTTAGAAGAGATATTAGAAGAGTTTAAAATATTAGCAAGTGATTTTACAAATATATTAGATTTTTTTAATCATATAGAAGAAGTTAAAGAAGAAATAAAAAGTTCTAAAAACAAAGAGGAAAATGAAGATAGGGTTATATTAAGTACTATTCATAGAGTAAAAGGAATGGAATTTAAAAACGTATTTATAGCTAACTGTGTAGAAGATTCAATTCCTCATAGTTCTGCAAAGGAAAATATAGAGGAAGAAAGAAGAATTTTTTATGTTGGTATGACTAGAGCTATAGATAATCTTTATATGTTTTCTCCTAAAACTAAAGGTGGAAAAGTTAGAGATAGATCTAGATTTTTAGATGAAACAAAATTTGCTTTAAAAGAATTAGAGAATAAGGGATATGTAGTAGGAGCAAAAGTCTTCCATAAAGGTCGTGGAGAAAAAGGAATAATAAGAAAAATAGATGGAGATAGAATAACTATTTTACTTATGGATAGTGGTGAAAAAACTTTCAAATTAAGTATTCTTTTAGAGAAAAATCTTTTAAGATTAGAATAATTCATAAGTTGAAGCCTTAGAAAATATACTATATAATTTAAAATAAAGACTTATATTCAATATGAATATAAGTCTTTATTTACATTTCTTTAATAAGAATGAACCAAAATAGCAAAAGAATTATATCTTACTAAAGAATAAATAAAATTTAGGAGAAAAATAATGATAGATTTTTTAAATGAAGCAAAAGCTTTTAAAGATGAATTAATAGATATACGTAGAGATTTTCATATGCATCCTGAGTTAGGATTTGAACTTCCTAGAACTTTAGGAAAAATAAAAGAATTCTTAGATAATGAAGGAATAGAATACAAAGAATTTGGAATAAGTGGACTTTGTGGAATAATAAAAGGAGAAAAAGACGATAATGGAAAGGTAATAGGAATAAGAGCAGATATGGATGCACTTCCTATAGAAGATAGAAAAGCTTGTCCATATTCTTCAAAAGAAAAAGGAAAAATGCATGCATGTGGACATGATGCACATTCAACTATACTTCTTGGAGTAGCTAGAATTCTTAACAAAAATAAAGACAAATTTGGAGGAACAGTTAAGCTTTTATTTGAACCTGCTGAAGAAACAACTGGAGGAGCACCTCACATGATAAAAGATGGTGTTTTAGAAAATCCAAGAGTTCAAAAAATAATAGGTCTTCACGTAGAAGAAAAATTAGAAGTAGGAAAAATAATGATAAAAAATGGAATGGTAAATGCAGCTTCTAATCCTTATAAAATAACAGTTAAAGGACATGGGGGTCATGGAGCTAGACCAAACACAACTGTTGACCCTATAGTTATAGGAGCTAATATTGTCAGTACATTACAAACAATAATAAGTAGAGAATTATCTCCATTAAATCCTGGAGTTATAACAGTTGGAAGCTTCCATTCTGGTACAGCTCAAAATATTATTCCAGAAGAAGCACAAATAGAAGGAATTATAAGAACTACTACTCCAGAAGATAGAAAATATGTAACTGAAAGAGTTGTTCAAATTGCAGAAGGAATAGCAAAAGCATCAAGAGGAGAAGTAGAAGTATTAATAGAAGAAAGTTATCCTTGTTTAATAAATGAAGATAGTGTAGTTTCTCTTATAAAAAATAGTGCTAAGGATATAATAGGAGAAAAAAATGTATTAGAACAACCAAATCCAAGTATGGGAGTAGAAAGTTTTGCATATTTTGCAATGGAAAGAGACTCAGCTTTTTATTTCTTAGGAACTGGAAGTGTAGCTAAAGATAGCTTTAAACCAGCACATAGTAGTCTTTTTGATATAGATGAAGAGGCTTTACCAATAGGTGTTGCAATTCAATGTAAAGCAGCATTTGATTATTTGACATTATAGTAAATAAATATTAATCTATTTAGATGAGGAAAATGTTCACTAAAGAAGTAAAATAGGAGTTGATTAAGTAGTGAGAATTGAAATTGGTGCTAATGAGGCAGGCCAAAGATTAGATAAGTTCTTAAGAAAATTATTAAAAGATGTACCTTTAAGTGCAATTTTTAAGGCATTAAGAAAAGGTGACATAAGAGTTAATGGGAAAAAACAAAAAGAAAAGTATTCACTAGAATTAAATGATGTAGTGGAAATAAGATATATTCAAAGTAAAAAGGCAAAAGAAACTAACGATAATTTTATAAAAGTTGATGCAAAAAGAATGAAAATTTCTTATGAAGATGAAAATATGTTAGTTGTTGAAAAATGGCCAGGAATATTAGTTCATCCTGATAGCAACAAAAAAATACCAACACTTACAGACTATGTACTTTCATATTTAAATGAAAAAGGTGCATATCTTCCAGAAAAAGAGATAACTTTTACTCCAGCACCATGTAATAGATTAGATAGAAATACTTCAGGTATGGTTGTGTTTGGTAAAAGTTTTGAAGGATTAAAGGAATTAAATGAAATAATAAGAGAAGGTAAAGTTAAAAAATACTATAATACTATAGTAAAAGGAAGAATAAAAGATGGTCTTTATAAAGGATATATTTTAAAGAATGAAGATACTAATATATCAAGAATATTTGATAAAAAAGTTCCAGATTCAAAAGAGATTTCTATGGAAGTTAAAACAATACAATCAAATGGAGCATTTTCATTTTTAGAAATTGATCTAATTACAGGAAGAAGTCATCAAATTAGGGCACATCTTTCACATTTAGGATGTCCAATAATAGGTGATGAAAAATATGGAGATAAAAAGACCAATTCATTCTTCAGAAGTAAGTTTGGATTAGAATTCCAATTCTTATATGCCTATAAATTAAATTTCAAAAAAATTGATGGTAAAATGAACTACTTAACAGATAAAATAATAGTAGAAACATTACCACCTATATTTAAGAAAATCAAAAAGGATGTATTTAAATTTAATATTTAAATCAGGAGAAAGAAAATGAAGGAACAATCATCGGTTACAAAAGGATTTATGATACTTTCTTTTGCAGGGATAATATCTAAAGTATTATCAGCATTTTATGTTCCATTATTAACCAGAATAATTGGTACAACTGGAATGGGGATATATGGAAAGGGTTATGATGTGTTCATGTTTGTTTATGCAGTAACAACTATGGGATGTCAACCTGCCGTTGCAAAAGTAATTTCAGAATTAAAAGCCACTGGAAATGAGAAAGATTCAGAAAGAGCTCTTAAGATTTCAAGAAAGATGTTTGGATTAATTGGGGGAATAGCAGCAGTTTTAGTTATTATATTAGCTTATCCTGTTGCTAAATTTACAAATACAGAGCCAGCGGTTTTTTCTATTATGTTTTTAGGGCCAAGTGTATTTTTAACAGCTGTATTAGCTGCATATAGAGGATATTTCCAAGGTAGAGATATGATGCATGGAATTGCAATATCTCAAGTGTTAGAGCAAATCTTAAATGTGATAATAAGTTTATTATGTGCATTTTTATTTATGAAAATAAGCTTACCTTTAGGGGCTGCAGGAGGTACTGTTGGTACTTCAGTAGGAGCTTTAATTGCAGTAATCTATTTAATCTCTATTTATGAAAGAAAAATAAAAAGAAAAAAATTAAATACAGATGAAAATATAGGTAAGGATATTAGTGATCATGCTATTAAAAGAAAAATATTTGCATATGCACTTCCAATAACACTTATAGCAGGTATTCAAAACTTTGGTGGAATGGTAGATATGTTCAATGTAAATGATAGACTTTTACATGCAGGATTTAACTTAGATCAAGCAAATGCTCTATATGGATTATTTGTACAGTATAGAGTTTTAATTGGACTACCATTAATAATAATAACTTCACTAACAACAATTATACTACCTAGTATTGCAAAAAATTATGCTTTAAGAAATAGAAAAGCAATAATAAAAGAGATTAATTTTGGATTTAGATTAACTTTTGCTATAACAATACCAGCAGCAGTTGGAATGTCTTTGTTAAGTAAAGAAATCTATATGCTTCTTTTCAATACAGATAAAGGGTCATATATAATGATGTTAGGTTCCTTTATATTAATATTTATGTCAATTGCTCAAGTTCAATCATCTATTCTTCAAGGGATGAGTAAGTTTAGACCTTTAATAACAGCATTCTTTATAGGTGTAATATTTAAAGTTCTTGGAAACTATATATTCGTTGGAATACCTAAATTAAATATTATAGGTGTTTTAATTGGTAATTTCTTTTATTTTGCAGTTCCATCATTCTTATGTTATAAAACATTAAGGAGAACAGTTAAATATAGAATTCCTGTACTTAGAGTATGTATAAAACCTATTATTGCATCAATTGTTATGGGAATAGTTATTTTTGGATTAAAATTCCCATTAGAAAGTATAACTCTTATGGTAAGTTCAAGAATGATAAAATGGATATTTATTCTAGTATATACAATAATTCTTACGGGAATAGGAGCATTTGTTTATTTTATTGTTATGATAAAAATAGGTGGTTTAAGAAAATCAGACTTAGAATCAATGTCACCTAAAATATATAGACTAATACCAGGATTTTTAAGAAATCAAATGAGATAAATAACTTAAAAAAGGAGTAAATCAGAAATGATTTACTCCTTTTTTATATTAATCAGAACCAAATCTTGATAAATAAGTATAAATTGCAAATACTATAGCTACTATAGAAAGTGTTGTAAAAGTATTTAGAGTTATTTTAGTTACATTAATAAAAAGATTTATTAATAAGTAAATCAAAATACTTATTAAAGCGAATATAATTACATCAACAATAGAAATATTTATTTTTAAACATTTATCTACTTCGTATAAATTGATAGTTAAGCAAACTATTGAACTTATAAATAAAGTTATACTAAAACCATATACATTTACTTGTGGAATTGAAGTAAAGATAAATAATGATATAAGTTCTATTGAAGCTACTATAAGCGAATTCCTAACAATTATTCCTTGTTTATTCAATCCGTTTAATATTCCAAACATAGTTACTGATGAAAAATAAATTGGTGCTGATAATGAAGCCATTTTTATATATCCACCTAAATCATTTCTAGAATAAAAAATTTCTCCTAGATTTTGTGGGACAAGATTACAGATAACTGTAGTAGCAAGTCCTAATAAAAATGCAATTTTTAAAACTTTTTTTATCCTCATAGCAGCATCATAATTTCTACCTTGACTTAAAGTTTGAGAAAGGTCAGGAATTAGTAATGTATTTATAGTTCCTACGACTATAAGAGGAATTCCTATTAATGTCATAGCCATTCCAGTATATTTACCTATCATTCCAAGAGCTTGATTATAATCAAATCCTGCTACCATAAGTCTACGAGGAACAACCCAAGTAGACAAAGTAGAAAATATACCATTTAAAAATCCGTTTACGCAAAGTGGAAATGATATAACTAATACATTAAATAATAATTGCATTCTACTTTCTGTTTTAATATTAGGTCTATAAGGAAGTTTGTTTGTACATTTTTTATAATAGAAAAATAAAAATATTAGACTTTGTAACTCTCCAATAGCAAGAGAAACATAAGCAAGAGTAACTAACATAGCTAAATTATTTGTTTTAAAAGTATATAAAAGCAAAAATATAGTTACTAATCTCATAGCTTTTTCAAAAATATCAATTAGAGCAGGAATTTTTATTTTTGATGTTCCTAAAAAGTATCCTTTTAATATATTTGATAAAGAAATGAAAACCATAGCCGGACAGGCAACTCTTATAGCATTTATTGTTCTAATATCATGAACTCCAAATTTTGCAATTATAGGTGCAAAGAAAAATACAAAAATTCCTATTATAATAGCCCAAATGATATTGAATACAGAAACAGTCTTAATTGTTTTTGTTAAATTTTCATGTTCACCAGAATTATGATATACTGCAGCAACTTTAGAAATAGCTGCAACAATTCCTGATGTCATAAGACAAATAACAAGATGGTATATTGGTAGGACAAGATTGTACAATCCCATTCCTTCAGCCCCTAATACTTTAGATAAATAAATTGAAAATATAAATCCAAGAATACCAGTGGCAATATTTGATGCTGTTAATAAGAAAGAATTTCTAAAAAAATTATCCTGTTTCAAATATAATCACTCCTTTAACTACAATACATACTATTCTTAAAAAGTAAGAATTATACTGTAAATTAGAAAAAGATTATCTAAATAATTAGAATTAAGTTAATTTAGGAATATTTATAAAGCTAATTTAAATATAAATTAAAGAGGAAATTATAGGAGAGATGTTATGAAGAAATTTTTTAAGTATTCTTTGGCGAGTATTTGCATTGTTTTAATAGCTTTTGGAATTTATATTTATACTAGTGGATATAGAATAGAAGTACAGCAAAAAGGAATAAATAGTGATGTATTTTTGAAGGGATTTGAAAATGCTATTGAATTAGAAACAGATGAAAATGGAAATTATTTTGTATGTTATGAAAAAGAGATAGTTAAAATTAATTCTGATAATAAAACAGAAAAAATTTACACTAATAATAGTTTGGAAATTGAAGATGTACTTTATATGAAAGAAAATCTTCTTATATTATCAAAAGGAGACTTATTGAAATTTGATTTATCTAATGGGCATGTAGAGAGAATACTTAAAGATATTCCGTATGGTGGTGAAAATATAAAAAGAAAATTACTTGAAAAAGACGGAAAATTACTGTTATCAATAGGAACATATACTAACACAGGGATAGCTGAAGAAGGAGATATATTTACTAAAAGCTTTTGGGATAAAAGTCCTATAAATTTAACTCTAAATGGAGAAAATTATGGAAATGATAAAACAGGCGCTTTTAGAGAATATGGAAAAGAGAGCAAAGAAAATGAAGAGGTTAAAGCAGCTGCATTAGGTAATGGAGCAGTATATGAAGTCGATATAAATAGTAAGAAATCAGTTCTTTATTCAAGTGGAATAAAAAATATAACTAGTTGGGATTTAAATAGTAAAAATGAAGTTGTGTGTGCAGTTGAAGGATTAGAAGCTGAAGGAGTGAGAGGAGCTTTAAGAGACTCAGATTATATTTATAAAATAAATAAAGGGTCTTGGTATGGATGGCCAGACTATAGTGGAGGAGATAAAATAAGTTCACCTAAATTTTCAGATTCTAAAGAAATAGCACCTTTAATAAAATATCCTCCAGAAAAAAATGTTAAAGGTCCGTATTATGAGCATAATAAACTGAAAAGTATATCAGAGCTTGCAATAGATAAAAAGGGAATTTTATTAGAAAAAGATACAATAGTTTTCTTTGATAATTTAGAAAAGAAATTATATTCTATAGATAATAATAAAGTTGTAAAAGAAATTTTAAGTTTTGATAAGAATAGTAAAATAGAAAAAATAATTTTTTTAGATACAAAGTGTTTGTTATTAGATAGTAATTCAGGATATATATATAGTATACAAAAGGATAAAATGGCATTTATTAATGAAATACCTAAAAGTATAATAGTAATAATAATAACATTAGGATTAGTTATTATGTTAATTCTTGTAAATAAGGCTTTAAAAAGAAAAAATATAAAATAATTTAATTAAAGTATCTTCCTTTATTTAAAGAGAAGGTACTTTTTCTTTTAAAAAATGTAAAATAATGGTAAAATTAAATTATTTAAAAGGGGGAGAGTTTATGAAAAAAACAATTTTATTAAATTTAAGCAATTTAAAAATAGAAGGAGATGTTATAGATTATTCATTAGAAGATTTTTCTCTAATACAAAATGAAAATAATTCAGCTATAGATGAATTAGCAATTACTACAGAAGCTTCTAAATTTATAAATCAATATGATTCAGGGATTTTATTTTTTAACCTTAATAATATTTGGACAAAAAGCAAAAGAGAAGAAATAATAGATGATATTACGGATTATATAAAGAAAGATGGATATATATATATATGGGATTTAAATAAAAGTTTTGGAGAAATTGTAGATGTAGAACTTAAAGTTTTATGTCCTGATGATAATTTTAAAAAAGTAAGTGTAAAAAATAACAACATATTTGCATGTTTAAATATAGAGGAAATAGAAAAAATTCTTGAAAAAAATTGTAAAATAGAAGAAACTAAAGTTTGGGAGGATATGTTTTTTATAAAAGCCCAAAAAATTTAAAACGAAAAGAGGAATTATTTTAATGAAAATATTATTTACAGCAGTTAATTCAAAATTTGTACACAGTAATTTAGCAGTGAGATATTTAAAAGCATTTACTAAAGATATGGATTATGAAGGAAAGATAAGAGAATTTTCAATAAATGATAGAGAAGAAAAGATATTAGAAGAAATAATTAAAGAAAAACCAGATGTTGTAGCTTTTTCTACTTATATATGGAATGTTGAAATGGTAGGGAGATTAGCAGATTTAATAAAAAGAGTTGATGAAAATATAGAAATATTATACGGAGGACCAGAAGTTTCATATGATAGTACTATATTTTTAAAAGAACATATTGGTGATTATGTAATAGTAGGGGAAGGAGAAAAGACATTAAGAGAGTTTATAGAATATAAGTTAGGTAAAAGAGAAATAACTTCTATAAGAGGATTAGTTTATAGAGAAGATAAAGAAGTTAATTTTAATGGGAATAGACCTCTTATGTCATTAGATGAAATTGTATTTCCTTATGAAGAAGATGAAGATCTAAGTAATAAGATTGTTTACTATGAAGCATCAAGAGGATGTCCTTTTAATTGTAAATATTGTCTTTCATCAACAGTTCATGGAGTTAGATTTCAAGATATAGATAGAGTTTTAAAAGAACTTAAGTATTTTGTAGATAAAAAAGTAAGATTAGTTAAATTTGTTGACAGAACTTTTAACTGTAATCATAAATTTGCAATGGCTATATGGGATTTTTTAATAAAGCAAGATACAGAAACTCAATTCCATTTTGAAATATCAGCAGACATATTAAAAAATGAAGAAATAGAACTTTTAAGAAATGCACCAGATGGAAGATTCCAATTTGAAGTTGGTGTACAAACAACAAATGATGAAATTCTTCATAATATAAATAGATTTGTTAATTTTAGTGACATAAAAGAAAAAGTAGTAGAGCTTCTTTCATTAAGAAATATAAAACAACATTTAGATCTTATAGCAGGATTACCAGGAGAAGATTTTCAATCATTTAAAAAATCATTTAATGATGTTCATTCAATAAAACCAGAGGAAATACAATTAGGATTTTTAAAACTTCTAAAAGGATCATCAATGAGAGAAGAAAGTGAAAAATGGGGAATGAGATTTTCACAATACCCTCCTTATGAAATATTAAGTACAAATAATATAAGTTATTTTGAGTTATTAGAACTTAAAAAAGTTGAACACATGGTAGATAAATATTATAACAGTGGAAAATTTAATTATACTTTAGAATACTTCTATCCAAAATTTGAAACTCCATTTGATTTCTTTTATTCATTAGGAAAATTCTATGAAAGTAAAGGGTATTTTGATAGAAGTATAGGAAATAATGAATATTATAAATTATTTTTAGATTTTACAAATGAGATATTAAAAGAAGATAACACAAGATTAAAAGAAATAATAAGATATGAATATTTACTTCATAATAAAAAAAGAGGAATACCTGAATTTTTAAAGGGTAACATAACTAAAGATGAAGAAAGAGAGATAAAAGAAAGATTAAGAGAAGAATATTCTTTTAGAGAATATTTCATAGAAAAATTTACAATAGATATTGAAAGCTATACAAAATGTGGCGAAATATACGATAAAGATACATATTCGTTACTAAATAATAATAATAAATTCATATTTTTATAATTAAATAATATAAATTCGTTAAAATTTTGGAATGTTAATCCTATATTAATAAAATTCTATAAAAATTAAGAAATTTATTGAAATTATTCTTAAAAAGTGTATAATGTAATTAAAGAGTAATTAATACTATATAAAGTATTAATTTATATATTTTTTTTAATTACTAGTAAAGGTGGTGAGATTTTGGCATTAGAGGCAATTAAAGAAGTTAAAAAAGCAGAAAGTACAGCAGAAGAGTTAATTAGAGATGCAAATACAAAAGCAAAAGAGATGATTCAAATAGCTGATAAAGAGGCTTTAAACGAATATAATGAAGTCTTAAATGAAGCAAAAAAGGAATGCGAAAATATTATTAATAATGCAATCCAAGAAGGCAATAAAGAGGCAGAGCCTATTATTGCTAAAGGGGAATCAGAGGCAAAAGAGATTTTAAATGTATCCAATGATAAAAAAAAGGATGCAATGAAATTAGTGATTGAGAGGATAGTGAAGACAAATGGCAATAGTTAAGATGAATAAATTCACCTTACTAACCTTTGAGTCTAAAAAAGATGCTCTATTAGAAAAATTACAAGGGTTTTCAGAAGTAGAATTTATAGATTTACAAAATGAAGATTACTTAGAAGAAAATAAAGAGTTAAGAGAGCTTTCTAAGGATACTGTTGATGAAGAGTTTAGTAATTGTGAAGAAGAATTATCCAAAGCAAAATTTGCTCTTGACTTCTTAAAGGGTTATGTGCCTCAAAAATCAGGATTGAAAGCAATGAAAGAAGGAAAAAAATCCTTAAGCCAAAAAGAGCTTCAAGATAAAGTTTTAAATAGTAACTGGCATGAAGTTTATGATAAGGTAAAGGAAAAAGAACTTCAATTAATAGAATTAGATAATGAAATTACAAAGTTAGAAACTGAATGTGCATTATTAAAGCCATGGGAAGGCTTAGATGCATCCTTTAGTGACATAAATAGTTTAAAAACTCCACATTTCATAGGAAGTGTAGCTAAAAATTATGAAGAAGCTTTAGTAAGTGAATTATCAAATTGCTACCTTGAAATAATATGCAGAAATAATCAAGACATTTTCTTTTTCGCATTATCTAATGAAGATAACAAAGAAAAAGTTGAAGAAGTTTTAAGAGGATTTGGATTTAGTCAATTCAAAATGGATACTGGCGAAATTCCAATGAATACAATACACACAGACATGGATAGAATTGAAAAAATCAAGTCTGAGAAGTTTTTTATAAAAGAAGAATTAGCAGCACTTGAAGAAGGGTTAAATAAGCTAGAGCTAGTTTATGAATACTATCATAATATTTACACAAGAAAGCTTGCTAAAAATAACTTCTTAAAAACTAACAATACTGTAGTAATACAGGGATGGATACCTGTAGAAAAAAATGAAGAATTATCTAATATAGGCAAAAAAGTACTTGGGGAAGATTATTACTTAACTTATGAAGAAGTTAAAGAAGAAGAAATACCAAATGTACCAATAAAACTTAAGAATAATTCTTTAAATAAATCATTTGAAAATATTACAGAGATGTATAGTTTACCAAGATATGATGATATTGACCCAACACCACTTTTAGCACCGTTCTTCTTATTATTCTTTGGAATGATGGTTGCGGATATTGGGTATGGATTATTAGTGCTTATAGGTTCTTTAATAGCATTAAAAGCTTTTAAATTAGAGGAAAAGCAAAGACAATTTGCTAAATTTTTCTTCTGGTTGAGTTTCCCAACAATTGCATTTGGAGCAATATATGGGGCATTCTTTGGTGATTTAATACCACTTCCAGCACTTATAAATACAAAAACAGATGTAACTACTATTTTGGTTATGTCAGTAGTATTTGGTGTAATTCAAATATTCTTTGGATTAGGAATTAAAGCTTATGTTTTAGTAAGATCAGGAAAACCACTAGATGCATTTTTTGATGTTGGTTCATGGGTAATAACTCTTGTATCAATAGGAGTTTTTGCTTTTGGAAAAATGAATGGAAATGGATTAGTTGGAAATATTGGAATGTGGTGTATGATCTTTGGTATGGTGCTTATCGTACTTACACAAGGAAGACAAATGAAATCAAAAGGTGGAAAGATAGGTCAAGGGTTATACGAATTATATGGAATAACAGGGTATATCGGAGACTTAGTTTCTTATACAAGACTTATGGCTTTAGGGCTAGCAGGTGGTTCAATAGCAGGAGCATTAAATCTTATTATAGGGATGTTCCCAGGAGTAGCATTAGTAATTTTTGGTCCTATTGTATTTATTTTAGGACATGTATTTAACTTAGGTTTATCATTACTAGGTGCTTATGTTCACACATGTAGATTAGAGTATGTTGAATACTTCTCAAAATTCTATGATGGTGGAGGAAGACCATTCAAGCCATTTAAGACATTAGACAAGTTTATAGACATTAAAAAAGAAAGTTAGTTTTTATTAATTAGGAGGATTTAAAATGGAAAATACATTTACAACATGGATTGAGTTTTTTGGAGCAAATGGAGGAATTATATTTGCTGCATTAGGAGTAGCATTAGCAGTAGGATTATCAGGAATAGGTTCAGCTAAAGGAGTTGGTCTAGTAGGGGAAGCAGCTTCAGGATTAATGACAGAAGAACCAGAGAAATTTGGTAAAGCGTTAGTTCTTCAATTATTACCAGGTACTCAAGGGTTATATGGATTCGTTATCGGATTATTAGTTTACTTAAAAATCGGTGCTGGTATGGACTTTAAAACTGGTTTATTCTTATTCTTCGCTTGTTTACCAATAGCAATTGCTGGTTTATTCTCAGGTATAGCTCAAGGTAAAGTTGCAGCATCAGGTATTCAAATATTAGCTAAAAAGCCAGAGCAAACTACAAAAGGAATCATATTTGCGGCAATGGTTGAAACTTACGCATTATTAGGATTCGTTGTATCAATCTTATTAGTATTCAGCGTTAAATAGTTAGGGATGTGAAGATATGTCAAATGTTAATAATCTAACTTCTAAAATCTTAAAGGATGCAGAAGAAAGAAAAAGTAGCATATTAGCTAAGGCAGAAGAAGAAAAAAATAAGATAATTACTAAAAAAAGAGATGAAGCTAATAGGCTAAAAACTTCAATGATAGAAAAAGCAAAATTAGAAAGCGCTACAAGAAAAGAAAGAATACTTTCAAGTGCTGAATTAAAGGTTAGAAATGAAAAGTTACTTTCAAAGGGGAAGGTTATTGACGAAGTATTTAATATGAGCGTGGAAAACCTATGCCAAATGAATGAAAATGACTTTAGAAATTTCGTTAAAAGTTCTATATTAAGTTTAAATATAGAAGGAGACGAAAATATAATTTTAAATGTAAATGGAAAGAAAGCAATAAATGAAGCTTTCGTTAAAGAAATAAATAATGAGCTTAAAGATAAAGGAAATCTTAAATTAAGTCAAAGTGAAGGAAAATTTAGAGGTGGCTTTATCTTAGAAAAAAATGGAATAGAGATAAATTATACATTTGAAGCTCTAGTTCAATCACTAAGAGAAGAGCTTGAATTTGAAGTAGCAAACATACTTTTTAATTAAGGAGGATTAATATGGATTCAATGAAATTTACTCAAGTTATACCAAGACTTAGAGTATTAGAAACAAGACTCCTTGATAAATCAAAACTTGATAGAATGATAGATGGTAATTCAGCAAATGAAGCTCTAAAAGTTCTACAAGAATCAGAATATGCCAACGTAATGACAGGTATAAAAAGAGCAGAAGACTATGAAGAAATATTAAGCAGTGAGCTTAAGAGAGTGTATGCACTAATGTATAGTGCATCACCTTCAAAATCTTTAATAGATATAATGAGTTTAAAATATGACTACCATAATATAAAAGTTATTTTAAAAGGAATAATCTTAAGAAAAGATTTTAGCAATATGTTAATTCCAGTTGGAAAAATGGAATTAAGCAAGCTTAAATACATGGTAGAGAATAATAACTTAAGAGATTTACCTATTAGAATGAAGGAAGCTGTAATAAAAGCTAATGAGGATTTTGAAGTAAATAAAGATCCTCAAAGAATAGATATTATATTAGATAGATTTATGTTCTTAGAACTTCATGATATAGCTAAAGAGATAAATGATAAATTTGTAGATAAATACCTTAGAGTATTAGTGGATTCTACTAATTTAAAAACGCTTTTAAGAGTTAAGAAACAAAATAAAGGAAGAGATTTCTTAGAAGAAGTTATTATAAAAGGCGGTTCAATAGACAAAGAGGTTTTAAAAGGGCTTCTTACAGATTCAATTGAAAATATAGTTTCAAAATTATCACATACTGATTATGCAGAAATGTTAAGAGAAGGAATTGATGAATTTACAAAAACGAATTCAGCAAGTCTATTAGAAAAACTTGTAGATAACTATATAATGAAACTTATGAAAGAAGCAAAATTTATACCATTTGGACCAGAACCAGTACTTGCTTATATCTATGCAAAGGAAACAGAAATAAAAGTTGTTAGAATAATAATGGTTGGTAAATTAAATAATATTGCATCTGAAGTAATAAGAGAAAGGTTGCGTGATATTTATGTCTAAGAAAATCGGAGTTGTTGGAGATAAAGATTCAGTTTTAGCATTTAAAGCTTTAGGAATAGATGTATTTCCAGTAGTTGAAGATGATGAAGCTAGAAAAACAATAGATAAATTAGCAATGAGTGATTACGCAATAATATTTGTAACTGAACAAGTTGCACAAAATATAGAAGAGACTATTGAAAGATACAATAGAGTAACTCTTCCAGCTGTAATATTAATTCCAAGCAATCAAGGATCATTAAATATAGGAATGCAAAGAATTAGCGACAATGTGGAAAAAGCCGTTGGTGTTAATATCTTATAGGAAGGTAGGTCGGTAAGGTGAAAATCGGAAAGATAATTAAAGTTTCAGGACCATTAGTAGTTGCTGAAGGTATGGATGAAGCTAATATATATGATGTATGTAAAGTAGGAGAAAAAGGTCTTATCGGTGAAATCATCGAAATGAGAGGAGATAAGGCTTCAATACAGGTTTATGAAGAAACTTCAGGTATAGGTCCTGGAGATCCAGTTCAAACTACTGGAGAACCATTGAGTGTTGAACTTGGACCAGGTCTTATTGAATCAATGTTTGATGGAATACAAAGACCACTAGATGCATTTATGGAGGCTGCTCAGTCGCCATTTTTAACAAAAGGTGTCTCAGTTAAATCATTAAATAGATCAAGAATATGGAAGTTTGTTCCTACAGTAAAAGAGGGGGACGAAGTTGAAGCTGGAGATATAATTGGAACAGTTCAAGAAACAGCAGTTGTTCTTCATAAGATTATGGTGCCATTTGGTGTTAAAGGTACTATTAAAAGTATAAAAGCTGGAGAGTTCAATGTTGAAGAAACTGTATGTATAGTAAACACAGAAAAAGGTGATAAAGAACTGTCAATGATGCAAAAATGGCCAGTAAGAAAAGGTAGACCATATGCAAGTAAAATGAATCCAGTAGCTCCAATGGTTACAGGACAAAGAGTTATAGATACTTTCTTCCCAGTTGCTAAAGGTGGAGCAGCAGCAGTTCCAGGTCCTTTCGGAGCAGGAAAAACAGTTGTTCAGCACCAAGTTGCTAAATGGGGAGATACTGAAATAGTTGTTTATGTTGGATGTGGAGAGCGTGGAAATGAGATGACAGACGTTCTTAATGAGTTCCCAGAACTTAAAGATCCAAAGACTGGTGAAAGCTTAATGAAGAGAACAGTTCTTATAGCTAACACTTCAAATATGCCAGTTGCTGCCAGAGAAGCTTCAATTTATACTGGTATAACAATAGCAGAATATTTTAGAGATATGGGTTATTCAGTTTCAATAATGGCTGACTCTACATCAAGATGGGCAGAAGCATTAAGAGAAATGTCAGGAAGACTTGAAGAAATGCCTGGAGATGAAGGATATCCAGCATATCTTGGTTCAAGACTTGCAGATTATTATGAAAGAGCTGGAAAAGTTATTTGTCTTGGAAAAGATGGAAGGGAAGGAGCTGTTACAGCAATTGGAGCAGTTTCACCTCCTGGAGGAGATATTTCAGAGCCAGTAACGCAATCAACTTTAAGAATAGTTAAAGTATTCTGGGGATTAGATGCAAATCTTGCATATCAAAGACACTTCCCATCAATTAACTGGTTAAACTCATATTCATTATATGCAGATAACATAGATGCTTGGATGGATGAAGAAGTTGCAAGCGATTGGTCATCACTTAGAACAAAAGCTATGTCATTACTTCAAGAAGAATCAAACCTTCAAGAAATTGTTAGACTTGTTGGTATAGATGCTCTTTCAGAAGGAGATAGATTAAAATTAGAGGTTGCTAAGTCATTAAGAGAGGATTATTTACAACAAAATGCTTTCCATGAAATTGACACATATGCTTCTTTAAATAAGCAACACAAAATGTTAAAACTTATACTTCAATTCCAAGTTGAAGCTGAAAGAGCTTTAAAAGCAGGAGTTTATTTAGATAAAATCCTTAAAATGGATGAAATAAGAGATAAGATTGCGAGATCTAAATATATATCAGAAGAAAACATTAATAAGATAGATGAAATAGGCGTTGAATTAACTGCTGAAATGGATAAATTAATCAGTGAGGGAGGGGTTCTAGATGCTTAAAGAATATAGAACAGTAACAGAAGTTGTAGGACCTTTAATGGCGGTTGAAGGCGTTGAAGGAGTTAAATACGACGAGTTAGTTGAAATAGAATTACAAAATGGAGAAATGAGAAAAGGTAAAGTACTTGAAGTTAATGGTTCAAAAGCTATGGTACAGATTTTCGAAGGTTCTTCAGGAATTAACTTAAAAGGAACTAAGGCAAGATTTTTAGGAAGACCTCTTGAATTAGGTGTTTCAGAAGATATGCTTGGAAGAGTCTTTGATGGAATGGGAAGACCTAATGATAATGGGCCAAAAATAATTCCAGAAAAAAGACTTGATATAAATGGAGAAGCTATAAATCCAGTTGCTAGAGATTATCCATCAGAATTTATTCAAACTGGTATATCAGCAATTGATGGATTAAATACTCTAGTAAGAGGACAAAAATTACCAGTTTTCTCAGCTGCGGGACTTCCACATGCTCAACTTGCAGCTCAAATTGCAAGACAAGCAAAGGTTTTAAATTCAGATTCTAAATTTGCTGTTGTATTTGGTGCAATTGGAATAACTTTCGAAGAAGCACAATTTTTCGTAGATGAATTTAAAAAGACTGGAGCTATAGATAGATCAGTTTTATTTATGAACTTAGCTTCTGATCCAGCTATTGAAAGAATAGCTACTCCAAGAATGGCATTAACAACTGCTGAATTCCTTGCTTATGAAAAAGGAATGCACGTACTTGTTATCTTAACTGATATAACTAACTATGCTGAAGCATTAAGAGAAGTATCAGCTGCAAGAAAAGAAGTTCCAGGAAGAAGAGGATATCCAGGATACTTATACACTGACCTTTCAACATTATATGAAAGAGCAGGAAGACTTAGAGGTAAAGAAGGATCAATCACTCAAATTCCAATTCTTACAATGCCAGAAGAAGATAAAACTCACCCAATTCCAGACCTAACTGGATATATTACAGAAGGACAAATAATTCTTTCAAGAGAATTATATAAGAGAGGAATTATGCCTCCAATAGATGTTTTACCATCACTTTCAAGACTTAAAGATAAAGGAATTGGAAAAGGTAAGACAAGAGAAGATCATGCTGATACAATGAACCAATTATTCTCAGCTTATGCACAAGGTAAGCAAGCGAAAGAATTATCAGCTATCTTAGGTGAATCTGCATTATCAGATACAGATAAAGCATTTGCTAAATTTGCAGAGGCTTTTGAAAATGAATATGTTTCACAAGGATTTACTGCAAACAGAACTATAGAAGAAACATTAAATACAGGTTGGAAATTACTTAAGCTTCTTCCAAAAACTGAGCTTAAGAGAATTAGAGATGAATATTTAGAAAAATATATGCCAAGAGAGGAAGAATAATCTATGGCAAGATTAAATGTTAATCCTACAAGAATGGAGCTTTCTAAGCTGAAGAAAAGATTAACTACAGCTACAAGAGGGCATAAGCTTCTAAAGGATAAGCAAGATGAGTTAATGAGACAATTCATCAATCTAGTTAAATATAACAATACAATAAGACAAGAAGTTGAAAAAGAACTTCAAGGTTCTTTAAAAGATTTTGTTATGGCTAGAGCTGTTATGAGTTCAGAGTTTCTAGAGGAAGCAATTGCTTACCCAAAAGAAAATATCACAGTAGATGTTGGAAGTAAAAACATAATGAGTGTTAATGTACCTGTTATGAATTTTAAAAGACAACTAGAAGGTGATGAAGGAAGCATATTCCCTTATGGATTTGCCAATACATCATCAGAATTAGATGATGCGTTAACAAAACTTTATGGAATAGTTCCAAAACTTTTAGAATTAGCAGAAGTAGAAAAGTCATGTCAGTTAATGGCTGATGAAATTGAGAAAACAAGGAGAAGAGTTAACGCCCTTGAATATATGACAATACCTCAATTACAAGAAACTATCAAGTATATTAGAATGAAGCTTGATGAAAATGAAAGAAGTGCTTTAACAAGACTTATGAAAGTTAAGAGCATGATAGAGCAAAGAGGTTAATGTTTTTAATTAAAAGAAAAATATTCATATTTTTTAAAATACTCTAGATTTTTCTAGAGTATTTTTAATTAAAAGAAAAATATTCATTATAATATTACAAGTAAATTAAAATTATGATAAATAATTGCGAATAAAAGATAATAATAGTATAATCGAGGGTAGTAGTTAATAATCTATATACAATACATGAATGTTAAGGAGAAAATTATGGATTATTTAATAGAGTTTGTATGTGCTTTAATTATAACAGTAATAGCCATACCTATACTTATGAAATTATCATATAAATTTAAATTTACAGATAAACCAACAAAAAGAAAGCAGCATAAAAAAATAACACCTCTTTGTGGTGGAGTTGCAATGTACATAGGATTTTTTTCAGTGTACTTTTTTACTGGAGATGTAGATAAAAGGAAGATTTTTATATTCATAGGGTCTACAATGATACTTTTAATAGGTCTTGTAGACGATTTTTATAAATCAAAGGGAAAAGAATTTAAGATAGCTCCAAGATTAATTGTACAAATACTGTCAGCAGTATTAGTATATAATGCAGGAGTAGCTTTTAGAGGTTTTACAAATCCTTTTAGTGGAGAGTATATTGTGTTAAATCACACACTTCAATTTATATTAAGTATAACTTGGATTTTTGGAGTTACAACAGTTATAAATTGGTCTGATGGGATGGATGGACTAGCGGGAGGAATATCTCTTGTTTCATCAATAACATTTTTTATTGCAGCAATTATATTAGGTCAAGTTGACTCTGCAAATGTTTCAATAGTAATAGCTGGAACATTAATTGGATTTTTAATATTCAATGTACATCCTGCTAAAATATTTATGGGAGATTCTGGAGCAAACTTTTTAGGATTCATTTTGAGTATAATAGCTTTAGATGGAGCTTTCAAACAAGCTACTGTTTTAAGTATACTACTACCAATATTAGCTTTAGCTGTACCTATATTTGATAATATTTTTGTTATAATAAAAAGATATAGTGAAGGAAAAGCAGTTTATGAAGCAGATAGAAGTCAAATACACTTTAGATTAGAAGCTAAAGGTTTTACTCCAAAACAAACTGTGAGTTGTATAGTTGGAATAAGTATAATGTGTAGTATTATATCAATATTATTATTATTTTATAATCATTTTTAAGCAAAATTTTTGAGAAGGCAATAGCCTTCTTTTTAATTTATATAAAAAGATATATTTACAAAAAAAGGAATATAATATATAATAATAAAAAATAAACTTATCAAGAGTGGTGGAGGGACTGGCCCTATGAAACCCGGCAACCTACATTTAATTTATGTGTGGTGCTAAATCCAAGAAGATAAGGAATTTTATTTAAGATTATAAAAAGTCTTAGGGAAATATCCTTAAGACTTTTTTTATATAAAAAGGGGGTAAAATATTGAGAATTAGAGATTTATTTAATGAAAAAAAGTTGGTTTTTTCTTTTGAGGTCTTTCCACCTAAAAATACGTCTCCAGTAAAAAGTATATATAATGCTTTAAATGAGTTAAGTGAATTAAATCCAGATTTTATAAGTGTAACATATGGTGCAGGAGGGACAAGTGTAAATAATAAAACTACAGAAATATCATCACTTATAAAAAATGTTTATAAAATAGAAGCTTTAGCACATCTTACTAGCATGGGAGCAAAAAAAGAAAATATAGATTTTATAAAGGAAAGATTGGCTCTTGAAGGAGTAGAAAATATACTTGCACTTAGAGGGGATAAAAAAGAAGAATGTAATAGTGGAGATTTTTTATATGCAAGTAATCTGATGAATCATTTAAGAGAAGATTTTAATATAATAGGTGCTTGTTATCCAGAAGGTCATATAGAAAATAAATCTATAGATTTAGAGATAGATAATATGAAGAGAAAAGAAGAAAATGGATGTAGCAGTTTTATAAGTCAATTATTTTTTTCAAATGAAACATATTATGAATTCTTAGAAAAAGCTAGAAATAGTGGTGTTAAAGCCCCTATTCAAGCAGGTATAATGCCAGTTATAAATAAAAAGCAAATTCAAAGGATAGGAAATCTTTGTGGAGCCTATATTCCATTAAAATTTAAAAAAATAATGAATAGATATGAGTATAATCCAGAAGCGTTAAGAGAAGCTGGGATAGCATATGCTGTAGAACAAATAATTGATCTTTCATCAAGTTCAGTAGATGGAATTCATCTTTATACAATGAATAATCCATATGTAGCGAAAAAAATAAAAGAAAATATAAAAACAGTATTAAAAGCAGTTAATGAGTAAAGGGGATAGAATTATGAATAAAGTAGAAAGTTTTGAATTAGATCACAGAAAAGTAAAAGCACCATATATAAGAAAGTGTTGTGCTCTTGTTGGAGAAAAAGGAGATACAGTAAGTAAATTTGATATAAGATTTCTTCAACCAAATAAAGAAAGTTTTGGAACAGCAGCAATGCATGGGTTAGAACATTTATTAGCTCATTTTTTAAGAGAAAATTTAGAAGGTATAATTGATTTTTCACCTATGGGATGTAGAACAGGATTTTATTTGAGTATTTGGGGAAATCGAGAGTGTGAAGAAATAAAGAAAGCTTTAGAAATTGGATTACAAAAAGTATTAAAAGCTACGGTTATTCCTGCTAATAATGAGATTCAATGTGGAAATTATAAGGATTTATCTTTATTTGGAGCACAAGAATATGCAAAAGAAGCTTTAAACAAAGGATTTTCATTAAATATATATGGATAAGTTGAAAATTCCAAAAGAAGAAGTTTTAAGATATTTAGGGTATAGAAATCAAGATATAGATGAAGAGTTAATAATAAAAATAGATAAAATAAGAAGAGAAAGTATTTTAGTATTTAGACCTAAAAATGTTTTTTCACTTCATAAGATAGAAATAAAAGATAAAAAGATATTTGTAGATAAAACAAATCTTGTAATACAAAGTAATGATATGTTTAATTTACTTAAGGATTCAGATAGAATATATTTATTAGCGGTAACACTTGGAAATGATATAGAGCGTTTAACAAGAAAATATGAAAAAATTAGTATGATGGATGCAATTATTTTAGATGCTTGTGCAACGACTGCAATTGAAGAATATTGTGATAACTTAGAAAAATACTTAGAGAAAGAGTTAAAAGAAGGGGAGAGTTTTACCTTTAGATATAGTCCTGGTTATGGAGATTTATCTTTAGATATTCAAAATGATTTAGTAAATATATTAAATTGTGAAAGAACTATAGGTCTTAAAGTATCAGAGCATAAACTATTATTTCCTAGGAAATCAGTAACAGCAATATTGGGAATTACTAAAGGCGAGAAAAAGAGAAAATCCTGTTTAAATTGCTCAAATTATGATAATTGTATTTACAAAAGGGAAGGTGATATTTGTGGATGTTATTAAATATATAGAAGAAAATATATTAGTATTTGATGGTGCTATGGGAACAATACTTCAAAAGAAAGGTTTAAAGCTTGGAGAAAATCCAGAAACTTTAAATATAGAAAATAGAGAAATAATTCTAGACATACACAAAGAGTATATTAAAAATGGAGCAAATGTTATAACAACAAATACATTTGGAAGTAATGAATTAAAGTTAAAAAGGACAAATTATTCTGTTGAAGATATAATTTATGCTGGTGTTGATATAGCAAAAGAAGCAGTAAAGGGAACTGATACTTTAATTGCATTAGATATAGGACCTATAGGAGAACTTTTAGCTCCTATGGGAACTCTTAAATTTGAAAGAGCCATTGAAATATTTAAGAGGGAAATTGAGGCAGGAGTAAAATCAGGAGTAGATTTAATATTAATTGAAACAATGACAGATCTTTATGAAGTAAAAGCTGCTATAATTGCTGCCAAAGAAACTTGCAATTTACCTATTTTTTGTACTATGACTTTTGAAGAGGATGGAAGAACTTTTACTGGCTGTTTACCAGAAAGTATGTGCATAACTTTAGAGTCTTTGGGAGTTAATGCTGTTGGAATAAATTGTTCTTTAGGACCAAAAGAATTAAAAGATATAGTTGAAAGAGTTATAAATACTACTAATTTACCAGTAATAATACAACCAAATGCGGGACTTCCTAAAATAATAAATGGACAAACAGTTTTTACTATAGATGAAAAAGAATTTAGTAGATATGTAGAAGAATATGTAAAGTTAGGAGTATCAATAATAGGTGGATGTTGTGGAACAAATCCTAAGTTTATAAAAGAATTAGCTTCTATAAGAGAAAAATATAAAAGAGTAAAAAGAGATTATATAAAGCAATATGCTGTATGTTCACCATCAAAAGTTGTTTTTATAGATGAGCCGAAGATTATAGGAGAAAGAATAAATCCTACTGGGAAAAAGAAATTTAAAGAGGCTTTAATAAAAGGTGATATAGATTATATTTTAAATCAAGGATTAGAACAAGTTGAAGGTGGAGCAGACATTCTTGATGTAAATGTAGGACTTCCTGAAATAAATGAAAAGGAAGTTATGAAAAAAGCAATTGAAGAATTACAATGTATTATAGATTTACCTTTGCAAATAGATTCAAATAAAAAAGATGTAATAGAAGCTGGACTTAGAACTTATAATGGAAAACCAATAGTAAATTCTGTTAATGGAGATATGGAGTGTTTAGAAGAGATACTTCCTTTAGTTAAAAAATATGGAGGAGCAGTAGTTGGTTTAACCTTAGATAAGGAAGGAATAAAAAATAAGGCAGAAGAGAGATTAGAAATCGCAGATAGAATAATAAAAAAAGCTTTAGAATTTGGAATAAAAATAGAAGATATTTATATAGACTGTCTTTGTTTAACAGCTTCAGCACAACAAGAAGAAGTTATGGAAACTCTTAAAGGAATAAAATTAGTAAAAGAAAAATATGGAGTTAAAACTCTTTTAGGAGTATCTAATATATCTTTTGGATTGCCAAATAGACAACTTATAAATGAAACTTTTTTAGCATTGGCATTAGGAGCAGGATTAGATTTACCTATTATGAATCCAAATTCACAGGGAATGATGGATGTAATAAATTCTTTTAAGGTTTTAAATAATAATGATAAAAAAGCTCAAAATTATATAGAGAAATATGGGAACTTAAAAATAGAAAGAAAAATATCTAGTGGAAATGAAACAAAAAAGAAAATTGAAGAAGAAATTTCTTTAGAAAATGCTATTTTAAAAGGACTTAAGGGAAAAACTAAAACAATAACAGAAGACCTTTTAAAAGAAAAAACAGAATTAGATATTGTAAATGAATATCTAATTCCTTCATTAGATAAAGTGGGAGAAAAATTTGAAAAAGGAATAATATTTCTTCCACAACTTATTCAAGCTGCTGAAACAGTTAAAATATCTTTTGATATTATAAAGGATAGATTATCTGTAAATAACCATAAAAATGTTTCAAAAGGAAAAATAATTCTTGCTACAGTTAAAGGAGATATTCATGATATAGGAAAAAATATAGTTAAAGTTATTTTAGAAAACTATGGATATGAAATATTAGATTTAGGAAAAGATGTTCCAATTGAAATTATAGTAGAAAAAGCTTTAAATGAAAAAGTTAAATTAGTAGGATTAAGTGCATTAATGACTACTACAGTAAAATCAATGGAGGATACAATAATAGCATTAAAAGAAAATGGCTATAAAGGAAGTATAATGGTTGGAGGAGCAGTTCTTACGAAAGATTATGCAGAAAAAATAGGGGCAACATATTATGCTAAAGATGCAAAAGAATCAGTAAATATAGCAAAGAAAGTTTTTGAATAAAATAAAGATATTAAATATTACTAATAATTAATAAAAATCCCTCAGCTTAAAGCTGGGGGATTAATTTTTTATTTTTAAGTAATTTTCTAAAAAATAAATATATATTAAGATTAAAATAAAGAGGATATCTAATATTAGATATCCTCTTTATTTTAATCTTAATATATATTTATTTTTTAGAAAATTACTTAAAAATAAAAAATTAATCCCCCAGCTTTAAGCTGAGGGATTTTTATTAATTATTAGTAATATTTAATATCTTTATTTTATTCAAAAACTTTCTTTGCTATATTTACTGATTCTTTTGCATCTTTAGCATAATATGTTGCCCCTATTTTTTCTGCATAATCTTTCGTAAGAACTGCTCCTCCAACCATTATACTTCCTTTATAGCCATTTTCTTTTAATGCTATTATTGTATCCTCCATTGATTTTACTGTAGTAGTCATTAATGCACTTAATCCTACTAATTTAACTTTTTCATTTAAAGCTTTTTCTACTATAATTTCAATTGGAACATCTTTTCCTAAATCTAATATTTCATATCCATAGTTTTCTAAAATAACTTTAACTATATTTTTTCCTATATCATGAATATCTCCTTTAACTGTAGCAAGAATTATTTTTCCTTTTGAAACATTTTTATGGTTATTTACAGATAATCTATCCTTTATAATATCAAAAGATATTTTAACTGTTTCAGCAGCTTGAATAAGTTGTGGAAGAAATATTATTCCTTTTTCAAATTTTTCTCCCACTTTATCTAATGAAGGAATTAGATATTCATTTACAATATCTAATTCTGTTTTTTCTTTTAAAAGGTCTTCTGTTATTGTTTTAGTTTTTCCCTTAAGTCCTTTTAAAATAGCATTTTCTAAAGAAATTTCTTCTTCAATTTTCTTTTTTGTTTCATTTCCACTAGATATTTTTCTTTCTATTTTTAAGTTCCCATATTTCTCTATATAATTTTGAGCTTTTTTATCATTATTATTTAAAACCTTAAAAGAATTTATTACATCCATCATTCCCTGTGAATTTGGATTCATAATAGGTAAATCTAATCCTGCTCCTAATGCCAATGCTAAAAAAGTTTCATTTATAAGTTGTCTATTTGGCAATCCAAAAGATATATTAGATACTCCTAAAAGAGTTTTAACTCCATATTTTTCTTTTACTAATTTTATTCCTTTAAGAGTTTCCATAACTTCTTCTTGTTGTGCTGAAGCTGTTAAACAAAGACAGTCTATATAAATATCTTCTATTTTTATTCCAAATTCTAAAGCTTTTTTTATTATTCTATCTGCGATTTCTAATCTCTCTTCTGCCTTATTTTTTATTCCTTCCTTATCTAAGGTTAAACCAACTACTGCTCCTCCATATTTTTTAACTAAAGGAAGTATCTCTTCTAAACACTCCATATCTCCATTAACAGAATTTACTATTGGTTTTCCATTATAAGTTCTAAGTCCAGCTTCTATTACATCTTTTTTATTTGAATCTATTTGCAAAGGTAAATCTATAATACATTGTAATTCTTCAATTGCTTTTTTCATAACTTCCTTTTCATTTATTTCAGGAAGTCCTACATTTACATCAAGAATGTCTGCTCCACCTTCAACTTGTTCTAATCCTTGATTTAAAATATAATCTATATCACCTTTTATTAAAGCCTCTTTAAATTTCTTTTTCCCAGTAGGATTTATTCTTTCTCCTATAATCTTCGGCTCATCTATAAAAACAACTTTTGATGGTGAACATACAGCATATTGCTTTATATAATCTCTTTTTACTCTTTTATATTTTTCTCTTATAGAAGCTAATTCTTTTATAAACTTAGGATTTGTTCCACAACATCCACCTATTATTGATACTCCTAACTTTACATATTCTTCTACATATCTACTAAATTCTTTTTCATCTATAGTAAAAACTGTTTGTCCATTTATTATTTTAGGAAGTCCCGCATTTGGTTGTATTATTACTGGTAAATTAGTAGTATTTATAACTCTTTCAACTATATCTTTTAATTCTTTTGGTCCTAAAGAACAATTTATTCCAACAGCATTAACTCCCAAAGACTCTAAAGTTATGCACATACTTTCTGGTAAACAGCCAGTAAAAGTTCTTCCATCCTCTTCAAAAGTCATAGTACAAAAAATAGGTAAATTGCAAGTTTCTTTGGCAGCAATTATAGCAGCTTTTACTTCATAAAGATCTGTCATTGTTTCAATTAATATTAAATCTACTCCTGATTTTACTCCTGCCTCAATTTCCCTCTTAAATATTTCAATGGCTCTTTCAAATTTAAGAGTTCCCATAGGAGCTAAAAGTTCTCCTATAGGTCCTATATCTAATGCAATTAAAGTATCAGTTCCCTTTACTGCTTCTTTTGCTATATCAACACCAGCATAAATTATATCTTCAACAGAATAATTTGTCCTTTTTAACTTTAATTCATTACTTCCAAATGTATTTGTTGTTATAACATTTGCTCCATTTTTAATATACTCTTTGTGTATGTCTAGAATTATTTCTCTATTTTCTATATTTAAAGTTTCTGGATTTTCTCCAAGCTTTAAACCTTTCTTTTGAAGTATTGTTCCCATAGCACCATCAAATACTAATATATTTTCTTCTATATATTTAATAACATCCACAAATATCACCTTCCCTTTTGTAAATACAATTATCATAATTTGAGCAATTTAAACAGGATTTTCTCTTTTTCTCGCCTTTAGTAATTCCCAATATTGCTGTTACTGATTTCCTAGGAAATAATAGTTTATGCTCTGATACTTTAAGACCTATAGTTCTTTCACAATTTAATATATTTACTAAATCATTTTGAATATCTAAAGATAAATCTCCATAACCAGGACTATATCTAAAGGTAAAACTCTCCCCTTCTTTTAACTCTTTCTCTAAGTATTTTTCTAAGTTATCACAATATTCTTCAATTGCAGTCGTTGCACAAGCATCTAAAATAATTGCATCCATCATACTAATTTTTTCATATTTTCTTGTTAAACGCTCTATATCATTTCCAAGTGTTACCGCTAATAAATATATTCTATCTGAATCCTTAAGTAAATTAAACATATCATTACTTTGTATTACAAGATTTGTTTTATCTACAAATATCTTTTTATCTTTTATTTCTATCTTATGAAGTGAAAAAACATTTTTAGGTCTAAATACTAAAATACTTTCTCTTCTTATTTTATCTATTTTTATTATTAACTCTTCATCTATATCTTGATTTCTATACCCTAAATATCTTAAAACTTCTTCTTTTGGAATTTTCAACTTATCCATATATATTTAATGAAAATCCTTTGTTTAAAGCTTCTTTTGCATATTCTTGTGCTCCAAATAAAGATAAATCCTTATAATTTCCACATTGAATCTCATTATTAGCAGGAATAACCGTAGCTTTTAATACTTTTTGTAATCCAATTTCTAAAGCTTTCTTTATTTCTTCACACTCTCGATTTCCCCAAATACTCAAATAAAATCCTGTTCTACATCCCATAGGTGAAAAATCAATTATACCTTCTAAATTTTCTCTTAAAAAATGAGCTAATAAATGTTCTAACCCATGCATTGCTGCTGTTCCAAAACTTTCTTTATTTGGTTGAAGAAATCTTATATCAAATTTACTTACTGTATCTCCTTTTTCTCCAACAAGAGCACAACACTTTCTTATATATGGTGCTTTTACTTTTCTGTGATCTAATTCAAAACTTTCTACTTTATTCATAATTCTATCCCCTTTACTCATTAACTGCTTTTAATACTGTTTTTATATTTTCTTTTATTTTTTTCGCTACATATGGATTATTCATTGTATAAAGATGAATTCCATCTACTGAACTTGATGAAAGATCAATTATTTGTTCTACAGCATATGCTATCCCAGCTTCTCTTAACGCTTCTGGATTATACTCATATCTATTCATTATTTTTTTAAATTTTAATGGAATATAGGCTCCACAAAGATTTCCTATCCTTTGAATTTGCTTTTTATTTATAACTGGCATTATACCTGCTTGAATAGGGGCTTTAACACCACTATTTCTAGCTTTTTCTAAGAATTCATAATATGTTTCATTTGAAAAAAATAATTGACTTATAAAACTGCTACATCCATTTTCTTCTTTTCTCTTCATATTATCTATCTCTAAATCTATAGATTTATTTTCTATATGACCTTCTGGATAACAAGCACCTATTATATTAAAATCTTCTCTTAAATGATTCATCAGATTACTTGCATATAAAAAATCTCCACTATTACATTCTTCTTTTTTATCCCCTCTAAGTGCAAGTATATTTTCTACTCCTTCAAGAGCCAATCTTTCCTTTATAAAATCTATATTTTCTTTTTTTGCTCCCATGCTAGTAAGATGTGCTAAAGCTTCTATTTTATAAACATTTTTTATAAGTGATGATATTTCTGTAGTTTTATTATTTACACTTGTCCCTCCTGCACCATATGTTACACTTATAAAATCTGGATTTAATTCACTTAACTCATTTAAAGCATTATATATACTTTTTACTGGAGACGTATTTTTAGGTGGAAAGACCTCAAAAGAAAAAACCAACTTTTTTTCATTAAATAAATCTCTAATTCTCAATATTTTACCCCCTTTTTATATAAAAAAAGTCTTAAGGATATTTCCCTAAGACTTTTTATAATCTTAAATAAAATTCCTTATCTTCTTGGATTTAGCACCACACATAAATTAAATGTAGGTTGCCGGGTTTCATAGGGCCAGTCCCTCCACCACTCTTGATAAGTTTATTTTTTATTATTATATATTATATTCCTTTTTTTGTAAATATATCTTTTTATATAAATTAAAAAGAAGGCTATTGCCTTCTCAAAAATTTTGCTTAAAAATGATTATAAAATAATAATAATATTGATATAATACTACACATTATACTTATTCCAACTATACAACTCACAGTTTGTTTTGGAGTAAAACCTTTAGCTTCTAATCTAAAGTGTATTTGACTTCTATCTGCTTCATAAACTGCTTTTCCTTCACTATATCTTTTTATTATAACAAAAATATTATCAAATATAGGTACAGCTAAAGCTAATATTGGTAGTAGTATACTTAAAACAGTAGCTTGTTTGAAAGCTCCATCTAAAGCTATTATACTCAAAATGAATCCTAAAAAGTTTGCTCCAGAATCTCCCATAAATATTTTAGCAGGATGTACATTGAATATTAAAAATCCAATTAATGTTCCAGCTATTACTATTGAAACATTTGCAGAGTCAACTTGACCTAATATAATTGCTGCAATAAAAAATGTTATTGATGAAACAAGAGATATTCCTCCCGCTAGTCCATCCATCCCATCAGACCAATTTATAACTGTTGTAACTCCAAAAATCCAAGTTATACTTAATATAAATTGAAGTGTGTGATTTAACACAATATACTCTCCACTAAAAGGATTTGTAAAACCTCTAAAAGCTACTCCTGCATTATATACTAATACTGCTGACAGTATTTGTACAATTAATCTTGGAGCTATCTTAAATTCTTTTCCCTTTGATTTATAAAAATCGTCTACAAGACCTATTAAAAGTATCATTGTAGACCCTATGAATATAAAAATCTTCCTTTTATCTACATCTCCAGTAAAAAAGTACACTGAAAAAAATCCTATGTACATTGCAACTCCACCACAAAGAGGTGTTATTTTTTTATGCTGCTTTCTTTTTGTTGGTTTATCTGTAAATTTAAATTTATATGATAATTTCATAAGTATAGGTATGGCTATTACTGTTATAATTAAAGCACATACAAACTCTATTAAATAATCCATAATTTTCTCCTTAACATTCATGTATTGTATATAGATTATTAACTACTACCCTCGATTATACTATTATTATCTTTTATTCGCAATTATTTATCATAATTTTAATTTACTTGTAATATTATAATGAATATTTTTCTTTTAATTAAAAATACTCTAGAAAAATCTAGAGTATTTTAAAAAATATGAATATTTTTCTTTTAATTAAAAACATTAACCTCTTTGCTCTATCATGCTCTTAACTTTCATAAGTCTTGTTAAAGCACTTCTTTCATTTTCATCAAGCTTCATTCTAATATACTTGATAGTTTCTTGTAATTGAGGTATTGTCATATATTCAAGGGCGTTAACTCTTCTCCTTGTTTTCTCAATTTCATCAGCCATTAACTGACATGACTTTTCTACTTCTGCTAATTCTAAAAGTTTTGGAACTATTCCATAAAGTTTTGTTAACGCATCATCTAATTCTGATGATGTATTGGCAAATCCATAAGGGAATATGCTTCCTTCATCACCTTCTAGTTGTCTTTTAAAATTCATAACAGGTACATTAACACTCATTATGTTTTTACTTCCAACATCTACTGTGATATTTTCTTTTGGGTAAGCAATTGCTTCCTCTAGAAACTCTGAACTCATAACAGCTCTAGCCATAACAAAATCTTTTAAAGAACCTTGAAGTTCTTTTTCAACTTCTTGTCTTATTGTATTGTTATATTTAACTAGATTGATGAATTGTCTCATTAACTCATCTTGCTTATCCTTTAGAAGCTTATGCCCTCTTGTAGCTGTAGTTAATCTTTTCTTCAGCTTAGAAAGCTCCATTCTTGTAGGATTAACATTTAATCTTGCCATAGATTATTCTTCCTCTCTTGGCATATATTTTTCTAAATATTCATCTCTAATTCTCTTAAGCTCAGTTTTTGGAAGAAGCTTAAGTAATTTCCAACCTGTATTTAATGTTTCTTCTATAGTTCTGTTTGCAGTAAATCCTTGTGAAACATATTCATTTTCAAAAGCCTCTGCAAATTTAGCAAATGCTTTATCTGTATCTGATAATGCAGATTCACCTAAGATAGCTGATAATTCTTTCGCTTGCTTACCTTGTGCATAAGCTGAGAATAATTGGTTCATTGTATCAGCATGATCTTCTCTTGTCTTACCTTTTCCAATTCCTTTATCTTTAAGTCTTGAAAGTGATGGTAAAACATCTATTGGAGGCATAATTCCTCTCTTATATAATTCTCTTGAAAGAATTATTTGTCCTTCTGTAATATATCCAGTTAGGTCTGGAATTGGGTGAGTTTTATCTTCTTCTGGCATTGTAAGAATTGGAATTTGAGTGATTGATCCTTCTTTACCTCTAAGTCTTCCTGCTCTTTCATATAATGTTGAAAGGTCAGTGTATAAGTATCCTGGATATCCTCTTCTTCCTGGAACTTCTTTTCTTGCAGCTGATACTTCTCTTAATGCTTCAGCATAGTTAGTTATATCAGTTAAGATAACAAGTACGTGCATTCCTTTTTCATAAGCAAGGAATTCAGCAGTTGTTAATGCCATTCTTGGAGTAGCTATTCTTTCAATAGCTGGATCAGAAGCTAAGTTCATAAATAAAACTGATCTATCTATAGCTCCAGTCTTTTTAAATTCATCTACGAAAAATTGTGCTTCTTCGAAAGTTATTCCAATTGCACCAAATACAACAGCAAATTTAGAATCTGAATTTAAAACCTTTGCTTGTCTTGCAATTTGAGCTGCAAGTTGAGCATGTGGAAGTCCCGCAGCTGAGAAAACTGGTAATTTTTGTCCTCTTACTAGAGTATTTAATCCATCAATTGCTGATATACCAGTTTGAATAAATTCTGATGGATAATCTCTAGCAACTGGATTTATAGCTTCTCCATTTATATCAAGTCTTTTTTCTGGAATTATTTTTGGCCCATTATCATTAGGTCTTCCCATTCCATCAAAGACTCTTCCAAGCATATCTTCTGAAACACCTAATTCAAGAGGTCTTCCTAAAAATCTTGCCTTAGTTCCTTTTAAGTTAATTCCTGAAGAACCTTCGAAAATCTGTACCATAGCTTTTGAACCATTAACTTCAAGTACTTTACCTTTTCTCATTTCTCCATTTTGTAATTCTATTTCAACTAACTCGTCGTATTTAACTCCTTCAACGCCTTCAACCGCCATTAAAGGTCCTACAACTTCTGTTACTGTTCTATATTCTTTAAGCATCTAGAACCCCTCCCTCACTGATTAATTTATCCATTTCAGCAGTTAATTCAACGCCTATTTCATCTATCTTATTAATGTTTTCTTCTGATATATATTTAGATCTCGCAATCTTATCTCTTATTTCATCCATTTTAAGGATTTTATCTAAATAAACTCCTGCTTTTAAAGCTCTTTCAGCTTCAACTTGGAATTGAAGTATAAGTTTTAACATTTTGTGTTGCTTATTTAAAGAAGCATATGTGTCAATTTCATGGAAAGCATTTTGTTGTAAATAATCCTCTCTTAATGACTTAGCAACCTCTAATTTTAATCTATCTCCTTCTGAAAGAGCATCTATACCAACAAGTCTAACAATTTCTTGAAGGTTTGATTCTTCTTGAAGTAATGACATAGCTTTTGTTCTAAGTGATGACCAATCGCTTGCAACTTCTTCATCCATCCAAGCATCTATGTTATCTGCATATAATGAATATGAGTTTAACCAGTTAATTGATGGGAAGTGTCTTTGATATGCAAGATTTGCATCTAATCCCCAGAATACTTTAACTATTCTTAAAGTTGATTGCGTTACTGGCTCTGAAATATCTCCTCCAGGAGGTGAAACTGCTCCAATTGCTGTAACAGCTCCTTCCCTTCCATCTTTTCCAAGACAAATAACTTTTCCAGCTCTTTCATAATAATCTGCAAGTCTTGAACCAAGATATGCTGGATATCCTTCATCTCCAGGCATTTCTTCAAGTCTTCCTGACATTTCTCTTAATGCTTCTGCCCATCTTGATGTAGAGTCAGCCATTATTGAAACTGAATAACCCATATCTCTAAAATATTCTGCTATTGTTATACCAGTATAAATTGAAGCTTCTCTGGCAGCAACTGGCATATTTGAAGTGTTAGCTATAAGAACTGTTCTCTTCATTAAGCTTTCACCAGTCTTTGGATCTTTAAGTTCTGGGAACTCATTAAGAACGTCTGTCATCTCATTTCCACGCTCTCCACATCCAACATAAACAACTATTTCAGTATCTCCCCATTTAGCAACTTGGTGCTGAACAACTGTTTTTCCTGCTCCGAAAGGACCTGGAACTGCTGCTGCTCCACCTTTAGCAACTGGGAAGAAAGTATCTATAACTCTTTGTCCTGTAACCATTGGAGCTACTGGATTCATTTTACTTGCATATGGTCTACCTTTTCTTACTGGCCATTTTTGCATCATTGACAGTTCTTTATCACCTTTTTCTGTGTTTACTATACATACAGTTTCTTCAACATTGAACTCTCCAGCTTTTATACTTTTAATAGTACCTTTAACACCAAATGGCACCATAATCTTATGAAGAACAACTGCTGTTTCTTGAACTGTTCCAATTATATCTCCAGCTTCAACTTCGTCCCCCTCTTTTACTGTAGGAACAAACTTCCATATTCTTGATCTATTTAATGATTTAACTGAGACACCTTTTGTTAAAAATGGCGACTGAGCAGCCTCCATAAATGCATCTAGTGGTCTTTGTATTCCATCAAACATTGATTCAATAAGACCTGGTCCAAGTTCAACACTCAATGGTTCTCCAGTAGTTTGAACTGGATCTCCAGGACCTATACCTGAAGTTTCTTCATAAACCTGTATTGAAGCCTTATCTCCTCTCATTTCGATGATTTCACCGATAAGACCTTTTTCTCCTACTTTACATACATCATATATATTAGCTTCATCCATACCTTCAGCAACTACTAATGGTCCTGAAACTTTAATTATCTTTCCGATTTTCACCTTACCGACCTACCTTCCTATAAGATATTAACACCAACGGCTTTTTCCACATTGTCGCTAATTCTTTGCATTCCTATATTTAATGATCCTTGATTGCTTGGAATTAATATTACAGCTGGAAGAGTTACTCTATTGTATCTTTCAATAGTCTCTTCTATATTTTGTGCAACTTGTTCAGTTACAAATATTATTGCGTAATCACTCATTGCTAATTTATCTATTGTTTTTCTAGCTTCATCATCTTCAACTACTGGAAATACATCTATTCCTAAAGCTTTAAATGCTAAAACTGAATCTTTATCTCCAACAACTCCGATTTTCTTAGACATAAATATCACGCAACCTTTCTCTTATTACTTCAGATGCAATATTATTTAATTTACCAACCATTATTATTCTAACAACTTTTATTTCTGTTTCCTTTGCATAGATATAAGCAAGTACTGGTTCTGGTCCAAATGGTATAAATTTTGCTTCTTTCATAAGTTTCATTATATAGTTATCTACAAGTTTTTCTAATAGACTTGCTGAATTCGTTTTTGTAAATTCATCAATTCCTTCTCTTAACATTTCTGCATAATCAGTATGTGATAATTTTGAAACTATATTTTCAATTGAATCTGTAAGAAGCCCTTTTAAAACCTCTTTGTCTATTGAACCGCCTTTTATAATAACTTCTTCTAAGAAATCTCTTCCTTTATTTTGTTTCTTAACTCTTAAAAGCGTTTTTAAATTAGTAGAATCCACTAATACTCTAAGGTATTTATCTACAAATTTATCATTTATCTCTTTAGCTATATCATGAAGTTCTAAGAACATAAATCTATCTAATATAATATCTATTCTTTGAGGATCTTTATTTACTTCAAAATCCTCATTAGCTTTTATTACAGCTTCCTTCATTCTAATAGGTAAATCTCTTAAGTTATTATTCTCTACCATGTATTTAAGCTTGCTTAATTCCATTTTTCCAACTGGAATTAACATATTGCTAAAATCTTTTCTTAAGATTATTCCTTTTAAAATAACTTTTATATTATGGTAGTCATATTTTAAACTCATTATATCTATTAAAGATTTTGAAGGTGATGCACTATACATTAGTGCATACACTCTCTTAAGCTCACTGCTTAATATTTCTTCATAGTCTTCTGCTCTTTTTATACCTGTCATTACGTTGGCATATTCTGATTCTTGTAGAACTTTTAGAGCTTCATTTGCTGAATTACCATCTATCATTCTATCAAGTTTTGATTTATCAAGGAGTCTTGTTTCTAATACTCTAAGTCTTGGTATAACTTGAGTAAATTTCATTGAATCCATATTAATCCTCCTTAATTAAAAAGTATGTTTGCTACTTCAAATTCAAGCTCTTCTCTTAGTGATTGAACTAGAGCTTCAAATGTATAATTTATCTCTATTCCATTTTTTTCTAAGATAAAGCCACCTCTAAATTTTCCTTCACTTTGACTTAATTTAAGATTTCCTTTATCTTTAAGCTCATTATTTATTTCTTTAACGAAAGCTTCATTTATTGCTTTCTTTCCATTTACATTTAAAATTATATTTTCGTCTCCTTCTATATTTAAACTTAATATAGAACTTTTAACGAAATTTCTAAAGTCATTTTCATTCATTTGGCATAGGTTTTCCACGCTCATATTAAATACTTCGTCAATAACCTTCCCCTTTGAAAGTAACTTTTCATTTCTAACCTTTAATTCAGCACTTGAAAGTATTCTTTCTTTTCTTGTAGCGCTTTCTAATTTTGCTTTTTCTATCATTGAAGTTTTTAGCCTATTAGCTTCATCTCTTTTTTTAGTAATTATCTTATTTTTTTCTTCTTCTGCCTTAGCTAATATGCTACTTTTTCTTTCTTCTGCATCCTTTAAGATTTTAGAAGTTAGATTATTAACATTTGACATATCTTCACATCCCTAACTATTTAACGCTGAATACTAATAAGATTGATACAACGAATCCTAATAATGCGTAAGTTTCAACCATTGCCGCAAATATGATTCCTTTTGTAGTTTGCTCTGGCTTTTTAGCTAATATTTGAATACCTGATGCTGCAACTTTACCTTGAGCTATACCTGAGAATAAACCAGCAATTGCTATTGGTAAACAAGCGAAGAATAAGAATAAACCAGTTTTAAAGTCCATACCAGCACCGATTTTTAAGTAAACTAATAATCCGATAACGAATCCATATAACCCTTGAGTACCTGGTAATAATTGAAGAACTAACGCTTTACCAAATTTCTCTGGTTCTTCTGTCATTAATCCTGAAGCTGCTTCCCCTACTAGACCAACTCCTTTAGCTGAACCTATTCCTGATAATCCTACTGCTAATGCTACTCCTAATGCAGCAAATATAATTCCTCCATTTGCTCCAAAAAACTCAATCCATGTTGTAAATGTATTTTCCATTTTAAATCCTCCTAATTAATAAAAACTAACTTTCTTTTTTAATGTCTATAAACTTGTCTAATGTCTTAAATGGCTTGAATGGTCTTCCTCCACCATCATAGAATTTTGAGAAGTATTCAACATACTCTAATCTACATGTGTGAACATAAGCACCTAGTAATGATAAACCTAAGTTAAATACATGTCCTAAAATAAATACAATAGGACCAAAAATTACTAATGCTACTCCTGGGAACATCCCTATAATAAGATTTAATGCTCCTGCTATTGAACCACCTGCTAGCCCTAAAGCCATAAGTCTTGTATAAGAAACTAAGTCTCCGATATACCCTGTTATTCCATATAATTCGTATAACCCTTGACCTATCTTTCCACCTTTTGATTTCATTTGTCTTCCTTGTGTAAGTACGATAAGCACCATACCAAAGATCATACACCACATTCCAATATTTCCAACTAATCCATTTCCATTCATTTTTCCAAAAGCAAAAACTCCTATTGATACAAGAGTTATTACCCATGAACCAACATCAAAAAATGCATCTAGTGGTTTTCCTGATCTTACTAAAACATAAGCTTTAATTCCTAATCCAAAGAATATTTGAATTACACCAAATACTACTGACATAACCAAAATAGTAGTTACATCTGTTTTTGTATTTATAAGTGCTGGAAGTGGTATTAAATCACCAAAGAATGCCCCATATATTGCTCCAAATGCAATTGTTGGGAAACTCAACCAGAAGAAAAATTTAGCAAATTGTCTTTGCTTTTCCTCTAATTTAAAAGCTTTTAATGCTATTAAAGAACCTATAAGCACTAATAATCCATACCCAATATCCGCAACCATCATTCCAAAGAATAATAAGAAGAACGGTGCTAAAAGTGGTGTTGGGTCAATATCATCATATCTTGGTAAACTATACATCTCTGTAATATTTTCAAATGATTTATTTAAAGAATTATTCTTAAGTTTTATTGGTACATTTGGTATTTCTTCTTCTTTAACTTCTTCATAAGTTAAGTAATAATCTTCCCCAAGTACTTTTTTGCCTATATTAGATAATTCTTCATTTTTTTCTACAGGTATCCATCCCTGTATTACTACAGTATTGTTAGTTTTTAAGAAGTTATTTTTAGCAAGCTTTCTTGTGTAAATATTATGATAGTATTCATAAACTAGCTCTAGCTTATTTAACCCTTCTTCAAGTGCTGCTAATTCTTCTTTTATAAAAAACTTCTCAGACTTGATTTTTTCAATTCTATCCATGTCTGTGTGTATTGTATTCATTGGAATTTCGCCAGTATCCATTTTGAATTGACTAAATCCAAATCCTCTTAAAACTTCTTCAACTTTTTCTTTGTTATCTTCATTAGATAATGCGAAAAAGAAAATGTCTTGATTATTTCTGCATATTATTTCAAGGTAGCAATTTGATAATTCACTTACTAAAGCTTCTTCATAATTTTTAGCTACACTTCCTATGAAATGTGGAGTTTTTAAACTATTTATGTCACTAAAGGATGCATCTAAGCCTTCCCATGGCTTTAATAATGCACATTCAGTTTCTAACTTTGTAATTTCATTATCTAATTCTATTAATTGAAGTTCTTTTTCCTTTACCTTATCATAAACTTCATGCCAGTTACTATTTAAAACTTTATCTTGAAGCTCTTTTTGGCTTAAGGATTTTTTTCCTTCTTTCATTGCTTTCAATCCTGATTTTTGAGGCACATAACCCTTTAAGAAGTCAAGAGCAAATTTTGCTTTGGATAATTCTTCTTCACAATTACTAAACTCTTCATCAACAGTATCCTTAGAAAGCTCTCTTAACTCTTTATTTTCTTCTAAGTAATCTTCATTTTGTAAATCTATAAATTCTACTTCTGAAAACCCTTGTAATTTTTCTAATAGAGCATCTTTTTTAGACTCAAAGGTTAGTAAGGTGAATTTATTCATCTTAACTATTGCCATTTGTCTTCACTATCCTCTCAATCACTAATTTCATTGCATCCTTTTTTTTATCATTGGATACATTTAAAATCTCTTTTGCCTCTGATTCCCCTTTAGCAATAATAGGCTCTGCCTCTTTATTGCCTTCTTGGATTGCATTATTAATAATATTTTCGCATTCCTTTTTTGCTTCATTTAAGACTTCATTATATTCGTTTAAAGCCTCTTTATCAGCTATTTGAATCATCTCTTTTGCTTTTGTATTTGCATCTCTAATTAACTCTTCTGCTGTACTTTCTGCTTTTTTAACTTCTTTAATTGCCTCTAATGCCAAAATCTCACCACCTTTACTAGTAATTAAAAAAAATATATAAATTA
The DNA here is from genome assembly GCF_002050515.1 of Clostridium thermobutyricum DSM 4928. Lineage (GTDB taxonomy): Bacteria > Bacillota > Clostridia > Clostridiales > Clostridiaceae > Clostridium > Clostridium thermobutyricum. The sequence goes on along the minus strand of NZ_LTAY01000092.1, from coordinate 52,191 downwards.
ATACTTTATATAGTATTAATTACTCTTTAATTACATTATACACTTTTTAAGAATAATTTCAATAAATTTCTTAATTTTTATAGAATTTTATTAATATAGGATTAACATTCCAAAATTTTAACGAATTTATATTATTTAATTATAAAAATATGAATTTATTATTATTATTTAGTAACGAATATGTATCTTTATCGTATATTTCGCCACATTTTGTATAGCTTTCAATATCTATTGTAAATTTTTCTATGAAATATTCTCTAAAAGAATATTCTTCTCTTAATCTTTCTTTTATCTCTCTTTCTTCATCTTTAGTTATGTTACCCTTTAAAAATTCAGGTATTCCTCTTTTTTTATTATGAAGTAAATATTCATATCTTATTATTTCTTTTAATCTTGTGTTATCTTCTTTTAATATCTCATTTGTAAAATCTAAAAATAATTTATAATATTCATTATTTCCTATACTTCTATCAAAATACCCTTTACTTTCATAGAATTTTCCTAATGAATAAAAGAAATCAAATGGAGTTTCAAATTTTGGATAGAAGTATTCTAAAGTATAATTAAATTTTCCACTGTTATAATATTTATCTACCATGTGTTCAACTTTTTTAAGTTCTAATAACTCAAAATAACTTATATTATTTGTACTTAATATTTCATAAGGAGGGTATTGTGAAAATCTCATTCCCCATTTTTCACTTTCTTCTCTCATTGATGATCCTTTTAGAAGTTTTAAAAATCCTAATTGTATTTCCTCTGGTTTTATTGAATGAACATCATTAAATGATTTTTTAAATGATTGAAAATCTTCTCCTGGTAATCCTGCTATAAGATCTAAATGTTGTTTTATATTTCTTAATGAAAGAAGCTCTACTACTTTTTCTTTTATGTCACTAAAATTAACAAATCTATTTATATTATGAAGAATTTCATCATTTGTTGTTTGTACACCAACTTCAAATTGGAATCTTCCATCTGGTGCATTTCTTAAAAGTTCTATTTCTTCATTTTTTAATATGTCTGCTGATATTTCAAAATGGAATTGAGTTTCTGTATCTTGCTTTATTAAAAAATCCCATATAGCCATTGCAAATTTATGATTACAGTTAAAAGTTCTGTCAACAAATTTAACTAATCTTACTTTTTTATCTACAAAATACTTAAGTTCTTTTAAAACTCTATCTATATCTTGAAATCTAACTCCATGAACTGTTGATGAAAGACAATATTTACAATTAAAAGGACATCCTCTTGATGCTTCATAGTAAACAATCTTATTACTTAGATCTTCATCTTCTTCATAAGGAAATACAATTTCATCTAATGACATAAGAGGTCTATTCCCATTAAAATTAACTTCTTTATCTTCTCTATAAACTAATCCTCTTATAGAAGTTATTTCTCTTTTACCTAACTTATATTCTATAAACTCTCTTAATGTCTTTTCTCCTTCCCCTACTATTACATAATCACCAATATGTTCTTTTAAAAATATAGTACTATCATATGAAACTTCTGGTCCTCCGTATAATATTTCTATATTTTCATCAACTCTTTTTATTAAATCTGCTAATCTCCCTACCATTTCAACATTCCATATATAAGTAGAAAAAGCTACAACATCTGGTTTTTCTTTAATTATTTCTTCTAATATCTTTTCTTCTCTATCATTTATTGAAAATTCTCTTATCTTTCCTTCATAATCCATATCTTTAGTAAATGCTTTTAAATATCTCACTGCTAAATTACTGTGTACAAATTTTGAATTAACTGCTGTAAATAATATTTTCATTAAAATAATTCCTCTTTTCGTTTTAAATTTTTTGGGCTTTTATAAAAAACATATCCTCCCAAACTTTAGTTTCTTCTATTTTACAATTTTTTTCAAGAATTTTTTCTATTTCCTCTATATTTAAACATGCAAATATGTTGTTATTTTTTACACTTACTTTTTTAAAATTATCATCAGGACATAAAACTTTAAGTTCTACATCTACAATTTCTCCAAAACTTTTATTTAAATCCCATATATATATATATCCATCTTTCTTTATATAATCCGTAATATCATCTATTATTTCTTCTCTTTTGCTTTTTGTCCAAATATTATTAAGGTTAAAAAATAAAATCCCTGAATCATATTGATTTATAAATTTAGAAGCTTCTGTAGTAATTGCTAATTCATCTATAGCTGAATTATTTTCATTTTGTATTAGAGAAAAATCTTCTAATGAATAATCTATAACATCTCCTTCTATTTTTAAATTGCTTAAATTTAATAAAATTGTTTTTTTCATAAACTCTCCCCCTTTTAAATAATTTAATTTTACCATTATTTTACATTTTTTAAAAGAAAAAGTACCTTCTCTTTAAATAAAGGAAGATACTTTAATTAAATTATTTTATATTTTTTCTTTTTAAAGCCTTATTTACAAGAATTAACATAATAACTAATCCTAATGTTATTATTATTACTATTATACTTTTAGGTATTTCATTAATAAATGCCATTTTATCCTTTTGTATACTATATATATATCCTGAATTACTATCTAATAACAAACACTTTGTATCTAAAAAAATTATTTTTTCTATTTTACTATTCTTATCAAAACTTAAAATTTCTTTTACAACTTTATTATTATCTATAGAATATAATTTCTTTTCTAAATTATCAAAGAAAACTATTGTATCTTTTTCTAATAAAATTCCCTTTTTATCTATTGCAAGCTCTGATATACTTTTCAGTTTATTATGCTCATAATACGGACCTTTAACATTTTTTTCTGGAGGATATTTTATTAAAGGTGCTATTTCTTTAGAATCTGAAAATTTAGGTGAACTTATTTTATCTCCTCCACTATAGTCTGGCCATCCATACCAAGACCCTTTATTTATTTTATAAATATAATCTGAGTCTCTTAAAGCTCCTCTCACTCCTTCAGCTTCTAATCCTTCAACTGCACACACAACTTCATTTTTACTATTTAAATCCCAACTAGTTATATTTTTTATTCCACTTGAATAAAGAACTGATTTCTTACTATTTATATCGACTTCATATACTGCTCCATTACCTAATGCAGCTGCTTTAACCTCTTCATTTTCTTTGCTCTCTTTTCCATATTCTCTAAAAGCGCCTGTTTTATCATTTCCATAATTTTCTCCATTTAGAGTTAAATTTATAGGACTTTTATCCCAAAAGCTTTTAGTAAATATATCTCCTTCTTCAGCTATCCCTGTGTTAGTATATGTTCCTATTGATAACAGTAATTTTCCGTCTTTTTCAAGTAATTTTCTTTTTATATTTTCACCACCATACGGAATATCTTTAAGTATTCTCTCTACATGCCCATTAGATAAATCAAATTTCAATAAGTCTCCTTTTGATAATATAAGAAGATTTTCTTTCATATAAAGTACATCTTCAATTTCCAAACTATTATTAGTGTAAATTTTTTCTGTTTTATTATCAGAATTAATTTTAACTATCTCTTTTTCATAACATACAAAATAATTTCCATTTTCATCTGTTTCTAATTCAATAGCATTTTCAAATCCCTTCAAAAATACATCACTATTTATTCCTTTTTGCTGTACTTCTATTCTATATCCACTAGTATAAATATAAATTCCAAAAGCTATTAAAACAATGCAAATACTCGCCAAAGAATACTTAAAAAATTTCTTCATAACATCTCTCCTATAATTTCCTCTTTAATTTATATTTAAATTAGCTTTATAAATATTCCTAAATTAACTTAATTCTAATTATTTAGATAATCTTTTTCTAATTTACAGTATAATTCTTACTTTTTAAGAATAGTATGTATTGTAGTTAAAGGAGTGATTATATTTGAAACAGGATAATTTTTTTAGAAATTCTTTCTTATTAACAGCATCAAATATTGCCACTGGTATTCTTGGATTTATATTTTCAATTTATTTATCTAAAGTATTAGGGGCTGAAGGAATGGGATTGTACAATCTTGTCCTACCAATATACCATCTTGTTATTTGTCTTATGACATCAGGAATTGTTGCAGCTATTTCTAAAGTTGCTGCAGTATATCATAATTCTGGTGAACATGAAAATTTAACAAAAACAATTAAGACTGTTTCTGTATTCAATATCATTTGGGCTATTATAATAGGAATTTTTGTATTTTTCTTTGCACCTATAATTGCAAAATTTGGAGTTCATGATATTAGAACAATAAATGCTATAAGAGTTGCCTGTCCGGCTATGGTTTTCATTTCTTTATCAAATATATTAAAAGGATACTTTTTAGGAACATCAAAAATAAAAATTCCTGCTCTAATTGATATTTTTGAAAAAGCTATGAGATTAGTAACTATATTTTTGCTTTTATATACTTTTAAAACAAATAATTTAGCTATGTTAGTTACTCTTGCTTATGTTTCTCTTGCTATTGGAGAGTTACAAAGTCTAATATTTTTATTTTTCTATTATAAAAAATGTACAAACAAACTTCCTTATAGACCTAATATTAAAACAGAAAGTAGAATGCAATTATTATTTAATGTATTAGTTATATCATTTCCACTTTGCGTAAACGGATTTTTAAATGGTATATTTTCTACTTTGTCTACTTGGGTTGTTCCTCGTAGACTTATGGTAGCAGGATTTGATTATAATCAAGCTCTTGGAATGATAGGTAAATATACTGGAATGGCTATGACATTAATAGGAATTCCTCTTATAGTCGTAGGAACTATAAATACATTACTAATTCCTGACCTTTCTCAAACTTTAAGTCAAGGTAGAAATTATGATGCTGCTATGAGGATAAAAAAAGTTTTAAAAATTGCATTTTTATTAGGACTTGCTACTACAGTTATCTGTAATCTTGTCCCACAAAATCTAGGAGAAATTTTTTATTCTAGAAATGATTTAGGTGGATATATAAAAATGGCTTCATTATCAGCACCAATTTATTTTTCATCAGTAACTATGTTTGGAATATTAAACGGATTGAATAAACAAGGAATAATTGTTAGGAATTCGCTTATAGTAGCTTCAATAGAACTTATATCATTATTTATCTTTACTTCAATTCCACAAGTAAATGTATATGGTTTTAGTATAACTTTATTTATAAGTTCAATAGTTTGCTTAACTATCAATTTATACGAAGTAGATAAATGTTTAAAAATAAATATTTCTATTGTTGATGTAATTATATTCGCTTTAATAAGTATTTTGATTTACTTATTAATAAATCTTTTTATTAATGTAACTAAAATAACTCTAAATACTTTTACAACACTTTCTATAGTAGCTATAGTATTTGCAATTTATACTTATTTATCAAGATTTGGTTCTGATTAATATAAAAAAGGAGTAAATCATTTCTGATTTACTCCTTTTTTAAGTTATTTATCTCATTTGATTTCTTAAAAATCCTGGTATTAGTCTATATATTTTAGGTGACATTGATTCTAAGTCTGATTTTCTTAAACCACCTATTTTTATCATAACAATAAAATAAACAAATGCTCCTATTCCCGTAAGAATTATTGTATATACTAGAATAAATATCCATTTTATCATTCTTGAACTTACCATAAGAGTTATACTTTCTAATGGGAATTTTAATCCAAAAATAACTATTCCCATAACAATTGATGCAATAATAGGTTTTATACATACTCTAAGTACAGGAATTCTATATTTAACTGTTCTCCTTAATGTTTTATAACATAAGAATGATGGAACTGCAAAATAAAAGAAATTACCAATTAAAACACCTATAATATTTAATTTAGGTATTCCAACGAATATATAGTTTCCAAGAACTTTAAATATTACACCTATAAAGAATGCTGTTATTAAAGGTCTAAACTTACTCATCCCTTGAAGAATAGATGATTGAACTTGAGCAATTGACATAAATATTAATATAAAGGAACCTAACATCATTATATATGACCCTTTATCTGTATTGAAAAGAAGCATATAGATTTCTTTACTTAACAAAGACATTCCAACTGCTGCTGGTATTGTTATAGCAAAAGTTAATCTAAATCCAAAATTAATCTCTTTTATTATTGCTTTTCTATTTCTTAAAGCATAATTTTTTGCAATACTAGGTAGTATAATTGTTGTTAGTGAAGTTATTATTATTAATGGTAGTCCAATTAAAACTCTATACTGTACAAATAATCCATATAGAGCATTTGCTTGATCTAAGTTAAATCCTGCATGTAAAAGTCTATCATTTACATTGAACATATCTACCATTCCACCAAAGTTTTGAATACCTGCTATAAGTGTTATTGGAAGTGCATATGCAAATATTTTTCTTTTAATAGCATGATCACTAATATCCTTACCTATATTTTCATCTGTATTTAATTTTTTTCTTTTTATTTTTCTTTCATAAATAGAGATTAAATAGATTACTGCAATTAAAGCTCCTACTGAAGTACCAACAGTACCTCCTGCAGCCCCTAAAGGTAAGCTTATTTTCATAAATAAAAATGCACATAATAAACTTATTATCACATTTAAGATTTGCTCTAACACTTGAGATATTGCAATTCCATGCATCATATCTCTACCTTGGAAATATCCTCTATATGCAGCTAATACAGCTGTTAAAAATACACTTGGCCCTAAAAACATAATAGAAAAAACCGCTGGCTCTGTATTTGTAAATTTAGCAACAGGATAAGCTAATATAATAACTAAAACTGCTGCTATTCCCCCAATTAATCCAAACATCTTTCTTGAAATCTTAAGAGCTCTTTCTGAATCTTTCTCATTTCCAGTGGCTTTTAATTCTGAAATTACTTTTGCAACGGCAGGTTGACATCCCATAGTTGTTACTGCATAAACAAACATGAACACATCATAACCCTTTCCATATATCCCCATTCCAGTTGTACCAATTATTCTGGTTAATAATGGAACATAAAATGCTGATAATACTTTAGATATTATCCCTGCAAAAGAAAGTATCATAAATCCTTTTGTAACCGATGATTGTTCCTTCATTTTCTTTCTCCTGATTTAAATATTAAATTTAAATACATCCTTTTTGATTTTCTTAAATATAGGTGGTAATGTTTCTACTATTATTTTATCTGTTAAGTAGTTCATTTTACCATCAATTTTTTTGAAATTTAATTTATAGGCATATAAGAATTGGAATTCTAATCCAAACTTACTTCTGAAGAATGAATTGGTCTTTTTATCTCCATATTTTTCATCACCTATTATTGGACATCCTAAATGTGAAAGATGTGCCCTAATTTGATGACTTCTTCCTGTAATTAGATCAATTTCTAAAAATGAAAATGCTCCATTTGATTGTATTGTTTTAACTTCCATAGAAATCTCTTTTGAATCTGGAACTTTTTTATCAAATATTCTTGATATATTAGTATCTTCATTCTTTAAAATATATCCTTTATAAAGACCATCTTTTATTCTTCCTTTTACTATAGTATTATAGTATTTTTTAACTTTACCTTCTCTTATTATTTCATTTAATTCCTTTAATCCTTCAAAACTTTTACCAAACACAACCATACCTGAAGTATTTCTATCTAATCTATTACATGGTGCTGGAGTAAAAGTTATCTCTTTTTCTGGAAGATATGCACCTTTTTCATTTAAATATGAAAGTACATAGTCTGTAAGTGTTGGTATTTTTTTGTTGCTATCAGGATGAACTAATATTCCTGGCCATTTTTCAACAACTAACATATTTTCATCTTCATAAGAAATTTTCATTCTTTTTGCATCAACTTTTATAAAATTATCGTTAGTTTCTTTTGCCTTTTTACTTTGAATATATCTTATTTCCACTACATCATTTAATTCTAGTGAATACTTTTCTTTTTGTTTTTTCCCATTAACTCTTATGTCACCTTTTCTTAATGCCTTAAAAATTGCACTTAAAGGTACATCTTTTAATAATTTTCTTAAGAACTTATCTAATCTTTGGCCTGCCTCATTAGCACCAATTTCAATTCTCACTACTTAATCAACTCCTATTTTACTTCTTTAGTGAACATTTTCCTCATCTAAATAGATTAATATTTATTTACTATAATGTCAAATAATCAAATGCTGCTTTACATTGAATTGCAACACCTATTGGTAAAGCCTCTTCATCTATATCAAAAAGACTACTATGTGCTGGTTTAAAGCTATCTTTAGCTACACTTCCAGTTCCTAAGAAATAAAAAGCTGAGTCTCTTTCCATTGCAAAATATGCAAAACTTTCTACTCCCATACTTGGATTTGGTTGTTCTAATACATTTTTTTCTCCTATTATATCCTTAGCACTATTTTTTATAAGAGAAACTACACTATCTTCATTTATTAAACAAGGATAACTTTCTTCTATTAATACTTCTACTTCTCCTCTTGATGCTTTTGCTATTCCTTCTGCAATTTGAACAACTCTTTCAGTTACATATTTTCTATCTTCTGGAGTAGTAGTTCTTATAATTCCTTCTATTTGTGCTTCTTCTGGAATAATATTTTGAGCTGTACCAGAATGGAAGCTTCCAACTGTTATAACTCCAGGATTTAATGGAGATAATTCTCTACTTATTATTGTTTGTAATGTACTGACAATATTAGCTCCTATAACTATAGGGTCAACAGTTGTGTTTGGTCTAGCTCCATGACCCCCATGTCCTTTAACTGTTATTTTATAAGGATTAGAAGCTGCATTTACCATTCCATTTTTTATCATTATTTTTCCTACTTCTAATTTTTCTTCTACGTGAAGACCTATTATTTTTTGAACTCTTGGATTTTCTAAAACACCATCTTTTATCATGTGAGGTGCTCCTCCAGTTGTTTCTTCAGCAGGTTCAAATAAAAGCTTAACTGTTCCTCCAAATTTGTCTTTATTTTTGTTAAGAATTCTAGCTACTCCAAGAAGTATAGTTGAATGTGCATCATGTCCACATGCATGCATTTTTCCTTTTTCTTTTGAAGAATATGGACAAGCTTTTCTATCTTCTATAGGAAGTGCATCCATATCTGCTCTTATTCCTATTACCTTTCCATTATCGTCTTTTTCTCCTTTTATTATTCCACAAAGTCCACTTATTCCAAATTCTTTGTATTCTATTCCTTCATTATCTAAGAATTCTTTTATTTTTCCTAAAGTTCTAGGAAGTTCAAATCCTAACTCAGGATGCATATGAAAATCTCTACGTATATCTATTAATTCATCTTTAAAAGCTTTTGCTTCATTTAAAAAATCTATCATTATTTTTCTCCTAAATTTTATTTATTCTTTAGTAAGATATAATTCTTTTGCTATTTTGGTTCATTCTTATTAAAGAAATGTAAATAAAGACTTATATTCATATTGAATATAAGTCTTTATTTTAAATTATATAGTATATTTTCTAAGGCTTCAACTTATGAATTATTCTAATCTTAAAAGATTTTTCTCTAAAAGAATACTTAATTTGAAAGTTTTTTCACCACTATCCATAAGTAAAATAGTTATTCTATCTCCATCTATTTTTCTTATTATTCCTTTTTCTCCACGACCTTTATGGAAGACTTTTGCTCCTACTACATATCCCTTATTCTCTAATTCTTTTAAAGCAAATTTTGTTTCATCTAAAAATCTAGATCTATCTCTAACTTTTCCACCTTTAGTTTTAGGAGAAAACATATAAAGATTATCTATAGCTCTAGTCATACCAACATAAAAAATTCTTCTTTCTTCCTCTATATTTTCCTTTGCAGAACTATGAGGAATTGAATCTTCTACACAGTTAGCTATAAATACGTTTTTAAATTCCATTCCTTTTACTCTATGAATAGTACTTAATATAACCCTATCTTCATTTTCCTCTTTGTTTTTAGAACTTTTTATTTCTTCTTTAACTTCTTCTATATGATTAAAAAAATCTAATATATTTGTAAAATCACTTGCTAATATTTTAAACTCTTCTAATATCTCTTCTAAATCATCTAAGCTTTGGCTAAATTTTTCTGCATATTCTTTTAAATATTCTATATATTCTAAATCACTTATTATAAATTGTATTGCACTTCCGAGAGATAATTTAGAAAGATAGTTTATATCTTTTTTTAAATCTTCTAATTTTCCTTTTTGAAATGAATGAATATCTTTTTTTTCAATTAAAACGTCAAAAGGATTTTTCTCTTCTCTATAACTTCTAACATATTCAACATTTGCCTTACTTACATATCTAAAAGGTCTATTTATTATTCTTAAAAAATCTGTTTTACTATTACTATTTAAAGCTAAATTTAAATAAGCAATTATATCCTTACATATAAAATGATCATAAAAATTATATTCTTTATCTAATATATTAAAAGGTATCTTACTTCTTGTAAGAGCATCTACAAAACTCATTCCCTCTGCATTAGTTCTATATAAAATTATGTTATCTTCGAATTTATAATCCTTATTCCAAACATTTTCTTTTATCTTTTTTACAACTAAATCACTTTGTTCTTTTTCATCAGAAGGAAATAAAATTTCAACTTCTCCCTCTTCTTTATTAAAAGCTTGTATTTTCTTTTCATTTCTACTTATATTAGAAGAGATTAAATTTTTAGATCCTTCAATTATATTTTTAACACTTCGATAATTAGTTTCTAAAAAGTATTTTTTCCCCTCTTTAAATATCTGGTTAAAGATTACCATATATTCTGGTTTTGATCCTCTAAAAGAATATATACATTGATCTTCATCTCCAACACAAAAAAGATTATTGTTTTCCCCACTATTTATAAGTTTTAAAAATTCAACTTGCAAATTATCGCAATCTTGAAATTCATCAACTAACATATATTTAAATAATCCTCTATATCCATTTAAAAGCTTGCTATTATTTTCTAACAATTCTAATGTCTTTATTGCTAAATCATCAAAATCTAAAAGTCCATTTTCTTTTTTGAAATTTTCATATGTATATAAACATTCTTCAAATATATTTTTTGTTATAGTTGGCTTAAACTCTTTTATATCTACTCTAGAAGTTTTGAAAAGAGAAATATTATTTTTTACTTCTTTTACTTTATCATCATTTATTTCATCAAAATAATTTTTTAAAATTCCTTGAATTAATTTGTTTGTTTTATATTCTTCTACTATAGATATTTTCATTCCTTCTCTCAATAGAATTTTATAAAATAATCCATGAAATGTTCCAAAGAATGGTGCTGAATTTCGCATAAAAACCTTTTTATATCTTTCCTTCATATTTAAGGCTGCAGACTTTGTAAATGTGATAACAACTATGTTTTTATTTTCTACATTTAAGTTATTTATTAAGTAATTTATTCTATTTATTATAACTGTAGTTTTTCCCGAACCTGGAGCTGCAACTACAAGTATATTTTTTTCTTTTCCGTAGACTGCTTCTTTTTGGTTTTTATCTAATATCAAAATATCACCTTCCTTTTAAAATTATATCCATTATTTCATTCAAATAACTATATTGTAATAATTCTTTTAAAGATGTACAATAGTTTTAAATATTTTTATAAGGAGATAGACATGAATAATAATAAAATTTTCGACATTAAAGATGAAAGAAATTTAACCATGTTAACTGACTTTTATGAACTTACAATGGGAAACGGCTATTTTTCAAAAAATCTTCAAAATAAAATAGCATATTTTGATATGTACTTTAGACGTGTCCCTGATGGTGGTGGATATTGTATAATGGCTGGAGTTGAGCAGCTTGTAGAATATTTACAATCTTTAAATTTTACTAATGATGACATAGAATATTTAGAAAGTAAAAATATATTTTCTAAAGATTTTTTAGAATATTTAAGAAACTTCAAATTTGAATGTGATGTTTGGGCAGTTCCTGAAGGAACACCAGTATTTCCAAATGAACCTCTTGTAACTGTTAGAGGGCCAATAGTTCAAGCACAATTTGTAGAAACTATGATTCTACTTACAATTAATCATCAAACTTTAATAGCAACAAAAGCTAATAGAATTTGTCGTGCTGCTAAAGGAAGAACTGTAATGGAATTTGGTTCTAGAAGAGCTCAAGGATATGATGGTGCTATTTATGGAGCTAGAGCTTCAATTATAGGTGGTTGTGATTCAACTGCTTGTACAATAGCTGACCAAAAATTTAATATTCCTGCAATTGGTACTATGGCTCATAGTTGGGTTCAACTTTTTGACACAGAATATGAAGCTTTTAAAGCATGGGCAGAAGTTTATCCAGATAATTGTCTTTTACTTGTTGACACATACAATGTATTAAAATCTGGTATTCCTAATGCAATAAAAGTTTTTGATGAAATTTTAAAACCTTTAGGTAAAAGACCAACTGGTATAAGAATTGATTCTGGAGATATAACTTATCTTACAACTAAATGTAGACAAATGTTAGATGAAGCTGGATATCCTGATTGTAAGATAGTAGTTTCTAACTCTCTTGATGAGCATATAATACGTGATGTTTTAGCTCAAGGAGCTCAAATAGATTCATTTGGTGTTGGTGAAAGACTTATAACAGCTAAATCTGAACCTGTATTTGGTGGAGTTTATAAATTAGTTGCTGTAGAAAATGATAATGAAATAATTCCTAAAATTAAAATAAGTGAAAATAATGAAAAGATAACTAATCCAGGATTTAAAAGAACTGTCAGATTATTTGATAATAATTCACAAAAGGCTATTGCTGATTTAATTCTTCTTAATGATGAAGAAATAGATATTAATAAACCTCTTACTATTTTTCACCCAAGTGATACATGGAAGAATAAGACTATAACTAATTTCTACTACGAAGATTTAGCAGTTAAAATTTTTGATAAAGGTAATCTTGTTTATGAATGCCCTACAGTTTTAGAAGCAAAGGATAGAGCTAAAAATGAGTTAAATAGATTTTGGTCTGAAATCCTTAGATTTGAAAATCCACATACTTATTATATTGACCTTTCTCACAAACTTTGGTCATTAAAACACACATTACTTCATGCTGCTAATAATGCATATTAAAAAGAGACGTTTTAACGTCTCTTTTTAATATTTTTTATTCAGCAATATCTAATACTACCTCTTTTAATACATCTTCAATTCTTAGTTTTCCAAAGCCATCATCTAAATCTAAATAACTTATAAAAACGCATTCATCTCCATTTTCTACATCTTTATTCATGACACATTCTGAAAAGCATTCAGTATAATTTTCATCTGATGACCAAAACGGGCATTTTCTCATAAATTCTCCTCCATCTTGTAAACGAAACCATTTTATAAATATTATATAATACTTTCCTCAAAAAATAAAGTATTTTGTAAATTTTCCTATTTTTCTCTTTTTATTCTTGAACAACTATAGGTTTGCTTAAATAATACCCCTGAAAATAATCATACCCTTCGCAAAAAGCTTCTTCATAATCTTCTTTACACTCTATTTTCTCTGCTAAAAATTTTGCTTTTGGGTTTATACTTCTAATTTTAGATAGAATTATATTTCTATCTTTTTTAGTTGTATCTATAAAGTCTATTTTATATATATCTACTAATTCTACGAATTCAATATATTTTATATTTAAGGTAACATCATCTAATGCAATTATGTAGCCTTCATCTTTTAGTTCTTTAATTTTTCTTTTAACTTCTTCTGTAGGATCTATATTTTCTAATATTTCTACTACTATATTATCTTTTGACAAAGTATTAACTAATCCATTTATTAAACATTTCTTTGAAAAGTTTATAAATGCTCTTTTATCTTCTATTAAGTTTTCTTTTCCTATATTTAAAATATTTGAAACTACTTGTAGAGTTGCATAATTCCCATCTACATTTTCATCATAATAATTTTTATAAGAATTTCTATATAATAGTTCATAAGCAACAATTTCATTTTGGCGATTATATATACCTTGCTTTGCCAAAAATATATTCATCAAACTTCCTCCTGATAAACCCTAACATTAGAATAATTACCGTATACTAAATTAATAGCATACGGTAATATAATGTTTATTTAAAGAATCCAATATTTTTTCCTACTGAAAGGTCTATTATTTCATTTTGGAATGCCTTTAATAAAGCTTTTTCTAAAACTTTTTCTTGATCAAAATTTTCAATATCTCTGCATTCAGCAAAAACTTTATTTAATTCACCCTTTATATTTCTATATGTTAATGTAACATTTGGCTTATCATATTCAACCTTTACAATTTTTATTCCCCAAGAAATTTGAGCATATTGGTCTTCAACTTCTAATTTTGTAAGTTCTTTTAATTTTTCTTTTTCTTTTGTAGGGTCGTTTATTATTATTAATTTATCTCCAACTTTGTATTTAGCCATGTGACTTTCCTCCTAAATTTATCCTATTCTATATCTCGATTTTATCACCTTGCATCTTTTCTTGCAACTAATCTTTTCCATTTGTGTATATTTTGATTTAAATTTAATAAATTATTTAAAAAAAAAGAACAGAGAACTGTTCTATAAAAATAAAAATAAATAAACACGGAATCGTTATTTTTTTAACAACTTTGTTTATATTTTAACATAAAACTTTTTCTAATTCAACCATTTTATAATATTTTATATTATTTTTTCATATATTAGATAATAATATTTATTAATTAAGATAGATATTTATTGAATAATCATTGATTTTTTTTTGTTTAGCATATATAATAACCTTATATATAGGATAAGGAGTATTTAATATGGAGAATATAACAACAATTTTTAAAGAAAAAAAACTTAAGCTTACTCCTCAAAGACTTGCAGTTTACAAGTATCTTATGAGTACAAAAGAACATCCATCTGCAGAAGTTATATACAAAGCTATTCAACCAGAATACCCAACTATGAGTTTAGCTACAGTATATAAAGCTTTAAAAACTCTAGTAGAAGTAGGTTTAGTAAAAGAATTAAATGTTGGAGAAGGAAATTTTAGATATGACGGTAAATGCGAAACTCATCCACATATTCAATGTATCAAATGTAGTAGAGTTGATGATTTATCTAATGAAGTATTTGAAAATATAAACACTGATGCACAAAAAGTTTCAGATTATAAGGTTCTTTCAAATCAACTATATTTCTATGGCATCTGTAAAGATTGTCAATAAAACAACGCAATTATTGCGTTGTTTTTTTATTTAACACTCTTTCCCACTCTTTCCCATCATATTTTCCTTCCATTACATTTTTAACTTCATCACTAATACTTAATATATCTTTATTTGATATTCTATTAAAATAAAATCTATTTACTTCTGCTATAGATTGAATACTACTTGCCATATCTCCTTGAACTCCTATTAAAGAACTATCTCCCATTTTATTTCCTGTTACTACTTTCATTTTGTTTAAATTTTCCATAGCTCCTCCTTGAAGCAAAAATCTTAGAAAGCTTTCTACATCATTTTCTTGATGATTTCCAACTGTTGCACAAATTATTATATCTACTCCAGTTGCAGCATTTACATATTTATTCTCTATAGGTTGCTTATTAATTAGAGTTGCATTTATTGAGCTATCAAATTTATCTGAAGAAAGAGTAGTTGTAAGTACAACAGGAATTTCTCCTTTATTAAATTTTTCTATTAATTCCTCTCCACCTTCTATGAAATTGCTTTCTTTTAAAATTCCTTGCTTATAATAATCATTTATTACATTAAATATCTTTTGACCATCTTTTATAGTATATATATCATTTTCTAATTTTCCTTTTACATATTCTTGATTCATATCATATATTATAGTATCATTTGCAACAACAGCACTTAAAAGCAACTCTTTTGTATACTCACTTTTTATGTATGTTGGTATTTTTATTCCTTTGCTAGTTAAAATTGATATAGCTTTAAATAAATTATCTTCTTTTATATCTAATCCCATACTTTTCAATAATTTATCATTACATACTAAATCTAATGAAAATGGCATAAATCCTATTCCATAATAACTTCCTAATAACCTTCCATAAACATTATTTATAAGTGAAAATTTTTCTCTTGTCTTCTTATCTTTATAAAGATAACTTATATCCCTTAAATAATCTTTATTAGCAAAATCTACAAAAGAATAACCATCTAAAATTACTATATTAGATTCTTTATCTTCTCCTATAAATTTTATCATATCCTCTTCTTTTTCAACTCCAACTAAAGTAACTTCTTTGCCAACTTTCTTTTTATATTCTTTTATAATCTCTTCTACTACATTTATCTCTTTAACTGTATTTTTATTGTAATAAATTTTAATATTATGGCTTTCTTCTTCATTACGACTACATGATATAAAATTAAATAATGAAATAATTAATAATAAGGCACAATAGATTCTTTTTCTTTTTCTGTATCTCATCTTTTTCTCCTTTTACAAATAATATCTAATCATTTATTCTATTCTTTTTCATATACTTTATTATGGGAGGGATATTAATGAAATTTAATAAATTAAAATATTTTAAATACTTACTTATATTATTAGTAGTAATTCTTTGTTTTACTCTTTTTATTTTTTTTATTAACTCAAAAAAAACTATTAGTACTTATTCTTCAGTAGATATTAACAAAAAACATTTAATTGATTTAACTGGTGATGGAGTAAATGAAACTATAGAAGTAATCCAAGCTGATAATTCTTATGACGTTAAAATAACAACTCAAAAATCAACAATTCTTCTAAGCTCTCTTTTAGATGACAATTTCCTTTGCTCTAATGGAGAAGGTAATATATTTAAACTTAGATTTATAAATATCTCTAGAGATAATAAACCTGAAATATTAATTCAAGGTATCAAAAATAATTCAACTATTAATTATCTTTTTTCTTATAACAATAATTTTGAATTAACATTACAAAACTCCAATAATGTTTGCGGTGTTATTGATTCTAATTTAAATAAAACACCTCAATTTATTTCACTAAATTATAATAAAAATAAAGAAAATCTAAGATCTAATATGATTATAAATAATGAATTAATTAATTCTACTAGAGATTCATTAGTAGTCCCTGGAATTGATAGTATTATTCCTCTTATAAACTATATAAACCTTGATGTTGAAGTAGAAAGTCACCCTGATGTATTTACTGATTCAATTTCTTCTAAGGATTTATCTAATCTTTGGAAGCTTGATAAAAGCAATTTTTCTTATAAACTAATTGATTGCTTTTTCTTTGATACTGAAATAGATGATAATGGAGACATAACAGAATGTAATTATACTCTATATTTTAATAGAAAAAATTTAAAAGATAACACTATAGAACCTTTTAATGTAGAAGTTACTTTAAATAAAGATTATTATAATAATCTAAGAATCTCAAACATGAATTTCATTTTTAATAAAAAATAAAAAGGCCGCTTTTGCGGCCTTAAAAGGGGGATGGGGGATAACTATACTAACTTAATAATATAGTTTATAAAAGATTTTTTCTTTTACAATAATATTATTTACCATTAATATTATTTTTATTCATTTTAATTTAAATCCCCAAATGCCCCATTTACATATAAATAAATAGCTTTATCTATAAATTTAATTCTCTCTTTACTAACTATCTTTCTTAATGATAATAACATTTGGATATTAGGATCATCTTCATCTACATTATAATCCTTCTTTTCATTATGTTTAATATTATTTTCATTATTTGCTCCACTAAATCCTTCATTATTAATGTTAGTGTTATTATTCATATTATTATTTACAGTGTTATTCATATTATTATTCATTAAATTATTTAATAATTTCATTGGATCCATATTTCCAAAATTATTTTGGTTATTAATATTATTATCCATTCCATTATGAATATTTCCATTAAAGTTATCCATGTTTATACCATTTTGATTAAACGAATTCATCATAGTATTAAATTTATTCTTATCTATATTTCCCAGCATTCCCATTAAACTATTCATGTCCAAGCCAAAAGGATTATTCATTTGCCCTTGTGAATCTTCTAAATAATCATCTTCATTTCTATTTCTATGCTTTCTCTTACTGCCCATATTAACCTCCAATTATAATTTCTCTTTACATTATATGTATAAAATATATTTTTGTTATTATTTTTATGCATTTTTTTTGGAGGGCTATAAAAGCCCTCCAACAACTATCAATTCATATATTAAATTGATTAATTTGTTTAGATTTCATCAAATAAAGGAATTAAGAGATTACCATCCCCATCCATTTCCTCCGCAACCACAAGCGATTATTATTAAAAATAACCAGCAAAACCAGTTGTTGTTTCCATTATTACAGCAATTTGAATTATTTCCAAATCCATTGTTTCCGCATCCACAGCAAGCAATTATTAAGACTAATATTATCCAAATTCCCCAGTTATCATTTTGACAACTTCCACCATTATTCCAATTAGGCATTATAACTGTACTTCCGCTTGAGCAGCAGCATCTTCTTCTTCTTCTTCTTGACATAATTTATTCCTCCATACTATTTATTAGCAAAATGAATTACATGAATTTCCATTGAAACCAGATCCACAGCAACATATTAATATTAATATTATCCATACAAACCAGCTATTTCCGCAGCCAAATCCATCTCCGAAGCCACCCCAGCCCCAGTTGTTATTCATCATTCCATTATTCATCATTCCAAAGCAAGGATCTACTGGAACATAGAATGTTTCTTTACATTTTTTAAATTTAGGTTTTTCGCAGCAACAATCACAGCAACAGCAGCAATCACAACAACAATTATTTCTACGTCCACCTCTATTATTTCCGTTACAACCCCATAATAATATTATCAATATAAACCAAATAAAGTTGTTATTGCATCCATTATTACCAAAGTTATTACATCCGTTATTGCAACCATCATTACATCCATCATTATTATGATGATTATTATTGCAATCACATGAATTTGAATCATCACAATCTGATTCGTTAAATCCATTTAAAATATCATTAATTTCCATAAACAAAATCCTCCTACATTTTTAAGTTTTTTTTGTTTTTTTGTTGTTTATACTATATTGTATGAACTGCTATTATTTTTGACACAAAACTAAATAAAAAGGACTGAGAAATTTTTAATTTCTCAGTCCAATATAAATTTAATCTAAATCCGTTGCTAAATCTTCAAATAAATTATTTATTAATTCATCTTTTCCTTTTTTATTTAAAGATGAGAAGAAATATAATTTATCTTCTTTTTGTAGCTTTAAGGTTTCTCTTATAACTTTTTCACTTTTTCTTAATTGGTTATTTGAAAGCTTATCGCTTTTAGTTGCAACAACAATAACATCATATCCATAATGAAGAATCCATTCATGCATCATTATATCATCAGCAGTTGGCTTATGTCTTGAATCTACTAAAAGAACAACTCTCTTAAGCTCTTCTCTACCTGCAAGATAATCCTCTATTGTTTTTCCCCAACTTTCTTTTTCAGCTTTAGACACTTTAGCGTATCCATATCCAGGTAAATCTACAAGATAAAAATCATTATTAATTAAAAAGAAGTTAATTAATTTTGTTTTTCCTGGTGTCTGACTAACCTTTGCTAATTTTTTTCTATTAGTAAGAGCATTTATTATAGAACTTTTACCAACATTTGATCTACCTACAAAAGCAATTTCAACTCTTTCATCAGTAGGATATTGAGGTTTCCTAACAGCTGATATTATAAATTCTGATTGTTTTATTCTCATTATTTATTCACTCCAATTATCGAATTTTCTAAAACAGTATCAACATGACTTGCAGTTATTATGTTTAAGCTGTCTTTAACTGAATCAGGTATCTTATCTATATCTTTTTCATTTTCTTTAGGAATTATTATAGTGTCTATTCCAAATCTAGAAGCTGCAAGAGCTTTCTCTTTAAGTCCACCTATTGGTAAAACTCTACCTGTTAAAGTTACTTCTCCTGTCATAGCTATATTATGTTTAACTTTTTTTTCTGAAAGTGCTGATACTAATGCTGTTACCATTGTTACTCCAGCTGAAGGACCATCTTTTGGCACTGCTCCTTCTGGAACATGAATATGAACATCTTTCTTTTTATAGAATTCTACATCTATTCCATACTTTTTAGCATTTGCTCTAACATAAGTAAATGCAGCTTTTGCAGATTCTTGCATAACATCTCCAAGTTTTCCTGTTAGCTGAAGCTTACCTGTACCTTCCATAACCATAGCTTCTACAGGTAAAGTATCTCCACCATAAGCAGTCCAAGCCATTCCAGTAACTACCCCAACTTTATCCTCTTTATCCATTGTTTCTAATGAATAAAATCTTTTTCCTAAAAGTTCTTCTGCTTTTTTACTATTTACTGTTATAGACTTATTGCCTTTCTTAAGCATTTCTGTTAATGCTTTTCTAATTAATGAACCTAATGCTCTATTTAATCCTCTGACACCTGATTCTCTAGTATATCCTTCTATAACTAATCTTATAGCATCATCAGATATTTTAACTATTTTATTTGTTACATTATGTTCTTTTAATTGCTTATTAACTAAATACTTTTTAGCTATATTGAATTTTTCTTCATAAGTATATCCAGATACCTCTATTATCTCCATTCTATCTAGTAGTGGTCTTGGTATAGTATCTAAGCTATTTGCTGTAGCTATAAATAATACTTTTGAAAGATCCATAGGAACTTCTAAATAGTTATCTCTAAATGTATTATTTTGCTCTGAATCTAAAACTTCTAGTAAAGCATCAGATGGCTCACCTTTATAACTTGAACTTATCTTATCTATTTCATCTAAAAGTATTACTGGATTCATGCTTTTAGCACCTTTAAGTGCATATGCTATTCTTCCTGGCATTGCTCCAACATAAGTCTTTCTATGACCTCTTATTTCAGATTCATCTCTCATACCACCTAATGCAATTCTTGAATATTTTCTATTCATAGATTCTGCAATCGACTTAACAATAGATGTCTTACCAACTCCAGGAGGTCCTACAAGACATAATATAGGTCCTTTCATATCTCCACTTATTTGTTTTACTGCTAAAAATTCTATTATTCTATCTTTTACATCTTTAAGTCCAAAATGATCTCTATTAATAATTTCTTCTGCAAAATTAATGTCTATATTCTCTTCTGTAGATATTTCCCAAGGAATATCTAAAATCCATTCAATATATGTTTTAGCTACATTACTTTCTGAAGAATTTGAGCTCATTGATTTTAATCTCTTAACTTCATATAAAGCTTTTTCTTTAACTTCTTTTGGTAAATTTCTATTTTGTATTTGCTCTTCTAATTTAGATATTTCTGATTCTTCATCATCTTCACCAAGCTCTTCTTGTATAGCTTTTATTTGCTCTCTTAAAAAATACTCTTTTTGACTTTTATCAGCTTTATCTTTAACAGTTTTTCCTATTTTCTTTTGAAGTTTTATAATAGATATTTCTTCATCTATTATAAATAATAATTTTTTTATCTTCTTTTTTAAGTCAGTTATTTCTAAAAGACTTAATCTATCTGCTTCTTTTGTAGCAACAATTCCAGAAATTATATCTGATAGTCTCCAAGGATCATTGTCCATTTCTACTCCTTTAATCATTTCTGGGTTTGTATCACCTATAACTTTCATATATGATATAAAAGATTTTTTAAGGCTTCTTAAATACGCATCTATTTCTACATCATCTATTACTTCTTCTTTAATTCTCTCTACTTCTACTTCTAAATAACTTTTTTTATTCTTAAATTTTAATATTTTTCCTTTTTCTTTTCCCTCAATAAGAACTCTAAAAACATCATTTGGTAATTTAACAATTTGCTTTATATTTGCTATTGTTCCTATTTTATTTACATCGCTCTTCTTAGGTTCATCTATTTCTAAATCTTTTTGTGGTGCTAAAAATATATCTCCATCTGCTTTCATTGCCACTTCAATAGCTTCTTTTGATTTTTCTCTCCCCACATCAAAATGAATAACCATATTAGGAAAAATAGTTAATCCTCTAAGAGGAATTAAAGGAAGTACTCTATTATTTTCCATTTTCATCTTCCTCCGAACTTCTTCTAAATTATATTTATACTTATTTAGTATAACATAAGTAACTTATTTTTCAATCTTTATAAAAATCCAATATTTAAATATTAAAAAAACTCATCTTTGAATTACAAAGATGAGTTTTTATTATTCTTCTATTTTAGGACTTTCTAATAAATTTTCGTTAGAATTTCCTCTAATTATTTCTGGATCTTTTTTAGAAGTTATACATTCTTCATTTATTATAACTTCACTAACAGTTTCATCAGATGGAACTTCAAACATAATTTCCATCATAACTTCTTCTATTATGGCTCTTAATCCTCTTGCTCCAGTTTTTCTCTTAATTGCTTCTTTAGCAATAGCTCTTAAAGATTCATCTTTAAATACTAAGTTAATATTGTCTAAATCAAATAACTTTTTGTATTGTTTTACGAGAGCATTTTTAGGTTCAGATAATATTTTAACTAATGCCTCTTCATCTAATGATTCAAGAGTAACTACTATTGGAAGTCTTCCTACAAATTCAGGAATTAATCCGAATTTAAGTAAATCTCCAGGCATTATATCTTTTAATAATACACCTAAATCTTTTTCTTGTTTAGATTGTATAGTTGCTCCAAACCCAATTCCACTTTTCTCTGTTCTTTTTTCGATGATCTTATCTATACCATCAAAAGCTCCTCCACAGATAAATAGGATATTTGTTGTATTAATTTGTAAAAGCTCTTGATGTGGATGTTTTCTTCCACCTTGTGGTGGAACTGAAGCTACTGTTCCTTCAAGAATTTTTAATAAAGCTTGTTGAACTCCTTCACCTGATACATCTCTAGTTATTGATGGATTTTCTGATTTTCTAGTAATCTTATCAATCTCATCAATATATATTATACCTCTTTCGGCTTTTTCAATATCATAATCTGCATTTTGTATAAGTTTTAAAAGTATATTTTCAACATCTTCTCCAACATATCCTGCTTCTGTTAATGTAGTAGCATCAGCCATAGCAAAAGGTACATTTAATATTTTTGCTAAGGTTTGAGCTAAAAGTGTCTTACCAGAACCAGTTGGACCTAATAATAAAACATTACTTTTTTGAAGTTCTACCTCATTATCTATACCTTGTTTTGAATTTATTCTTTTATAATGATTATAAACTGCTACAGATAAAGATTTCTTTGCGCTATCTTGACCTACAACATAATCATCTAAATATTTCTTTATTTCAGCAGGTTTTGGTAATTTTTCAAGTACTACACCTGATTTCTTTTCCACTATTTCTTCTTCTATGATTTCTGAACATAACTCTATACATTCATCACAAATGTACACTCCAGGCCCAGCAATTAGTCTTTTAACCTGCTCTTGACTTTTACCACAGAAAGAACACTTTAGTTGTTTTTTATCTTCATACTTAGCCATAAATTCACCTCACTAAAGTATACTACTATTTTTCAATTTCATTGTTTTGAATTACCTTGTCAATTAATCCATATTCCATAGCTTCATCAGCTTCTAGGAAGTAATCTCTTTCAACATCAGCCTTTATTTTTTCTAAAGGTTGATTTGTATTTTCGCTTAAAATCTTATTTAATTTATCTTTTATTTTTAATATTCTTTTAGCGTGTATATCTATATCTGTTGCTTGCCCTTGGAATCCACCTAAAGGTTGATGAATCATTATTTCAGCATTTGGAAGAGCAAATCTCTTTCCTTTTTTTCCTGAAGTAAGTAAGAATGCTCCCATTGAAGCAGCCATCCCTATACATATAGTGCAAACATCTGGCTTAATATAATTCATTGTATCATATATAGCCATTCCTGAAGTTATTGATCCACCTGGACTATTTATATATATATATATGTCTTTATCTGGATCTTCACTTTCTAAGAATAAAAGTTGTGCTACTACTAAATTTGAAGTAACATCATTTATTTCTCCATTTATCATTATTATTCTATCTTTTAATAATCTTGAAAAAATGTCGTAACTTCTTTCACCTCTATTAGTTTGTTCTACGACCATTGGTACTAAACTCATATTTTTCCCCTCCTTAAAATGTAACATTTATTAGTATTAACAAAATATTTGAATATTAATCTTAAGTATCTTATTAATTTTTATTTTAAATAATTGCCAGAAAATAAAATTTCTCTGGCAATTATATAAGTTACATATTTATTTATATTTTATAATTATTTGCAGTTATCTTCTAATAATTTAATTACTTTTACAACTACAACTTCTTTTTCAATCATAGCTTTTTGAGCTGTAGCTAACATTTTAGCCATATCTTCTACTTTGTCTTCTGAAGTATACATTTTAGCTAATTCTAAAGCTTTTTCATTAACTTCTTCTTCTGTTGCTTTTATATCTTCAGCTTTAGCTAAAGCTTCGATTACTAATTCACCTTTAACTTTCTTTTCAGCATTTTCTTTCATGTATGATCTCATTTTTTCTGTATCATTTCCAGTGAATTGCATATATTGATCAAGAGTTAATCCTTGATATTTTAATCTATTTTCTAGATCTGCTACCATAGCATCTATTTCTTTTTCTATCATTACAGCTGGAACATCCATTTTTGAATTTTCAATAACAGCTGTTACTAAAGCATCTTCAAATTCTCTTTTTGCTTTTTCTTCATTAGCTGCAGTTAATTTTTCTCTCATATCTGCTTTTAAAGCTTCTAAAGTTTCAAATTCTGAAACTTCTGATGCAAATTCATCATCTATAGCTGGTAATTCTTTAACTTTAATTTCTTTTACAGTTACTTCGAATTTAGCTTCTTTTCCATTTAATTCTTCTTTTCCATAGTTTTCTGGGAAAGTAACAACAACATCTTTGCTATCATTAACTTTCATTCCAACTAATTGTTCTTCAAAGTTTCCAATGAATGATCCTGAACCAATTTCTAATGGATAATCATGTCCTTCTCCACCTTCAAATGCAACATCTCCGATAAATCCTTTGAAGTCTATAACAGCTATATCTCCGTTTTCAACAACAGATCCTTCTGCTTTAACTTCTACTCTAGCGCTCTTTTCTTGCATTCCTTTAAGTTGGTTTTCTATTTCTTCTTCTGAAACTTCGTATACAGGTTTTTTAATATCTAATCCCTTGTATTCTCCTAATTCTATTTCAGGATATACAGTTACTGTAGCTGTATAAACTAATTCTTTTCCTTCACCAACTTCTAATACATCTATTGATGGGAAGTCAACTGGTCTTATATTATTTTCATCTATTACTGATGGGTATGTTTCACTTATTACTGTATTTACAGCATCGTCAAAAAGAACTTCTAATCCGTAGAATTTCTTAACCATTGCCATAGATACTTTTCCTTTTCTGAATCCTGGTATGTTAAATTTATTTCTGTTTTTATTGAATGCTTTATTTAAAGCAGCAGTAAATTTTTCTGCCTCTACTCTTACTTCAAATTTTACAAC
Organism: Clostridium thermobutyricum DSM 4928; assembly: GCF_002050515.1. Taxonomy (GTDB): domain Bacteria; phylum Bacillota; class Clostridia; order Clostridiales; family Clostridiaceae; genus Clostridium; species Clostridium thermobutyricum. The sequence continues at coordinate 26,738 of NZ_LTAY01000092.1, read as the reverse complement.
GTTAGCTTCTATTTTTTCCATTTTAGCTTCCATCTTATTTATTCCTCCTAAAATAGTTCTTATTCACATTTATTAACTAGGATATTATAACACAGTTTAGACCCTATTATCAAACTTTATTGTTACTTACTTCCTATTTTATTCTTTAAAAAGCTTTCCCTGATTATCTAAAATATATTCCACATTTCCAACTTTTACATTAATATTATTTTTACCTTCATTAGCACCTAGTATTTCTAAGTCATTAGATGCTGAATTCCATATAGCTTTATAAGTAGAATTTTTTATATTATATATCCATAAATATTTATTCTTCGCTGATGCACCAAAATAAGGAAGATTGCTTATATATACTATAGTATCATCATCTATGAAAGTTGGATTTACTCCCCATAAATAATTAACTCCAGAGTTTTTTTCTTTTTGTATCATAGCATCCTTTGGATATTTATCTCCTCTTCTTGAAACATATTCTGCCTTAGTTATATTCTTAACTTCACCATTTATATTTACTAAAAACATATTTTGATTTTCATCTTCTACTACAGCTTCTTTTTTATTTGGAGATATATTACTATAAAAACCTTTTGTTTCTATATTTAAAAATGTTTTATTTCCGTCTTGTTCTTGAACTTTAAATTTAACAACCTCATTATCTAAAAGCTTAAACTCTAAATTTGAATCTACTGGAGCAGACGGTTTTTGTTCTTCTACAGTGTTTTTAGCTTCTTCTTTTTGAGTTTGATTATTTTTAACTGGTTGATGTTCATTTGAAACAGAATCATTATTAGCCCATGCTTGAAGATTATTGACAATTTGGTTAAAATCCATACCTTTTAGCTTAAACTGATAAAATAGACCTAAAGCAATAAATATGACTACTATTATGCTTATTAAAATTTTCAATCTTCTTTTTTTCATTTTTTTCTCGTAGTCTTTACTAAATATACTCGGCTTAGCCAAATTTGTTCCCTCCCAATTAATATTTATTTTCTATTTTTGCAACATCCAGAACATACTTTAATTCCTAAAGCTCTTTTTTCTTCATCTGTTAACTTAGCTTCATTTTTTGTATATTCTTCATATTCCATTGTATCTTTTAAAAGTGTATCTTTTTCTAAATGTATCATAATAATTTCTCCTTTAATCTTACCATATTTTTATTTTCAAATAAATTTTGTTTATTTTTGAACATGCAGTTAATATTTATTTATAATCTTTTAAACTTCATTTACATAATGTATAATTTTAATTAGATATAAAATTCTATTTTTTATCCACTAAATAGAATTTAACAAAAATCTAACCTTTATACATTATTTGTATAAATTTTAAAACCTGTACTTTTTAAGTATAGGTTTTTCTCTTATAAATAAAATTAACATATAACTATATCACAATTCAAGCAATATAATTATATGTTATATGTTTTAACTAATATAGTTCATAGGATTAGTATGTCTTCCATTTATTCTAACTTCAAAATGTAAGTGAGGCCCTGTACTCATACCAGTACTTCCAACTTTAGCAATAGCTTGTCCTCTTTGTACTTTCTGTCCATTTGACACAAGTAAACTACTTGAATGTGCATAAAGAGTTTGAACTCCTCCACCATGATCAATTACAATAGTTTGTCCATAACCACTCATCCATCCTGAATATACTACAGTTCCACTATTAGCTGCCATTGTAGTTGCTCCATAAGGTGCTGCAAAATCAGTTCCAGTATGAAATCCATTTGGATTTCCTGTAACAGGATGTTTTCTCGGACCATAATTACTTGATATATCATATCCACTTGGTCTAATAAATCCACTAGAAGATGGAGCAATTCCGCCTTGATTTCCTATATTATCAAATATCCCATCAATTTTTTGTTGAAGCTCTTTATTAAAGTCCATTAAATCTCCTATTTGATTTTCAATTGACTTTTCTTTATTTTCCAATTTACTTAAAATATCTCTTTTTTCATTTTCTATCTTTTCTAAGTCCTCTACTTGCGCTTGCCATTTATTTCTTTCAACTATAGCCTTATCTTGAAGCTTTTGTTCTTCTGCTCTGCTTTCTTCAACTCTATTTTTATCTTCTTCAACCTTTGTTCTATTTTCTATAATTGACTTTTTTTCATTTTCTAATTGAACATTTAATTCTTGTATTTCTGTTATAAGTTGTTTGTCTGTTTTTAATATTTTATCTATGTTAAACAATGTTGAGAAGAAATCTCCAATACTTTCACTTGAGAAAAGCATATGTAAAAATTGTGCTTGGAAGTCCATTTTATAATAACTACTTAATCTTTCTCCTAAAATTTGTTCTCTTTTCGCTTTTTCTTCTTCATTCTGCTGTATATCAGCTTCTGTTTTATCTATTTGTCTTTGCATTTCTGCCATTCTATTTTCTAAAGCATTTATTTCACTTGTTATTGAGTCTATCTTTTTTTGATATTCATCTACAACACTTTGATATTTGTCAAGATTTTTAGTCATTTCTTCAATTTCTTTCATAACTTTTGAAAGTTTTTGAACTTCTTCATCTTTTTCATTCTTTAAATCTTCTTTTTCCTTTTCAAGCTCATTAATTTTTTCTTTATTAGCATTAATTTGGTTTTGTGATTTTGTATCAGCAGATGCCACTACATCACCTATAAGTGGTGTAGTAATAGCAACAGCTAATAACATAGTACAAAGCCTTTTTTTATTCATAAATTTAAATCCCCCTTAAATTAATTTCTAAAGTGAAAAATTTTCTACATTGTTAACAATCCATTTTCCATCTTTATAAATTACATTTGTAAAAAACTTTTTATTTTCTTTTGTATTTGAAATCCCTATTATTCCAAATATATTTTTACTTATAGTATAATTTACATCACATACTACAGTTCCTTTATACATACCATTCTCATAAGTAAAATTACTTTTTTCTTTGTCAATAGTTAAATTATCTAATTTATAATCATTTTTTAAGAATACATAATTTTTTTCTAATATAGAGTAAATTTTATTTTTTGCATCATCTGAAGCCCCTGTGATACTATCTTTACTTTCATTATTTAATGCTGTAAAAACACTTGAATAAAACCCTTGTATAACACTATCTACTTCAGACCACAGAGCATCATTTGCCATATTAAGAGTTAAGTTTACCTCTGAATTATTTTCTAATTGGACTTTAGGTCCTTCAACTTTTCCCCAAGGAAATTGTTTTTCTATACTTAAAGATACACTTCCATCTACTGGCATAGGTCCAATATCTTTAAATTGTTCTACAGTTTTACCTGAACTAACTCCATTTATTAATACAGTGGCGTCTTTATATGGAGATTTTACTGTTACTGTATCTCCTCTTAAATCTAAATTTATATTTGTATTGTCTACTACTGCTATTTCTCCAGTTTCCTTTATTAAGCCATATTTGCTATCAACAGTACCTTCTAAAGTATATTCACCTGGAATTAAATTTTTAACTACTTTTCCTTGTTCAATTTGTTGTCCATCTAAAGTTATATTTGTGTTACTTAAATTAGAATTTACTTTTAAATCAAAAGTCTTAAGATCTATATAGTAGTTATCTCCTAAAAATCCTTTTTCTTTTTTAAGCTCCATAATTTTTGATGTACCATTATTTTTTACTAAGTCTACAAATTCACTTACTTTATCACTTCTATTTTGAAAATATTTTGCTAGTGGCTTTAATTCATTTCCTGTTGCTTTTTTACCATTAACTTTTATTATGCTATTTAAAGTTCTAACATTTCCATCTTCTAAACCTACTTGAAGTTTATTTAAAACTTGTTGACTATTATTTTTAGGTGTTCCTAAAAAATATCCAAAACATAAACATAAAATCAATACTATTGGAATTAAAATCTTCTTATATTTACTTCCAAATTCTAATAATTTTAATTTATTAGGATATTTCAAAAGTTTTGTATATTCAGCAGTTTTATCTCTCAATTTATCTAAATCCACATTTTTTTTCATTTTATACACAACCTTTTATTAATATAATATATTAATTATTAATTTAAAATCAATATTTTTAATCTTTTCTTAATAACTTTGAATTTATATATATTTTAATAATGGGTATGATAAAATCATACCCATTAATTTATTACTCTAATATGTCAATTAGCCATTTTCCACAGTCTACACATTTAAATATTCTTATTACAAATAGATCTAATTTATTTTCTGCTAATACATTTTTATATTTATCAACTTCTTCTTTAGTCACAAACTCATCATTTTCATCTATATATCCATGAATTTGTATAAAATAGTTATTTCTGCTTTTATTACAACATTCATTATCATCTGCTGTAACTATTTTTTCGTATTCTAAATAACTTGCGAAATCTTGAATTATATAAATAATATCCTCATAATCTTCAATGTTATCTATAAAATCTTCTTCATAAAAAACAAGATCTTTAATTTTAAAAAGTTCTTTCATATTCTTTCCTCCAGTATAAGTATACTTTATCTTTACTTAATATATTCATATAATACTATGCTATAATATAAAAAACAATTTTTATTTAAGGAGACAAACAATGATTTTTGATACTCATATTCATACTGAATTATCATCTGATAGCCAAATGAAACTTTCTTCTATAATAGAAAAATCTAAAGAATTAAAAATTGGAGTAATATTGACTGATCATTTAGACTTAAACTACCATATAAAAAATGAATTTAGAGTTGATTTAGATAAATTCTTTGAAAAATACTCAAGCTATAGAAATGATAATTTACTTCTAGGTGTTGAAATTGGATTAAGTTCAAGTATTGTAAAAGAAAATACTGAAAAAACAAATAAATATCCATTTGATTATATTATAGGTTCTGTTCATTCTGTTGATGATGAAGATATCTATTTAACTTATTCTAAAAAAGGATTAAATAGAGAAGATTATTTTAAAAATTATTTAAATGCAGTTATTCAATATATTACTGAGTTTAATAATTTTGATTCTTTAGGCCATATTGACTATCCTTGTCGTTATTGTAATTATGAAAATAATAATTTAAGTGTATCTGAACATGGAGAATATTTAAAACAAATTTTTTCTATTTTAATTAAAAACGGACAAGCTTTAGAAATAAACACTAGAAGATTACATTTAGAGGATGTTTATAAAGCTACTTTAGATATTTATGAGCTTTATGCTAAATGTGGTGGAAAATATGTTACATTAGGATCTGATGCTCATACTGATGATGCTATTGGCGCAGACTTTAATATTGCTTTAGAAATTTGCAAAAAACTTTCTTTGAAACCAGTCTATTTTAAAAATAGAAAAATGATATTAATGTAATTAAAAAGGTCTTTAGTAAAACTAAAGACCTTTTTAATTATTTTTTATTTTTTTAATTGCATATTCTAAGGCATTTTCTATATTATTATTGTTCTTTCCTCCGCCTTGAGCTAGAAATTTACTTCCTCCGCCTCTACCATCAATTAGAGTTATAGAATCTTTTAATAAACTTCCCATATCAATATCATTATCTTTAGAGGATGCAAATATAAGATTTGCCTTCTCTCCATTAGTTATCCCAACTAATGATATTGTTTTTTCTATAGAACATATTTTTTCTATAACTTTATTTATATTTTTAATATTTCCGTTTTCATATACTTTTTTAAATACTTTTATCCCATTTATTAATTCACATTTACTTAAAATTTCTTTTACTTCATAATCACTTGTTTTTTCTAAAAGTTCTCTATTTTGATTATTTAGATTTTTTATATCTTCTTTTAAATTTTCAATTCCTTTTATAACTTCGTCCTCACTGCAACTTAAATAATTACAAACTTTTTTTGAAAAATTGTCTTTGATTATATAATCATTTATAGCTCTTCTTCCTGCTAAATATTCAATTCTAGTATTCCCTTTATGACCTTCAGCTCTCTTTAGCTTTATACATTGAAGCTCTATTGTTCTACTAGGATGAACTCCACAACATGCATTTATATCCAAATCTTCTATTTTTACAACTCTTATTTTTTCATCTGTTTTAGGTAAATCTCTTCTAAGTCCTAACTTCTTTAATTCTCTTTTTTCTGGAAATAAAAATTCAACTTTTAGATTCTTAAAAATATTTTCATTTGCATAAGCTTCTGCTTTTCTTATTTGTTCTTCTGTTAATTTTCCTACTATATCTATAGTACTAATCTCTTTTCCTAAATGTATACCAGCAGTATTTTGATTAAATAACTTAAAAAAGCATCCTGACAAAAGATGCTGAGCTAAGTGTTGCTGCATATAGTCAAATCTTCTATCCCAATTAATTTCACATTTTAGTCTATGTTTTTTTAATATTTCTTTTTCTACTACGTGATATATCTCTCCATCTTTTTCATATACTTCTAATACTTCAACACCTTCTATAGTTCCTATATCATGTGGTTGCCCTCCTCCACCTGGGAAAAATGCTGTCTTATCTAATGTTATATGATATTTATCTTCTTTTTTTTCTATACCAGTCACTTCTGCAAAGAAATCTTTTATATAGCCATCAATATAATATAATTTTTCCATTTAATCACGTCACTTTCTTTAATCTTTTATAAAAAGTATAACAAAAAGGAATTATATAAAAAAGCATTAGCTTTTTATATAATTCCTTTATTTCTCTTATTACACTATAAAAAATGCTGCTGCAACTATTATATATACAGCTAAAAGTTGTACTCCTTCAAGCCAATTTGATTCTCCATCACTTGCCACTCTATTAGCTATAAAAACTGATGCTATAAGTGCCACTAATTCAAATTCATTAAATATTATACTCATAGGAGAAAATAGTAAACTTAAAAATATTAAAATTGGTGCAACAAAAAGTACTATTTGTAAACTTGATCCTATTGCAATTTCTACCGCAACATCCATTTTATTTTTTATTGCCATAATAACTGCTGTACTATGTTCTGCTGCATTACCTATTATAGGAATTATTATTATTCCTACAAAGAATTCACTAAGACCTAAAGCATGCGTCATAGGTTCTACAGCACCTACTAAAATTTCTGATTCTACTGCAATAACAACTGTGGCTAAAAGCAAAACAAAAATAGATTTCCACATACTCCATCCTTTTTCTACTTTATGATTAGAATTACCTCCAATTTCTTCTATCGCATATATATCTTTATGTGTAAAAAATGAAAAAATCAAACTTAATATGTATATTACAATCATTATTATTCCAACTAAAATACTTAATCCTTCATACCTTGTATTTAAAAGATTTATATCCATAGTATGTGTGAATATTGCAGGAATTGTTAATCCAATTACAGAAAATAACAACATACTGGAGCTAACTTCAATAATATTTTTATTAAACTTTTGAGTTTTATGTTTTATTCCACCAGCGAGAATACTAAGACCTAATACAAGCAAAACATTTCCTATAACTGAACCTGCTATAGAAGATTTTACAACTTCAAATAATCCTTTTTTAAGTGCAAAAAATGATATTATAAGCTCTGTAGCATTTCCAAAAGTTGCATTTATAAATCCTCCTAATTTTGGCCCTGTATAAATTGAAATAGCTTCTGTAGCCTCTCCCATAAGTCCTGCTAATGGAATTATTGCCAAAGCTGCTAAAATAAATATTACAGTTTCATTAAAATTAAAAAACTTAGCTATTATACTTATTGGAACAAATATTAATAGAACTCTTAAAAATTTCATTATCATACCTCTTTTCCATAATCGAATAAAAATATATTTATTTTTAAAGCAAATAAATTATTTATTATATTTTAAGTTTTAATTTATTTTAACTAAAAATTTTTTTACTTTTACGCTCATATATTTAAAAATATATTATTTAGTATTCTTTTTTTTATTAATTTTTATTCTATGTGAACCTTTTTATTAAGAAATAATAAATTTTAAAAAACTCTTTGGAAACCCTGTATTTGTAATATTTTAGAAGTATTTTTCTTTTTTAATATTTTAAATTTATTAATATACATTCAAAATTTTTAGTATTGACTATTATTTTTTTCAGATATATAATAAGCACATGCAGTACAATTACTGCAGTTGCAAAAGATAATTAATAAAGACAATGATAAGAGCAAGTAGAAGTATCTAAGCTTAACAGAAAGTTGCCGGATGATGAGAGGCGCAAGGACATTTACTTTGAATACGTCTTGGAGTCATGCATTGAAAGTTAATTTTTAATTAGTAGGTGTTATCGGATAAGCTTCGTTAAAGCTATTAAGGTTACATATAAATTTTATGTAATAAATTAAGGTGGTACCGCGTGATATAATCTCGTCCTTTGTTATAGGATGAGTTTTTTTTATACGCAAAAACTCTTATTATAATTATTTTTTGTAAATCTTACTCATTTAATTAAATTTTATACATGGTTGGGTGTAAAGCAAAAAAAGCCTACAAAAATAACTTTTTGAAGACCTTTCAAATAAAACTAATCATTCAGGAATAACCTCGGAAATTATTCGTGAATAACATCTTTCTCACTCAGGTTAGTTGAACATATTTTCTTCATTAAGATTTTGCTTAAATTAGTCCTTAATATTTGTATATAAATCAAATCACCCAACCTAGTATAGAAAAATATTTGCAAGAATTCCTACAACATTGCAAATACTAATTCTAAATGAAGAAATTTAATAACATTTTTATATAACTCTATTATATTTCTTTATTTAAACAAGGTCAACTATATTAAGTAAGATAGGACTAAAATTAAAATTTTATTTAAATTATAATGGAGGAAAAATTATGACAAACGTATTAGACACACTAAAAGAACGTGGATACATTAAACAATTCACACATGAAAATGAAACTAGAGAATTATTGGGTAAAGAGAAAATAACATTCTACATTGGATTTGATCCAACTGCTGATAGCTTACATGTTGGTCATTTCATAGCATTAATGTTTATGGCTCATATGCAAAAAGCTGGTCATAGACCTATTGTATTAATAGGTGGTGGTACTGTTACTATTGGAGATCCAAGTGGAAAAACTGATATGAGAAAAATGCTTACTGATGAACAAATTCATCACAATGTTGAATCAATAAAATCACAAATGTCAAGATTTATTGATTTCTCAGATGATAAAGCAATATTAGTAAATAATGCCGATTGGCTTAGAGGATTAAACTACATTGATTTCTTAAGAGAAGTTGGTGGACATTTTACAGTAAATAAAATGTTAGCTGCTGAATGTTTTAAAAGAAGATTTGAAGCTGATAGAGGTCTATCATTCTTAGAATTTAACTACATGTTAATGCAAGCTTATGATTTCTTAGTTTTAAATGAAAAGTTCGGATGTAAAATGGAATTAGGTGGAGACGACCAATGGTCAAATATGATTGCTGGTGTTGACTTAGTTAGAAAGAAAAAATCTAAGAGTGTATACGCTATGACTTGTAGTCTTTTAACAAACAGCGAAGGTGAAAAAATGGGTAAAACAGTTGGTGGAGCTTTATGGCTTGACCCTGAAAAAGTATCTCCTTTTGAATTCTTCCAATACTGGAGAAACATTGATGATGCTGACGTTGAAAAATGCTTAAAATTATTAACATTCGTTGAAATGGATGAAATCAGAGCATTATGTGATGTTGAAGGTGCAGAAATAAATAAAGCTAAACAAAGATTAGCATTTGAAGTTACTAAATTAGTTCACGGTGAAGAAGAAGCACAAAAAGCTGCTAAAGCTGCTGAAGCTCTATTCAATGGTGGAGTTGATTTAGAAAATGTTCCAACTATTGAGCTTTCAGAAGATAAACTTGGAACTAGCTTAATAGATTTATTAGTAGAATTTAAAGTTCTTCCTTCAAAATCCGAAGCTAGAAGATTACTACAACAAAACGGTTTATCATTAAACAATGAAAAAGTTACTGATGTTTCAGCTACTTTAAATAAAGAACATTTTGCAGAAGGATTTGCAATGATCAAAAAAGGTAAAAAAGGATTTACAAAAGTTGTTATAAAATAATTAAAATAAATTAATTAACCAAATTAAAATTAATTAACCAAATTAAAATTAATCAACCAAATTAAAATTAATCAACCAAATTAAAATTAATCAATCAAATTAAAATTAATCAACCAAAACAAATTTAATCAACCAAATTAGAAATCTTGTTAATTAATATAATGACTTTTAAAATTATAATCTATACTACTACAAATATACGAATTAAAACCTATCTATTAAATTAGATAGGTTTTTTATTTATTTAAAGTTAATTCATATCTTCCATATATAATTGTATAAGTAAAAGAGGTGATTTATATTGAATTTTACTATTATAAAAGAAGTTTTTATATTATTTTTAATTATGCTTGTAGGAATTTTTGTTAGAAAAAAAAATATAATTTCTGAAGAAAGCATTGGATCTATGTCAAACTTTTTAATTAAAGTTTCACTTCCCTTTTTAATACTATCTTCATTTAATTATAAAATAACACATTCAGTTATTCATAATGCAATATTAATATTTATTTTCTCAACTATAATACACATTTTCCTTTATATATTAAGTAAACTTTTAGCATTAAAATTACCTAAAGAAAATAAAGCAATTTGTGTATTCTCCAATTTATTTTCAAACTCTGGTTTTATGGGATATCCTATAATGGCTGGACTTTATGGAAAATTAGGTGTTTTTTATACTGCGATTTATGGAATCCCTTATTGTATATTCCTATTTAGTATTGGAATAATATTATTTAATAAAGAAGAAAATAATAAATTAAAAATTATTAAAAACATAGTTTTTAGTCCAGGTATTATTGCTACTTTAATAGGAATTATTCTTATCATTTTCAATTTAGAACTTCCTTCACCTATACAATTAACTCTTAGTTACATAGGAAATATGACTACTCCACTATCAATGATAATTGTTGGAGCTATGTTAAGTTCTATAAATTTAAAGGAAATGTTTAAAGAAAAGCTTCTATATTATATAAGTTTTACAAAACTTATATTAATACCAATACTAATTTTCTTTTTAACTACAATTTTAGGTGCAACACCATTTATAAGAAGTATATGTGTATTATTAGAAGCATTACCTGTTGCAGTTGTATGTTCAGTTTTTGCAAGTAGTTTTAAAGTAAAACCTGAATTTGCTGCTCAATGTGTTTTTATTACAACTATTTTTTCTATTATAACAATACCTATAATAATGAATATAGTATAAAAAGGTATCAAGAAAATCTTGATACCTTTTTATTTTATTTATTTATTTTTTTGTCATTATATATCTTTTGTAATTTATCTTGAATTGCTTTTTCTATTTTTTCCATATACTCTGCAAATACTTTTTTATCATTTAAGAAAGGTGAAAGTACACAAGCTCTTAGCACTGTTACTTTTTGTACTTTATCCCACTCTTCTCTTGAAATTCCTATATTATTAACATATCCAAATGGACTATCACCATAATCTGGAACAGCAAAATCTGTATGAGAAGTAATAAAATCATTGCTGTATAATCCACCTCTAACATATGATGCTTCTTCATAGAAATCATGATTTAATTCATTCATTTTTTCTAAGTCTGTGTTTCCTACTTCATTAAATGCAAAATCAACCATATTAAAGTCTGGTCTTATAAGAGTATGTAATATTATTTCTTTGCCATCAACAACAAACTTCTTATCACTTAAATATTCATATAAATTCATTGCTCCTTCAATAGAAGCTCCTATAAGTCTACCATATCCTGTAATATTAAGTGGTAAAGTTCTATGTGCTGCCCAAACTCCAGCTGCAGTTGCTCCAGCTTTTGATCCTTCAAGCATAAATGCTCCAAGTAATGCTGGAATATCCATTCCTTTTTCAAATACATATGTTGCAAAATAAGAAATTGAATCTCTCATTCTCTTATCTTTAATTACTATTCCACCTGCTGAATATGGAATATATCCCATCTTATGAGGGTCAATAGTAACTGTATCCGCTTCACTTATAGCTTTAAATGCTTCATAAGTGTCATCTTCAGGCCATTTTGTATTTGGATCTAAAATAACTCCATGCTCTTTATATTTTTCTTGAAGTTTATCTTTTGGAATAAAACTAAAGTCTTCATCTAAGAATATTGATCTTGCATATCCTCCATAAGCAGCATCTATATGTACATAGAAATGAATTCCTTCTTTTGCAAGTCTATCTCTAACTTCAATTATTTTATGAATATCATCAACAGCACCTTCTTCTGTTGAACCAACAACTCCTACAACTCCAAATACAGGAATTTTTTGTGCTGCAAATTCTCTTATTTTCTTTTCTAGAAGCTCAGTATCCATTCTGAATTTTTCATTTACTTCTATAGCTTCTACATTTTCAAGACCAACTCCAATAATATCAGCTGCTTTAAGCCATGAATAATGTTTAGTTTGTGGAATTATCCACTTACCTAATTTAGCTATTTTTTCAACACCTTCTCTTGCTGAATGTTCTTTTAATTCATCAAGTTTATCAGGCACTTTTTCAACTAAATCTAATATTTCTTTAACTGACATATTTAAAAGTTGCCATTCATCTTTTCCTTCTACTAATTCAGGAGCAACTTCTTTCATAGCAAGTGGTAATGATTTAATATTTCTTGCATACCAAATCGCTTCAAGGTTAGCAATTGAACCATCTGCACAAATATGTCCCCAACCAATATCATCTTGATATCCCATTAATTTTGCAAAATCTTCTCCAACTTCTTCTTCCATTTGTGAAGTTCCTGGTGAAGATTCATATGCAACGTTATTTCCATTATATAACATAGCCCCAAAATATCCTAATATTGCTGGCATAAGTGTTTCTGAGTTCATATGACCTAAGAATCTTGGGGAATGCCATGGAAGTGATTGTGATCTAAGTCTTATAGATAATTCTTTAAGAACATCTTCCATTCTATCAACAGATTCTTGGAAATCTTCTGTTCTTTTTTCTCTTCTATTTATTATTTCTTTATCTTCTGGATGATAATTTTTTCTCCATTCACTATGATCTTCAAACATCATTTTAAGATATTTTTCAAATGTATTTTTATTTTCAGATTTAGGTCCTAAAAAGACTGCTTTAAGATTTAAATCCTCATTTGTTTTATCATTCATATTTTTACTCCTTTATTTATAACAAATTATCTTTAATTCAAAACTAAAATTTATTAACTTCTATATTTAATATTTTTTTAGAATAAATTAATCAAATTTTTAATGTCTATGATGATCATTCTTTTTCCAGCTTTCTTTTTTAACAGCATAAATTATAAATGGTATTATAAAGAATACAACTGATGCAATTACTTGGAATGCAATATATCCTGGACCTTCACCTGGTCCTAATATTGATGGTGGTATTAAACTTGCAATTATAGTTAATAAAATACCAACTAAAGCAAGAATAGCTACAAACCACATTGTTCCCATTCCACCTAATCTAAATGGTCTTTCTAATTCAGGCTTACTATATCTTAATTTTATTATTGAGAATATCATTAATACATATGCCAAACAATAAAGTATTGTTGTTGTGATTGTGATTATTAGGAATGCGCTATTAACATTTGGTACTACTACATATACAAAAGCTATAATTGAAATTATTATTGCTTGTAAAATTACAAATGTAATAGGAACTCCTTTTCTATTCCTCTTTTGGAATACTGGTGGTAATAATCCTTCTTCTGCAACTTTAATCATTGCTTTTGAAGGTCCAAGTACCCAAGCACTTAATTGTGCAAGTATTCCTATTGTTATCATCCATCCAATTATATTTACAAAAATTGATGGCATACCTAATCCCTCAAAATAAATTGCGAAAGGTTGTAATATGTTAGATAATTGCATTTCTCCATTTGGAACAGCATTTGACATTGTTAAACCTGTTACTAAATTTAATATAATGATTATTACTAATGTAAATATAACTGCTATAGGATAATTTCTCTTTGGATTATCAATATTATTTGCATGAACTGAAGAAATTTCTATTCCTGCAAATATGAATATAACTCCTGAGAAATAAGTTAATGTTCCTGCACTATTAAAATCCGGGAACATTTTTCTAAATTCAAATCCTCCAGCTAAGTATCCTCTTGGGTTTATTCCGAATTTAGCTAAATAAGCTAACCCTAAAATTATAAGAAGAATAAAAGGAATATATACTCCTATTATTGCTCCCCAATTACCAACAACTTTAACCATGTCATATCTTAAGTTAAGAAGAGTAACTAGCCAATATGCAATTAGAATACAAATAAATACAAATAAATTATTTTGTGAAAGTGATGGCATTCCTATAGCATATCCTAACATAACTCCTATTGTTGATGAAATCATAACCATTCCGAAAAACATTTGAACCCATAAAAGCCATGATGTTACAAATCCAAATTTTTCTCCAAAAGCTTCCTTAACCCAAACTTGAGGTCCTCCCTCTTTTGGATATGCAGTTGCAAGTTCAGCTGCAATTAAAGCTATTGGGATGGCGAATAAAATAACTGCTCCAATTAAATAAGAAATCTGTGACCAACCTGTTATTGCTAAGGTAGGAACACTTCTTACAGTTCCAAAAAAAGCCATTGTAATTCCTACTAATTGAACCAAGCTAAGCTTCTTTTCTTCACTTCCCATAAAGATCCTTCCTTTCTTAAGTAATAAATTAATCTACTTTGTCGATTATTGTAGATTTACTTCATTAAAAGTATTCTCTTTTCAAACCTTATTTATACAAGACTAATTTTTACAATAAAGGAATAAAAGCATAAAAAAAATTGCTAGTACATAAGTACTAGCAATTTATATCATTCAGAAATTATTTTCTGTTGTATATTCTTTCTAATTTTCTTTGAATAGCTGCATCTACTTTTTCCATGTATTCATCAAATGTAGCTAAATCGTTTATGAATGGTGAAAGTACACAAGCTCTTAATACAGTAACTTTTTGTTCTTTATCCCATTCAGCTCTTGAGAATCCAAGTCTTTCAACATATGAGAATGGGCTATTTCCATACTCAGGAACTGCAAAGTCAGTGTGTGAAGTTATGAAGTCATTATCATATAATCCACCATTTACATATGAAGCTTCTTCATAGAAGTCATGGTTTAATTTATTCATAACTTTTAAGTCAGTGTTTCCTTCTTCATTGAATGAGAAGTCTAACATGTTGAAGTCTGGTTGAACTAATGTGTGAAGTATAACTTTCTTACCATTAACCATGAATTCTTTGTTTTCGAAGTGTTTGTGTAAGTTCCAAGCACCTTCGATACCAGCTCCTATTAATTTTCCGTATCCAGTAATGTTTAGTGGAACTGTTCTGTGAGCTGTCCAAACTGATGCAG
The DNA here is from genome assembly GCF_002050515.1 of Clostridium thermobutyricum DSM 4928. Lineage (GTDB taxonomy): Bacteria > Bacillota > Clostridia > Clostridiales > Clostridiaceae > Clostridium > Clostridium thermobutyricum. The sequence goes on along the minus strand of NZ_LTAY01000092.1, from coordinate 11,381 downwards.
CAGTAGCTCCAGCTTTTGATCCTTCAAGCATGAATGCTCCAAGTAATGCAGGAATATCCATTCCTTTTTCAAATACGTAAGTAGCGAAGTATGAAATTACTTCTCTCATTCTTGTATCTTTTATAACTATTCCACCAGCTGAGTAAGGGATGTATCCCATTTTGTGTGGGTCAATAGTTACAGTTTCAGCTTCACTTATAGCTTTGAAAGCTTGGTAAGTATCATCTGATGGCCATTGAGTTTCTTCATTTAAGAATACTCCATGTTCCATGTATTTAGCATGTAATTTATCTTGAGGTATGAAATCATAGTTTTCATCTAAGAATATTGATCTAGCATATCCCCCGTATGCAGCATCAATGTGTACATAGAAGTATATTCCTTCTTTAGCTAATTTATCTCTTAAAGCTATGATTTTGTGTATATCGTCAACAGCACCTTCTTCAGTTGATCCAACAACACCAACAACCCCTAAAGTAGGAATTCCTTGTTCAGCATTAGCTCTGATTTTAGCTTCTAAAAGCTCAACATCCATTCTGAATAATTCATTAACATCTACTTCTTCAACATTTTCAGTTCCTAAACCGATTATATCAGCAGCTTTTAACCATGAGTAGTGTTTAGTTCTTGGTACAAACCATTTACCTAATTTAGCAATTTTTTGTCCGCATCCTCTTGCTGATTTTTCTTTTATTAAATCGAAATCTTTAGCTTTGTCAGCTAAGTCTAAGATTTCTTCTGTTGACATATTTAATAATTCCCATTCAGTTTTTCCTTCAACTAATTCTGGAGCAACTTCTTGCATTGCAAGTGGTAATGATTTTATGTTTCTAGCATACCAAATAGCTTCTAAGTTAGCAATTGATCCGTCTGCACAGATATGTCCCCAACCATTTTTGTATCCCATTAATTGAGCAAAATCAGCTCCTACTTCTTCTTCCATTTCTGAAGTACCTGGTGATGATTCATAAGCAACGTTATTTCCATTGTATAACATTGCAGCAAAGTATCCTAATATTGCTGGCATTAAAGTTTCTGAGTTCATGTGTCCTAAGAATCTTGGTGAATGCCATGGTAATGATTTTGATCTTAATTTTATTGATAATTGAGTTAATACATCCTCAACTTTTTCTGAAGTCATAGCAAAATCTTCTGCTTTGAAATCATCTCTTTTTATTATTGGTTGATCTTCTGGGTGATAGTTCTTTCTCCACTCACTGTGATCTTCAAATAATCTGTTAAGGTGTTTTGTATAAACATCTTTATTTTCTGATTTTGGCCCTAAGAATAAGGCTTTTAAGTTTACATCTCTCTCACTCATCGTTAGTACATCTCCTTAAACTTCTATAATATGACCATTTAAAATAGTTTTTATTAAGCCTACAACAACTTCAAAACTCCATTTTAAATTACCATATATCCAATTTTAAATATTATATATATAAATTAATTTAAGCATTAGCTACAAATTAATTTTTATCTGATTTGCTTGCTAACATTTCGTATTAATACAAAGCTTAACTTCACTACAAATTATAGCTTGTATTAATACTTCATAATGTTAACCTGATTCTTATAAATTTATCTTATATAGTCCTTATAAAACAAATTTATAAGAATAAAAATTTTAGATTAATAAATCTTTAAATAATTCCTAGTAAATAAATTTTCTTTTTCAATTAAATGTTTTAATTTCAAAAGTTTTCTTTTACTCAATAATTAATTTTCTTCACTATTTATTAAAAATAATTTCTTATTCTCTATAGCCCGTAGATAATATTCAATTATTTTTAAAACTTTTTAAGTTCATTTGTTGGACGAACCTTATACACTTATAATATTCCTTTTAATTTTTTTGTCAAATAAATTTGTTCAAATTCCAAAAAAACATACACTTTTTATTAATTATTTGTTCATATTAGTATAAATTTATTAATATATAAATTATTACATATTTCGTAATTTTTATATTTAGGACACTAATTAGAAATATTTTTAATTATTTATTAATATTATAAGGCTTAATAATACTTTTTCTTCCATTTTTTTTAATCATTCTATTAATTGTTAGACTTATTTTTTTATGTAGTTATGTAACGTTTACCTTAAGTGTTCACATAAATGTTTTTTCATTTCTAAGGGTTTTTAGGCATTTATAGAAAATAAAAACAGTATCTTCTAGATATTTCAAATTATCTAAAAGATACTGTTTTCTTAATTTATTTATAGAGAAGATTTAAATATTTGTATTATTGAGTCTTTATCTAATGGTTTATAACCATCTATTATTCCTTTTCTAACACAATGCTCTGCCATATCTTCAAAATGCTCATCATTTATATTTATTTCTTGTAAAGAACTTGGTATTTCTAATGATTTAAAAAATTCTCTAGTTTTTTCTATAGATTTTTTAGCTATCTCTTCTTTATCTAAACTCTTATCTATATCCCATACATTAATTCCATACTGAACAAATTTTTCTATAGTTGTATTATCTAATACGTATTCCATCCAATTTGGAGTTAATATTGCAAGCCCAACTCCATGAGTTATATCATAATAGGCACTTAATTCATGCTCTATTGGATGAACACTCCAAGCTCCTGATTTACCATTTGAAAGTAACCCATTTATTGCAAGACTAGATGCCCACATTAAATTTGCTCTAGCTTCATAATTTTCTCCATCTCTATAAGCAATTGGTCCATAATGTATACAAGTTTTTAAAAGTGCTTCGCACATTCTATCTTGTAAATAAGCTCCTTCATTTTTACTAAAATAAACTTCTAATATATGACTCATTATATCTGCTGTTCCAGCTGCTGTTTGATTTTTAGGAACTGTATAAGTATATTCTGGATCTAATATAGATGCTTTTGGTCTCAAATCTGGATGACCAAATCCTAATTTTTCTCGTGTTTCTAAATTACTTATTACTGCTCCTGCATCCATTTCTGATCCTGTTGCTGCTAATGTTAAAACTGATATTATAGGAAGAACTTTTTTTATTTTTGAAGGATCTACTATTAAATCCCATGGATCTCCATCATAAAAGCTTCCTGCTGATATAGCTTTAGCACAATCTATTGTACTTCCTCCACCTATTGGAAGAATAACATCTATTTTATCACTTTTTACAAATCTAACTCCGCGTCTTACTGTATCTATTCTTGGATTTGGTTCTACTCCTGAAATTTCTATACATTTTATATTATTTTCATTTAATAAATCTAAGACTTTATCATATAACCCTATTTTTCGTATACTTCCTCCACCATATACTAATAGAACTTTTTCACCATATTTTTTTATTTCATTTGGTAAGTTTTCTATAGCTCCTTTACCAAAATGTATATCTGTTTTAATTGAATAATGAAAATTCTTCATAATATCGCCTCCTTTTCTCATTATAATAGTATAGGATAATTAGTTTGTTATTATAATATTAATATTTTTTTATTTTACTTTTTTATTGTATTTTTATTATAATAAAAAAGACTTATTGTCAATTAATAAATTATATCAGTTATAATTAAAGGAGGATTTATGAAAAAGAATATAGATTTAATTTCTTATCCATTTCTTAATGAAGATTTTGGTCCTGTAGACCATGAGGTTTTAACAGATTATCTCTCTTCTATACTTGGAAGAATTTATTCTTTAGATACACCTTTAAAAGAAGAAACATTTTGGCTTATGGATAAAGTTCTTCATTTAAATGGCTCAATTAGAGGAAAACTTGCTATATTTGATTCTGATATACAATATGGATTAAACTTAATTTCAAAATTAAAATCTTATAATAAAGATAGAATTTCTGGGTTTGTTTATCCAATTGGCCATCCTATAGCTTGTGAATATCATGTTGCAAGAGGAATTGCTAAAAGAGTTTGTAGAAATTTATACTTACTAAAAAAAAGTGGAACTGAAGTTCCTGAAATTTTATTAGATTTTTCTAATTTAATGACTAATTTGCTATTTCTTTTTTCTTTGGAAGTTAATAGATTAAACAACATCCAAGAAAAAGTTTTTATATCAAAATCATATTAAAGGAGTTATATAATGAAAAAATCAATTTTACCAAAGATAATTATAGCTATAATTGCTATATTAGTAGTTATCGGTATAGTTTTTGCTTCACGTAACCTTATCAAAGGTCAAAAAGGAGAAAAAACTATAACTATAACTATAGAAAATCAAATAGATCATAAATATCTAATGAAAGATAAGAAATTTGAAACAGATTCAAAAACACTTGCTGATTTCTTAAAGGCAAATCAAAAAGACTTAAAAGTTACTTTTGAACAAACTAAATGGGGTCCATTTATAACTGGATTAATGGGTGTTGACAGTACAAATATGGATAAAGGTCCTTGGTGGATGTATTCATATGACTCTCCATCACAAAACTTAAATTTAAAAGTTGGTGCAGCACCAGCTGCTGATAAAATAAATCTTGCTAATGGTGATAAAATAGAATTTGTATTTACTAATAATGCGGGGTAATTTAAATTGTCAGCTAAAGATATAACTAGAATAGCAGTTTTATCTGCAATACTTTTTATAGTGTATTATTTGGGTTCTACGCTTATGTATGTTAGTATAACTAATTTTGTAATGCTTCTTTATGGAGTATATGTTAAAAGAAAAAATGCTTATATTACAATTGTAGTATTTTGTTTTTTAGTTATGCTTTTATATGGATTTGGAATGTGGGTTATAATGTATTTTGTTTTATTTCCTCAATACATACTTATATATTCAGCCTTATATAAAAGATGTAAATCTGAATATGTTTTAGCTTTTGTAGGTGCTTTTTTAACTTTCATTTGTGGAACATTAATAGATTTACCTTTTATAATTTCAACTGGACTTGGAGGTCATGCTTTAGTTGTAAGGCTTGTATTAGGCTTTGAAACTGATTTAGGATCAACATTATGTACACTATTTGGAGTATTATTCTTATTAAAACCTCTAAAAAGAGCTTTTAAAGGAATGGAAAATTAATAAAAAGTGTCTACTCTTAAATTTAAGGTAGACACTTTTTATTTAATTATATTAATATTTCTATTTACATATAGAAACATATCTTGTGAATTTACCTTTGCAAACTTTGCAAGCATCTAATATTTTAAATCCTGCTTCTTTTATCATATCATCCATATCTTCAAATGTTATTATTATCATTTTATCACTTATTCTTCTAGCAGTATTTATTATATCTCTTTGTTCTTTTTCGGTTGTTTTTGTAAAAAGTCCATAAGGAATATCTATTATAGAAACATCATAATGACTTTCTAAATCATGCATACTTCCTTTAGTAACTCTTTTTTCTAACCCAAAAAATTCTAAATTTCTTTTTGCATTAGCCGCAATTTGAGGATTTATTTCACATCCACATATATCAAGTCCCATTGATAATCCTTCTATAATTGTAGTACCTACTCCACAGCAAGGATCAATAACTTTTACATCTTTATATCCCTTAGTTCCTATATTTACAATAGCCTTGGCCACTCTTGTACTTAATGAATTTGAATATGAGCAAGGTTTTCTATCATGTATATGCCACTCATAATCATTTCTAACATTTATTCCAAACATCCATTTTTCATTAAATTTTGTTATACCAAGTGATATTTCTGGATTATGTATATCAGGAAATCCATTTACTACAAGCCCAATTTCTCTTACACTCCTTAATCTTTCTTCATAAGGCACATTTCCAGCTTCTAATCTTAAATATTCAACTTTAAACTTTTCAAAAGAAACATTATCAGTTTTTATATTTTCTAAAATCTTCTCTAACGAATCTTCTTCATATATTACATCTAATCTATTTTTTATAAATGGACTATTAGATGGATTAAATTTTCTTTCTGATATTAATATCTTATTATTTGGTTCTTTATTAAATAATTCTCTCATTTCCATCATACATAATTCTGCTTCAAAAACTGGATAATTAACTATGTATAAATACTTTTTAAATTCTTTCATAATTCCTACTTTCTATAAAATTAGTTCTTCCAAAGCATTAAATATTCTTTTTCACTAATTTTAATATTTTCTTTCATATTTATAATTATAAATTTATTTCTACTATAAAATTCTACTGCTTTCTTATTTTTTTCATATACTCTAAGAATAATTTTATTTCTCTTTTCTTTCACAAAATTAATTAAAGCTTTTCCATATCCTTTATTTTGATATTCATACTTAATAAAGATTGCTCCAAGAAATTCTTTTTCTATAAGACTTATAAATCCTATTATTTCTCCATTTAGCTCATAAACATAAGTTTCTGCAGTACTTATATATTCTTTTTTAACTACTTCATATACTTTATCCCAATATTCTTTTTTTATAAAAGAATGACAATTTATAGTTTCTTTATACCATAAATTCATTATGTACTCTACTTCATTTTCTTTTAATTCTCTAATATTCATTATTTATTCCTTTATTAATTATACTTTTATTATTTATCTTTTATTTTACATTAAATAAGTTTTTTTAACTACTTAAAATTCAAAGCTATTTGAAAATGTATACATAAAAATGTTACACTATAATTAGTAAAATTTTGAAATGAGGTGCTTTGCTAATGGAAAGAATAAAACTAACAGATGATTTATCCTTCTCAAGAATAATTCAAGGTTTTTGGAGACTTAGTAATTGGGGACAAACCCCTTCTGAAACTTTAAAATTTATGAATAATTGTATAGAATTAGGAATAACTACTTTTGATACAGCAGACATATATATGTCTGAAACTTATCAAAGAGAAGCAATGAAATTAGATAAAACTATTAGAAATAAAATAGAAATTGTAACTAAATGTGGTATAAAGCCTCCTATTGAAGCTTTATTTAAAGATGTAAAAACACCCCACTATAATTCAACTAAAGATCATATAATAAACTCTGTAGATAATTCTTTAATTAGACTTGGTGTTGATAATATTGATGTAGTTTTAATTCATAGACCAGATTATTTAATGGATCCAAGTGAAGTTGCAGAGGCTTTTAATGAAATAAAAAAAGCTGGAAAAGTTCGCGAATTTGGAGTTTCAAATTTTACTCCTTCTCAATTTAATCTTTTAGCTTCCTATTATGATGGAAAACTTGTTACTAATCAAATAGAAATTTCTCCACTAACTGTTAATGCTTTTGAAGATGGTTCTATTGATAATGCTATGATTAACCACTCTTCTTTAATGGCTTGGTCTCCATTATCTGGAGGAAAATTATTTAAAGATGATTGTGAACAAGCTATGAGAGTTCGTGCATCACTAAATGAATTAAAAGAAAAATATTCTGCTTCTTCTATAGATCAAATAGCTTATGCTTGGATTTTAAAACATCCTGCCAAAATAATGCCGATAGTAGGAAGCTCTAAAATTTCAAGAGTTAAACAAGCTACATCAGCTTTAAATATTAATCTTTCTCATGAAGATTGGTATTATATCCTAGAAAGTTCTCTTGGAAGAAGTGTAAAATAAAACTATCTGTATAACAAATATTTTTTTATTTTTCACAAACTTATATATTAATATTATAAAAAGGAGATAGTTTTTACTATCTCCTTTTTACTAAAACAATACTTTTATTCCTAAAAGTATTAGTATTACAGCTCCTATTATTTCAGCCCATTGACCATCTATTTTTTTGCCCATTATGTAACCTAATATAGATGCAATTACTGATAATATAAAAGTTACTACTCCTATTATTAAAGGGGGAGAAATAATATTACCTTTATATGTAGCAAACGTAATTCCTACAGCTAAGGCATCAATACTTGTAGCTAATCCTAAGGCTAATAATTCTTTAAAATTTAATTGTTGTACTTTTTCTTCTTCATTTTCATCATTCTTAAAGCAATCTATTAACATTTTTATTCCTAATATAATAAAAACTAAAAATACTATTATTTTATTATATTTATCTATAAATGAATAAAAATATCCTCCAATAAATCTTCCTATTAAAATCATTGCCCCCTGGAAAATTCCAAAAGTTAATGCCATACTAACTGTTTCACTAACATTAAATTTTTTAAATGTTATTCCTTTAGCTAGTGCTACTGCAAATGCATCCATTGCAAGCCCAACACCTATTAGAACTATAGATAAAAATCCCATATTTTTTACCTCCATATTTTTATCTTTAAAATCATATTTTATCACTAATTTCAAAAAAAATATAGAGATAAATAAATTACCTTAATGAATTTAATTCATTAACATTTTCTTTTAATGTCTTTATAAATGCATCTACTATTTTAGGATCAAATTGTTTTCCACTCCATTTTCTCAGCTCTTCTATTCCTTCTGAATAAGTCTTTCTCTTATTATAAGGTCTATTTGATGTCATTGCATCGAAACTATCAACTACAGTTAAAATTCTTGCTAAATAAGGAATCTTATTTCCTTTTAATCCTTCTGGATATCCAGTTCCATCAAATTTTTCATGATGATACAAAATTATAGGTTTTACTCTGCTTAATGACTTAACTGGTTCTATTATATCAACACCATTTTGAGGATGCTCTTTTAACATATTCCATTCTTTATCATTTAAAGGCATCTTTTTAATTAATATTTCTTTTGGAATATTTATTTTTCCTATGTCATGCATATAAGCACCATATTTTAATTCTCTTTTTTCATCTTCAGTTAAATTCAGAGCTTCACCTAAAATTTTACTATAAAAAACAACTCTTTCTGAATGCCCATAAGTGTATCTATCTTTTGCATTTATAACACTTATAAGTGTTTTTATAGATGTTACTAATTCAATATCTTTTTCATCAATATCCCCTTTTATTTCATCTAATATTGATGTATATGTTTCTACTCTATTTTTATTAAAAAATTTAGCTTTATATAAGGCATCATCTGCTGATTTTATAAGTTCAACTTCATTTGCTGCTCTATCAGGATAAACAGAAATACCAATAGAAGCTGTTAAATTTCCATTAGGTTGATTTTCTTGACCTTTAAAATATTTTTTTTCAATTTTTTTTCTTATGCTCTCTGCTATATCTGTTGCTTTTTTTTCATCTGTAAAAGGCATTATAACTGCAAACTCTTCTCCTCCATATCTTGCAGGAATAAAGTTTAATTTTTTATATTCACTTAATATATTTCCTATTTCTCTTAATATATTATCTCCTTCTTGATGTCCATAAAGGTCATTATATTGTTTAAAATAATCTATATCTAAAAATATTACTGATAATTTACCTTTCTTTTTATCAACATCTTTTATTGAATTTATTAATGCGTCATAAAAATATCTATGATTGTATAGTCCTGTAAGTCCATCTTCATTTGCTAAGCTAGTAAGTTTATTTATAGATTTATTTGCTAATTTTACATAATATCCAAGTGGCCACGCTGTTAATATGAAAACACCACAAAGAATTAAGTCGTTTTCAAAATAAATGTTAACTTCTGCTCTAGGCATAGCTACAATATCTATCCCAAGTATTATCAAAGAAGATATTAATGCAGTTATTATTCCTCTTTTCATTCCTGATTGAATTGTTGTAGTAGTTATTATAAAAAGAAATAACACTTTATATTGACTAGTGTTTCCTCCTGATATTAATATCACAATAAAAAATATAGACATAAATATTATATTTTCTATTATCTGAATATTATTTTTTGTTTTAGTTAGATGTCTTTTAGAAGTTGAAAAAGACCAAATCACATATATAAATAAAAGTAAAAATATAAAAAATCCAATACCTATTATGCTACATTCTTCATATAATTTATTGTTTTGAACGCTTGCTTTTGCAAAGAAACATTGTAACATTATTGTTCCAGCAAATAATAATGATGCTAATTTTACTAATGCTACAATATCATTTATTTCCATTATATTAGTTGTTTTCTTTTCCATATTATATTCCTCTATTTAACAAGAAAGTTTGCCTTTATAAAAGACAAACTTTCGTATTAACCTTACTTCTATTTATCACTTAAGCATTCTGGTTCTTCTGGTTGATAAAAGCTCCATAAGCAAGCTGAAGAAGCAACTAGCCCAGCGAAAACTGTTGCTACAGCAGCAGCCGCAAATAAAATTTTTGAATTAATAGTTTTTACCATTTTAATTTCCTCCTAAGCTAAATAATTTATTTAAAAGAAAATCTATTTTTCCAAGAACTATATACCCAAGTTTAGTAATAGAAAAAACCTGCCAACATATTCCCGCATATATACTTATAATATATACTAAAATATATTGTCTATTAAAATTACTATAAATCAGTAATAGAATTACTGTTATTAATAGATATACAGTTAATATATATATAGATTTTCTCTTTAATCTTTTTCTTTTTTCTTCTTTTTTGATTCTCTTTTTTTCACTATCTCTAGGTGCTAATTTATAAATTAAATAATAAGAAATTATAAATAATATTATTCCTATTATTAATACCGCTGTAAATTTTAAGTTTATATATTTTAATATTATTGGTACTATTATGCATATAATTGTTCCAATAAATGAACATATTCCTGGCGTACTTGCATGAACTCCACCTGAATATTTTCTAAGTATACTTATAGTAAAAGACATTATTAAAGCTGGTACTAGTACATTAAATATTAATCCAAATATAATAACTAATCCTATAGATATAGCTATTTGAATTATTGCAAATACTCCATATTGTATAACTTGTCTCTTTTGATCATTTCCATTAGTCTCTTTAGCTAACTTTATAGCTATTTTATTCGATATTTTTTCTACACTTAGCATTTATAAATTTATCTCCTAATTTTTTTATTAATAAAATTAATATTATAAATATTATTAATGATGGGAATCCCCATACTATTTTTAAAATTTCATTATTAAATATATAATTTATGTTTTCTGCAAACACTTTCATTATTCCTAAATCTAAGCCCTCGCTTAAGAAAAGAACTACTGCTGCTATAATAGCTGCTCTAACGGTATCAATCATATCTATTTTATTTATTTCTATTCCTAATCCAACTAAAATTATTATATTTAAAATAGTATGTATTCCATAACTTATTGGAAGTAATCTTATTAAGTAAACGGACAAGGATAATAAAACAGCTGATGTAAAATATCTTTTAAAATCAAATTTAGCTTTAGTCAAAACATAGAGTGAAAAAACTAATAAAAAGCTTTCTGGAATTGTTATAAATATAAATTCTATAGGCGTTAACCTTAATATATCCATACTTTTGCTCCCTACTTTATTTATTTTTACTTTTAATGAACTATAAATTACAATTATCGCAAACAATTTCATAAAATATCTACTGTAAATTTAAAATATCATATCCAAATAATATTTTATTAAAGAAAGATTTTATTATATATACT
>NZ_LTAY01000091.1 GCF_002050515.1 Clostridium thermobutyricum DSM 4928 | reverse complement strand
ATATAAATAAATAATAAAACATAAAAGTACTATAAATATAGATATAATGATAGTATATTTTCTATTTGGAATAATAAAATTTACTAGTATACCTAATAGTATTAATAATAATCCTAAGTACTTAAATTTTTTCATAATAAATCTCCTTTAAAAGATATTTTTACATTTAAATTTTTATAATAATTACTATATTTAAAAAATAAAAAAGATAGGATGAGGAATTAGATGAAGAAATTTCAAATTAGTATACTAGCTTTTTTTAATAATTTTTATTATAGTTTGATTAAAGATTTTATTGTAAATAATAAACTTAAGAAATCGGTTAGAATACCATTAGAGTAGTTTCATTATGAATTATTATAATATAGATATAAGGATATATTATAATAAAATTTTGAAAAATGAGAGAAATAAAGGTTTATAAAATTTGTACAGGATTAAATAGCATTTATTTAATAAATGAAACAATAAATACACTTAAAATACTTATTAGTGTAAATATTATATTTATGATAATTTCTAATAGTTTACCATTAACTTTTATCTTAGATACAAGTAGAGGAGATTTTTCTTTTTTTCAATTGTTTTATATTCTTGTATTACTTTATTATTATTGGGTGGAGTATATAATATTGCAAGAATAATTGCTTAAGAAGGAAAATACGTTTTATTATTGCAATAGCCATATATGTTGGATTGATGTTCATAATGCCCCAAAGATGGGTAAATATCGAACATGGTTACTATTTATTTTCATTATTATATTTGGATTTAGATTGATTATTACATATATTAGATATTCAACTCAAAATAAACAATATAAAGCTAATGAGAATAAAAACTTGAATTTAAAGAAAAGTATAATGAGTTTTTAATAGAAGTTAATAATAAGCTTAATACAAGTTTTATAAATGAAAATTATAAAGATTTATGGTTAACTAATGGTAATGCCATTAAATATTTAGATAAAGTACATTCAAATTTAGTCATTGTAAATGAATCAATAAATAAAAGTATAGAGGACAATGTATTTTATAATGGGGTGTCTAAATATATAAATCCTAGCATTGAAACTTTTATAAATAAGATTAAAGAAGATACAGTAAGTGCTAATAATGAATTAAAAATATTAAATCTAGGGATGAATGGAGAAGAATTAGTAAATAAAATTATAAATACTCATAAATATATAGAAAATTTACCTAATTTAATTATAAAAGATAGTAATGGACAAAGAGTTGAATGTGATAATATTTTAATCACTGATAAAGGTATTTTTATTTTAGAAGTAAAAAACTACGGAAGCTCTGGGAATTTTACTCTTAAAATAGATACTAGCGGAAGATGGGAAAGAATATATAAATCAAAGTCTTATGTTATGGATAGTCCTGTAGCTCAAAATAGTAGGCATATAGGAATAATAAAGAATATTTTATTTGATAATAATATAAGTATCCCTATATATGGAATAATAGTAATATCTAATGATACTGTTGATATAATTAATAATTCTAATAGTATAGTTGTTAGAGCAAGTTCCTTGATAGATATTATTAATAATTTTAAAGGAGAAGTTCTTTTAAATATAGATGAAAGAAAAAATATTTATAATTTATTTAATGGAATTAGAGAAGAGGAAGTTAAACATCCATTTAAAAATTATACTTTATATAATGATTATCTTAACGATATATTATCTTTGATTAATCTAAATAATGAGTATAGAGAAAATGTAGTTAAATTATATAATGAAGTATTTCCTGATAATAAGTAATATAAGTTAAATTTTATTATTATTTTATAATATGTATATAAAACTCACTACTAATAATTTTAGTAATGAGTTTTATTTTTATATTTGATTAAATATAAAAATAATATAATCTAATCTTTATTAAAATATCTATATACATCTAAAACTTTAGATATACATTTACTAATTTTTTTAACAATCAGATTATTCATTGATATGACCCCCAAAAATAATTTTAAGTAAACATTTTCAAAGATATTATAACATTAGTCTATAATTTATACAAAATTAATAAATAAAAAAGCCATTCATTTTTAAATAGATGACTTTTTTATTTTTCGAGAACGAATTGAATATTTTATAAAAGGCTAAGTATAAATACTTATTTATATATTATGAAAAAAATTAAAAGTTATACTAATTAATTATGGACTGGACAAAGGTAAATTTTAGTAATATACTATATATAATAGCTTAAAGTCGATGATTAATATCTTTTATTGGATCTACCAATTGGTAGGTCTTTTTTTATACTAATTTTGCTAAATTTTAAATTAATCCCCCTTTTAAAAATATAAAAAATATTATAAATTAAGCATATATTGACATAATTTATTACTTAATTTATACTACTCAATGCAAAATGATATTCTTTTTATAGAGTATCTCCCTATATTCTTAAAGCCATTATTATTAAAGTGCCAATAATTAATATAATGGCTTTATAATTATTACATAAATAAAAGAGCCTAATATTAGGCTCTTTTATTATTTGTATTATTTATTCTCAATTTAGCAATATCATAACAATTAAGTTTTGTTACTTCTTCAACAGATTTTAATTCATCTAATTTATCTATAACGCTAGTTTTAAATTCAGTTAAATCTGCTGTTTGGTCAAAAACTCCATCTAATTTTTTTTCTATTCTAGAAATTTTATTATCTAACATATCAACTTTATTATCTAAGCTTTCTAGTTTATCATTCATTTTTTTTAATAATTCTAAAACTTCTTTTTCCATATCAATAAGCTCCTTGATATTATTTATTTTCTTTTATTATATTATAAACTGTACCTACACTGCAATTAAACATTTTTTATAATTATATATTTAAATAATGAAAATTATACTTATTTAGATACATATATTTGAATTATAAATAATGAAATAAATGTGAAAATATGATATAATTACATAGTAAGAAACTTTATTTAGGGTTTTAATCATCTCCATATAATTTGTTTTAAATAAATGTTTTACAATATGGGTAGGAACGAGTAATAAACAGGGATATAACAGATTAGGAGATAATATAATGGTTGATTATACAGTCATAATAGTAACTGCAATTATAATGCTTTCATTAATAGTAATAGCAAAAATTGTTGTTGCTAGTGATAAAGATAATAAAGTGAGATTTAGACATAATAAAGATTTAGAAGATAAATCACAGTCAAATATAACTTTTGAAATAGAGAGTATAATAAACAAAAATAATAATAAAAAAAATAAGTAATATTTATTCGCAGTAAATATTACTTATTAAAAACATTTTTTTAAAACCCTGTTCTTGAAAACAATTATTCGTTTCTATACCCTTATTATACCACGAAATTAAAAAAAATAAACTCTTTTAGAAATAAATCAATTATATTGATTTATTTTTTTATTTATAATAAAAGAAAACAAAGTGATATTTAGAAAATAAATCACAGTCGAATATAACTTTTGAAATAGATAGTATAATAAACAAAAAAATAATAAAAAAATAAGTAATATTTATTCGCAGTAAATATTACCTATTAAAAATATTTTTTAAAACCAACTCTTGAAACAATTCATTGTTTCTATACCCTTATTATACCTGTC
>NZ_LTAY01000090.1 GCF_002050515.1 Clostridium thermobutyricum DSM 4928 | reverse complement strand
CCCAAAACTTTTAAAAAAGTTTTATCAAAATTTTTATTACTCGCCGTAAGGCGAAAGGACGTTTTATAAAAAACGCCCTTTATTTCTAGTATATTTAGTTATAGCAAATCAAGGTAGTATTTAAAATTTTTCTTAGTCAGCTATTCGGATCAGCGTTCCTTAATCCAAATAACAGCCACGAAAATTTTTAAATCTCCACCATTGACTAAATAAAAAAAAGACCAACTTAAAATTAAGATAGTCTTTTTAATAATCTTATTAATAATTAAATATAGTAGTTGCTCTACAAAATTTATTATATCACATTAATTTTATATTTAATTATATATAATATACTCAACAATATTTTTATTATGTTTAATCATCAATTTCACAGTCTAATTCATCAATCAATCTTTTATTTATTTCTTTATATTCTTCATCACTTAATTCTCTAAAAGTATCTAAAATATATTTTTTTTCAACCCAAGTTAAGCCAACACAATAAACATATTCTGTTTTATCAATTTCTTTTAAATAATCTAATTTTCCTAATTTATATAATATTAAAGCATCTTTAAAACACCCACTAAAAGTAATTAATTGTTTCCCTTTTAATGCTTTATAAAAATAATTAAATACATTTTCATTAACTAAATAATCAGCATCTTTTGCAGAATATTTTGCAACTTCGAAGACTTCTTTGTTATCACTTTTCTTTTTTATATCATCAACTCTTATTTGAGTTATTGATTTATCTTTCATACTTTCTTGCCACAATTCTTTCCATCTTTTTTGATTAATTCTAGTATTTCTATTTTGTTTTTTTACTGCAATTACACAATGAAAATGTGGGTGAAAAGTATCAAAGTTTGGTTCTAAATCTCCAATTTTTAAATTTCTTTTTTTATAATAATCATATTTTTTTTCATACAATTCTTTAGTAATAAATTTTTCTTTTTGATAAGTTATCTCTAGCTTTCTAATAAAACCTTCAGTTAAATTTTTAATTTCTGCTCTCTTTAACATCTTAGTAAATGCTTTATTCATTTCTTTGATTTTATCATTAAGTTCATCACCTTTTATGTTTTTTACAGTCAAAGTTAAAAATACAAATTCGTAATTTAATTCAGTTTCAATGTACTTCATAAGTATCGAAATTAATAAACTATCCTTTAAACTTTTTCTCCAAGAACACATTGGACAAAATCTATTTTTACAGAAAAATGCTCTATAAAGCTTGTACTTTTTTTCTTCAATATCAGTAACATATTCAATATAATTACCACATTCATTTACATCTTTTAAAGTTTTTTTGCTTACTAAAGGTTCTAAAAATTTTGATAATTTTATATTATTTTTCTTCTTTTTTGTTATTTTATTTTTTTCTTTTTCATATGGATTTTCTTGAATATTTTTTTCTTTTTTGTTATTATCTAATCGTAACATGATAAAAAAGATACCTTCTTTCTTTTTTGGATTGTAACATATAAAAAATAATTTATTCCTTCTTTTCTTTAAATTTTGAAATAATAATTATTTTTAATGTTACTTTCTTTTTTTGAAACTAGGTATAATATAGATTCTAAATTCCGCAAGATTTAGAATAATAAAAAATACCCATTGTTTTTTAATTTTTAGCTTCAACACCTAAAATTATAAACAAGGGTTTTTTTTATGTCAAATTAAGGGTAGAATTTCCAAAAAATTATATAAAATTAAGCTAAATTTATAAGAAAAAATATTAAAGTAAAAATGTTCAATTGGAAAAATATGTTTCACGATTAAAAATAGGCTCTAAGCATTGATTTTACTGGCTTAAGGGCAAATCGTAGCGCGGAAATAGTTTCCTATAGTATCAAGAAGGAAAAAACAGGTCTAAAAAAGCCCTTTTTTTCCTTAATTTTTAACCTAAAATTTTCCATTTCAATTTCCAATTTTAGAAACCTAAATTTACTGAATTTTTAAGTGTATTTTTTAATAATTTTTATTAAATTACATATCAGCCAACCTTTTATATAAATCTTCATTCTTTTTAAGTTCTTTTTCTATTTCTTCTTGTGATATTTTGCTTACTTTATCTAATTCTTCTTGTATTTCTAGGTCATATTTATATCCATATTTTCTTATAAACTCTTTTACATCTTCTAAAGTAATATCTTTTTTCATAATAACTCCTTTATTACATATCAAAATCAACTGAATTTTTATGTGTATTTTTTATAGTATTATTTTTATTTAAAAGTCTATCTTGAATATCGAATTCAGGTTTAAATTCTTTTTTTAAACATTGAATTATTTTTTTATTATTTAAAATTTGATTTTTAAAACTTTTATTTTCAAAATTCATTTTAGTATCTATAACTAAAACTTTTTCTTGGCGTTCTAATAAAACATTTGTTTTAAAATTTTCATTTGAACTTATACATTCTTCTAAAAATTTTTCATCAAATTCTTTCACAGAATAAATTTTTTTTTCAAAAATATTTTTATCTTTTAAATCATCTAAATTAATTTTTATTTTTAGATTATCAATTTTATTTAAAAGTCTTTCTTCAATTTTATTTTTTTCAATGAGTTGTTTTTCTATTGATTTATTTTCTTTATAAATTAAATTCAAGGCTTTATTATAAACATAATTTCCAACTTCTTTATTTCCTTCTAAAGACTTAAAAATTAAATTATAATTATAATCTAATTGTCTTTGATAAAAATTATTTTTTTCGATTTTATTTTCTAATTCCTTAAAGTCTTTTTTTAAATATTTATTATCTAAATTTAATCTTTCAATTTCACTTTTATTTTTTATATTTATAGATTTTAATTCTAAATTTTCTTTTTTTATTTTTATAAAATTAGATTTTAAATTTTCAAAATCTTTTTCTGACATAGAAATTTTTCCACCAATAAAATTTTTTTTAAATTCAATTTTACTTATATCATCAATTTCTTTTTCTACTCTAGTTAAGGTTTTTATTTTTTCATCTTTTAACTTTAAATCTTCTTCAAGTTTTTTTATGTTCTCCTCAAGTTTTTTTAATTTATATTTTTTAATTTCTAAATTCTCCTCTGTCTTACCACAACCACGTTCAACTTCAAATCCTTTTTCTCTAAGATACTTAGGAGCTTCTGTATGCACTTTATTTATTCTTATAGGTGTCATTACAACTGATGACTGTAATTTTCCATTCTCTAAGTTTACAGGGACAATATGAAGGTGCATATGAGGACTTGTTTCATCTAAATGAACTTTAGCTGAAACTACATTTTCTTTTCCAAATTCATGACAAAAATAATCATAAACATTTTTCAAATAATCCTTAGTTTTATCCATACCCCAAATTTTAGCCTGTTCCTTCGATACAGTAATTATATTAGAATAATCCACCACAGAGTTCTTCTGTATCCTAGAAACGCTTCTAACGGCTTCTACACGCTTTTTAACTCTATGATATAAATTACTACTACTACCCATCTCTTTATCAGCTAAATCATAGTTTAAATGAGTTTTAGTAAGGTCTATTTCTTTATTAGTTATTTTACCCTCTCTGTCTTGCTCCATTTGAAGACCTTTAACATCTGTAATTTTATTTTTTTTAGTGTTCCAAGCAAATTCCATTTTAAAAACTCCCTTATATATATTATCTCAATTTTAACATAATCTCTTATTTTGATACATGTCATTATCAATTGATAATCAAGTGAGATTATAGCTCGTTATAATCTGAACACAGATTTACTCGCAATTGCATTGAGCTTTTAGGCAGTTCCTCCCACTTCGTTCCTCCCAAAACTTTTAAAAAAGTTTTATCAAAATTTTTATTACTCGCCGTAAGGCGAAAGGACGTTTTATAAAAAACGCCCTTTATTTCTAGTATATTTAGTTATAGCAAATCAAGGTAGTATTTAAAAT
>NZ_LTAY01000089.1 GCF_002050515.1 Clostridium thermobutyricum DSM 4928 | reverse complement strand
TTCAAACAGATTACTAGTGCATTTTAAGATAAGTATTAAACTAGCTCTATCGTTTCACAAAAGGTTACTTATTCGATAGATTTCAGCTACTAATTTAATCAGTTAAAACTATAATTTAGCTCAACCTAGCTATAAAAATATAAAAATAAAATATAATTATATTCTAAATATAAAGAGATATAATGTCAACATATCCGTTTATATATACATTTTTAATCAAAATATATATATAACCGTTATGTATTTATGATATAATTGACTTAAAGATATAATAAAAAATATTGTTTACAATATAGCTCCTAAACTCAATAAATCTAATTCCAATTTATTGGGTTATCATATATTATTTAAAATTAAAATAAATAAAAAAAGATATAGTAATTTAAAATTACTATATCTTTTTTTTTGCTTTTGCAAAGCAAAAAAAAGAATGTAATTCTTTTTCTTTTTTTAAACCCTTTTTAAAATCTCGCTACGCTCCATTTTAAAAAGGGTTTAAAGGGTTTTTTTATTTATTTTTTTTAAGTTTATCCTAAAATCTAAAGTTTAATTGTAAATTTATGGGAATATTTTTTCTTTCTCTAAAAATTTTTTCTCAGCCAACTAAAATAAATTTTAAAATTTAATAGGGGGTAGGGGTTGGGGGTTTTCTCCCCGCCCCCTCCAGTAAAATCTAATTAAACAGGCGTCGCAGACAGGAGTGAGGTACGAACGTGCTAGGAGTTTGAGGATGTGCCTCAATAAAAAGCCAGAGGCTCGACGCCTCGCTTTTTATTTAAGAAAATTTATTTATTTTATTTCTCATTAAAAATAAATAAAAAACCCTATTAAAAGAATAAGAAGGGAATTTTTTAAAAAAACTAGTATTTTCAATGCTTTTCAGAATTCCTTACCCCCCAAAAGTGGGGATGTTACCCCCCAAAAGTGGGGATGTTACCCCCCAAAAGTAGTGATGATATACTACTAAAAATTAGTATATAAAATTTTTTCCTATTTTATTTTATACTAATTTTTAGTAGTATAAGTTGTAAATATATGATAAAATTAATTTGAAATTACATGAAAGGAAGTTTTTTTATGAGTTTTAAAGGTAAAAAATTAATTAGAGAAACTACAAATTATACTTCAGATTTAAGTGGTAACATAACTCAACTTAATATAACTACCGAACAATATATTCCAAGAGAAGAACCTGATTTTATAAAACTTTATTTAGACCATGTCTTAGTTCATAAGGATGTTAGTATTAAAATGTCTCCAATTTTATTTGAAATTTGTAAATTATCAACTTATGCTGATAATCAAAATGGCGGCATGATGATTTTTTTAAATAAATTTACTAAGGAACAAATACGAAATAACCTTGGATATAAAAGTATAAAAATGGTTGAGAAAGCTATTGATAATTTATTTA
Organism: Clostridium thermobutyricum DSM 4928; assembly: GCF_002050515.1. Lineage (GTDB taxonomy): Bacteria > Bacillota > Clostridia > Clostridiales > Clostridiaceae > Clostridium > Clostridium thermobutyricum. The sequence continues at coordinate 2,601 of NZ_LTAY01000089.1, read as the reverse complement.
AAAATCAAATTATTTTAAGAAAAGGTAGAGGTGCTTATATTCTTAATCCATATTTTTTTGGGAAAGGAAATTGGTCTGATATAAAAAAAATACGTGCTACTATTGATTTTAATTCTGGTGAATTTATACCTCATCTAGAATTTGATGTAAGAGATAGTAATGGAAAATTACTAGATGGATATATAGAAAATGAGGATGGAGATATAGTCAATATATCTACTGGAGAGATTATAAAGTCAATTTCGTAAATAACATAAATAAAAAAATCTTTAGAAAAGCTCTAAAGATTTTAACCAAAATAAATGTTTTGAAAGCTACTTGCAGGTAGCTTTTTTTATTAATTATACTATAAGTTATATTATAGCTGCTATATTTAAAAATAGTCAAAGTTAATTTATAACTTAAAATAGACAAGAAGTCGCATTCTTAAATGAATGCAACTTCGTTGCTCTAGTATTTATTATTTATTTTTAGTCAAGGAATTACTCACTTTGTTGCGTTCCTCCTTGACTAACTGTAAGTATAGACACCTAATTAAATTATATCATAATCTATAAAATAAACTCATCTGAAACATTTATAAAGCGATTGGTATAAACATCTACTTCCCAAAATCCTGATTTATAATTAGCTATAAATTTTAAATCAAAGCAAATAGATTCTTCTTTTTTAGATGTAACACTATCATCAAATTCATCTAATGAATATTCATCTTTATAAAATATTCCGTCGATTGGTAATTCACTTCCAACACCTACATAACATATATCATTTATAATTTTATCTCTAGCATCATAAATGTCTAAAGCTGATGATATATATGGTGTCTGTAATCTGATTTTATAAGCCTCAATATTTTTATATTTAAATTTATTAAAATTCTTATATTTTATTTTATAATTTACTTTTTTATTATCTAATGCAATATATCCAAATCTAGTTTTTTTAGGCTTCAATCCTCTTTGAGCATTGGATCTCTCTTTCATAATCCTAAATAAATTTTCATTTTTTAATTTTTCTACTTTTAATTTTTCTTGAAAATTTTTTCCTAACTCTAGATTTTTCTTAGCTTTAGTTAAAATTTCTAATTTTTCAGATTTTAACTTTTCAATTTCTGAATTCAAATCTGAATTTTTTAACTTGTTTATTTCTTCAGTTTTTAATTGAATTTCCCTATTTCTTCTCTCAATTATTTCTAGTTTTTGTCTTAACTCTCGTTCGTATTTAAGACATTTCTCTTCCAATTCATCTAATTTATACTTAAACTCCTCATACTCATCATTATTCAAGACTACATAAACTCCATTTTCATCAATTTTATATCCTAGAAGGCTTTTATTAACTCTATCCATTTAATCTCCACTCTCCCTTAAATAATGCTCTGCAATAACTGAAATTCTATTATGACCTAATGCTCTACTAACTTCTAGCATTGCAACTTTATCAAATTTAACACCCTTTAAGTCAGCTCTACAGACATAAACCTCGCTTTGATACGCCCTTCCTGTTCCTTTATTAACTTTATCATAAGGAATACTCTCAATAGGTCTAGCTAAACTCTTATAAAGGCTTGTAGCATACTCAGAGCGATAAGAATGTATATCTGCTCCACTTTTAACTTTTTCAAAGACTTTATTATGACCTGCATTTCTCATTAGATTTACTACTAAATCAATATTCCCAATCACAGGTGCTTTTCTAGGTCTGCCACCCTTCGAACCTCTGTCTACAACAATTTTATAAACTCCATCTTCATGTATTAATTTATCTCCTGTAAGACATTTTAACTCCTCTCTCCTTAATCCAGTTGATTTACAGAATTCAACTAACTCTTTATTTCTATCTTCTGAAAAATGCTTATCTCTAACCTTTTCCCCTCTGCTCCTAGTTATATTTACCCTATGTCTTACATCTGTTTTCACGCCGAAATCACTACTAGAACAACTATATAATTTAGCTAAAGAACAAGCATTTAATTTCTGTGTATATGCTGAAAGTCCTCTATCTATACCCTTTTGAAGCCACTCATTAACATACTTTCTACATTCATCTAGAGTTCTGCATTTATAATTCTCCTTACAGTACTTAGCGAATTCATTAGCCTGTTTCATATATGTTTTATATGTCTGCCAAGAATAAATTTTATCTTTAAAAGTTCCATCTTTTTTAGCTTTATATTTAGACTCTCCAATAGCTAATTTACTATCAAAATTATCCTGTATTTGCTTAGTAAGCGACCCTATTTTAACCCTATTTCTAGCCATTCTAACTCTCCTAATTATTTTTTTATATGCTAAATAACGTTAACTCTATAAATTAACGTTTCTTTTCTGTGATATTCATTTTCGTTCAAGTTCAACGTAGCCAATTTATTTTATTTTAGTTATGACAGGCAATAGTCATAACTCATAAAAAATTCTTATCACCCTAAAACTTTGCTTTCAAATAGATTACTAACAAGGATTCAGAACACGTTCAAACAGATTACTAGTGCATTTTAAGATAAGTATTAAACTAGCTCTATCGTTTCACAAAAGGTTACTTATTCGATAGATTTCAGCTACTAATTTAATCAGTTAAAACTATAATTTAGCTCAACCT
>NZ_LTAY01000088.1 GCF_002050515.1 Clostridium thermobutyricum DSM 4928 | reverse complement strand
ATTCCTCTATTTCAGGAATTCTTTTATAAATATGTTTTAGAATATATTTTTGTCAAATTTTTTTAACCTATTCTAAAAAAAATAAACTAGTATTCCAGTGTTTTACTAGAATACTAATTGTAATATTAACCAATATCCTGTAAAATATTTATGTAAAATGTAAGAAAGGAGGAATTTTTATGGCAAAAAAAATAAACCAATATAGTGAAGAAGTAATTAAAGATATAAATGGAAATATTGAATCCGTTCGAACTAATACAAGCTATAAAATCGAAGGTGAGCCACCATATGTGAAATTATATTTAGATACAATTTTATATTTAAAGGACTTGCCTAAATCACATAATCCAGTTTTACTAGCTTTATTAAAAAGAATTCCTTGGGCAAATCAAGATCAAGATATTCCAATAAATGCTGCTTTAAAAAGAAAAATAAGCTCTGAATTAAACTGTTCTGTTTCTAGAATTAATAATGCAATAACTGATTTTGTGAAAGGACAAGTACTTTTTAGAGTAGATAAAGGATTATATCAATTTAATCCTCATCTATTTGGACGTGGTGATTGGAGCGATATAAACGAATTGCGATTAAATATAACCTTTAATGTAAATGGTAAAACAATTTATGGAGAAATTAATAAAGTTCCAAAAGCTCCAAAAACAAAGAAAAATAAATCTAATTTTAAAAATAATAATATAATTAATTTATCCGAAATTTTGAAAGAAGATTAAAAATTATATTAAAAAAATCGATTTTTTTATATGAAATATGTTTGACTATTTTTTAAATAAAAAAAATCTTTAGAAAAGCTCTAAAGATTTTAAATGAAAGGAATATTTTAAAAGCTACTTCCCAGGTAGCTTTTATTTTTTATCTTTTTTAATCTAATTGTACTTAACATTTTTCAAATAGTAAATAGTCAAAGTTTATTTTACCAATTCATTTTATTTTTTAACTTGCTTAACTTATCATCAGTATTTTTAATTCTATCTTCCAAATGCTCCTGATGCTGCTTTTTAAAAATTTCCTGTTCAACTAATTCTGTAAGACATTCATTTGCTAATTCGCTCATTGTAAGACCTTTTTTCTTTGCAATTTTCTTTAATTCTTCTTTTGTCTTACATTCAATTCTAATTGTAAGACTTGAATTTTTTTTCATTTTTTCGCCCATTTTAAAACCTCTCAAAATCTCTCCTATCCCTTTAATTCTCTATGTCTTACATAAATCCTTTTTTGTCTTACCGTAATTTGTTTATTTAGTTAATTTATTCTATAATTATTTTTATAAATAACGAAAGAAGGTAATATTTATGAAAATTAAAGTATTCACTAGTTCTAACGCTGAAGATATTGAATCAGCAATTAATTCTTTTATAGAAAAAAAAGAAGTAATTACATTTCAACAAACTTATAATTCAAATGCCTCTTTTTATATAATAACAGTTTTATATAAAGAAAAATAAACTAAATCTTTATCAATAAAAGCCTCAAATTTATATTTTGAGGCTTTTATTAAACTTTTAAATAATGCTCTGCTATCACCGATATTCTGTTATGCCCTAAAGCTTTACTAACATCTAACATAGCCCTCTTATCGTATTTAACTCCTTTTAAATCTGACCTACAGGAGTATACCTCGCTTTGATATTTCCTTCCTGTGCCACGATTAACTTTATCATAAGGTATATCTTCTATTTTTCTCGCAATACTCTTATAAAGGCTTGTAGCGTACTCAGAGCGATAAGAATGTATATCTGCTCCACTTTTAACTTTTTCAAAAACTTTATTATCTCCTGCTTTACTCATTAAATTTACAACTAAATTAACATTTCCAATTACAGGTGCTTTTCTCATTCTACCACCTTTGGAGCCTCTATCTACGATAATTTTATAAACTCCGTCTTCATGTATTAATTTATCTCCTGTTAGACATTTTAACTCTTCTCTCCTTAATCCAGTTGATTTACAGAACTCAACTAAATCTTTATTTTTCTCCTCTGAAAAATGCTTATCACGAACCTTATCCCCTCTGCTCCTAGTGATATTAACTCTATGTCTTACAGATGTTCTAACGCCGAAATCACTACTAGAACAACTATATAATTTAGCTAAGGAACAAGCATTTAACTTTTGAGTATACGCCGATAACCCTCTATCTATCCCATTTTTAAGCCACTCATCAACATATGTCCTACATTCATCTAATGTCCTACATTGATGTTTTTCTTTACAATACCTAGTAAATTCATTAGCCTGTTTCATATAGCTCTTATAAGTCTGCCAAGAATAAATTTTTTCATTAGCAGTTCCGTCTTTTTTAGCTTTATATTTCGATTCACCGATTGCTAATTTGCTATCGAACCTTTCCTGTATCTGACGAGTTAATGAACCTAATTTGACCCTATTTCTAGCCATTATATAACCCTCCTAAGTATTTTTTTATATAACAAATAACGCTAACTTCATAAATTAACGTTTCTTTATGTACTATTTATTCAATTGTGTTCAAGTTAAACTCAACCAATTTAAATGGACAGGTAATAGTCCAGAGTAGATATATTATTCTATAATCTACACTTTTTAATATTTTCTCCTAATCCTAAATTAATAGATTTCTTTATAATTTTATTTTCATCTTAGCATTTTATTAAACTCTTAATTAAAGCTTTACCCACTTCTAATAATAATTAAATCAATTATAAAATGCTCTTTAGAATTAAATTAAGTGTGTCCCCATTATATAATTTAAATTCTTATTTTTAATTAAAAATCACGTCTTTAGCTATTAAATAAATAAACACTAATATCATCTTGACTAATAAATGATATTTACAAATTCCACTACTTCTAAGTGGATCACATTAGCTTTTATAAGCTATCATTGGCTCTAATAAGCTCATTCTATATAAAAAATAAAGGTCTACTTAAACACAACCTCAAAAGATAGTTTAAAGACTACTATCTATATAATTTTAAATTTAATAGCTTTTTTATTTAAAATTAATAACTTCTAATCCTAATTTAATAGGTTTAATTTCTTAAAATATCTCCTAATCCTAATTTAATAGGTTTCTTTAATTTCTAGTATTAAATTAACTAAATTAATTCAATAAACATTTTTAAAGAGTCTTCGTAAAAATACCTCCTATTCTCATTTAAGAGAGTCCTTTATTCTCATAACATTTAAGTTATACTGGGTTATATTTATAAAAAAATATAATTATTATTATAACAATATTATACATATTTTAGAGATACAAATCAACATATCCGTTTATATATACATTTTTAATCAAAAATATATATATAACCGTTATGTATATATGATATAATCAATTTAAATATATAATAAAAAAATATAATTTATAATATAGCTCCTAATCTCAATAAATCTAATTCCAATTTATTGAGTTATCATAATTATTTAAAATTAAAATAAATAAAAAAGATATAGTAATTAAAAAAATTACTATATCTTTTTTTGCTTTTACAAAGCAAAAAAAGAATTGCATTCTTTTTCTTTTTTAAACCCTTTTTAAAATCTCGCTACGCTCCCTTTTAAAAAGGGTTTAAAGGGTTTTTTTATTTATTTTTTAAAAGTTATCCTAAAATTTAAAGTTCAATTGTAAAATTATGGGAATTGCTTCCTTTCTCTAAAAATTTTTTTCTCAGCCAAATAAAATAAATTTTAAAATTTAATAGGGGGTAGGGGTTGGGGGCTTACTCCCCGCCCCCTTAATTAAACTTTAATTAAACAGGCGTCGCAGACATAGGCGTAGCCGTAGCAAAGGGTTTGGGAAGTTCGTTCCCGTTAAAAAGTAAGAGGCTAAATGCCTCGCTTTTTATTTAAGAAAATTTATTCAGTTATTGATATATTAAAAAAGTACTTCTTAAAATAAAGAAGGCAATTTTTAAAAAAATTGCCTTCTACCCATTGATATTACTAGTTTTAAAGCACTTTTTAGTATTCCTCTATTTCAGGAATGACATTCCTCTATTTCAGGAATGTCATTCCTCTATTTCAGGAATTCTTTTATAAATATGTTTTAGAATATATTTTTGTCAAATTTTTTTAACCTATTCTAAAAAAAATAAACTAGTATTCCAGTGTTTTACTAGAATACTAATTGTAATATT
>NZ_LTAY01000087.1 GCF_002050515.1 Clostridium thermobutyricum DSM 4928 | reverse complement strand
TCTGTACATTCTCCCATAAAGTTAGCTCTTAATCCTTCAATTACTCTTTCATCTACACCTTGTGCTACACCGATTTTGTGTTCATCAGCCCAAGCCATTTCTCCTGATTGTTCATTGAATTTTTCTGGTCCTACACCACATACTGGACATTTTTCTGGTGCAGTTTCTCCTTCATGAACATATCCACATACTGTACAAATAAATTTTTTCATTTTAATTTCCTCCTCTTATTTAACACACTTTATTTATTATTAATTAGTTACTTAGTCATTCTCTATGAGTTTATTATATAATAATAATTATTATTTGTAAATATTTTTTTTTAGAAAAATTTTATTAATTATTTTTTTCTCTAATGTTAACAATATAATTTAAATAAAAGAGAGTACTAAATTTAGCACTCTCTTTTATTTATAATACTATTAAATTATCTTTGCTTAATATTAATAATTAAATATAAATATTAAGCAAAGTATCTATCTAAAAGCCCTTTGAAAGCTCTTCCATGTCTTGCTTCGTCTTTACACATTTCGTGAACTGTGTCATGAACTGCATCTAAGTTTAATTGTTTAGCTAATGTAGCTAATTCTTTTTTACCTTGGCAAGCTCCAAATTCTGCATCTACTCTTGCTTGTAAGTTTGCTTTTGTATCAGCTACAACTACTTCTCCTAAAAGTTCTGCAAATTTAGCAGCATGTTCTGCTTCTTCAAAAGCTATTCTTTTATATGCTTCTGCTACTTCTGGGTGTCCTTCTCTATCTGCTTGTCTTGACATTGCTAAATACATCCCAACTTCTGTACATTCACCAGTAAAGTTAGCTCTTAATCCTTCGATTATTCTTTCATCTACACCTTGTGCAACTCCGATTTTATGTTCATCAGCCCAAGCCATTTCTCCTGATTGTTCTACGAATTTATCTTTTCCTGCTTTACATACTGGACATACTTCTGGAGCTTCTGTACCTTCAAACACATATCCACATACTGTACACATAAATCTTTTCATTTGCAATCCCTCCTAATTATACTTTCAATTCATATTTCACTCTGTTATATAACTATATTAAGACGTCTTATATATATAATACCATTTTTTAACTAACTATTTTTATTTTTTGGTATATTTAACTAATTATTCACATAAAAATAAGCTTTACTAAAGTAAAGCTTATAAATATTTGTTATAAATATTTTAATATATTTAATATTATCCATTAAACACATAAATAATATTTTTTAACTTGGTTTATTATCTTTTTTCCTTCTTTGGATTGAGCTTTGGGCACTTTAAATGATATAGGTGCAGAAAAATACATTCCATTTTCCCCTAGAACTATATTTCCTTCTACTCCTATTTTTATATCTACATCTAAGTCAAAATTTCCTGCTGTTTCAAAACTCACACTTTTAATATTTTTTTTTGGAAAAAACTTAACTTCTACTTTCTTTCCCGAAATTCCTTGTACATCAACCATATAAATTCCTAAATTTGTGAATATAACTGAATCTCTTATAAACTGATATGAAGCTATAACAATTTCATCTTCTAATAAAAATTCTTTAATCTTACTAATATCAGCACCTATTGTAGCTTTTCCTGTTAATTTATCATATAACCCCATTTATACCTCCAAATATAAACCTTATAATATATGTATACTTAATTTATATAAAATTATTCAATATCAATAAATTAAAAACTTATCATTAGACTAAATAATCCTAAAATAATAAAAATTGAACATAAAATTCCTTCCCATTTTTTTTCGAATAATTTAGTTTTTCTTTCTCTTGCTTTTATTAATAAGAATATTACTCCTAATCCATATAATCCTGCACAATATAAAATATTTTGCAATCCTGCAGTAGTTACCATATAAATAGAATAAATAATTCCTCCTAAAGCATAAAAAATATTTATTTTCTTCTTGCTTTCAATTGATATTTTAAATAAAAATGCTGCTGATAGAATATAAGGCAATAAAATCATCGTTGTTGCTATATTTGTTATTTCTTGAAAAGCATTTTCTAGTCTCATAGATAATATATATGCTATTTCCATTATAATTCCATTAAATATAAGCGCATTTACCGCAGCATTATTTTTATTTACTTTTCCTAAAAATTTTGGAAACATTTTATCTTTAGCTACCATCAGAGGAGTTTCAACAGTTAATATAGTCCATGAAACCCAAGCTCCTAATATAGAAGTTACAATTCCTATATTAACCATGACTTCTGCCCAAGTTCCATTAGTATATTTTAATATTCCTCCTAAAGCTGGTGTTTGTATAGAAATTAATTTTTCCTGACTCATAACTCCAAAACTTAACATTACTATTAATACATAACATATGAGAACAAAAATATATCCTATAATAGTTGCTTTTCCTACATCACTAACTTTTTTTGCTCTAGCTGATATTACAACAGCGCCTTCAACACCAACAAAAACCCATAAAGTTTGAAGCATTGCATTTTTAACTTGAGTGCCAACTCCTCCTAAATTACCACCATTTTCATTTAAAGCTTTTGCCCAAATATCACTTGAAAATATGTTCATTTTAAACGCTATAATTAATAGTACTATAGCCAATCCTATCGGAAATATTTTTGCAATAGTTGCCACGCCATTTACTATATTTGCAGTTTTCATTCCTTGTGCTATAAAACCTATTACTGCCCAAATTAAAACACTACTTATTATAAAACCTACAAAAGAATTTACTCCCCCTATTTGAGGGAAAAAATTAGTTAAAGCATTTACAAGAAGTATTGCAAATGAAACATTTCCTATTAAATTACTTAACCAATACCCCCAAGCTGAACTAAATCCTATATATGATCCAAATCCATCTTTTGCATAATAATATATTCCTCCAATAATATCTGATCTTTCATGTGATAATATTTGAAATACCTTTGCTATAAAGAAAACTCCTATACCAGTTATAATCCAAGCTATAATACTAGCCCCTACACCCGCGTTACTTGCTATCCCCTGTGGAAGATTAAAAATTCCACTTCCGATCATTGATCCAATTACTATCATAATTAGTCCAAATAATCCAACTTTTTGTGAGTTACTCTTATTCTCCAATAGCAATATCCACCTCCTATGTCTATTAAAAACTTTTATCATTTGAAATATAAAAACTGTATCAAATTTACTTTATATTTTTATTGATACAGTTTAATTCTTTAATTTGTAAATATATATATATTTACTATTCTATTTTACTACATTTTTTTAACATTTTCTTCTTTTTATTAAAATTTCATTTAATTTTTGACATAAAAAAAAGCTATTTATTTAAATAGCTTTTGGTGGCTCACCGGGGAATCGAACCCCGGACACCATGATTAAAAGTCATGTGCTCTACCGACTGAGCTAGTGAACCAAAACTTGGCAGGGATAGCAGGATTTGAACCTACGAATGCCACAGTCAAAGTGTGGTGCCTTACCGCTTGGCAATATCCCTAAATGGGGTGGACGATGGGACTCGAACCCACGACAACCAGAACCACAATCTGGCGCTCTACCAACTGAACTACGTCCACCATATGGTGCGTCTTAAGAGATTCGAACTCCTGGCCCACGCCTTAGAAGGGCGTTGCTCTATCCAGCTGAGCTAAAGACGCATATATTGGAGCGGGTAGTGGGAATCGAACCCACCTTTCCAGCTTGGAAGGCTGGAGTATTACCGATATACGATACCCGCATAAACAAAATGGTGCGTCTTAAGAGATTCGAACTCCTGGCCCACGCCTTAGAAGGGCGTTGCTCTATCCAGCTGAGCTAAAGACGCATATATGGAGCGGATAGTGGGAATCGAACCCACCTTTCCAGCTTGGAAGGCTGGAGTATTACCGATATACGATACCCGCATATTTAAGTTACTATTATATTGGTGGCTCACCGGGGAATCGAACCCCGGACACCATGATTAAAAGTCATGTGCTCTACCGACTGAGCTAGTGAACCTTATTACCTAGCAACTTCCTACTCTCCCACACAGTCTCCCATGCAGTACCATCGGCGTTATAGAGCTTAACTTTCCTGTTCGAAATGGGAAGGAGTGTTTCCTCTATGCCATCATCACTAGATTATCAAGAAATATGTTCCTGAAAATTGCATATACAATTGTTAATATATATGGTCAAGCCCTCGATCTATTAGTATTAGTCAGCTGAACATGTTACCATGCTTACACCCCTAACCTATCAACCTTATGTTCTTCAAGGGATCTTACTAGCTTACGCTATGGGAAATCTAATCTTGAGGTGAGCTTCACGCTTAGATGCTTTCAGCGTTTATCCCTTCCCGACTTAGCTACCCAGCTATGCTTCTGGCGAAACAACTGGTACACCATAGGTCAGTCCATCCCGGTCCTCTCGTACTAAGGACAGCTCCT
>NZ_LTAY01000086.1 GCF_002050515.1 Clostridium thermobutyricum DSM 4928 | reverse complement strand
GTATATATAAGTTGTGCAAAAAAATAAGTAAATGTTTTCATATAAAAATTTTAAAATAAGGATTTAATTATTAAAATATAAATAAAATATTATATTTTATAATAAATTATTTAATTAAAGAGAAATATTTTGAAAAAAATACTTTGTGCAAACATTTGCGCGAGTGTGGCGTTAAGATTTACAATTTGATTGCAAGGAGGTATAAAAATAATATTTCCAAAAGGAATTATAAAATATAATAAAAATAACAGATAAGGAGGATATTGTAATATAAGTTATTACAATCACATTATTATGGAAAATGTTAATAAAAAATATAGTTTGCCAAACTTACCATTAGGTACGATTTGGATGATAAGTTTTGGATTTTTAGGTGTGCAAATGGCATTCCAATTACAAAGTTCTAATATGGGACGTATATTTCAAACTTTAGGGGCAGACCCAACCAAATTAGGATTTTTCTTTATCCTACCACCTCTTGCAGGATTAGTGGTACAACCTTTAATAGGTTATTTTTCAGATCGTACATGGATTCCAAAATTAGGAAGAAGAATCCCATATTTAATAGTAGGTTCTGTAATAGCAGTAATAGTTTTATGTTTACTACCAAACTCAGGTAGTTTTGGTTTTGGATTTGATTCAACAGCAGCACTTCTTTTTGGAGCAATAACTATATTATTTATGGATTTATCATCAAATATAGCTATGCAACCTTTTAAAATGATGGTTGGTGATATGGTTAACGAAAAACAAAAAGGTTTCGCATATTCAATACAAAGTTTTCTATCAAATAGTGGAGCTGTTTTAGCTAGTATATTCCCATTTGTTTTAACAATGATAGGTGTTTCAAATACAGCACCAAAAGGAGTTATTCCTCAATCAGTTGTTATTTCATTTTACATAGGTGCAGTTATATTAATAATTTGTAGTTTATTTACAGTTTTTAAAGTTAAGGAATATCCTCCAGAAGTATATGCAAATTATCATGGAATTAAACAAAGTAAAGTAAAAGAGAAAAAAGGTATTATAACATTATTAAAAGAAGCTCCAAAAGTTTTTTGGACAATAACAATAGTTCAATTCTTCTGTTGGATGGGATTTCAATATCTTTGGACTTATGGAACAGGAGCAATTGCCGCAAATGTTTGGCATACATCAGCACCATATAGTGCTGGATATCAAGCAGCAGGGAACTGGTTTGGAGTATTATCAGCAGTTCAATCAATTAGTGCTGTAGTTTGGTCATTAATACTATCAAAGATATCAAATGAAAAAAGAAAGGTATCATATGCTTTAAGTTTAGTATTAGGTGGAATAGGATTTGGTTCAATATTTTTTGTTCACAATGAATACGTTTTAATAATATCATTTATATTAATAGGTATTGCTTGGGCTAGCATGATGACTTTCCCATTTACTATACTAACTAATGCGTTAAGAGGAGAAAATATGGGAATGTATTTAGGACTTTTTAACTGCAGTATTTGTTTACCACAAATAGTTGCATCATGTTTAAGCTTTATATTATTCCCAATAGTTGGAGAATCAATGCCTTCAATGCTTTTAATCTCAGGTATACTATTAATAATAGGTGCTATATCAGTTCCTGCAATAAAAGAAACTTTTGCAAGTAAAGAAAGTTAAATTATATTTATGTAAAAATTAAAAAAGCTTTAAATCGCCTACTTGATTTAGAGCTTTTTTAACAGTAATTTATTAAGTTAGATAGTATATTAGCTTATATTTTTAATCTTATGATTTATATACTAATTTATAATTTTATTGAAAGTAAGTATATATGATTATTCATATAATTTATATTTTATTTGTATTTAGAAATATTTTTAGTTTAAACTTTTAAAGTTAACAAATAATAATCTAAAATCGATATGAATGTTTATATATAAGAAATATGATATAATAAAATTATAAAGATTATTAATTAGAATAGATAGGTTATTTAAAATTTTATGATAAACTTTTCGTATTTTAATATTGATTTTCTAAGTATAAAAATTTATTTGTGAAAAGGAGAGATATTTTTGAAAGTAACAATAAAAGATGTTGCAAGAGAAGCTAACGTAGCAACATCTACCGTTTCAAGAGTAATATCAAATAGTAGTAGAATAAGTGAAGAAACTAAAAAGAAAGTAAATGAAGTGATAAAGAGACTTAATTATAAACCAAATGAACTTGCAAGAAAGCTTGTAAGCAATAAGAGTAGGATTTTAGGTGTAATAATACCAAAAGAAGCGAGTTCTTTTTTCTCAAATCCTTTCTTTGTAGAGGCTATGATTGGGATGAGTATGGTAGCAGATGAGGAAAAATATTACCTTATGTATGCATTTTGTAAAACTGAAGAGGATGAACTTAAGAATGTAAAAGAATTTTTAGCTAATAACTTATTAGATGGTTTATGTCTTTTAACTGTTAGAGAAAATGATAGATGTATAGATTATCTAAAAAGATCAAAATTTCCTTTTGTAGTTATAGGAAATCCAGATAATAATAGAGGTATTCTTTTTGTTGATAATGATAATATTAAGGCAACATATAAAATTACTAATAAATTTATAAAAGATGGCTATAAAAAAATAGGTTTTATAGGAGGTAATAAAAATTTTAAAGTGTCTAAAGATAGATTAAAAGGTTATTTAGATGCATTAAAACAAAATAATATACCTATAAATAAGAATATTATAGTTGAAGCTGAAAACTTTACAGAGAGTTTAGGATTCAAAGCCATGGAAAAAATACTAAAAAAAGAAATACCCAATATAGTTATAACAGCAGAGGATCTTCTTGCAGTTGGAGCTAATAAATATTTAAATGAAAAGGGGATAAAAGATATTAAGATTATAGGGTTTAATAATACTCCAATTACTCAATATCAAAATCCACCTATATCATCTATAGATATAAATTCAAGACAACTTGGTTATGAAGCTGCAAAATTACTTATAAACTTTTTAAACGGGACACCATTAAAAGAAAAGCATAAAATGGTAAAAACTAAATTTATTGAAAGATAATGTGAATTTAGTTAAAATATTAAAATTTATAGAGTTATTTTTTTATATTTATGATAAAATTAAGTTTAATAATCTCTAATATTTTTTAGATTTTGAGCAAACGATTGCTCAAAATTAAAAGGAGGACGAAATGAAAAAAATATGGTGGAAAGAACTAGTTGGATATCAAATTTATCCAAGAAGTTTTAAAGATTCAAATAATGATGGAATTGGAGATATAAATGGAATTATTGATAAATTAGATTATTTAAAAGATTTAGGAATAGGACTTATATGGGTATGTCCTATGTATAAGACTCCAAATTATGATAATGGATATGATATAAGTGATTATGAAGAAATATGTGAAGATTTTGGCTGTATGGAAGATTTTGATAAACTTTTAGATGAATGTCATAAAAGAGATATGAAATTAATAATAGATTTAGTTGTAAATCATACAAGTGATGAACATCCTTGGTTTATTGAATCAAAAAGCTCTAGAGATAATGAAAAGAGAGATTGGTATATTTGGAGAGATGGAAAAGATGGTAAGGAGCCAAATAACTGGGAAAGTATATTTAAAGGTTCAGTTTGGGAATACTCTAAATCAAGAGAACAATATTATATGCATTTATTTACAAAAAGACAACCAGATTTAAATTGGGAAAATGAAAATATGAGAAAAGAAGTTTATAAAATGATAAACTGGTGGCTTGATAAAGGCGTAGATGGTTTTAGGGTTGATGCAATAAGTCATATAAAAAAAGAGGATGGTTTAAAAGATTTAGATAATCCTTTTAATTTAAAATATGTATCATCATTTTCTAAGCATATGAATGTAGATGGAATACAAGAATATTTAAAAGAACTTAAAGAAGAAACTTTTGATAAATATAATATCGTTACTGTAGGAGAAGCAAATGGTGTTTTATCAAATAATGCAGATGATTGGGTGAGTGAAGAAACTGGTAAATTTAATATGATATTTCAATTTGAACATCTTCATCTTTGGGATTATAAAGAAGGAAAATGGTTTAATGTAAAAAAATATAAAAATGTAATGACAAGATGGCAAAAAGATTTAGAAAACAAAGGATGGAATGCTTTATTTATAGAAAATCATGATATTCCAAGATGTGTGTCAAGTTGGGGAAATGATAGTGAATATTTAGATAAATCAGCAAAAGCTTTTGCAGTTTGTTACTTCCTTCAAACAGGAACTCCATTTATATATCAAGGGCAAGAAATTGGTATGACAAATGTTAAGTTTAATAGCATAGAAGATTATAGTGATATAAAATGTATAAATATATATAAAGATAGATTATTAAATGGAATATCAGAAAAAGAAGCTATGAAAGAGGTGTGGGCGACATCTAGAGATAATGCTAGAACACCTATGCAGTGGACAAGTGGAAAAAATGCTGGATTTACATTAGGAAAACCATGGATAAAAATAAATAATAATTTTAAAGATATAAATGTAGAAAAACAAGAAGAAGATAAGGATTCAATCTTAAATTTTTATAAGAAACTTATTAAAATTAGAAATAATAGTGAAACTTTAATATACGGGAGCTATGATCTAATTTTAGAGGAAGATGAAAATATATTTGCATATACAAGAAAGTTAAACAATGAGAAATATATAATAATAACTAATTTAACTGATAAAAAT
>NZ_LTAY01000085.1 GCF_002050515.1 Clostridium thermobutyricum DSM 4928 | reverse complement strand
CATCAGGGTTTCCCCCATTGTGCAATATTCCCCACTGCTGCCTCCCGTAGGAGTCTGGGCCGTGTCTCAGTCCCAATGTGGCCGATCACCCTCTCAGGTCGGCTACGCATCGTCGCCTTGGTGAGCCGTTACCTCACCAACTAGCTAATGCGCCGCGGGTCCATCCTATAGCGGATTACTCCTTTAATCCATGTATCATGCGATACTAGGATATTATGAGGTATTAATCTCCCTTTCGGAAGGCTATCCCTCGCTATAGGGCAGGTTACCCACGTGTTACTCACCCGTCCGCCGCTAATCCATTTTCCGGAGAAAATTTCATCGCTCGACTTGCATGTGTTAGGCACGCCGCCAGCGTTCGTCCTGAGCCAGGATCAAACTCTCAATAAAAAGTTTAATCTTTCAGCTCTTAAAACTTACTTATAAAAGAATTGCTGGTTTAAGTTTGCTTATATATTATTCTGTTCAATTTTCAAAGACCATTTTTTCTTATCGCTTTTGGCGACTCTTTTAGTTTATCAAACAAAATTTTGTTTGTCAATATATTTTTAAAATATATTTTTTAAAACTTTAATGTCTCACTTTCAAAAGCTTGTTTGCTTCAAGCGACTTACTTATGATATCATCTATTTTTGAATACAATATTTATCTTTACTTCATTTATTAAAATTATATCTCCTTATAGTCAAAATTCTTCTGTTTTCAACATTTTTAGTCTATTGACACACACGGATACGTTTTTTAAATAAACTCAAATAAATTATAATTTATATAATAATCAACATTATAATTTGGATAAAATTTTATTATTATATAAAAAAATAATATTTCTTCCTTTAAATTTTTTTCTTACAATACCTATTTTAAATTATAAAATCTAACTTTTATATCAAATAAACACTTTTCAGTGTCTACAAGTATTAAAATTATATTATTCAATTTATATAAAACGTTTTTTAATATAAAATAGACGTATTACAATTTAAGTAATACGTCTAACTTATAAAAAATAATATTTTAATATCTATATTTTAATAATTCTATGCTGCTGTTACAGGTCCTTGATCATTATTGAATCTGTGTGCAAGGAATCCATAAATTGTCCATCCTGCCATAGCAACTATACCTCCGTATAGCATAGCTTGTGAACCTGCAGTATATAATGCATATAAAGTATATATACCTGCTAATACAGCTATAATATTATTAATTTTAATTTTCTTCTTGTTAGTTGCCTTTTCAATAACTTGCATATTTTGTAATGATGCCATTGATAACAAGTATGGAACCATATTTGTTACTACGGCCAAGTTAACTATAACTTGGAATTGAGCATTTAAGTTTGGACTTATTGTCATAAGTGCTAATAAAGTTTGAATAATTCCTAATATAATCATTCCAATAATAGGAACATTTCTGCTTGTAACTTTTGTAAACACTTTTGGGAAGTATCCTTCAAATGCTGAACTCTTGAATACTTCTGCAACAGTGAATTGCCATGCCATTAATGATCCGAAACAAGCAATAACCATTAATCCCATGATAACTTTACCTACTGTTGGGTTAAACATTGTTGCGAATACTAATCCGAATGGAGCATTAGAAGTAGCTAATGCATGTGTTGGACAAATACCAGCCATTACTTCTGTTGAAATAATATAGAATATAGCTGCTATTATTGTACCACCTAAACATGCTATTGGAACATTTTTTTGTGGATTTTCAACAGAGTCCATATTAGCTGATGCTGATTCTAATCCTAAGAATGCCCATAAAGTTAATGCTATTGATGATTTAATTCCTGTTGCTAATGAAAGGTGATGTGGATTCCAAGCTCCTATCCATCTGCTTGGACTAAACCAGAACCATCCTATAACTGAAACTATTACTAAAGGAATAATTATTCCCCAAACAACAACTGATCCAATTTTTCCAGTAAAATTAGCACTACCAAAGTTAAGTACTGTACTTATCCATAAAACTACTATAATTGCTATTGTGTTCATTACTGGTGATAAATGAATACCTAAAAATTGAGTTCCATATGCAACAACTGATACGGCTATAGCAACGTTAGCTATTAATAATGATATACCGTATGAATAGTTTGCCATAAAGTTACCATTTTTACCAAATGTGTATTGAGCATATCCACCCATACCACCTTTGTTTCTACTAAGCATACCACATTGAGCAAATGTATATGCTAAAGCTAACGCTCCTAGTGCTGTAAGAATCCATGATAAAATTGAAACTGTACCAACTTGAGCTAAGTTAGATGGAAGCATGATAATACCTGATCCCATCATATTAACTGCAACTATAATAGTAAGTTGGAGAGCATTCATTTTTGTTTTACTTTTTCCCATTTTAACACCTACTTTTAGTTATTTAGTTATATTGTAGTTATCTCATTAAATATAATGAGATAACTACTTTAATATTTTATTTTAAAACTAATGTTTTAAATTTTCTTTCTCCATTAATTTCTACAGCTTCTATTCCATGTATATCTCCATAATATCCTGGGAATACTCTTTCAAAAGCTTCTCTTGCTAATAGATATTTAACTATTGGTGTAGCATCTTTATCTATTTTTTCTCCACCCATTAACATTGGAATTCCTGGTGGGTATGGAACTATCATTATGGCTGCTGTTCTACCAATCATTTCATCTATAGTAACTTTTTCAACTTCTTCTCTAAATACTTTTCTTGCTGCTTCTGCTGGTTTCATTTCTGGTTTTGGAATAATTTGATATGATGCTGCCATTAATTCTAATATTTTATGCTCTTTAATATAATTGTGCATTTCTTGACAATGATCTTTTAAACCAATTCCATCATATACGCCTGGATTTTCTTTAACTAAATCTGGGAATACTTCACTTAATGGTGCGTTGTTATCATATAATTTCTTGAATTGGCTTAATCCAGAAATTAATGCACCTTGTTTACTCTTAGTAGTTCCTATAGAATTTAATACTAAGAATGAATAGTAATCAGTTTTTTCAGCAACAACCCCAAAGTTTATTAAATAATTTGATACTATTGCTGCTGGAATACCTTCTTCTTCTAAACTTCCATCTGTATTTATACCTGGCATTTTTATTGTTACTTTTAATGGATCTAGCATGATATAATCATCTTCTATATCATCAAATCCATGCCAGTTATCTTTTGAATTTAATATCCAAGTTTTTTGATCTTTGGCTAAGAATTCAGTTGGTGCTTCAGTAAGCTTAACCTTTTTACCTTCAAACATAGTAGTTTCTGGTTGCCATGCAGAGAAGAACCATCCATTTTCTTTCTTTTCAGTTTCATAAAGTCTATTGATATTCTTTCTTAAATCAATAGCATCTTTTATTGTTGCTTCAAGTAAATCTTCTCCATTGAAGTCCATCATATTAGTTGCAACATCAAGTGATGCAATCATATTGTATTGTGGAGAAGTTGAACCATACATCATATAAGCTTCATTAAATATTTCTGGATCTACTTTTACATCACTACCATTTTTAACATGTAACATAGATGCTTGTGAGAAAGCAGCTAATAATTTGTGTGTTGAATGTGAAGCAAATATTGGTGGATGTTTTTCATCATCTAAATCATTAGTCATTGCAAAAAAGTTATTATATAAAGGATGGAATTTTGCATAAGCATACCAAGCTTCATCAAAATGTAGATTCTTTATACTTTTATCTAAGTTTTCTTTAATTTTGCTTACATTATAGCAAAGACCATCATATGTTGAGTTAGTAAGGGTTAACATTTTTATGCTTTCATCTTTTTTACTTTCTGGAACTAAAGGATTTTCTTTTAAAGCACCCTTTATATATCCATTTGTAAACTCTTCTAGTTTAACTGGTCCTATAATTCCTAATCCATTTCTTCTAGGAATTATGTATGTTGGAATTGCTTCTGTAATTACCATTGAATAGTTTAGAGATTTATGGCAGTTTCTGTCAACGAATGCTAATTCATCTTTTGTTACTCTACCTCTCCAAATTATTTGGTTTACTGAACTTGTACCATTTAAAACATAATATGTTTGGTCTGATCCAAATACTTTTGAAGCAAATTTTTCTGATTCTCCTATAGGTCCTTCATGATCAAGTAATGATCCTAATTCTGGAACTGAAACAGAAAGGTCAGTTCTAAATACATTTTCTCCTAAGAAATCATAAAAATATTTACCTGGAGGATTCTTTAAAAATGCACATCCTCCCATATGTCCTGGTGTATGCCATGCATATTTATATTCTTTAGCATATTTAATTAAATTATTTAAAAAAGGTGATTCAACAATACTCATATAATTTTTTGAGTGTTCTTCTATTCTACCAGCTAAGAAATCTACTGTATCTTCATATAAGAAGCAGAAATCATTTAATTTTTTAATTTCTACTAAATCTAATTTATTTAGATCATCTTTATTAGCTGTAAATGCGATAACAGGAAGTTTCTTGTTATGCTTTCTAATAAATGTAAGAGTTTTGTCTAATTCATCCTTATGTTCTGAAGAATATTCCATAAGTAGACAAGTTATATCTTGTTTATATAGAAAATCTTCTATGAAGTCATCTTTTGAATTAACAAAATTTACTTCTAAGTTATAAATGTTTTCTAGATGAGTTGCTATTTCATTTAATTTTTTTAACTTCTCACCTTCATCACATTTTCCAAAGTAAACTAATATTTTCCCATGTTTGGAATTATTCATTTTTTACCACCTACCTTCTTGAATTATAATATCACCTAATTATTAATTAAATTTATTATTATAGTTAATAAAATAAATTTTCTGAAATCTTTCACTATTTTTAAGTTTATAGCATTTTTGATAATTTTTGTTTGAAGTTAAAAGCATCTTCAATTAATAAAATTTATTTTTTAATATATAAATTTTATTAATTTAATATATAAAAATTAAAAATAGATTAATAAATAATTAATTTATATACCATATAGAGCCATATTTACACAATTTATTAACAAAATAAGCTATTAAATTGCATATTTCATATTTATAAATAAAAAAAAGTCAGTAGATAAATCTACTGACTCTTCCTGAGTTCTCACTTGGCAACTTCCTACTCTCCCACACAGTCTCCCATGCAGTACCATCGGCGTTATAGAGCTTAACTTTCCTGTTCGGAATGGGAAGGAGTGTACCCTCTATGCCATCATCACCAAATTATCAGATATTCTCTGAAAATTGCACATCAAATTCTGTTGATATTTTTATTGGTCAAGCCCTCGATCTATTAGTATTAGTCAGCTGAACATGTTACCATGCTTACACCCCTAACCTATCAACCTTGTGTTCTTCAAGGGATCTTACTAGCTTACGCTATGGGAAATCTAATCTT
>NZ_LTAY01000084.1 GCF_002050515.1 Clostridium thermobutyricum DSM 4928 | reverse complement strand
TTATTACTATATAATGACTGTTAGATGATAATTGGTTAATGTATAATTATTCATTTAGTAAATAAATGGGAGGAAAGTTACAATAATTATATATTTTTTATATATTATAGTGATAAGAGAATATGATAAGAAAGAAATTTATAGCAATATTAATGGGTGCAGCAATGACTACAACAATCGTATCACCTGCAATCCCAGTGGCTGCACAAACTAATACTAGTCAAAATCAAGAAAAAAAGGAAATAAATAATCAGAGTAAATATTTAAAGTTACATATTAATAATTCTGATAATAAAGATTCAAAATTAAATTACAAAAAAGAAGTTAAAAAATCAGTTGAAGTTAATTCTGATAAAGATAATAATAACTTAAGACATGATGTAGAAAGTAATAAATTAGAAAATAAAAAAATAAATAGCTTTGCTAAACTTTCAACATCTGAAAAAAATCCAGTAGATCAAGCATCTATTAAGCTTGAAAATGTTTGGAATTGGAATATTGGAGTATTATCTTTTAATTCTAGTGAAAAAAAGATTATTTTTACTCCAGGTGGTTCTGAAACAAATCCTTATGCAAATGCAAAAGAAACCCTATTTAAGATTTCTTTAGTAAACTCAAATGGATTAGTAACTAGAGAAGTAAGTATAAATGGTAGTGAGTATCCAGAAAAAGCTATATCTGAGGCATTCAATAATTTATCTTTTAATTATGGGGATAAGCTTTTAATAACATATGTTAATTCATCATCAAAAATTTATGCGACAGGACTAATTAACAATAACTCTAAAGAGTATAAAGTAGATAAAACAACAGCATTTAGTATAGAACCTAATGGAATTAGTATATTTAATAATCAAAAACTAACTGTTAATCCACTTCAAATAGAAGGAGCTAAAAATTTAGTAACTGATTGTACGGTAACAGGACAAACTGTTCCAGAATCAGAAGTTACAGTACTTGTTGATGGAAAAACATTTACAACTAAATCAAATTATATTGGAAACTTTTCAGTTCCTATAAATGATGAAAATGGTCTAAAGAGTAGTACAGCTATAACTGTTTGTGCAACAGGCCAGATTCCAGTAACGGTTTATCCAACAGCAATACCTAATCTTGGAATTGATAAAGCTAAGGTTTATACAATTTATAATTGTAAATTAACACAAGAAGGTTTAACATTCAACACAACTACTTTAAAGGCAAATATTAGTGAAACTGGAACAAATCAGTTTTCAGCAAACCTTATTGAAAATGGAAAGCCAATAGCTAAATCTGAAACAGCTTATTTTAATGGATTTTCTGGAGCGTCAAATTTAAAAAATGTTGATTTTAAATATGGAGATATATTAAGTGTATATCAGACAAATCAGTCTAAAATAGACTGGGGAAATGTAAATGTTAATACTGGCACAAGTGTTAAGACATTAAATCCAGATGAGTTTGGATATTATGAGATAACACCTAATGGATTAGTACCTGTATCTAATAAAAATTTAACTGTTAATCAACCATATTATAATGGAGGAGGAAGTGTTGATATTTCAGGTAAGACAACTCCTAATACTAATGTTACAGTTAGTGCAGGAAGCTATTCTACAACTGTTCGTTCAAATTCAGCAGGTGAGTATACAGCAATTATTCCACAAAATGATATTAGCGTTGGTGATGTAGTATCTGTTTATGTTAATAATAAAAATTTTAAACAAATAATATATAGTTATTCAAAAAATTACGCTTTAGGAACAAATAAAATTCAAGTTTCAAATTATTATGGTCAACCAATTTTTTATGTAGGCTTTAATGCAAAAGATTTAAAATTTATAGCAGCAAAAAATATAACTTATTATAATTACAGTGGGGGACAACAAACTGGTAATAGAGTTGGAACTTTCTATAGTAATAATTTAGATTTTAAGCTTATAAACCATATAACAGGAGATATTATTTATAATTTTACTACTAATAAATTAAATGATAGTAGTTCTTTTGTAAATGAAATTAATGGGAAAACTTATAATGTTGGAGATATTTTAGAGGTTTCTTATAATCCAAATCTTTTAAACATTGATGTAACTAGTAATAATATTAATATTGGAAGTAAAGGAAGCAATAATCAATACTTTGAAATTACAAATAAAGGACTTGTAAATATAAGCAATAAATTTATAGAAATAAATCCAATTAATATTATAGGTACTAATAAAACAACTATAAATATCACTGGAAAGGTTAAACCTAATAGTGAGGTAAATATTAAAGTCGGAAATAATATTTTTAAAGGTGAGTCAAATTCTAGTGGAAATTTTAGCATACCAATAAATGTAGTAAATGGTTTTGAGCCAACTACTAATATAGTTGTAAGTTCAGATGGATATATACCTACTAATGTGAATTTGGGATATGATGGTAAAGTAAATATACAAAATAGCCATATAAACTTTTATAACCAAGGGTCACCATCAGCAATTCAATCAAGTATTGGTTTTAATCCTGAAAATATGCAATTTACGGTACAAAATTATGTAAGCTCTTTTGGTAAAGGAAACGAAAATTACTTTACTTTTGGCTTTTATAATGCAGATGGAACACCTATTATAGAACCGACAGCTATTAAAAATGGATCAACATCAGCTTTAGCAAACTTATTAAGCGGTAAATCTTTCAAATATGGAGATGTTATAAGTATTTCATATAACCCTAAAATTTCTATACCTGTGGCACTTAATAATCAAACTGTTTTAGCCAATATAAATGGTTCTACAGAATATTTTGAAATTACTAAGGAAGGACTTGTTAAAGTCAACTTTGGTGAAAAAATTTATACAAACGAGGTTAATTGGAATGGAACAAATTTAGAATTAAATATTACCCCTTCTATTGGAAATAATTTAACTATTGAAAATAGCGTTGCTGAAATATTGGATTCTTCAAATACAGTTATAGCAAGTTCAAATATTTCTAATGGAAATGTAGAATTTACAAGTTCTCAATTATCCAAACTTACAAATCAAAAAGATTATAAGTTTGAAGTAAAAATAAACAACAAGCAGCTTCCTATATATGTAAATTCAAATATTCCTAGTAGTTCAATGTATAAATTATTTACAAATGCAAATAATCAACTTTCTATATCTTTAAATCATTTAAATTATAATATAGAAGATTCCAATGCTATAGCTTCTTATAGTAAGAAAGTTAATGATGGGGTTGTAGGGACCATAACAAATAATGACTCAATAGTTAATACACTTAATAACCGAAAGGCAATGAATGATGTAATTACCAATGCTTTTATAAATAGATTTGGAATATCAAATCTTCAAAAGTTTTATAATGAAAGCACAGAAAATGCAAACTTTATAAACTGGGTACTTAATAATGATGTAGGAATGAGTGAATATTTACAAGCCACTAATATAGGTGAAGCTAATATTGATAGTCTTCAGATTTGGTCAGATATATGGAATGAATATACAAACTCACACACTGGATTTAATTTAAAACTTGCAATCGCAACAGCAATTGCAAATGAAACAACAATTCATGATTGTTTTAATGGTAAGCCTGTAGGAAGTCCTGTAGAGAGATATAATATATTTGAAAATTTAAATAGTGATGGTGGAATGGTTAAAGGCTTTGAGACCTTAAATGTTAAGCTTTTAGAAGCAGTTGTAGATGTTCCTATTACAAATTCACAGATTATAGAGATGAGAAGCTTACTTCTTCAAAATCACAATAATCTTATTAGTTCTAATAGCCTTCCTTCAACAGATTATACTATAAATTATACTTTTAACAATCCTTATAATGGCGCAACTATATTTGGAAATTGGAAAAAGTTTTATGGAGAAAATGAAACAGTTGCAGATGTATTTAAAATAGGTGGAGTTTGTGGAGCTATATCAAGACTTGGATCTGTTGCATGTAGAGTATTTGGACAACCAGCTCATCAGATGGGAGAACCTGGTCATGATGCATTTTATACTTATGACATACAAAATCACCAATGGTATTCTCAATATGGAGAAACAACAGTTGCAAATGCTACAGGATTTGATGTTAGTCATTGGTCAGATGGACTTGCATTAAATGGTAATATAGTAACTTATAATGCACTATATACTGCCGCTAATAATAAAAATCTTATTGAGTCAAATCAATATTTATGGATGGCGAACTCTACTATGTCATATAATTTAAAATTACAAGCAATAAATAATGCTATTCAAGCTCAACCATTAAATGTTGAAGCATGGCTTGCAAAAATTAATTTATTAAATAGTAATCCAAATGTTACAGCCAATGATTATATAAATCTTTATAATCAGTTAATAAGTGCATTAAAAGATTATCCAGAGCCAATGTTTGATTTGCTTGTTAAATTTAACAAACATATGATACAGGTTGCTACAAGTACAGAATATAATAACTTTGTAAAAGATGTTACAAGAGTGCTTCAAGAGGCTGAGAATAGCAATGATGCAAGTACAAGAACTCAAGCAAATAGAATATTAAAAGATGGTTATATGACAAAGTATGGATTTACTTTTGATCAGCCAAAATCACTTGGTCAAATTAATATTAATACTTGGCAAAAAAATGTACCAACAGATGCAATTATTTTTAAAGATAATGGAAAAATAGATGTTAATGCCAATCATTGGTGGATTGGGTCTAGTTGGAGTAATAAAATTAACATTAATATATTTGATGACAATATGAATCCAAAATTAAATATACAAGATGGAGGTACAGATTTTGGTACAGGTAAAATTTATAGCACTTTTAATAATCTACAGTTCAAAATTGGTGATATTATAGAAATTAATTATAATCCTGGACAAAATTCACATGGATATTTGTCTTTAGGCAATATGAATTTATCAACAAAAAATATTCCAGATATAGTAGCTATTCAAATTACTAAAAATGGACTTAAAGTTTTAGATGGAGAATATACAGCTCCTGATGGAAAGATGTATAATTTCTATACTGGATTTAAAAATACGAAATATGGAACGAAATATTATATTTTTGGTGTTCCTCAGATAGGAATGCAAACAATAAATAACAAGGAATATTATTTTAATCAAGATGGAATAATGCAAACAGGCCTTCAAACAATAAATAATAATGGGTATTACTTTAATCAAGCTGGAGTAATGCAAACAGGTTGGCAGACAATAGACGGAGAAAAATATTATTTTGGTGTTAATGGGAAAGCTATGCCAGGATATCAAACTATTAATGGAACCAAATATCTTTTTGCAAATAATGGATTAGAAATACAAAACATAATTCCAGATTCTGATATGAAGGTAAGCTCATATTCAACTGAACAAAATAATACAACTTATTCAGCTAATAATATTATTGATGGAAATCTTAATAATAACTGGCAAAATGTATGGAATCACAGTGATAAAAATCCATATATAACAATTGAACTTAATCATATTTATAATTTAAAGACTTTATTGTGTTTCCCAAGACAAGATGGTTCATCAAATGGAAATATTGAAAAGTATAAAATACTTGTTAGTACAGATGGAAAAGACTTTAGACAAGTAGCTCAAGGAAATTGGGTATATTCAAATTCTAAAGAACCACAATTTGTTAATCTTAATGGAGTTAAAGCTAAGTATATAAAAATTGAAAGTGAGAAGGGCGTATTTAATTTAGCAACTATTGCTGAGGTTATTTTAAGTGGAACTTCTACTGAAACAGTAAATAAAACAGAGCTTTCAAATGAATTAGGTAAAGCCAATAATGCTTTAAAGAATAAATCAGAATATACAAAAGTAAGTGCAGAAAATCTTACAAATGCAATTAAAAATGCAAATAATGTTATGGAAAATAGCAATGCAACACCAGAACAAGTTAATAATGCAATTAAAGATTTAAGTAATGCTATAAATGGATTAAAATCAAATAAAACAGAGCTTTCAAATGAATTAGGTA
>NZ_LTAY01000083.1 GCF_002050515.1 Clostridium thermobutyricum DSM 4928 | reverse complement strand
TTATAGAATTTATATTGTTTATATTTACACTTAAGTCATTTTTAGTACTATTTATATTATTTCTAGTTCCTGATATTAAATTAGAACTAGAGTTAACAATACTTTTTAGTGAGTTAATTCCATTAGTAATTGATGAAATATTATTATTTAAATTTTGTAGATAATTAGTTAATCCTTCTACATTACCATTAGTATTATTTATATTACTTTCTATATCAGATATATTTTTAGTTGTTGTATTTAAAACATTTTTTAATCCTAAAATCATAGGTTTATTTTCATTTAAATTTTTACCTAATTCATTAGCTTGATTCATCAGAGATAAATTTACACTTTTTATAAAAGTTTCTTTTATCCTTTGCTGAAGTTGATCTGCAGCTAAATCGGTAATTTTAGTTGCTATTGCATTAGTTTTTTCATTTACTTTATAAATTATATCTGGTTTTATTGGTGAACCACTAGATATAGTTTTTAAATCTTCTGAAAAATCTTTAGGAATTGTTATTACTGCATAATATTCTCCAGTTTTTAATCCTGTATCAGCAACTTTTTGCCCAACAAAAGTCCATTTCATATCTGTATTATTTTGAAGTTGATCAACTATTTTATCTCCAAAATTTACAATTGACCCATTAATTATTGCACCATTATCGTCATTAACTACGGCTACAGGAACATTTCCTGTATCTACATATGGATTCCAATTGGCTTTTAAAGTTATCCAGGTATAGCAAGAAGGAATCAAGCTTAATCCTAAAATTATAACTATAGCAGCTGGGTTTATTACTATGTTTTTTAAATATTTTAAATACAATTTTAAAATTTTCATTTTAGTTCCTCCTACATTATTCTTCTGCTAAACCAGATTGATGGAATTTTCCTTCAAATTTATTAAATAATCCTAAAGAAGGTTTCTTGAAGAAATATCCTATTAATATAAAAATTATTGAAAAAACAAATAATGTAACAATATCTTTAGTTGCATTAGGCCAATAAGGTCCTGCTATTGCTTCTCTCATTACGTCTACGCCATATGGAAATGGTAAATATGGCTCTACTATTCTAAAAAACATTGGCATAGCTTGAATAGGATAAGTTCCACCAGTACCAGAAAGTTGAATTACCATAAGTACTATACATATTGCTTTACCAATTGTTCTAAACATAGAAACAATTGTGAAAACTATTATTGCAAAAGTTGTTGCAGTAAGCATAGAAGATAGAATAAATAATGGTAAATCAACAACTTGAACTCCTAATAAAAATTTCGCACCTATAGTTATAATTAGTGATTGAATATTGGCTATAGTAATGAAAGTTAGCATTTTACCAAAATGTTTTTCTCTTATGCTTATATTTTCAATACCTTCAAAATATGGTGGCTCTGTTTTAAGAAGTGAACTTAAAAGTAGAACTCCAACCCAAAAAGCAAGAACACTGTAAACAGGAGTCATTCCAGATCCGTAATTAGCAACAGGATAAATTGATTCATGTTTAAAATTAAAAGGTGCTGAAACATAATCTCCCATAACAATTGGATTTCCTTGTAATAGTGCAATAATTGTATTTATATCTTTATTATTTACACTAGATAATTTAGTAGCAAGTTCATGAATTATATTTTTATATTCATTTAAATAATTAGTTAAATTGTTGCTAGTAGTTTTAGCTAAACTACTACCAGTACTAGAAGAATTAATTATTGATTCTATTTTAGAATTTAATGTTTGAGTTTCAGTTATTAAGTTTTCTGCTGAACTAGTAGTTTTTACTAAATTATTAGATATTGAATTAAGCTCACCTTTAACTGTATTACTGTAAAATGAATTTACATTATTAATAGCATTTGAAGTAGATGAAGCAGCATCTATAATGGAATTTAAAGTTGTATCACTTAATTGTTTTCCAGAAGAAGTGCTTTCATTAATTGCAGCTGTTATTTGATCTTTTTCATTATTTATACTTGCTAAAGTTGATTTTGTTTTTTGTGTTAAATTTTCTATATTAGGATTATTGATATTTGGTGCTATACTATTTAAAAAACTTAGTATTGTATTTAAGTTAGAACTTATTAAATTCAATTTACTTTTAACTTGATTTAATGTATCTGTTACAGTTGCATTTGAATTGTTAGAAGTATTTTTAATATTTTTTAATAATCCTAGTATATTATTCATAAATGACTCTGAGTCATTTAAGTTTAAAGTGATATTATTTAATGAAGTATTCAATAAGCTTTGAGTATTGCCAACTATATTTCCAATGTTGGTAGTACTATTTTGAATTTGACTTAATCCATTATTAATATTAGGGAAAGTCTCTTTAATAGCTGATAAATATCCACTTAAATCACTAGAACCTTGACTAACATTATTTAATGAATTAAGGACGTTGCTCATATTATCATTTAAATTTATAATCGCCTCTTTTAACTGAAGTATTTGTTCTTTATTTTCTTTAGCTTTATTCCCATATGTATTTAATTTAGTGAAAATCTGATTGCTTATTGCAGACATAACACTACTTCTTATTTGTGCTAATAAAGTTTGTTGTGTAACTTCAGTTATTTTATTTGCTACTGGACCAAGCTTAGTATTAACCCTATATATAAGCTCTGGTTTTACAGGATTATTTGAAGTTATTGTTTTTAAATTTTCTGAAAAATTCTCTGGAATTATTAATTCAGAATAATATTCTCCAGATGATAATCCTATATTACCTTCTTGTGAATTTACAAACCTCCATCCAATATTGGTATTAGTTTTTAATTGTGAAACTATATTATCTCCTATATTTAATTTAGTTCCATCTAAAGTAGTTCCTTTATCATTATTAACAACGGCTATTTGCATTTTAGATGTATTTGAATAAGCATCCCAACAAGCAATTACATTAAGAAATGAATATAAAGAAGGGACTATGCATAATCCAGATATAATTAAAATTGATATTGGATTTTTTACTATACCTTTTAAATCTCTAAAATAAACTTTAAGCGTGTTTTTAAAGGAAGTTTTCATTTTTAAATTACACCTCCAAATTAAAAATTTAAAATTAAAAATATCTCAATAATAGTATTGTACTACTAAATTTAGTTATGTATTAGTAGTAAAAGAAAAGGTTAACGTTTTAGTAATTTTTACATATAAAAAACGTTTGCAATTATGAATAAAAGGTTAACTGATACAAAATATTTTTTAATAAAATTTCATTTAATAATATAAAAAGTAAATATAGTTAACTTAAAGAAGGATTTTGACATTTTTTATCGAAATATATATTGAAAACTCATTTTTAATTTAAGTTAAGTGATTTGGGGAGGAGACTAATTATGAAAAATATTGTAGGATGTTTAATATTATTAAAAGATGATTTTAATAATATTCTTCTTATTCAAAAAGGAAAGAAGAAAAATCCTGGAAAATGGCAACTTGTAGGTAGACGTAAAAAAGGTAAAGAAACCGATGAGAAATGTATAAATAATGCAATCAAAGAAGATTTGAATACGCTTATTTTTGATTTAGAGGAATATGGTGAATTTAACGATGAAAATAACGAAACTTTTATGATTTATACTGGGAAAATAAAAGATTTTATGAACCTTGGCAAAAATGTAATAAGTAGTGAATGGGTTAGTGAAAATCGTATAGAAAATATAGATATAGAAGAATTTTCTAAAAATGTAGTCAATGACTTTTTTAAGAAATTATAATATTATTTAGAAGCTGTAAAATAATACAGCTTCTAAAATTATGAGGTTTAGAGACATGATAAAAATAAAAATAGATAAAAATTCTTTAAATGAACCTATATTTAGGTTATCTATTAATAAAGAAGATATATTAAATAATAGATTTATAAAAAGAGTAATATATGAAGGAAAAACTAAAAGAGGGATGTATAATTATGAAATACCAATGAAGTTCTTTTATCCGTTATTAAATAATTTAAAAAAAGATGATGTTTATATAGATACAAGATCTAATTTAAGTTTTTTGGAATTTACAGACGATTTTGAAGAAGAATTTTATTACTCTATAGAAGCAACACCTAAATATATGCGCAAATGGAGAGAGTTTAATTGTCCTAATATATACAAGATAGAGTTAGATAAAGAAACTTTAAAATTAAATAAAAGAGTAGCTTTTAAAAAAATAGAAGTTGCTATATAGTACATATTAAATAGGTTTTTTATAAGCCTATTTTTATTTTTTATATTAATTATCTTTTATACTGACCTTAACTTACCTTTAGGGCTAAATATTAGTTTCTTTAAATAAAAAAGAAAATTTGATAGAATATATCTATTAAATAAATTATCGTATTAAGGAGAAAAAAATGAATTTATTAACTTTAGAGAACATAAGTAAAAGTTATAGTGAAAAAGTTCTTTTAAAAGAAGTTTCATTAGGTATAAATGATAAAGATAAAATAGGTATTATAGGAATAAATGGAGCAGGAAAATCAACTTTTTTAAAAATAATTTCAGGAAGAGAAGAATTTTTTGATGGAAAAAGAGTTGCAGGTAAAAATGTTAAAATAGAATATTTAAGCCAAAATGAAAAAGTTGAAGAGGATTGTACTGTATTAGAGCAAATATTTAAAAGTGATTCTGAAGAAATGAAAATTTTATTAGAATATGAATCATTATTAGATGAAATAAATAATGGTAATAACGAAAAACAAGATAGATTAATAAATCTTCAAAGTAAAATTGATAGTTTGAATTTATGGGAATTAGAGACTTCAGCTAAAAATATTTTAACTAAGCTAGGTATAGTAAATTATAATCAAAAGATGAGAGAGCTATCTGGAGGTCAGAGAAAAAGAGTATTTTTAGCAGCTGCGCTTATTAAACCATGCGATCTTTTAATATTAGATGAACCAACCAACCATTTAGATTACAAATCTATAGAATGGTTAGAAGAATATTTAAATTCTAGATCTGGTGCTTTAGTTATGATAACTCATGATAGATATTTCTTAGATAGAGTTGTTAATAAAATAGTCGAATTAGATAGAGGAAATTTATTTACTTATGAAGGAAACTATAGTAAATATCTTACTAAAAAAGTTGAAAGAATAGAATTAGAAAAGACTTTAGAAACTAAAAGACAATCTTTAATAAGAACAGAACTTAAATGGATAAAAAGAGGGGCTAAAGCTAGATCAACTAAACAAAAAGCTAGAATACAAAGATTTAATGAATTGGTATCTAAAGAATATACCGAGTACAATACAGATATAGAAATTAATTATGTGGGAAGTAGATTAGGAAAGAAAATACTTGAAATATATAATTTAAATAAAAGGTTTGATCAAAAAATATTAATAAGTGATTTTTCTTATATATTTACTAAGGAAGATAGAATTGGTATAGTAGGAGATAATGGAGTTGGTAAATCAACTTTTTTAAATATAATAGAAGGAATAGAAGAATTTGATTCTGGGAATATTGAGATAGGAGAAACAGTTAAAATAGGAGCTTTTTCTCAAGAAGGAAAAGAGTTAAATAATAATTTAAGAGTAATTGACTTTGTCAAAGAGGGAGGAGAATATATACCAACAAATGATGGTACGAAAATATCAGCTTCAACTCTTTGTGAAAGATTTTTATTTGATTCAACTATGCAATACAGCTTAATAGAAAAGTTGTCAGGTGGAGAGAAGAGAAGGCTACAGCTTCTTAGAGTTCTTATGGAAAATCCAAATTTTTTAATTCTTGATGAGCCTACAAATGATTTAGATATTGAAACTTTAAAAATACTAGAGAATTTTATAGATGAATATAATGGGGTAGTTTTAGTAGTATCTCATGATAGATATTTTTTAGATAGGATATGTAATAAAATATTTAATTTTAAAGGTAATGGGGAAATTAAGATATATCATGGGAATTATAGTGACTATATATACAATAAAGAAGAAAATGAAATAGAAAAAGTAAATAATACTGTTAAAAAAGAAAAACCTAAGCAAAAAGGAGAGAAAGCTCCAAAATTTTCATTTAATGAAAAAAAAGAATTTGAAGAGATTGATGATGTAATATCTAAATTAGAAGACAAATTAGCTAATTTAGATATTGAAATAGAAAAAAATTCAACAAATTATTCTAAATTACAAGAATTAGTTCAGAGTAAAGAAGAATTAGAACTTTTAATATTAGAAAAATATGAGAGACAAGAATATCTTTTATCTATCGCTAAAGCAATAGAAGAGTGGAAAAGAAATAAATAATGAAGGATTGTTAATATGGAAATTAAAATAGCGCTTAAAGGAGTTCGTGAACATAGAATAATAAAAGGAGATAGAATAGATGTATTAGATTTTGAAATGGATAATATTAAATATAAACAAATAAGAGTATTTAATAAAGGTTTTTCAAAATCTGAATATATAAAAAATGATCTTATACAGTTTATAAAAGAACTTAAATAGATTAATACAAAATATGATCAAAATTATTTTGATCATATTTTTTTGAATAAAATTTTATAA
>NZ_LTAY01000082.1 GCF_002050515.1 Clostridium thermobutyricum DSM 4928 | reverse complement strand
ATTTGATATTAAAAAATATAGGTAAATGCAGAAATAAAAAGATTTAAGCACTTTTTTGAATACTTTTTTATATTATAAATAAGAATTTAAAGAAATAATAAATGAAAAGTATGAGTGTAAAAGTTAAATTTTGGTTCTAACAATCCATATTAAGTATTAATTTGATAAATAATGTAAAAAGTATAATATATATTTATACAATAATATTTTTAAATAATACAAAGGAAGAGAGGAAATGAACTTGATAGGACATAGACATATATTGATTAAAGAAACAAAAGATATATTAGATAGAATGGTATTTATTCATAATGGAGCTTTTTTAAATTATGAAGATAATAAAGAAGAGAAACAAGAAGCTTTAGAAGTATTAGAAAATATAGTAAGAAAGCTAGGAACAGCATTAGAAAAATATAAAATGAAAGAAATAACTACAAATGATATGGAGGATATTTATAATGTATGTAAAAAAGGTTGTAATAATATAATTGTTACATATCCTTGGTTAAGTAAATTTGATTTACATAATGGAGCATATTTTAATTATCATGAAAATCTTGATAAGCATGTAATTAAATATAATAAATATAAAATCATTGATGAGATAAAGAAATTAAAATAAAAAAAGAAAAATTAACAAATAAGGAGTACTTAAATGTACTTTTTATTTATTAATTTATATATAGGATTTGATTTATTTTTATAAATTAGAACAGTTTATAGTGTTATGTCATTATAAACTGTTTTTTTATATCTAAAAAGGTGTAATAACTTAACCGTAAGGACACTTGTTAGAAAAATTTTGATAAT
The DNA here is from genome assembly GCF_002050515.1 of Clostridium thermobutyricum DSM 4928. Taxonomy (GTDB): domain Bacteria; phylum Bacillota; class Clostridia; order Clostridiales; family Clostridiaceae; genus Clostridium; species Clostridium thermobutyricum. The sequence goes on along the minus strand of NZ_LTAY01000082.1, from coordinate 5,796 downwards.
AGAAGTATGTAGACTATTGCTTTGTTCATACATAATAATTCATGAATAGGTACATCTTATAGAATTATTATAAATATATATAGATATAAATATGTTTGAAAACGGATTTTAAAATTAATAAATTGGAGGAAAGTGTTATGGGAGAAATAAGATGTCCTGTTACGGGAAAAGTAAGAAAAGATATGAATGTTGAAAAATTTACTTCTAATGAAGGAAATTTAAACAAAGATTGGTGGCCAAACCAGTTGAATTTAAAAGTTTTAAGTCAGAATTCAGAAAAAGTTTCACCAATGGATTCAAATTTTGATTATATTAAAGAATTTAATAAATTAGATTTAAATGCAATAAAAAAAGATATAAAAGCTTTGATGACAAATTCTCAGGATTGGTGGCCTGCTGATTATGGTCATTATGGTCCTTTGTTTATAAGAATGGCATGGCATAGTGCAGGAACTTATAGAATAGGAGATGGACGTGGAGGTGCTAATACTGGAAATCAAAGATTTCCACCTATAAATAGTTGGCCAGATAATATTAATTTAGATAAGGCAAGAAGACTTCTTTGGCCTATTAAGCAAAAATATGGAAATAAAATTTCTTGGGCAGATCTTATGATATTGACAGGAAATTGTGCATTTGAATCTATGGGACTTAAATTGATAGGTTTTGCTGGAGGACGTGTAGACACATGGGAATCTGAAGAAGACACTTATTGGGGGAATGAAAAAAAGTGGCTAGAGAGCACTAAAGATGAAAATAATAAAATAGAAAATCCACTTGCAGCAGTTCAGATGGGACTTATATATGTCAATGCAGAAGGTCCAGATGGACAACCTAATCCTTTGGAATCAGGTAAAGATATAAGAGTAACTTTTGAAAGAATGGGAATGAATGATGAAGAAACAGTAGCATTAATAGCAGGAGGGCATACTTTTGGTAAATGTCATGGAGCAGGACCTGTAACTAATGTTGGACCAGAACCAGAAGCTGCTCCAATTGAAGAGATGGGATTAGGTTGGATTAGCTCATATAAAAGTGGTAAAGGAGCAGATACTATATCTAATGGTATAGAAGGTGCTTGGAATCCAACTCCTATAAAATGGGATACAGGATATTTTGATACTTTATTTGGATATGAATGGGATTTAATTAAAAGCCCAGCTGGAGCATGGCAGTGGACACCTACAGATCCAGAGGCTAAAAAAACAGTTCCAGATGCACATGATCCTTTAAAGACTCATGCGCCTATGATGACTACAGCTGATATGGCACTAAGAATGGATCCAATTTATAGGCCAATAGCCAAGAGATTTCATGAAAATCCTAAAGAATTTGAAAGAGTTTTTGCAAAAGCGTGGTTTAAACTTACTCATAGAGATATGGGACCTAAATCTAGGTATCAAGGTTCTGAAATTCCAAAAGAAGATTTTATTTGGCAAGATCCAGTTCCATCTGTAGATTTTAAGATTATTAATAAGAATGATATAAAAAGATTAAAAAATATGATAGAAGAAACTGGACTTTCTGTATCTGAATTAGTTTCTACAGCATGGGCTTCAGCAGTTACTTTTAGAGGTAGTGATTATAGAGGTGGAGCTAATGGTGCTAGATTAAGATTAGATCCTCAAAAAGATTGGGAAGTAAATGAGCCAGAAAAACTTAAAGGAATACTTTTAAAACTTGAATCTGTTGTAAATAAATTTAATAAGAAACATAGTGGTAAAAAGAAAGTTAGTCTAGCAGATATTATAGTTTTAGGTGGAAATGTAGGGATAGAAATAGCAGCTAAAAAAGCTGGAATGTATTTGAATGTTCCTTTTATTCCAGGTAGAACAGATGCAACAGAGAAGCAAACTGATGTTAAATCTTTTGAGGTATTAGAACCAGTAGCAGATGCATTTAGAAATTATTTAAAATATAATTTTAGCGTTTCTGCTGAAAAATTAATGGTAGATAAAGCTCAGTTACTCAATTTGACAGCACCTGAATTAACAGTATTATTGGGTGGATTAAGAGTATTAGATATAAATTACAAAGGTTCAAAAAATGGTGTATTTACTTGTAATCCAGGAGTTTTATCTAATGACTTTTTTGTTAATGTACTTGATATGTCTACAGTTTGGAAAAAGAGCGAAGATGATGAAAATATATTTATTGGATTTGATAGAGATACTGGAAAAGAAAAATGGACTGCTACTAGAGTTGATTTGATTTTTGGATCAAATTCACAGTTAAGAGCTATAACAGAGGTTTATGCAAGTTCAGATTCTAAGGAGAAGTTCTTGAGAGATTTTGTTAATGCATGGAATAAAGTTATGAATGCTGATAGGTTTGATATAAAAGAGAGAACAAAATTATGATAAATTATAAGAAAAGTCTATAATAGTTATTGCTTAAGGATAAAATAAAACTTAAAAATATAAAAGTTTAAGTGTAAAGGAGAAGCTATTATATGAAAAAGTGTATGTATTGTAGAGAAGAACTAGAAAAAGATTACTTTGAGAATAAAGTTGGATATTTTTGTAGTGAAGAGCATTTTTATAAATATTTAGAATCCTTATCAAAAGAGGAGTATATAGAAGTACAGAATTCTTTTTGTACATGTAGTGATGATTAAGAATAAAAATAATATTAATTAAAGCTGAATCTAAATATAGCGATTCAGCTTTAATTAAAAATCTATATTTAATTATAGTAATACTAATTAGAATATCTTTCCATCAATAATTTTTGTAATTCTACTTCAAATGAGAATTTATATATCAAAATCTAATAAATTTAGTATATTTAATATTTTAAAATCATCTTTTGTTTCAAAAATATCTTGCATAACATCTATATTTTCTTCTAAATGCTCAATGTTTTTAGAAGAAGTATAAAGTATTTTTACAAAATCAGAATTTGTTAAAGTACCAGTTTCAACCCATTGAATAATAGATAGCTCACGAATAATTAAAAGACTAACTACTGAAATTTTTATTTTAGAAGATAAATCAAAATCGAAAAAACCTTTTAAGAAATATCTATAGATGAAATAAGCTAGTATATTTTTAAAAGCATAATTATTTTCTTTAAAATAATCATTAAAATCATTTCTTTTACTTAAATAAAGAAGTTTATTATTTTCAATAAAGTTTATAGAGCTATTTATCTTTAGTGGATCAGTATTATCTAGCTGTTTAAAGTCTTTATAAACATTAAGATAATCATAAATTTGCTCAAATTGGTTAGATTTCTTAAAAGATTTTTCTAGAGTTTCTTCCTCTATATAAGTTAAAACTTTTTCTATAAAACCATATTTTAAAAATTCCTCATATTCTTTTATTACATCTGGAATTTCTTCCATATCTCCTAAATCAATTTTAGTTTGAAGATCATTAACAAAAGAAAGAATTATAGTAATTTTTTTATTAAATGATATGTGTGAATCATTTAAAATTTTAAATATTAAATTTCTAGACAATAAGAACTCATTAAGAACTTTTTTATCAAAATCTGATGGAATGTCAGTAATAACTTCTTCATTTGAAGATATAATAAATTCCAAGGCTTTATCTTCTTTTAAAATTATTCGTGCAGCCTCAGGGCAAGATAAGGATAGTCCCATTTCTTTTAAATCTAAAAATTGCTCTATAAATCTTGGGTATTGAGAGCAAGTATAACATAAGCTATCTTTTCCTAAATTTATATATAGGTCACAAGTATTATTAGAGTTTAAGAAGGAACATCTATTTTTATTTAATAAGAATATATTTTCATTTTCAGAGTTAGTTGTAATTTTACTTTGTAAAACATCTTTAAAAGGACCTTTTACGGCATTATATTTTTCTAGACTTTCATCATCTATTACAACTTCCCAGTTTGCACAACAAGTGGATTCACACTTATCTGCAATACATTTAAAATCATTAAAATAATGAGGAACACGTATTTTCATTGTTTTATACTACTAAATTTTAGTAGATTACCTCCCTGCTTTATAAAGTATCTTTGAAAATTATAGTATATAGCTAAATATATATCAATGGTTAACATTTGTGCTAATAATTAAAATATGAAGAAAATCAAAAAAATTAAATTGTAACTATCAGTTAATTAAAGTGCTGTACATTTTAAGTTAGAGTATATTAATAGTTTAAGTTAGAGTATATTAACAATATATAAAAAATAGAATTATGTAATTGACTATCTAAATAAAAAAGACTATCCTAGAATAGGATTTTTCCAAGATAAATATAAAAAAGAAAAAATTACTGTTAATTAAAATGTAATATATTATAAAAATAAAAATGAGAATTATATTAAGGGGAAATTTATAGTGTCTTTAAATAGAGTACTTTATAAAAGATACTTTTTAAATTAGTAAAAAATAAATTAGACATATAAATTAGTTTTTATCTTATAAATTTAGGTTTATGTAAATTATAGATAAAATTTATTATATATCATAAAAGATTAAATATAATTTAAACTGTATTTAGGGGGATTTTATTATGCAAGATGGTATAAATGGGGACAGAATAAAAGAGATTAGTAGTATAATTCTAAATAACATATAGAGCTTAAAGATGAGTTTTTTATATTAAACTAGACTAAAAATATACATAATATAAGCTTTAGATGCTCATTAATTTTATTAGAATTTTATATGTATAGCAAAAAGCTAAAAATAATTCTTAGAACTTAAAAAAATTATAAAATTGCATAGAAATACTTTAAACAGCTTTAATTATAGTACTAATTTTTATATATAGAATTAGTAGATTTTATAATTAAAAGCTAATTTATATAGTCTATATTGTTTTTTTAAATACACAATATAGAAAGTAGGATTAAAAAATGAATAGTGACAAAATCAAGGGTATAGGGTTAATATTATTAACTGCTGTATTATTATCTTTAATGGGAGTGTTTATAAAACTTGCAGGACATGTTCCAACGGCTGAAAAATTAGTTTATAGAAATTCACTAAGTATTGTAGTATCTTTCATTATAATACTAAAAACTAAAGGGTCATTTTTTGGAACTAAAGCAAGTAGAAAAGCATTAATTATAAGAACTGTTGTAGGGACAGTAGGAATACTTGCAAATATATATGCTATATCACATATGCTTTTAGCAAATGCAAGTATGTTATCAGAACTTAGTCCTTTCTTTGTAATAATTTTTTCTTTTATATTCTTAAAAGAAAAAATAAAACCAGTTCATATAATAGCTATAGCTTTAGCTTTTATTGGAGTAATTCTTATAATACATCCATCAGGAAGCAAATTCCAATTAGTTGCTTCATTATGTGCTTTATCATGTGCAGTACTAGCAGGTGCAGCATATACTACAATGAGATATTTAGGACCAATAGAAAAACCAGTTACAGTGGTATTTTTCTATACATTTATATCATCACTTTTATGTTTACCATTTATGATACATGGTTATGTCCCATTAACAGGAAAACAGTTTTTATATCTAATGCTATCTAGTGTAGCTGTTGTAGGAGCAGAATTTACAGTTGTTTATGCTTATAAATTTGCACCAGCTAGAGATATATCACTTTATACATATAGTGGTGTAATATTCTCAGCTATATTTGGATTTTTAGTTTGGGGAAAGCTTCCTAAAATGTATGATGTAATAGGATATGTAATAATAATAGTAGCAGCTATAATATTATTTGTATATAATACTAGATTTGAAAAAGCTTAAAATATTTATATTTAAAAGCTAATGCAAAATAATTTTGCATTAGCTTTTTTTATTTATAAATAAAAGTATATTTAATTTTTATTGGATTTGGAA
>NZ_LTAY01000081.1 GCF_002050515.1 Clostridium thermobutyricum DSM 4928 | reverse complement strand
ATATTATATTCTATAGTTAAAGTATTCTCTAGTTTTTCCATTAAATTTGTACAATTTTCTAATATATATTTAAGAACTAAAAGTTCATGAATTCTTTTTCCAGAAGCTAATTTTTTAGAAATAAATTCTATAAATAATTCTTTTTCAGAATCTAACTCAATAGCATATTCTTTTTCATATTTTTTTAGAAATTTATAGTAAGATCCAAGAGATTTATTATCAAAAAATCTTAAAGGATCAATAGCTTCATAAATATCAAAATCTAATAAACTAGGAATATGACCTATTTTTTTCTTTAGATTAAAATAATTTTCTTTTAATAAATTTATATTATTAAATTTAACTTTATCTATAGCTTCAAATATTTTCTTTTTTGATATTTCATCAAAATTTATAGTTGAACAACCTGGAATAGTTCTAGTACTTTCCATAACGTTTTTTCTAAGATTATCTTTATTAAAAGTTCTATCTCCAGATAAAGCTATAGGAATTAAGAAATTATTTTTATAATTTCCTATAAAATCTATTATCACAACATATTCTTTAGATTTATATTTTCTAAGACCTCTTCCTAATTGTTGAATGAATACAATTGAAGATTGAGTAGGTCTAAGCATTACAACTTGATTTACAGCAGGAATATCTACACCTTCATTAAAAATATCCACTGTAAATATATAATCTAAAGAATTTTCTAAAATATCACTTTCTAAACGCTCTATAGCTTTATCTCTTTCAATTTGAGAATTTTCTCCTGTTAGAGCAAGAGTGTTAAAGCCTCTAGTATTAAACATTTCAGATAGTAATTTAGCTTCTTCTTTATTACTACAGAAAATAAGTCCTTTAACTCTATCACCTGAATAGCCATAAAGTGTTATTTTATCTATTATATGCTTAACTCTATCTTCAGATGTTAAGGCATTTATATCAACATTATCCATTATTTCATTATTTTCATTTATAAAATCAGATACACCAAAATAGTGAAATGGACAAAGTAAATCTTCTTCAAGTGCTTGTTGTAATCTTATTTCATAAGCTATTTTATAATCAAACATTTTAAAAATATCAAAATCATCACTTCTTTCTGGAGTAGCTGTCATACCTAATAAAAATTTAGGAGCAAAATAATCAACTATTTTTCTATAGCTTATAGCTCCAGCTTTATGAACTTCGTCAATTACTATATAATCAAATTCATTTTTAGAAAAACTATTTAAAATATTATCTTTAGATAAAGTTTGAATAGTACAGAATATTAAATCTTTGTCAGTTTCTTTTTTTGTACCTGAAAGAATACCCATAGTTTTTGAATTTCCGAAAACATTTTTATAACTTTCTAATGCTTGTTTAGCTATTTGTTCTCTATGAACTACAAATAAAGCTTTTTTAGGATTATAGTTTCTAAGTTCAAAAGCAGAAAGATAAGTTTTTCCTGTGCCTGTAGCAGAAATAAGTAAGGCTTTATTTGCTCCTTCTTTTCTAAGTTTATTTAGATTTTGTATAGCAGAAATTTGCATTTTGTTAGGTGAAAGCTTGTACTGTTTTAAAGTTGGGACTTTTGTAGCTTTAGAATATTCACGTTGATTTTTATAAATATCCTCATAAGTTTTAATCCAGTCTAAAGTTAAATTTTCTGCATCATTCCATAGAGATTTAAATTCTTCTATAACATTATTAGTTAAGTAACCTTCTTCAAGAGAAGAAACTTTAATATTCCATTCTTTATTTTTAGTTAAAGCTGATTGCGTAAGATTTGAACTTCCAATTATAAGTTTATAATGATCTGAATGTTTAAAAATATATCCTTTAGTATGAAAATTTTCTTTTGTATATACTTTAAGCTCAATATTAGGGAAGTTTAAAAGTTTTTTTAAGGCTTTAGGTTCACTAAAGTTTAAATAATTAGTAGTTAGGATTTTGCCTTTTATATTTTTATTTTTTAAAGTATTAAGAGTTTCTAATAAAGGCGTAATCCCGCTACTTGTAATAAAAGCAACAGAGATATAAAATTCTTCACATTTATTAAGTTCTGAGACAATGTCACTCAATACTTTATTTCCTTTAGAATAATCATTAACTAAAAGTTTAGGGACATATGATAAATTAGAATTATTAAATCTATTTATAAAACCAGTATTATTGGCTTCAATAATTTCAGAATCGATAGAAATTTCTTCAATAATCTCTTTATTAGTTATAGTATCAGATAAATTTTTATCTATAGTTTTTATATCGGTCAACATTTTCATAGACATCTCCTTAAATTGTTATACTAAAGTGGTTAATTTTAGTATAACATGATAAATATAGATAAAAATAAATTATTATATAGATAAATAGAATGAGACATAAATAATATATTTATGGCAAGTAATAAATAAAAAATATAAATTATATTTAAAATTTTATCCAAAAATAATTTTTTTGCATATTTATTAAGTGAGAAAACCTTAAAATAAAAAATCTTTTAAACTCAATCCTATACTTTATAAAAATTATAAAAATAAGCTGTTTAGTATTAAAAAGCTTTTATTAAGCTTTAACTTAAATACTTAATGGCTTATTTTTGCTGCAATTAAAAATTTATTGGGAGGCGTTTTAAAAGATTTCTGGGGTATTATTTTAAGACGTACCATCTTGGTTATAGGAACGGACCAAATAATAATAATAAAACATAATAAATAAAAAAAATATATAAAAAAAAGAATTTTTTTTGAGATGGTAAAAATTTTTTATCCAAAATTGAAATTTGTGTATATCTATTAAGTGAGGGTTTAAAAGTTTTGTAAGTTTTAATTTTTGAATAACTTAGTTATGGTATAAAGTTTAGATCATATTAAATTAATATGTCTTTAAGTATATTTTTACTAAGCTTTAAGTTTATATGATTAATCATTCAAATAAAAATAATGAATTTAATGTTGGGAATGTAAATAGTCATTGTAATTTGGTTGATAATTATAATTTAATTTATTGTGGAATAAAGAAAGATGGCACAATAACTGCATATAGTGCTAATGAAGATAACTCTGGAAAACCAAGGTCTTTTATATTAAAAAAATAGATAAGGTTAAAGAGAACTTAGACTAAAATTAAGTCTAAGCTCTCTTTATTTAAAGTTATTTATAATCAAAATCTAATATTATTCTAAAGAGAATAATGTTGAATAAAAATATTAATTAAGAATATATTTTCATAAATATTGTATATATTTGGGAATTAAAATATAATAGAATATAGTGGGTTAAAGGGGGAATGAGATTGAATAAGCCAGAATATCTGTATCATTATACAAATATTGATACATTAGCATTAATATTAAAAAATAAAACTATAAGATTTAATTCATTAAGCAATATGGATGATTTAGAGGAAGTAAAATCAAATGATATGGGGAATATAGGGAAATATTGTTTTGTAAGCTGTTGGACTGAGGAAGAAGAAGAAAGTATTCCATTTTGGCATATATACACTAATAAAATGAGGGGAATAAGAATAAAACTTCCTTCAGATATGTTTAAAAAATATACTGTAAATAATATTGGTAGTTTAGGTAGTTTCAAAAGTTATTTTAAATATGAAGAGATATTATGTCCTAATTACACAATATCTCCAAGTTGGGTAGAAATATTAGAAAAAGTTGAATATACAGATGATAAAAGTTTGCTTTATCCAAATATATTAGAACTAGAAGTAGATAAATGCAATATAAAATTAGGTGAATTAGGAAAGCATAAAAGAAAAAATTGGAATTTTCAAAAAGAATGGAGATATATATTTAGAATATTACCAATATCATTAAGAGAGATGCAAGAAGAAAATCCTAATGTACATTTAAGAAAGCTATTAAAAGGAGAAGAATTGGGGATAGATTCCTATTTTTTAAATATTGATGATAAGGCGTTAGAAAAAATGGAAATAACTTTAGGTCCTAATACTACAGATGGGGATAAAATAATAGTTGAATCTTTAGTAAATACATATAATCCTCTAGCTAAAGTATATTCAAGTAATCTAAAAAAAATAATAAACATAAAATAAAATGATTTTAAATTAAAGGAATTAGAAATTTAAATTTTAAGTTTTTAATTCCTTTTTATTATATAATATTAAATTTTTTAGTTTAGAAGAGATAACATAAAATTAAAAGGAAATTTTGTATCTATTTTTATAATATGCTAAAATTTGAATATAAAGTTTTAAATTAGGAATTTAAATTAGATACCAGAGATAAAGAAGGGATATAGATGGATTTTTATTATGAAGATAGGTTTTTAATTTTTAAATTGAAGAGTAAATTGCATGAGAAAGTAATCTTGTATAATCGCAATTATAGAAAGCACATAAAAATTAGTCATCCTGATGTTAGTTTAAAGTATATAAGAGAAATATTAGATGATCCAGATTACGTATATAAACATTCAAAAAATAGTAAAACTTATTATTATGAAAAAAATTATAATAACATTACATATAGAGTGGTAATTTCAAAATATAAGAAACATGTTAAGTGTGTAATAACATGTTATAAAGTTGAATTAAATGATAGATTCACTAAAAAACATGCTTTATGTGTATATGATAAAGAAGTATATCTTAAAGAAAAAGAAATAGAAGAAGAGTTTGAAAATAATATTAGCTATTTTTATGAATTATTTAATATAGTGGAATAAATAGTTATAATGATAGTAGCGTTTAAAAAGATTAAATATATATTTAATAATGATAATTTAATTTATTGTGGAATAAAGAAAGATGGCACAATAACTGTATATAGTGCTAATGGAGATAATTATGAAAAACCAATACCTTTTATATTAAAAAAATAGATAAGGTTAAAGAGAACTTAGACTAAAATTAAGACTAAGCTATCTTTATTTAAAGTTATTTATAATCAAAATTTAACAGCATTTTAAAGAGGATAAAGTTGAATAAAAATATTATTTAGTTAAAAAAAGCATAGTATTATTACTATGCTTTTTTGTATTTTATGCAGATTTCTTTTCACTTGGAATAATTAAAAATATAGTAAACATTAAAGCTATAAATAAAAATCCTGTGCCAATTAACATTCCAATATTGTAAGTGTTATGTGAGAATAATCCTGTTATAGCTATAATAATTGAAAGGCCAACTGATCCTCCAATTTGATGTACAGTATTTACAATATCAGAAGCAGCACCAGCTTCTTCAGCTTCAGTATGTGCAATCCCAGCTATTGTAAGTGGGCTTAAGCTCAAACCTTGTCCAATACCAAGTAATACCATAGGAATAGCAATACCAATAAAATATCCTAAGTGTGAGCTAAAGAAACTTACTAATAACATACCAACTAAAGTAATTGAAAGTCCAATGGCTAAAAGACGTCCATTACCAAAACGTAAAGTTAATTTTGCAACTTTCATAGCTACAAAGAAGTTTACAATAGTTAAAGGGAAAAAGCCTATACCAGCCATTAATGGTGTAAAATGAAGTTCAGTTTGCATAATTTGTGGTGTTAAAAACCAAAAGCTTAACATTGCACCTAAAAATAAGAAACGAGCAACATAAGCACCCAAACGTTCACCATTTTTAAATAAATGAAGTGGCATCATTGGATTTTTACAAATATATTCTTGATAAATAAATATTGCTAATGAAATAACTGCAATAATAAAACTAATTAAACGATAGCTTTCACCATCTATACTGTATACAAGTGCTATCATACCAATTAAAGAAGTAATTGTACCTATATAGTCAATTGATCCTGTATTTGTTTCGCTTTTAGCTAAATATTTTTGTGAAAGTATTAGCATAATTATACTTATTGGTATATTTATAAAGAAGCCATAACGCCATGATAATAAACTTGCAAAGAAACCACCAATAACTAAACCAATGCTTGCACCAATTCCAGCAGTTGCACCATAATAAGAAACAGCTTTTGTACGAGCATGGCCTTTATAGTTATCCATTAATAATGCTAAAGATGTAGGAGCTAGAAATGATGATCCTATACCTTGGAAAGCACGAGATAAAATAATAAAAGTTGCACTTTGAGAAATGGAAACTAATAATGAACCTAATCCAAAAATAAATAAACCTATTTGGAAAATAAATTTACGCCCAAATATATCACCTGCACGACCACCAAATAATAGAAAACCACCAAAGGTTAAAGAATAAGCATTAGTTACCCAAGAAAGTTCTGTTTGATTTAAGTGTAAATTTTGTGAGATTTTTATAGTACCTGTGAAAATTATAGAATTATCTAATAATATCATGAAATAACTTAATAAAATAATAAGTAAAATAATATCAAAGCTTTTTTTATCTTTTGTCATCTTTTGTCCCTCCTGTTTTTGTACGAGAGATAGTATAAAACTTGGAGTTAACTATAAGTCAATAGAAAAATAAAAATTTTTTTATTTTCAAATAATAAAAATCTAAACTAATATACAAAATACAAGGTTAAGAGTTTACTAAATAAAATAAACAAGGTTTATATTAGTTTTTATAATTCTTACTAATATTAATAGAAATATTTATGTTTATTTTAACTTTTAATTTCTAATATTACTTTATAATGGTATTAAGTGGGCAATAAGTATAATTTTATAAAATAAAGATAATTTTAAGTCTATAAAAATGGAGATTATTATGAACAAAGCAGAATATGAAAAAATAAATTTAAATGAAAATATACCTGCATTTATATGGTGCGTTGATAAGGAAAACTATAGTATAGATGATTATTTATATATATCACCTCATTGGCATAGAAGTATGGAGTTAACTCTTGTTATTGAAGGTGAAATTAATGGAAGAATAAATGGCACGCCTATTTCTGTTAAAAAAAATGAATTTGTTTTTGTAAATAGTGGAGATGTACATGAGTTTGAAAAAAATAAAACTCAAATTAGTAGTGGAGTAATCATGATTATATCTTATGATTTTATAAAAAAAGTTTATCCTAATTTTGATAATGTAAGATTAGATATTAAAAAAGTAGGTTTAAAAAAGGACAGGCTAATTGAAATATTTTTAGATATAAAAGAATATTCTTTAAATCCAAAGGAATTAGATTATTTAAAGATAAACTCTTATTTATATGAAATTTTATATATTTTATTTTCTAATTGTATAAGTGAAGAAGTTACTATTCAAGATGAGAGATTTAAGTATAGGGAAAGGCAAAAGGAAATTTTAACTTATATAAATGAAAATTATAAAGAGGACTTGTCTTTAGATTATATGGCTAAAAAGTTTTATATGAGTAAAGAATATTTCTCTAGAAAATTTCATCAATGGTTTGGGGTTACATATAAAGTTTATTTAAGTAATTATAGACTCAATAAAGCTTATGAAAACATAATAAAAACTGATGAAAATATTAAAGATATTTCAGCTATTCATGGCTTTTCAAATGTAAAATCCTTTATAAATATTTTTAAAGAAAAGTATGGAATGACACCTAATAAATATAGGAAGGCTTTAAAAGAATTAAAAAATGACAGTAAAAAAGACAAAAAAGAACAACAATAATTAAATAAAAAATGATAACCTTTAACTAAGGGAAAAACGCATACTTATTTTTAAAGTGTGCGTTTAATTTTTATAATCAGGGAGGAGAGGAATGTTAATGAAGAAATTAGTTTTAGATATTGGTGGAACTTTGATAAAGTATGCTGTTATGGATAAAGAGGCTAAAATTTTTCAAAGGGGAGAATTTCCTACACCTTTAGATAGTATAGAAAGTTTAATGAAAAAAATAACTGAATTATACAATTCTCTTAAAGATGAGGTTAATGGTATTGCTATAAGTATGCCAGGAAATATTGATACAAAAACAGGACAAATTTATTCACCAGGAGCTTTAGACTATAATGCAAATGTTAATATAATAGATAAAATTCATGAGCATATAGATGTACCAGTTTCTGTTGAGAATGATGGGAAAAGTGCTGCATTAGCTGAAGTTTGGATTGGAAATCTAAAAAACTCTAAAGATGGAGTAGTTATGATTTTAGGAACTGGAATTGGTGGAGGAATAATAAAGGATAGAAAAATTCATAAAGGAAATCACTTTTTTGCTGGAGAGTTTTCTTTTTTAATGCAAGATACTAAAACTTTAGATTTTAATAATGCATTTGCACTTACAGGAAGTACTTCTGCACTTATAAATGAAGTTTCTAAGAAAAAGAATATAGATATTAAATCTTTAAATGGATATAAAGTTTTTTCAATGATTGAAGAAGGGGACTCTGATGTATTAGAAATATTTGAAAAGTTTACTACTAATATAGCAATGCAAATCTATAATCTTCAATGTATTTTGGACCCTGAAAAATTTTTAATTGGTGGAGGAATTTCAAAACAGCCAATTTTATTAGAAAAGATTAAAGAAAATTTAGAGAAAATATATGAGAAGATTCCATTTGATATTCCACATGCAGTAGTGGACACTTGTAAGTATTATAATGATTCTAATTTAATTGGAGCTTTGTATAATTATTATCTTCAATTTCCTGAAGATTAGATAATACTATTAGTTAAAATTTAAATAAAGGGGGATTTAGAAATGGCAAGAAAGTATTCAAAAGAATTATTAGACAAGCTTATTGCAAAACAAGAAAAGGTTATCATTAATGGAGCAGAGGTTTTAATTAAAAATTTACCTGATAGTGATGAAAAAGGAGGTATGGACCTTCGTCTTTATAATGATATGAAGCCTCAAATTGACATGATGGAAAAAATATATAAAGAAAATGGAAAATTTGAAGAAGAAGAGAAGTCAATTACTGAAATGAGAGCTTTATTTAATGGACTTAAGAGCCATCCAATGGTTGAAAAAAATATAGAAATCATTAATGAAAAAGTAAAGGCAAATGACGGATATGAAATTCCTATACGTATTTATAAATCTGAAACTTTAAAAGAAAATGCTCCAATTCTTTATTACATTCATGGAGGAGGCTTTTTTGCAGGTTCACCAAATGTTGTTGAAGAGTTAGTAAAGTTAATTGTTGAAAATACAGATATATTAGCTGTATCAGTAGATTATAGATTATGTCCAGAAAATCCATATCCAACAGGGCATGAAGATTGTTATTCTGTATTAAAATGGGTTTATGAAAATGCAGAAAAACTTGGAGGAGATAAAAATAATATTTTTGTTTCTGGTGATAGTGCTGGTGGAAACTTAGCTCAATATTGTACTACAAAAGATGTGGAAAATGGATTAGGAATGGTGAAGGGACAACTTTTACTTTATCCAACTTTAAATATGGCAAATGTTGAAGATGAGTTTTTTAAATGGAGCATAGATGAATATGAAATTTCAGATAAATATGAACTTGGAATAAAACTTATGCTAGAGTCATTTAGAGGATTATCAGATACTTTAGGAGCTGTCTTAGGAACTCAAGATATTAAAAATAAATATTTAAGTCCATACATTATGAATCCTAAAGGACTTCCACCAACTTTTATTACAGTTGGAGAACATGACTTTTTAAAGCCAGAATGTTTAGCTTATGCAAGTAAGCTTACTAAAGCAGGTATACAAACTGAAACAATATTATATAAAGGGTTTGGACATGCTTACGGAGATAATGTAGGAATTTATCCACAAAGTGAAGATTGTGCAATTGAAATGGGAAAATTTATTTTGAAATATAGTAAGTAAAAATAGAGTTAGAAATGTAAAAATAATAATAAAAAATACTATAAGTATTTTATATAAAAGAAATAATTTGAAGCTAAATAAAAATTTCATAATTCATTACAAAAGGTTTAAGGCTAGTATTAAGATTTAAAAAAGTTATTAAAACTTGAGAGTCTATACTATAAATAAATATAATATAGACTCTTTTATCTTAATAAAATTATTTGTATAAATATTTTTGGAAAAAATGTTAAAAAATTATTGACAAATATAAATGGACAAGTTATTATAATAGTGAGTTAACGTTTACAAATTTATATGCGATTGTTACTGATTCGATCAGGCGAGACCTTAAATAATGAAAAGAGATTTTATAAATTTCTTTTGATTACTTGAGGTTTTTTATTTTATATAGATATATTTTGAATTATAATTGGATAATCTTCTATATAGGAAATTTATAAGGGGGGGATATAATGATAATAAAAAAGATATTTAATAATAATGCTGTATTAGCGAAAGACTCATCTAATCGTGAAGTTGTAGCTATGGGATGTGGAATAGCATTTAAAAAAGGTGTTGGTCAGGAACTAGAAGAAAAAGAAGTAGAAAAAACTTTTATACTTAAAGAAAAAGAAGCTTCTGAAAGATTTAAATTATTATTAGAACATATTCCATCAGAACATATTTCAATTTGTTATGATATTGTTGAATATGCAAAAAATATACTTAAAGTTGAATTAAATGACTACATATATGTTACTCTTACAGACCATGTAAGTAATACAATAAAACTCTATAAAGAGGGAATAACAAGACCAAATGCACTAATTTGGGAAATTAAAAAGTTTTATCCTAAAGAATATAGTGTGGGACTTAAAGCTGTCCAAGCAATTAAAGATGAATTAGGAGTTGACCTATCAGAAGAAGAGGCAGGTAATATTGCTCTTCATTTAATAAATGCTCAAGTAAATAATTCATTTAACAATGTTTCGGATATAGCAAACCAAACAAAAATGATACAAGACATACTGAATATTGTTAAATATTCTTATGGAGTTGTATTAGATGAAAAGTCTTTAAGTTATGAAAGGTTTGTAACTCATTTAAGATTTTTCTTTAAGAGGCTAAAAAATAGAAAAGAAAATGAAGAAAAGAAAGAAGAGTTTTTATTAAAGCAAGTTAAAGAAAAATACAAAAAAGCATATGAATGTATGCTAAAAATAGAAAAATATTTAAATGAAAAATTAACTGAAGAAGAGCAATTATATTTAATACTTCACATACAACGTATTACTGATTAAGAATTTAATAAAAAAGGATTGTTACTGGTAAAGCAGGCGAGACCAAAGGAGATGGAATAAAATTTATATTCTATCTTTTTGGTCTCGCTTTTTTATATAAAAAAATAAATTTAGAGAGGTGTATTATGAAATATGAAAAATTGTCAAAAGACATAATTAAAAATGTAGGTGGAAAAGAGAATGTTAATAGTTTAACTCATTGTATTACTCGTTTACGTTTTAAGCTAAAAGATGAAAGCAAGGCAAATACAGATGTATTAAAGAAAATGGATGGAGTTGTTACTGTAATTCAAAGTGGTGGACAGTACCAAGTTGTTATAGGAAATCATGTTCCAGATGTTTTTAATGCAGTTATGGAAGTTGGAAACTTTAATTTTTCTCAAAATGATAATGTAGAAGAAAAAAAGATGAATCCATTTAATAATCTTATAGATGTTATTTCAGGAATCTTTGCACCAACTTTAGGATTCCTTGCAGCAACAGGAATGTTAAAAGGATTTAATGCATTATTTTTAGCATTAGGATGGCTTACTCCTGAATCAGGAACTTATCAAATATTACAAGCTATTGGAGATTCATTGTTTTATTTCTTCCCAATATTTTTAGGATACACTGCATCTAAGAAATTTAAAACAAATCAATTCTTAGGTATGATAATTGGAGCTGCTTTAGTATATCCAACTATGGTATCAGCTGTGAGTGGAGAGCCTTTATATACATTATTCCAAGGAACTCCTATAGAGTCACCAGTTCGTATGACGTTTTTAGGAATACCAGTTATTTTAATGAATTATACATCAAGTGTTATTCCTGTTATAATTGCAACTTATTTTGGAGGAAAAGTTGAGAAGTTATTCAAAAAAATAATTCCAGATGTAGTTAAAACTTTCTTAGTTCCATTATTTACTTTAATAGTTATTGTACCATTAACATTTATAGTTATTGGACCTATCACTACTTGGGCAAGTCAGCTTATAGGAGAAGGAACACTTGCAGTTTATGAGTTTTCACCAATAGTTGCAGGATTATTACTTGGAGGTTTATGGCAAGTATTGGTTATATTTGGATTACATTGGGGATTTATTCCAGTTGCGATTTTAAATTTAACAACTAAAGGATTTGATCCAATTGTGGTTTTATCATTTGTAGCATCATTTGCTCAAACAGCAGTAGTTATGGCTATATTTATTAAAACAAAAGATAAGAAGCTAAAAACATTAGCAATACCATCAATAATTTCAGGATTCTTTGGAGTAACTGAACCTGCTATATATGGAATAACTCTTCCAAGAATAAAAACATTTATAATAAGCTGTATTGGAGGAGCTATTGGAGGAGCTTTAACTGGGTTATTCCAAGTAAAAACATATATAATGGGAGGCCTTGGAGTATTTGGTTTCATTAAATTTATAAATCCTGCAAATGGAGATATAAGCAAAGTTATAAGTGCAATTATAGCAACAGCAGTAGGAATGGTAGTTAGTTTTATATTAACAATGATTTTATATAAAGAAACAGTGGAAGTAGAAGAAGTTAAAGAAGATAAAAAGATAGAAAATGAATTATTAGCTAAAGAAGTTATAGGAAGTCCTTTAGTTGGAAGATTAGTTCCTCTATCAGAAGTAAAGGATGAAGCTTTTGCAGGAGGCGCTTTAGGAAAAGGTGTAGCAGTATTACCTTACGAAGGAAAAGTAGTTTCACCTGTAGATGGTGTTTTAACAACTTTATTTCCAACAGGACATGCAATAGGAATTACTTCAGATTCAGGAGCAGAAATACTAATTCATATTGGTATGGATACAGTTCAATTAGAAGGAAAGCATTTTAATGCAAAAGTTAAACAAGGAGAAAAAATTAAAAAAGGACAATTATTATTAGAATTTGATGCTGAAGCGATAAAAAATGAAGGCTTTGAAGTTATAACACCAGTTATTGTAACAAATTCACAAAATTATTTAGAAGTAATTGAATCTAAATCAGAGGATATAGCTTTTGAAGAAGCTTTATTAAATGTTGTAAATTAATAAAATTGAATGATTTAATATTAAAATATAAATTAAAAAAATAAGGGAGTTAAATCTCCCTTATAAAAAAGGGAGGAATAGATATGAGTTTTAAAGAAGGATTTTTATGGGGTGGAGCAGTTGCTGCAAACCAATGTGAAGGTGCATATAAAGAAGATGGAAAAGGAATGTCTTTAGTTGATGTAATTCCAGCAGGAAAGGAACGTTTTGAGGCTTTTTTTAATCCAAAGAAAGCTTTAGAAACAGACTATGGTTTTTATCCAAGTCACGAATCAATAGATTTTTATCATCATTATAAAGAAGATATTAAGTTATTTGCTGAAATGGGATTTAAAAGTTTCCGTATGTCAATTTCATGGCCAAGAATTTTTCCAAAGGGAGATGAAAAAGAGCCAAATGAAGAAGGCTTAAAATTCTATGATGATATTTTTGATGAATTATTAAAATATAAAATAGAACCAATAGTTACAATATGTCATTTTGATACACCTTTATATTTAGCTACTAATTATGGAGGATGGAGAAACCGTAAGTGTATAGACTTTTTTGTAAATTATGCAACAGTTCTTTTTAATAGATATAAAGGAAAAGTTAAGTACTGGCTAACTTTCAATGAAATAAATATGATACAACACATTCCATTTTTAGGTGGAGGATTGATTATAGAAGAAGGAGAAAATAAAGAGGAAATAATTTATAGAGCTTCTCATAATTTATTTGTTGCAAGTAGTTTAGCAACTAAAATTGGGCATGAAATAGATAAAGAAAATAAAATTGGTTGTATGATAGCATCAGGTAGTGTTTATCCATATTCATGTAAGCCAGAAGATATTATAAAAGCACAAGATGATAATAGAGCAGCTTATTTTTATGGAGATGTACATGTAAGAGGAGAATATCCAAGTTATATAAAAGCTTATTTTAAGAAAAAAGGAATTGATATAAAAATGGAAGAAGGAGATGAAGAAATAATCAAAAAATATCCAGTAGATTATTATGCATTCTCTTACTATTCTTCTAGATGTACAAGCACTGATCCAAATATATTAGGAGATTGTAAAGCAAATATATTTGATTCATTAAAAAATCCATATTTAAAAGCTTCAGAATGGGGATGGCAAATTGATGCTATAGGCTTACGCGTTACAATGAGAGATTTATATGACCGTTATCAAATTCCATTAATGATAGTTGAAAATGGACTAGGAGCAGTTGATAAGGTTGAAGAAGATGGAAGTATTAATGATGATTATAGAATTGATTATTTAAGAGAGCATATAAAAGAAATGAAAATTGCAGTTGAAGAAGGAATAGAACTTTTAGGATATACTCCTTGGGGATGTATTGATTTAATCAGTGCAAGTACTGGAGAAATGAAAAAAAGATACGGATTTATTTATGTTGATAAAGATAATGAAGGAAATGGAACTTTAAAACGTAGTAAAAAGAAATCCTTTGATTGGTATAAAAATGTTATAATTACAAATGGAGAGTGTTTATAATAAAATTTAACTATTTAGTGTTTTATTTATTAGAAAGAAGAGGTGTTGTAAAATGAGTTTTAAAGAAGGATTTTTATGGGGTGGAGCAGTAGCTGCAAACCAATGTGAAGGAGCTTATAATGTAGATGGTAAAGGGCTTAGTACAGCAGATGTTGCAACAGCAGGTTCTTATACAAAGGCGAGAAGATATACTGATGGAATAGTAGAAGGAGAATATTATCCATCACATGAAGCTATAGATTTTTATCATAGATACAAAGAAGATATAAAATTATTTTCTGAAATGGGATTTAAATGTTTTAGAACATCAATAAATTGGACAAGAATTTTTCCAAATGGTGATGAACAGGAGCCAAATGAAGAAGGCTTAAAATTCTATGATAATCTTTTTGATGAATGTTTAAAATATGGAATAGAGCCTGTAGTTACTATTTCACATTATGAAATGCCATATGGCTTAGTAACAAAATATGGTTCATGGAGAGATAGAAAATTAGTAGATTTCTATTTAAATTATTGCAAAGTTATTTTTAATAGATATAAAGATAAAGTTAAGTATTGGATGACATTTAATGAAATAAACGTAATAGCATTACATCCATTTATTCCAGCAGGAATAAAATTTAAAGAAGGCGAAAATAAAATGCAAGTTTGCTATCAAGCAGCTCATCATCAATTAATAGCAAGTGCAAAAGCAGTTAAATTAGGACATGAAATAAATAAAGACTTTAAAATTGGATGTATGATTCTTTATCCACAATCTTATGCAAAAACTTGTAATCCAGATGATGTACAACTTTCAAATGAATTTATGGATAACACATACTACTTCTCAGATGTTCACGCAAGAGGATATTATTCAAATAAAGCTAGGAAATTCTTAGAAAGAAATAATGTAAAACTTAAAATGGAAGCTGGAGATGAAGAAATTTTAAGAGAAGGAAAAGTAGATTTTATAGGATTTAGTTATTATATGACTTTAGTTCAATCATCAGATAAAAATGACCAAGATGAAATTAAAGGAAACATGTTAGGTGGAGTTAAAAATCCTTATTTAGAAGCTTCAGATTGGGGATGGCAAATAGATGCTAAAGGATTTAGAATTTCATTAAATAATCTTTATGACCGTTATCAAATTCCTTTATTCTGCGTTGAAAATGGATTAGGAGCAGTTGATGAAATAGAAGAAGATGGAAGCATTAATGATGATTATAGAATAGAATACTTAAGACAACATATAAAAGAAATGAAAAAAGCAGTTGAAATTGATGGAGTTGACTTAATGGGATATACTCCATGGGGATGTATTGATTTAATCAGTGCAGGAACTGGAGAAATGAAAAAAAGATATGGATTTATCTATGTAGATAAAGACAATGAAGGAAATGGAACTTTAGAAAGAAGTAAAAAGAAGAGTTTCTATTGGTATAAAAAAGTTATAGAAACAAATGGGGAAGAGTTATAAATAGAAGCCCTTTTAAATAGAAACTTACTATATAAAAATATAAATAATATAAAAGAAAAAAATAAAGGTTCTGACAAAAGTCAGTTCCTTTATTTTTTTCTTTTAAAGCTTTGAATTTCTTATTATAAAATATTAATGAATATATTCCAGGAATAGCAATCCAAGATGTCATACCAATAAATGCTACTTTCTTATAATCAAAATATAATGCTGAAATAATCATTAATATTGCAATTGGAAATGCTAAATATCCAAGTATTCTATGAGCTAATTTCCAAGTTTCTTCATCTCTTATAGTCCAAGGAAGTCTTAATCCACTATATCTGTTAAATGGTATTTTAGGAGATACATTTCCTATAACAGTCATAATTATTGTGATTAAAACAATTCCAAAAAATCCGTTTGTAAGAGATTCAAATGATTCTTTAATTGATGGAAAAGAATATATAATAGACATACATATAATGCAGAACATAGAAAGTCTATTTAAAAATTTAACAGTTTTAATTTTTGGATTATCTTCAGACAAATTTGTAAATTTTGTAGAATTAATATCCAATATTATTAATGAAACTATAGTGAAAACACCTATAACAGGAAAAATTATATCTTCAATAGGATTTACTATAAATCCTGTAATAAATATTAAAATTGATGTAAATAAAAAAATACCCCTAGTAAAATCAAATTTTCTCATAAAATCTCTCCTTTATTTATTTTTTAAATAAATCTAAAAATCCACCTAAAACTTCTTGAATTACAGTTGTGTTAATAGAATAAATCATAAACTGACCTCTTTTTTCAGAGCTTATAAGCTCTGCTTCTCTTAATATATCTAAATGTTTTGATATAGAAGGCTTTGACATATCAAAATGCTTAGCTATTTCACCAGCATTCATATCTTTATCATTTAATAACTTTAAAATTTCTCTTCTAGTTTTATCACTAAGTGCTTTAAATACTTTTCCCATAAAGAACCTCCTATTTATAAAATAGTTATTTAGCTAATTAGTTAAATAACTATATATTTATAATAATGGAATAAATTTCAAATTACAAGGGTTTTGGTAAAAAATTCCATATGAATTAAAGAAGAATTTAAAATTGAGAATATTAATTTAGTTAACATATATCCAATTATACATAAAACATTAATAGCTATATAAATATAAAAAAGGTGTAGTTAAACTACACCTTTACTTTTCAGAAATTCTAGTCAAAGAATAAATAAAATCCTCTACTAAAAATTCGAAGCTTTCTTCTAAATCTACTTCGCCTTGAAAATATCCAAAGAAATATAAAGAAATAAATCCGTGAAGTGAACTTCTTAAAGCTCTACTCTTATGCACAAGATATGTTCTATTATCTGTATAAATAGAAAGAATTTGTACAATTATATTTACTGTTTCTCTAGTTAAGTCGTATATATCATCATTTCCTATAGTTGGCACACTTAAAAAAAGTTCATATGCTGTTCTATTTTCAAAGGCAAAGTTTTTATATAGTTTAGAAAATTCTTTTATTGCATCTTCGCCACTTTTTCCAATTAAGCCTTGAGTTAGGATAGTATTTAACTTATTTAAGCTAGAGATTGTCATTTCTAATTTAAGGTTATCCATATTTTTAAAATGATTATATAAAGAAGGATATTTTATTCCTAATTTTTCTGCTATTTTTTGAAAAGTTACTTTATTTAAACCTATTTCATCAGCTAATTCAAAAGTAACTTCAATAATTTTTTGTTTAGTTAAATTTCTTTTTTGTTTAGTTAAAGTATTTTTTTGTGACATTTTATCACTCCTATTATTATCTAAATTAGAGTATTACTAACTTTATAAAATATTTTAGCATAAGATATAATATTAAACAAACTATAAAATATAGTTTATAATTTTTTGAGTAGAAAGGAGTTTTATTTATGAAAATGTGGAGAAGAAACTTATGGTTCTGTTGGTTTGGAATGTTTGTAACAGGAATTGGAATGAGTCAAATTGCACCTATATTACCTATTTACATAAATAAGCTTGGAGTACATAATACAGGATTAATTGAACAACTTTCTGGACTAGCTTTTGGAATAACTTATGTAGTTTCTGCTATATTTTCTCCAATATGGGGTAAAGCAGCAGATAAAATTGGTAGAAAACCAATGCTTTTAAGAGCAAGTCTTGGAATGGCAATAATAGTCGGTTCTATGGGATTTGTTAGTAATGTATATGAACTTATAGGACTTAGATTACTTCAAGGGGTTATAACAGGATTTAGTACAGCTTGTACTACTTTAATTGCAACTCAAACTACTAATGAAGAAGCTGGATGGGCTTTAGGAGTTCTTTCAACAGCAAATATTGCAGGTTCATTGCTTGGACCAACTTTTGGTGGATTTATAGGAGATACTTTTGGTTTTAGAAATGTATTTTTTATAACTGGTGGATTGTTATTTATTGCATTTATAACAACTTTATTATTTATAAAAGAAGATTTTGTACGTAACGAAAAAATGGAATTTAGTACAAAAGAATTGTGGAATGCTATTCCACATAGAAGTTTAACTCTTACAATGCTTTTAACTTCATTTGTATTATCATTATCATTATATTCTATAGAACCTATTATAACAGTTTATGTTAAAGAATTATGTAATCATATTAAAGATGTTGCAGTAATAGCAGGTGTTGTGTTTTCTGCTTCAGGTTTAGCCAATATAATTTCGGCACCAAGACTTGGAAAGTTATCAAACAAAGTTGGAGTAGAAAAAGTAATACTAATTTCATTGATTATAGCAGGAATAATTTATATACCACAGGCTTTTGTAAAAAATCCTTGGCAGCTTATGGGATTAAGATTTTTATTAGGATTAGCTTTTGGAGGATTAACTCCTGCAGTAAATACTTTAGTTAAAAAAATTACACCAAGTGAACTTACAGGGAGAGTATTTGGATTTAGTATTTCAGCTCAATACTTAGGAATATTTGGTGGTTCAATTTTAGGTGGACAAGTAGCATCTTTCTTGGGAATAAGATATGTATTCTTTGTTACGAGTGGATTATTGTTTCTAAATGCATTATGGGTTTATTTTAGAGTTTATAAAAAAATAAATAAAGGCCTATAATATTTATATAACCAAAGAAAAGGAGATTTTAAAATGAATGATTCAATATTAAACAATGAAAAAGATATTATTAAAGGAGAAAAAACTGCACTTGTAGTTATAGACTTACAAGAGGGAATTGTAGGGAGAGAATTAAAACCTTATACAGGTAAAGAAGTTGTTTCAAATACTACTAAATTAATAGATGTAGTAAAAGAAAAAGGTGGATTTGTAGTTCTTGTAAGAGTTTCAACTACAGATGGTAAAGATATGCCACATCCAAAAACAGATTTAAGTGGAAATAATTTTGCTCGTCCAAAAGGATGGGATGAATATATTCCTGAATTAAAAGGAATAGATAAAGCTCATTACATTACAAAAAGACAATGGGGAGCATTTTATGGAACAGATTTAGATTTACAATTAAGAAGACGTGGAATTGAAAATATAATTCTTTGTGGTATTTCAACTGGAATTGGAGTAGACACTACTGCAAGAGAAGCATATCAAAGAGGATATAACCAAATTTTTGTTGAAGATGCAATGACAGCAATATCAAAAGAAGAACATGATTTTGTAACTAAAAATATATTCCCTAGAATGGGTAAAATCAGAAAAACTGAAAATATAGAATCAATGATAAAATAGTTTAAAAATTTTATTTAAAAATATCAAATTTTAAATATGCAATGTATATAAATTATTAAATAAAAGTCAGGATTTTCCTGGCTTTTTTTGTTAATGAAAACTTCAAAAATTTAGGCAGAAAAAGTAGAAAATTAAGAATTTATTACAAAAAACTTACAAAATAAAGATAAAAAGTTAACAATGTTAACATAAGTTTAGGTTTTAATAAAAATATTAAAAAACAAAAGAAATTCTGCTTAGAAAGTTGTATTATAAATATATGCGCAATAAACGTATAAAAAAACAAATGAAGATGAATGAAAAAAATTGAAAAATTAGTGTCATATAAAAAGTTATTTGATATTAAAATGATAACAAATTGACATAAATTTTTTTTGAAATGAAATTGATTTCGTATGAATTAAACGATAGATAAGATAAGGGAGTTTTTAAATTATGAAGAAAAAATTATTAGTAGCGTTAATATTTGCAATTACTATGTCTGCATCAATGTTCTCAGGAATTACTACTGCATTTGCAGATACACCAAATACTGTACAAGCTGTTAGTGCAGATAAAGCACAACAACAACAAAAGGCTATAGAGACTCAAGAACAAATTGAAAAATTAGATAACCAAATTCAAAATAGTATGATGGAATCACAAAGCCTTAACAATAAAATTGCAGAAGCTAACAATAATATTGCATCACTTCAAACACAAATTTCAAATACACAAGCACAATTAAATGCAAATAAAGAAAAAATGAACCAAGAAATAAAAGGACTTTATGAACAAGGATATGCAAACAATGGTTTATTAGCATACTTAAACGTTCTTTTCTCAGGAAAAAGTTTCTCACAAATAGTGACAAATTTACAAGATATATATAGCATAAATCAAAGTAACCAAAAGATTTTAAAACAAATCGAAAGTCAAGAAAATCAATTAAAGAGCGAAAAAGATAGTTTACAAAACAATGTAAACACTTTACAAGCTTCAAAAAATAAAATAGCAAGCAACTTAGCTGCAGAACAAAATGCTAAAAATCAAGAACAAGGACTATTAAGTTCAATTAAAGATACAATAGCTAAAGATTCAGCACAAGAAATAGCTTTACAAAAACAACAAGTACAAGCTGCTTTAAAAGCTGATGCTGAAAAACAAGCTAAAGAAAATAGTTCATCACAAAAAGCAACTTCAAATAGTTCAAGCTCAAGCTCAAGCTCAAAATCAAGCTCAAGCTCAAAATCAAATTCAAATAATTCAAGCTCAAACCAAGGTTCAACAATGGTAGTTTCAACAGCTAACGGAAATGTTGTTAAGAGCACAGCTGGAAACACTCCATATGTAGCAAATGGAGCAAAAGCAAGTGCAAGTGCACAAGCTGTAATTTCAGAAGCAGAACAATTCATAGGAGTACCATATGTTTGGGGAGGAGAAAGCCCAAGTGGATTTGACTGTTCAGGATTAATGCAATATGTATTTGGAGCTGAAGGAGTAAGCTTACCAAGAACTGCTGCTGCACAACAAGAATGTGGAACACCAGTAGCAAAAGGAGATTTACAACCAGGAGACTTAGTATTCTGGGGAGATCCAGCTTACCACGTTGCTATGTACATTGGTAATGGAGAAATAATAGCAGCACCTCACACAGGAGCTTATGTAACTACAATGCCATTATATCCATATACAAATGCTAGAAGAGTATTATAGTCTATAGGATAATTAGATATTAAAAAAGGCTGTCTCATATGGACAGCCTTTTTAATTAATTTTATAAATTAAATCTTCTTAAAATATTTTTATTAAAAAGTGATTATATTTAAAAATAAAAACAAGTAAAATCTATAAATAAAAATAGATAATTTAATATTACTTATTAATAAGTTTTTTCAGATGTACTAGAAAATGTTACAATTCTTTTAGTAAACATTGAGGATACAACTCTTACATAATCCCCAGCTTCAAAATAAGGTCTATGAGAAGTTGTAAAATGTAATTCTCTTTTATTTTTATAATCAATTACTGTAATTGTCCAGTACTCTAAACCTCTCTTATTAAAACTATAAACTTCAGTGCAATAGCCTTTTGTTTCTGTATAAAGACTAGTAAGATATTCAATTATTGTTATTATAAAATAAACTGAATAAATCATTCCTATTATAGTTATAGTTCTAGCTTCATTTCTGAAAAAGAAAAAAATAATTAATATAAATCCAAAGATATTTGGAGGCAATCTTCTATTCATAGGAAGCTTCACTCTTGGAGAAAACCAAAGCTTATATCTCCAAAAAATATTTCTATCTGCTGATTCTTCAGAAAGCCCAGACATCTTTTTTTGAAATCTAGTTTTATATTCATCTCTTTTAGCTTTAGCAAATTCAAGTCTTTTTAAATGTAAAATTGCATAAAAAGAATATGTCATTATACCAGAAGATATACTTATAATTCGCATATTAGCAAATATAACAAATGTTGAAAGTGTATATAAAACTAAAATTATAAGAAATACTTTATAAGGTAAAGTTTTTTCTTTTGAATATTCTATCTCATCAAAGTTAAATATATTAAGCGGATTTGCAAAAATCATAAAAGTTAATATGATACAAGTAAATAATGTAAAACTAACTATATTATGAATGTTTAATAGTAATCGTGATAAGTTCATTCTCCAAAAAATAGCTAGTATGTTAATAATTAAATTAGGAACAAAAGCAATTAATGGGAATAACATTGATACTCTGTTTTCTTCTTGATAATTCATAATCTTCCCCTTTTATACCTTTTTTTTATTACTTTAATTATAGAATAAATTTCTAAATATTGAAAGTTATAAATAAATATTTAATAATATAAAAATAAGTTGATAAATTAAGAGGTTTTAAAATAAAAAAGATATAGACTTATATATTTTCAGAAAAATTTTCCTTCAAATATAAAACAATTAATTCATTGTTTTTTATTCTAAAAATTTGTTTAATATTTAAAATTTACAAATTTATATATTGTGATAAGATACATTGGGGATTACAATAAAATTTATATATTTTGGGGGAAATATGAATAAACTAAAAAATTTAATAAAAATAATATGTTTTATTATATTTTGGCCTATAGGAATTTTCTTTATTATAAAGTCAAAGTATAAAAAGAAATCTAAGGTATTATTAGGAATTATAAGTTTCTTAATATTTATAATGTTTTGGGGATATATAGCAGGTTCGTCTAATCAACAAAATACAGTTGATAGTGGAAAAGCTACTGTTAATACAAAAGTAGATGAAAATTATAATGTAGCGAATAACTCAAATGATACTAGTAAAAATGCTGATAATAACGCAAATGACAGTAATAAAAATGTTGATAATAATGCTAATGCAAATAGTGATAGCTCAAAGAGTAATGAAAATATAGATAATTCTACTACTACTAAAGTTAATAATGATGTAAAAAATAATGAACCTAAAAAGGCTTCTAATGTAGAACATAAAACGAATCATAATGTTTCTAATGTAGAACATAAAACAAATAATCAAAGTAATGCAGAAAAAGTTCAAGCACAGAAACCAAAAGCACAAGAGCATAAAGAAAATGTTCAAAATCAACCAACAGGTAATTACGGAGTTATAAGTTTTAATAGTAGTACGAAAAAAGCTATATTGCATAGTGGACCAGATAGCCATTCAGGTGATATAGAGCATTTAGATAATGGTGAAAGAGTTGAAATCTTAGGTATGTCAGGAGCTTATTATAGAGTAAAAGCTAGTGATGGAAATGTAGGGTATGTTTCTGATAGATTTGTAAAATAATAAATTGAAAGTATCTAAAAATTATAGATTTTTAGATACTTTTTATTATTTATGTAGAATTTTTTATAAATGATAATATTGAAAAAATAGTAAAATTAACAAATGATACTTTATATTGAAGATATTATTTATATGTAAAAACAATGAAAGTAGATTGAATAGAATATTTTTAAATGGTAAAATAATCTGGAAATACTATAAAAAGGGATTGAGAATTTGTTTATGAGGGGGAATTGTTATTCAAATTTTGTTAGTTATAACATTAATATTTCTTATGATATTAATGGTCATAAGTGTTAAAGATTCTTATAAGTATAAAAAAACTGATATATCTACAATAGCAAAGGTAATTTCTAAAAGAAAAGAAAGTAATAGCTCTAAAAAATCTAAAGATAATAAGGAAATATTAGAAAATGAATATTATATAGTTTTTGAAGATGCAAATGGTAGACAACAAGAGTTTTCTGTTGGAAAAGAAGAGTTTAAGAGATTAAATAAAGGAGCTAAGGGTAAATTAAGTTTTAAAGGAACTGAATTTATTAAGTTTGAAAAAGGTGTTTAATATTAGAGCATAAATGAAGAGAGAAGTTCACTCTCTTTTTTTATTATTTAGATATATTAGTCTTACTAAGAAAAATTTCTTTTAAAATTGAATTAATTATTAATATGTGAATTAAAGTAATTTGAAAAGAATAACATAATTTTTGATAAAGAATTTATAAATGAAATTATACTAAAGATATTTTTATATATAAATTTTTTATTTATATATTTGTATAAATTAAGAACTGAGTTTTTAAAATATTAAAATAATAATTATTGACTTAGAGTTAGCTCCAAGGAGTATACTAAGTTACAGAAAGATAACTTTAGAAATAGTATAGGAGGAAATTATATGACATTAAACGTACTAAATAAAGTAAACGAACCAAAAGACTTAAGAGAACTTAGTAATGAAGAATTAAATACATTAGCAAGTGAAATAAGAGAAGTTTTAATAAAAAAAGTAACTACAACAGGTGGACACTTTGGACCAAACTTAGGTATGGTAGAAGCTACTATAGCTATGCACTATGTATTTAACTCACCAATAGATAAAATTGTTTATGATGTATCTCATCAATCTTATATACACAAAATGTTAACTGGAAGAAAAAATGCTTTTATAAATCCAGAAGAATATAAATCTATTACAGGATATACTTCACAACATGAAAGTCCACATGACTTCTTTACAATAGGTCACACTTCAACTTCAGTTAGTTTAGCTTGTGGATTAGCTAAAGCTAGAGATGTAAAAGGTGGAAATGAAAATATTATAGCAGTTATAGGTGATGGTTCTTTAAGTGGTGGAGAAGCTTATGAAGGATTAAACAATGCTGTAGAATCAGGAAATAATATAATAGTAGTTGTAAATGACAATGATATGTCTATTGCACCAAACTATGGTGGACTTTATCAAAACTTAAAAGAGCTTAGGGAAACAGAAGGAAAAGCTGAAAATAACTTTTTTAAAGCTTTAGGATTTGAATATCATTTTGTTAAAGATGGACATAATATTCAAGATTTAATCGAAACTTTTAAAAAGGTTAAAGATGCAGACCATCCTGTACTTGTTCACATGTACACTGTAAAAGGTAAAGGACATGAAGATGCAGAAAAAGATAAAGAACCTTTCCATTATATAATGCCATTTGATCCAAAAACTAATAAACCAAGAGTTATGACTGGAATTGAAACTTATGCAAGTGCAGCAAGTAAATTTTTATTAGAAAAAGCAAAAAAAGATAAAAAGATTGTAGCAATAACAGCAGCAACTCCTGCTCCATTAGGATTTATTCCTTTTAGAGAAGAGCTTAAAGACCAATATGTAGATGTTGGTATAGCAGAAGAACATGCAGTAGCATTTGCTTCAGCAATGGCTTCACAAGGAGCTAAACCAGTAGCTGCATTCTTCAGTACATTCTTACAAAGATCATATGACCAATTATCACATGACCTTGCTATAAATAATAATCCAGCAGTAATTTTAGTTTACGGTGGAGGAATAACAGGAGCAGATGTAACTCACCATGGATTATTTGATATTCCATTAATATCAAACATTCCTAATATAGTTTATCTTGCACCAACTAACAAAGAAGAATATTTAGCTATGTTAGATTGGGGAATTGAACAAGATAATCATCCAGTAGTAATACGTGTTCCTAATACAGCAGTAGTATCAACTGGAGAGAAAGTTGAAGCTGATTTCTCTAACTTAAATAAATTTGTTAAAGTTAAAGAAGGAAGTAAAGTTGCTATTATAGGACTTGGAAGCTTCTATGGACTTGGAGAAAAAGTTTATAATAAAGTAAAAGAAGAATTAGGAATTGACGCAACATTAATAAATCCTAGATTTATAAGTGGAATAGATGAAGAATTACTAAATGAATTATCAGAAAATCACGATTTAGTAATAACTTTAGAAGATGGACTTCTTGATGGTGGATTTGGAGAAAAGATTTCAAGATTCTATGGTGCTAAAGATATGAAAGTATTAAACTTTGGAGCAACAAAAGAATTTACAAATAGTGTTCCATTAAAAGAATTATATGAACGTTACCATTTAACTGAAGAGTTAATAGTTGAAGATATAAAAAATGCACTTAAATAATTAATTTAAAAGATGTCTAAAAGTAATAATTGCTTTTAGGCATCTTTTTGTATATGCCTTTGATTTAATTTATATATGATATAATATGAAAATAGCAAATTATAAAAAGAGGTATTTATGATAGAAAATCCAGCACTAAAGATTAGTAAGAGAGATAGAATAAAAATTAGTAATTTAAAAGATTTTAAAAAAGCTTTGAAAAATGAAAATTATAACATAAAAGCTACTGATAAAGAAAAATTTAAAGAAGAAATAAAAAAAACCTTTAATATTAATGATGATATTTTTGAAAGATTATATAAATGCTTAAATGAAGATATAGCTTATAAAGTTGATAATGCAGAAGATTTTATTGATTATATAAAAAAGATAATGATTTTTGAAGATAAACATGAAATTATATGTGAAAAATTAAAGAGCATAGAAAAGCTTTATATAAATAGAGAAGAGTATGAAAGAGAAAAAAGCACTAGAGATAATGTAGAACATATAATAGAAGTTATAGAAAAAACTAAAGAAAATGTTTCAAGAAAAATTTCTTTAGAAGAATTAGAAAGGCTTGAAGTTTTAGAAGAAGAATTAGAAGATAAATACCTTTTTGCAAAAGATATAGAATTTTTAAAGAAAATGATTTTAGGCAATTGTAAAAATGTAATTGAAACTTATAATGAAAAAACTAAAATAAAAACGTTAAAAATGAAAATACCAAAGGATATAGATTATATCTACATTAAGGCAAAAGAAGGTTCTGTAGAATATCATCAATATTTAAATAACAACATAGATAGAATGAATCGGTTAATAAAAAGTATAGATAAGTACATAGAACATTATAAAGATGATATTTTTAATATAAATCAAAGCTTAGCCCTTCAAGACTCTATAAATATTGCTTTAGCAACCTTTGATAATAAAGAGTTTAAAGCTATAAGTGGAAAAAATGATATTGAAGATTATTGTAAAGTAATACCTATAGAAAAAAGCAGATTTAAAAGCAGAAAGGTTAATAAACTTGGTGAATTAGGTATTGGTTATAATAGAGTTAATGATAGTGAGAAAAAAATATTAGAAGAAATCCATAAAAAAATAAAAAAGAAAATTTTAAAAGATAGAGGTAAACTTACTTTATATACGAAGTGGGAGCCGTGTCCAAGTTGTTATTTTGTAATTAGTCAATTTTCTGAAATGTATCCCAATATAAATGTTGAGGTTAAATATAATAAAAAGTATGGAGAGTAGTATTATAAATAATATTTTATAAAAATTATATGTGATAAAATTTATGTATATATGAAAATCTATATAAATTAAAAATATTACTAAAATTAGATAAAGAAATTTTAATTAATAAATATTAGAATATAGGGGAGATTAGATATGTATAACATGGATAATATAATATATGATTGCCCAGTAGAGGCGTTATCAAGTCTTTTAGGAAAAAAGTGGGTTGGAGTAATATTATGGGAATTACAAGATAAAAAAATGAGATTTGGTGAATTACAAAGAGCAGTAAAAGGTTGTAGTAAAAAGATGTTATCTCAGCAATTAGATTTATTAATAGAAAATAATATAATAACTAATGATAAAAAAATTGAGAATAACGCTGTAGAATCAACTTATTATTTAACTGAATCAGGACTTTCACTTCTTGAAGTTATGGAGAAAATGATATGTTGGAGTAATAGTAATATTTCTTGTGATAAATAGTGGTTACAAAAAAGTGCCTAATTGAGCAAGTGTTTTTTCCCTGTTATATTGTTTATAAAGATTAACGAATAAATTAAAGAGAGGAATTGATTAATATGATAAACAAATTTGATTCTATAATAATAGGATTTGGAAAAGCAGGAAAAACTTTAGCAGGAGATTTAGGAAATAGAGGAGAAAAAGTAGCCTTAATAGAAAAATCAGAAGAAATGTATGGAGGGACATGCATAAATAAAGCATGTATACCAACAAAATTTTTAGAAAATAAATCTAGCATTGTAAGAAGAGGAGAGATTTCTAATTATAGTGAAAGAGAATTAAAATATAAAGAAGCAATAGAAGAAAAAAATAAATTAACAAAAGCTTTAAGAGAAGCAAATTATAATAAATTAAACAATAATAGTAATGTTAGTATTTTTACAGGTGAAGGTTTTTTTGAAAATGAAAATACAGTAAAAGTAAAAATGCAAAATGGTGAAACTATTGTATTAGAAGGAAAGAAAATATTTATAAATACAGGTTCAAAAGCCTTTATTCCTAATATAAAAGGAATAGAAAATACAAATATAGTTTATACAAATGAAAGCTTAATGAATTTAAAAGAATTACCTAAAAAATTAACTATAATAGGAGCTGGATTCATAGGATTAGAATTTGCAGGAATATACAGTGCATTTGGAAGTGAAGTAACTGTTATAAATAATTTTAAGCAAATATTACCTAAAGAAGATGAAGATGATATAGAAGAAATAGTTAGGATATTAGAAAATAGAAATGTTAAATTCTTAAATGAAATTTCAATTGAAGAAATAAAAGAAGAAGATGGATTAGCTAAGATAATCTATAAAAAAGGTGATAAAGAAGAAAAAGTTGTTAGCGATATAATATTAGTTGCAACTGGTAGAAGCGCAAACACAGATGGATTACACTTAGAAAATACTAATATAGAATTAGATTCTAGAGGATTTATAAAAGTAAATGATAAATTAGAAACTAATGTTAAGAATATATGGGCGTTAGGAGATGTAAATGGTGGTCCACAATTTACTTATATATCTTTAGATGATTATCGTGTAGTAATAGATAATTTATATGGAAAGAAAAAAAGAAGAACTACAGATAGAAAAAATGTTTCAAGTGCATTATTTATAGATCCTGCATTTTCTAGAGTAGGATTAAACTTAAAAGAAGCAAAAGAAAAAGGACATAATGTATTAGTTGCTAAAATGGAAACTAAGTTTATTCCAAGAGCAAAACAAATAGGAAAAACAGATGGGTTTATAAAAATAATCATAGATAAAGATAGCAAAAAAATATTAGGTGCAACTATGATATGCGAAGAATCAAGCGAACTTATTCATTTAATAAGTATTGCTATGGATATGGAGGTTGAATACACATATTTAAGAGATAAAATATATGCTCACCCAACTATGGCAGAATCATTAAATGAAGTACTAGGAGCACAAAATATAAGAGAAGCTTAATTTAATCCAATTAGAATATAATAAAGGCTTAAAAGAAGGTATCGTAATGATACTTTCTTTTTGTATTAAATAATTATTGTTATTGAGCTTAATCTTTTTATTGGTATAATATGGATATATAGTAAAGAAAGGTTATAATATTCATATAAAAGGGTAAAGGGGAGATTTTCATAAAAGTAAATAAACATAAAATTATTATTTTATTCTTTTCGATACTAATAGTAATTGGAGCATTAGTATATTTTAAAGTTTATTATCAAACTTCTGATTTAAAATATTCTAAGGAGTATGTTGTTGGACAAAATAATATAAAAGGAAGTGTTGATATAGACTATTTTTTAGACAGAGGAAAAGAATTTGAAATAGGGGCAAATAAATATGGAGATGCAGTATTAAAAAATCCAACAGAAGCATTTAAAAAATTAAAAACTGATTATAAAGATGGACTAAGAATTATTAGAAAAGAATTTAATTTATTGCCAATAAATCAGTTGAATTATAAGTCATATGGAACTTATGGATGGCAAGTTACTACTGGTTCAAAAGAAGAAATAGAACAGGCTAGATTTATATCTTCATTTATTGATATATATGAAAATAGCTTTAATAAAAACTAAAACAAAGTGAAATAATATTAATTAAATAAGATGAATATTATAATATTAACTAAACAGTTAAGTGGACAACTCTAATTTGTCCACTTTTATTATGCTTACATATAAATTTTAGTTTAGATAATAATTAAAAGATATAAAAAGAGAGGTATTTTCCTCTCTTAAATAATTATATAAGTTATTTCGGTAGTATTTTATTAAACAGTATTTTTTTATAATTTCTTAATTGGGATACACTATGGCTTTCAGAATATATTCCAAAGAAAATTAATGTAAAGCCTAATCCAACACATAATCCTTTCATAAACTCTGGAAGTAAATTAGTACAATTTCCGAATAAAAAAATAACATTAAATAATACTCCGAATATTGTATAGATGTTTGTTTTTTTCATATAAAAACACCTCCATTACAGTGATATATATATATAGTATATACACAAAAAACATTTTTTTACCATTAAATGGAGAATTATATGTTGTAAGAGTATAAATTAAGATAATAATCTATTTTTATTACTAAGATTTATAATTATAGAATTAAATTATAAATTTTTACAATATTGATTTAATAAATAAATAAGATAATCATCTTTACTAAATAATCTTGTGCTATTAGGATTTCCACATTTTTCAGCTAATTTACATAGTGGAACTTCAAAGCTAATTTTTTGAGCTAATGAATTATTGTTTTTATAATTAGATAAAACTTTTTTTACTCCATCTATTTTTAAATTACCTAAATACCACCAAGGGTTAATTGAAGTAATATTAGGATATACATCAAAATCTTTTGTTACATAAAATACTGGTTCTTCTTCTCTTAAATCAATTGTTGATGTATCCTTTAAAAGTTCACTAAATAAAATTTTTTCTTCTATTCCTAATAAAGAGTGAAACTCTTTAGGTATTTTATATAAATCATCAGAAGTAATTCTTATATCATAAAGTTTTTCATTTTCACCATCACAGCTTCCTTGGTGTATAAAAAGTTCAAATGAATTATTTATTTTAAGACATCTTTCTTTAAGTTTCATTTTTTCACTTAATTTTATAACTTC
Organism: Clostridium thermobutyricum DSM 4928; assembly: GCF_002050515.1. Taxonomy (GTDB): domain Bacteria; phylum Bacillota; class Clostridia; order Clostridiales; family Clostridiaceae; genus Clostridium; species Clostridium thermobutyricum. The sequence continues at coordinate 105,362 of NZ_LTAY01000081.1, read as the reverse complement.
TAAAATTTCATCTAAGTTATCTTTATTTACGAAAATTTGCCATCTAGGAGCAATATTATTTTCTAATAGAATTTCAGTTGCCGTAATTAATTCTTTAAAAGCTCCTTTTCTTCCAATGTAATAATCAGTTTTTTCTTCAAGACCAAAGAATGTTAGTTGACATTTCTTAACTCCAATATCATATGCCCATTTAACATAATCTAAATCTCGATTTATTCTCCAAAAGCTTAATAATTCAAATCTTTTAGGTTTAGTATTTTTGCTTAATTTATTTTCTAAATCCCAAAGTTCTTTATAGTTATCTTTAAAATCAGGTTCTCTGAACCAGCTATAAATTTCAAGATTATCTGTATAAGGACTAAAAGAATCTGCCATATATTTTAAATCTTTTATAGATAAATTTCCATTTGGAGAATGTCCAATCCAACAATGTTTGCATCTATTAGGACATCCAGCCATATCTAAAAGACTGGTTATTTTATTAAAATAAACTCCCATAAATTATACCTCTTTTATTTTAAAATCATAGAAGAAACTTTTCTAAAATCTCCATCTAGTATAGAATAAGTGCTTTTAAGTTCGCTATTAACATCTGGAGAAAGGTTTGAATGAATATAAAGGGAGTCTAGTCCACAATTAAAAGCTCCTTCAATATCACAAAGAAAATCGTTTCCAATCATAATAGAATTTTTTTTATCTAAATTAAATTTGTGAAGTATTGCATTATAAAATTGTCCATCAGGTTTACAGATTCCAAGGTCTGCCGAAAAAATTATTCCATCAAAATATTTTTCTATATCTAAAACTTTCATTTCGTAAGCTGTAAAGAGTGATTGAGCATTAGATAAAAGATATATTTTTTTATTTTTTCTTTTTAATTCTTCTAAAAATTCTATAACTCCATCATAAAGCCTTAAATATTTTATTGATAAAATTCTAAACATATGAGCAGTATCTAAAACTATATCCTTAGAAACTTTTACTCCTTTTTCTTCATATAAAGAAAGAAAAACTTTATCTAATGGAAAGTCAGGAAAATTTGTATTTTTTATTAGAGAAAGTTCTTTTTTTACTTTGTTTTTATAAGACTTTTTTAATTCTTCTTTTGAATATTTTGCTCCTTTAAATGAATAGAACATTGATAATTTATCCCAAAGCATAGGACTATCTTCATCAGTATTTATATCTACTAATGTTCCATATAAGTCAAAAATATAATTATTGTACATAAAAATAATCTCCTTTTCTATAAGAATTTATAAACTTTAAATTTATTTGTTTTAATATAGTAAAATTATAATTTGTAATATATGTTTATTTCTAGAAAAAATTATAAAGTCCTTTAAAAAATATAGCCTTAAAGTATATCTAAAAATTTTTTAAGATATATTTTAAGGCTTATTTTTTAATAAATTATTGTTCAGAAATAATTCTAGTATTTCTTTTTACATTAAAGTTAGTTACTTCCTCATCATGAAAACCTATTTTAGGTACTGATAAGAAGCCTATTATTGTTACAACTATAGATAAAAATATAACTGTATAAATAGCAAAATTTTCATTTATTCCCCATAGTAAACCTATTAAAGCACTTCCAACAAATCCCCCAATATACATAAACGCGTTTACAACACCATTTAATGAACCTCTAAATTCTGGTTTTGCAATTTGATTTGTAATTGTAGGTACTAAGTTAACAAGAATAAAGTAACCTGTAAAAGTAAATACACTTGATATTATAAGTAAAACTAATGAATTTTTAGAGCAAATTAGCATAGCATTTCCTACTACAAATAAAATACCTGAAAATACTGCAAGTTCTTTTGTATAAGATTTTTTTATAAATATAACAGAAATTTTCATAGCTACAAGACCAATTAGCATAGATGGAGTAAAAACCATCCAAAGATTAACTTCACCAACTAATTTGTCTGCATATTCTGGAACTAATACGAAGTCTGCCATAAACATAAATATTGAAAAGAATCCTACAAAGCAAAATCCTAAAAATTTAATATCTTTCAAAAATGACCATATGTATTTTGAAGTTTCTTTAGATTTTTTTTCTATAACTTCTTTAGAAATTTCTTTTATAGAATTACTGCTATTATCTTTAAGTGCGAAAAGAATTATTAAAAATACACAAATAACTAAAAAGGTTGCAATTCCATAAAGTTCTTGTACATTCCAAATGAGTATAAGAAGAGGACCTCCTGCTAAAGCTATAGCGGAAAAAGCTGATACTATTATAGAAGTAAGACCTATAGCATCTGCACGTTTTTCTTCTCCAACTTCACTTGAAATCCAAGAGAAAACTCCAGAAGTTATAGCACCAGTTCCTTGTAAAAATCTAGAGATTATAAAAATATAGGCATTAGTTGATACTGTAGAAAGAGCAAGTCCTAAAATTAATAGAAGCAAGCCTATTAATATCATTTTTTTATTACCAAATTTATCACACCAGTTTCCAAAAGGAATTTGAAAAAAAGCCTGAGTAAAACTAAAACCTCCTAAAGCAATACCACTTAAAGCTATAGTTCCAAATTTAAGACTTAGAGTAAAGTTTGAAATAAAAGGTGCAACAATGCTCATTCCAAGACTTCTAATTCCTAAAGCAACAGCTAATATAATTATAAATGTTAGCTGTTGCTTATTGAGTTGTGTTTTCATATATTTCTCCTTTCAAAATTATAAATAAAATTTTATTTAGTTCCATATTCTAAATATTATAGCAATAATTATGACATAAATAATAGAAATAAAATTAATAATTTGAGAATTATTAGGACAAATTATAAATAATAGAAATTCATAAAATCCTTATAGTATTAAATGATTAATTTAAGTAGGTGAGATTATTGGATAAGAGTAATTTTAAGGTTTATTATTTAGGCGGAGAAGAAATACAAGTTTCTGAAGAAGAAATAAAAAAATGTAATTTTTATTCTATAAAAACAGTAAAAGAAAAAGGAAAAAATATAAATCATCATATTCTACTTTTAGATGTTTCTTTTAGTATGGTAAATGAAATAGAAGGGCTTAAAGAAAGTGTAAAAAAGACTTTAGAAGCGTTAAAAGAAGAAAAAAATAATTATGTTTCTGCAATTATCTATTCAGGCCATGATGAAGCAATTAGAATTTTAAATGGAGTAAAATGTGATGATATTTCATATAAAATGGCAGATGTTTATGGAATAATTGATAAAGAATTATATGCAAGAGGAGTTACTGTTATTTCAGAACCTTTAGAAATGGCTATAGACATAGTTAAGAATCTTAGTAATATTTGTAATAAACATCACATTGCTCTTTTTACAGATGGATTTTTAGTTACTGATAAGTGGGAAATGGAAGAAGAAAAAGAAAAAATATTAAACTTAGCAAGGATATGCAGTGAAAAAGGAATATTTTTTAATGGATTAGGTTTTGGAAAGTATTATGACAGAAAATTTTTAAAGAAAATAGTTGAAGAAGTTGGGACAGGAAGCTTTAATCATATAGAAAAGATAAAGGATTATTATAAAAGCATTTTAGAGTTAACGAGTGAAATAAATAGAAGAAATATTTTTGACTTAGATATAAAAAATAAAGAATATTTTATTTTAGATACTTATAGTAAAGGAAAAGAAGGAAAAATAAGAACTATTGTAGATGGAGAAGAAACTATAATTTGTACTTTTGATGAAGAGATAGATATAGGAAATAATATTTTAAATAATAAAAAGATGAGAGAAAAGCTTCCAAGTGTAAAAGAAGATTTTCTTTATTCATTGGCAATAAATCATATAATAAATGAAGATATAGAAAGTGCCCAAATAGCAATAGCTCAAACAGGTGATGTAGAGGCTTATGAAAGTTTAGATAACTGTTATTCTTTTTTAGAAAAGGGAAGAGCTATATCAAACTTAAAATTTTATCTTAATAATAGAGAAGAAAGATTTAAAAAAGGGAAAAAAGATATAAAAGTAAATACTTTAAGAGAAGAAAGAATATGTCTTTTAGAAATTCTAGAGGATATTATGCTTGATGATGAATCAAGACTTCTTTGGGATTATAGTTATAGATATAAAAGAATTGGGAGAAAGACAAAGTTAGTTGAGGACAAATATGAGTTTATAAAACCTAAAGTTGGATATGGAAAAGTAGTTGATGTTTTAATAGGACGAAAGAAACTTAATGTAGGAGTTCGAGTTAAAGTAGATGGACAAATCTTAGATAAAGAAACTAATTTAAAGATAGATGGTCATGTTTTTAGGCATTTTAATTTAATTTTAAATGGAAATATAAATACTGAATTTATTCCTTGTGTATTATCTGATGAGCTTAAAGAAAAGTTTATGAAAGAAAAGATAGTAAGTGGAATTAATAAATATGGTAGAGAAGAGATAATAACTTTAGATTTAAGAAAATTAAAAACTACAAATAAAAGAATATTTAAATCTTTAGATATGAAAACAATTAGTGAGTATCTTTATAAGATTGAGCAATTAAAATGCAAAGTTTGGGCAATAAATAAAATACTTGAAAACTTAACTAAAGATAAAGAAGAAGAGCTTACTTTAACTGAACAAATTAGAGAAAATTATAGAATAGATGAAACAGGACTTTATAAACCTTTAGGAACAGAATTTGCAGATGAAAAGTTTGAAGTTTATGAAGCGAAAGTTTTAGAATGGAAAATAGAAAAATTTCCAAAGAAAAAAGAATGTGATGATGCTTTAGATTTTTATAGTAACTTTAAAAGCTTAAAAGACGAAGAAAAGATTGAAGAGTTAAAAAAAGAATTGTATAAAGTAAAAAAAGAAAAAGAAAAGCTTAATTATAAAGTTAATTTAGTTAGATTGTCCTGCGGATTAATTTCTAAGTCAGCTTTTGTTTGGGAAAATGAAGAAGAAAAAAGTAAAACAGAAGCAGATAGAGAAATTGGAGCAAATGCTGTTGTAGATAATAAAGTAATTATTTCAAAAAGAAAGATAAACAATATAAATATGAGACAAGACAGATATAATATTTTAACTAAATGCGATTAAATAATTAACCCCATCTTAAAGCTTAAGATGGGGTTATGTGTTTAGGCTATGTATTAAAAACTACAAAGATATAACATCCTTTGTTAATTGTAATTTCGTATTTATTTTTGAGTAATTATGAATAAAAAATATTTTGATAATTAAATATTTTATCTTTGGAGTTTTTAAATTATGATTGAATTATTTTTTGCAAATTAATTATATTCCTTTATTTATTTTAAGTAAAATAGTTAATTTTAATATGTATAATAACTAAATAAATATATAGAAGATAAAAACTAAAGAGAACATAAATACAAATATGTATTAATATTCTAGAGACCATAAGAATACAATTAATTTATAGGACTTTATTGTATGGAGGGGTGTATGGGAACTAGAAAAAATATTATGTTAAAAAAAGATGAGCTAAAGAATTTTTGTACTTATAGATTACTTTTTGGAATTAGCTATAGCTTAATGGTACCAGTTATGCCATTGTTTTTTGATTCTCTTGGAATATCAACTGTAGTTATAGGAACTATAGTTTCTCTTTATGGAATAAGTGAAATGCTTACACAAATTCCTTTTGGAATACTTTCTGAAAGTATAGGAGATACCTTAGCTTTAAACATTGCCATTGCAATAATTATGTTTATTCCTCTTGGCTATACTTTTATAAATAATGGATTTTTAGCAGGAAGTTTATATGTAATACAAGGTGGAATTTTTGGAATGGTGGCACCTGCGACCTTTTCTATATTAGCAAGGTCTGTTGATGAAAGAAGAAGAGGACAGTGTACAGGATTTGCTTCAGCAGTTTTTACTTTTGGAGGGGGAGTAGGAGCAGCAATTGCAGGTTTTATTGTTTCTAAATTAAATAATTATAATTTAGTATTTTATTTATCTTCAATTGGCATATTTATAACTTTAGTATATGTTATGTTTAAAATAAAAAGAGATAAGCCTAGAAGAATGGTAAGAGGTGAAGAGGATACTCTTATAGATATATTTAGAGAAATAAAAAGAAAAAGATTAACATATAAAATTATTGTTATATCTGGAATTGCTTTTTTAGGAGATTATATTTATGGATGTATTATAACTTTATTTCATTTTTATGGGAAAGATGTATTAGGAGCATCAACAGCATATACTTCATCTATTATATCTATATATCTTATTGTTTTTGGACTCGGAGCACCAATTGCAGGATGGGTAAGTGATAAGATAGGAAATAAAAAGCAGATATTATTATCATTTATAATAATGAATTTATCATTGATTGTATTAGTAATAACTAGAGATATTCCTATTTTTACGATATTTGTGATTGTTTATTTTATAGGAGCAACATTTCTTAATGCAGTTTTTCAAAGTTCTCTTTCAGAGTTTGGTAGTGAATATAAAATAAAAGGTTTTGTATTTGGATTTGTAGGAGCTTTAGAATCATTAGGTTTTGCTTTAGGACCATTAATTTCTGCATTTTTATATGATATAAATAAAGCTTTTTTATTTCCAGGATTATTAGCAGTTTCAGGGATTGTAACTTTCTTATATGTTATTTTTATAAAAAAGATACGATTATAAATTGCATAATAAAAAGCAAGTTAAATAATACTAAAGAAAAGAATATATTTAGGAGGTTATTATGAATATAAAAAATAATATCCTATTTAAGAAAAAAGAATTATTTAACTTTTGTACTTTAAGATTTATTTTTGGAATAAGTTATAGCTTTATGATTCCAATAATTCCTTTATATTTTTCATCTATAGGGATAAGCACAATGATTATAGGAATTGTCATGTCTTTATATGGAGTTGGAAAAGCACTTACACAAATTCCTTTTGGAGCTTTATCAGATTGGATTGGGGATAAGTTATTATTAATTATTGCCTTAGGGCTTATGGCTTTTGTCCCAATTGTATACATAATCACTAGTAATAATATTTTTGCAGAGGGAAATTATATTGTACAAGGAGCAGTACTTGGAATTGCAGCACCTCCAACTTTCTCTATTTTATCAAGGTCTTTAGAACCCAGTAAAAGAGGAGAATGTACAGGATATGCTTCAGCAGTATTTACTCTTGGAGGAGGAATTGGAGCTATTATAGGAGGCTTTGTAGCTTATAAATTAAATAGTTATAACACTGTTTTCGCTTTAGCATCTGCAGGTATATTTTTATCATTAATATTTTTAATATTTAAAATAAAGAAAAAAGAAAAATTTATAAAAGAATGTAAAAATGAAAATAAACAAATTCCCTGTAGGTCAAAAGTAATCTTTAATGAGATAAAAAAACATAAGCTTTTTCCAAGAATAATTTTATTAGGATCTATAGCTCTCTTAGGAGATTTTATTTATGGATGTGTAGTTTCAATTTTTCCTTTTTATGGGCAAGAAGTTTTACATGGAACAGATTTTTACACCTCCTGTATAATATCAATTTATCTTTTTGTATTTGGATTGTTTGCACCAGTTGGAGGCTGGAGTAGTGATAAAATAGGAGTTAAAAAACAATTATTTTTATCTTTTATGGTTATGAACATTTCTCTTTTATCCCTATCTATGATTAGAGGTAAAATATTATTTACAGGAATAATTATAATTTATTTTTTAGGAGCCACTTTTTTAAATGCAGCGCTTCAAAACTCTCTTTTGGAGTTTGGAGAAAATGAAAATATAAAAGGAATTGTTTTTGGATTTGTAGGAGCATCAGAATCAGCAGGATATGCTATAAGTCCAATAATTGCAGCTTATATATATGAATTAAATAAAGAAATGTTATTTATAGGTTTACTTTGTATGTCTCTTTTAGTAACCTTTATTTTTATAATTTTAAGAAAGAAAGCTTTTGATAACAAAGAAGAATTCTCTAATTAAATTTAGAGAATTTTTTTTTATTTAAAAGAATAAATATGATAAAGAATGATTAAAAAGAGGGAGAGAAAAATTATGGTTAAAGAATTAATGGAGCTTTATACAAATAGGTTTGATTTCTTTTTAGAACTAACTATAGAACATTTAAAGATAGCAGGCATGGCAATTATAATAGGAACTATTTTGGGGGGATTAATAGGTATTTTTATAAGTGAGTATAAAAAAGCTTCACCATTTATTCTTGGAATTACAAACTTTGTTTATACAATTCCATCAATATCTCTTTTAGGTTTTTTAATTCCTTTTTCAGGAATAGGAAATACAACAGCTGTAATTGCTCTCTCTTTATATGCTTTATTGCCAATGATAAGAAATACTTATACAGGAATAGACAATATAAGTCCAGAGATAATAGAAGTTGCAAAAGGAATGGGAAGTACAAAATTTCAAATTTTATATAAAGTAAAGCTTCCTTTAGCATCAGTAGTAATTTTAGCAGGTTTTAGAAATATGGTTGTAATGACTATAGCTCTTGCAGGAATTGCTTCTTTTATTGGAGCAGGAGGCCTTGGAGTAGCAATTTATAGAGGAATAACAACTAACAATGGAATAATGACTATAGCAGGTAGTTTACTTATAGCTTTATTAGCAATAATTTTTGATTTTATTATAGGAAGTATTGAGAGATTTATAAAAAGAAAATGGAGGCTAGGTTAATGAAAAAATTTATAAAATTAATAGGTGGTGTGTTAGGAGTTATACTTATAGCTTCTTTAGGAGGATGTTTTTCTAAAGAAGAAAAGGAAGTTATAAATATAGCAACCAAACCAATGACCGAACAGTTTATATTAAGTGAAATGCTAAAACAAATTATTGAAGAAGATACAGATTTAGAAGTTGAAATAACAAAAGGAATTGGTGGAGGAACAAGTAATATTCATCCAGCTTTAGTAAAGGGAGATTTTGATATGTATCCAGAATATACTGGAACAGGTTGGAACTTTGTTTTAAAAGAAAAAGATATTCCAGATGATAAAACTTTATATAAAGAGCTTAATGAAAAATATGAAAAAGAATATGATTTAAAATGGGTAGGCTTATATGGATTTAATAATACTTTTGGATTAGTTGTAAGAAAAGATATAGGAGAAAAATATAATATAAAAACATATTCAGATTTAGCTAAACATGCAAATGAATTAACTTTTGGAGCAGAATATGATTTTTATGAAAGAGAAGATGGATATGACGCTTTATGCAAAGCTTATGGATTTAAATTTAAAAAGTCAGTTGATTTAGATATAGGGCTTAAACATAAAGCAATAAATAATAAAGAAATAGATGTAATGAATGTATTTACAACAGATGGACAACTTTCAACTTCTGATGTAATACTTCTTAAAGATGATAAAAATTTCTATAACACATATTATTGTGGAACAGTTGTAAGAAAAGATGTTTTAGAAAAACATCCTGAATTAGAAAAGGCATTAATGAAAATGGAGAATATAATAACAGAAGAAGAGATGGCAAAATTAAATTATAAAGTTGAATCAGAAGGACTAGATGAAGTAAAGGTTGCACAAGATTTCTTAAAAGAAAAAAATATAATAAAATAAAGTTTTTCTAAGGAGAAAGATTAATGAAAAATGATGCTATAGTTTTTAAAAATATTACTAAAAGTTATGGAGAAAAAAATATATTAAAAGATTTTAGTTTAAATATAAAAAAAGGTGAATTCTTAACTATAATAGGAAGTTCAGGATGTGGAAAAACAACTGTATTAAAAATGATTAATGGACTTATAAAACCAAACAAAGGAAATGTTTTTGTTGATGGAAAAGATATTTCAAAAATAAATTTAATAGATATGAGAAGAAAAATTGGGTATGTAATTCAAGGAGTTGGATTATTCCCTCATATGAAAATAAAAAATAATATTTCTTATACGTTAAATCTAGAAAAAAAAGAAAATAAAGAAGAAATTTTAAGCAAAGTAAAAAAGTTAGTAAAAATTGTAGGATTAGATGAAGAGATTATAAATAGATATCCAAATGAGCTATCAGGAGGACAACGCCAAAGAGTAGGAATTGCAAGAGCATTAGTTGGAGAACCAGATATAATACTTATGGATGAACCTTTTGGAGCAGTAGATGAAATAACAAGAAAATTACTACAAGATGAAATATATAAAATATATAAAGAGTACAATGTAACAATAGTATTTATTACTCATGATATTAGAGAAGCATTAAAGCTTGGAACAAGAGTAATAGTGATGGATAATGGAGAAATAGTACAAAGTGGAACTCCAAAAGAAATAAGGGAAAACCCTAAAACAGAATTTGTAAGAAAGTTAATTGGGGGATAAATATTTTATATATTAAAGTATTTGAGGGGATATAAGTATTTTATTTTTATTAAAGTTTATTGTATAAATTAAGAATTATTGTGATGCTATATAAGAAATACTTTAGTTATTAATAAGAATTTAGGATTTATTATATGCTTTAATAAAATTTAATATAAAGTTCAAATTAGTCAATAAAAATTTTATATTGATTTTAATATTTATATTTATAGTAAATAATGTTTCAAAACAAAATCTAAATGTTAAAATTTTTAAAAATAAACTTATAAATTAAAAATTATTTTAGTAAAAAGTGTTTTTTATTGATAAAAATTCAATAAAATAATTACTAAATTAAATCAAATAAGCTTAAATTATGTAATTGAATGATAAAATAATACATTGACATTAGAATTTTCACAAACTATAATCAATATGAAAGTTTGATTTAAATCACTTTCAAAAACATTCAATTGAAAAATTTAATATATTAGGGGAGGCTCCTATATCAGATAAATGCTACTGCTCAGAAACATCGAAAGATGCCAATGAGTCAACAGGTATTGCCGAGTTAAGGCTTTACTTAACGTAGCTGAGTTAAGCTCAAAGCTATATAGTGCTAAAACCATATTACAAGATTTATTATGTTTGTTTTGGGTTTTTAGACTATTTCTAAAAACCCTTTAATTTTGTTTAAATTTATAAAAAACTATTACTAGGAAAAGATATATGTTAGGAGGAATGAGTTATGGACGCAGAAGAAGGTGGTAGTAGCTGAAAGAAAAAAGTAAAGGAGAATGATTTGTTATGAATATGGAAAAATCAATGGTGAACAGAAAATTTGGAGTAATTGATGTACTTATTTTCTTAGGTATTGCAGTTCTATTATATATAGCTTTAACACCAGCTATAAATGGAGATATAAAACCAACTGATGTTGGAAGTAGCATATCTACAAATATAAGTGCTATACCATTATATATGCTAAAATCTGTTGGAAGAATGGCAGCAGCATATTTATTATCTTTAATATTTACATTAATATACGGGCATATTGCAGCTCATAATAAAAAAGCAGAGAGGATAATGATTCCCATACTTGATATACTACAATCAATACCAGTATTATCATTTTTACCTGCTGTTTTATTAGGACTTATGGCATTATTCCCAAAATACAATATAGGAGTTGAACTTGCGAGCATAATTCTTATATTTACAAGTCAGGCTTGGAACATGACTTTTAGTTTTTATAACTCAATAAAATTAATACCTAAAGACCTAGACGAAGCATCAGATGTTTTTAGATTAAATAAGTGGCAAAAATTTAGAAAACTTGAAGTGCCTTTCTCAATGATGGGATTAGTTTGGAACAGTATGATGTCATGGGCAGGAGGATGGTTCTTCCTAATGACATGTGAAATGTTCACAATGAACGGAAAAACTTATGCACTTCCTGGAATAGGTTCATATCTTCAAGTTGCAGCAAATGAAGGAAATATGAAAGCTTTATTTTGGGGAATTATATCATTAATTATAGTAATAATATTATTAGACCAATTAATTTGGAAGCCTTTAAATGTTTGGGCAGATAAATTTAAAATGGAACTTACTCAAACAGAAGTTCCTCATTCAGCATTATTAACTCTTTTAAGAAGATCTGCTGTTATAGGATTTTTAGTTGAAAAAATATTTAAACCTATAGCTTCAATATTTGGAGAAAAACTAGATCAAGTAATAAATAAGAGAAATGTTAAGAAAAAAGAAAAAGTAAATAACAAATCTGGAATTGTTATTAAATGGATTATTAGAATAGTTGCAATAATTGTATTTTTATATGCAGCAATTAATGCAAGTAAGCTTATTATGAAATTATCAATGGATGAGATATTAGAAATATTCCCAGCAGTTGGAGCTACTCTTTTAAGAGTTTTAGCAGCACAAATTATTGCTATAATTTGGACAGTCCCTGTTGGAGTTGCAATTGGATTAAATAAAAAATTAGCAAGAATATTACAACCAATAGTTCAAATAGCAGCATCAGTTCCAGCAACAGCATTATTCCCAGTATTATTATTATTCTTAATAAATAAAATTGGTGGATTAAATATAGCAGCTGTAATACTTATGCTTATGGGAACTCAATGGTATATTTTATTTAATGTTATAGCAGGAGCTATGGCTATACCAGAAGATTTAAAAGCAGCAGCAAAAACTTTTGGTATAACAGGAATAAAGAAATGGAAAGTTTTAATTTTACCAGCAATATTCCCTTACTTAGTAACAGGAATGATAACAGCTGCTGGTGGATGTTGGAATGCAAGTATAGTAGCTGAATATGTTACTTTTGGTGGAAAAACAGTTACTACAGTTGGTCTTGGAGCTTTAATTTCAGAATCAACAGCATCAGGAAATTTTGCAATGCTATTATTATCAACTCTTACAATGGCAATTGTAGTTGTTGCATTTAATAAAATAGTTTGGAACAGATTATATAGATTAGCAGAAGAAAAATTTAAAATGGAATTATAAGAAAGAGGTGTGTAATTATGAAGAACGCAAAAGAATTTATTAAAGTTAATAATATAGTTAAATATTTTGGAGATTCAGAAAAACCAACTTTAGATAATGTAAATCTAACAATAAATGAAGGAGAATTTGTAGCTATTCTAGGTCCTTCAGGTTCAGGAAAATCCACACTTCTTAGAATAACTACAGGTCTTATAAAACCAGATGAAGGAGAAGTTATATTAGATGGAAAAGAGGTTACTGATGTAAGTTCATCAGCTGCAATAGTATTCCAAACATTTGCTTTATATCCATGGATGACAGTTCGTGAAAATGTTGAAATAGGATTAAAAGTAAAAGGATTCCCAAAAGAGTATACAAGAGAAAAAGCAGAAGAACTTATAAGTCTTATAGGTCTTGATGGATTTGAAGAAGCTTATCCAAAAGAGCTTTCAGGTGGTATGAGACAAAGGGTTGGATTTGCAAGAGCATTAGCTGTACAACCAAAACTTTTATGTTTAGATGAACCTTTCTCAGCTCTTGATTATTTAACAGCAGAAAACTTAAGAACTGAATTAGTTGATCTTTGGCAAGAAAAAAGAATGCCAATTAAGAGTATAATAATGATTACTCATGGTATAGAAGAAGCTGTTCTTATGGCTGATAAAATTATAATGCTTAGCAAAAAACCAACACATGTTGCAGGAGAAATAAAAATAGATCTTCCTCATCCAAGAAACAGAAAATCACCTGAATTTGAAAAATTAGTAGATAAGGTTTATAAGCTAATGATAGAAGGTAAGCTTGAAAATAATGATGAAGAGGAACAAGTTGTAACTTCAGAAGATAGAGGTAAAAAGCAGGTTTCAGAAAAGCCAGTTGCAATACCTTATTCACATGTTGGAGTTATGGAAGGGCTTTTAGAGCTTATAGATGATAATGGTGGAAAAATGGATATCTATCAATTAGGGGGAGACCTTTTAATGGAGATAGATGACTTATTCCCTAATATAGAAGGAATATCTATGTTAGGATTTGCAGAAGTTAAAGAAGGGGATATATTTATAACTCCTTTAGGAAAAGAGTTTGTTGAGCTAGATAAAGATGAAAGTAAAGATTTATTTAAAGAGAGAGTTGAACAAATATCAACATTTAAGCTTATATTAAATGTTTTAAATAACAAAGCAAATCATAAAATGAAAGAAGAATTCTTCAAAGAATTATTTAAAAAATATTTCAGTGCAGATGAAATAGAAAAAATGATGGATATAGTAATAGACTGGGGAAGATATGCTGAACTATTCTATTATGACCATGATGCAGAAGAATTATATCTTGAAGAAGAATAAAATATATTTAAAAGAATCAATATTTAATAAAATAAGTTTTAATTTATAAAATTATGTTTTTATTAATAAAGATTATAAGAAGATTAAATAATATTTGATTAATAAAAGAAAAGACTAATTAGGATTTCCTAATTAGTCTTTTTTTAATAAGTCATTTAAAAGTCATAACATAAGCATTTTAAATTCATAGAAGATTTTTATAATAACATCATAGAAAATAAGAGGGAGTTGTTTTTATGAGTAAAAGAAATAAAATGGTTATGTGTATAGTTATTGGGGCTTCAGCTCTTTCATTTTGTGGTGGATTTTTAGGAAATCAATATTTAAATAAAAAAGAAGAAAAAGATATTACAGGTATTAAGTATTCATCACAAATTAATGATGTGAATAATAGTAATGATGAAAAGGAAAGTGCTTCTAAAAATGAAGAGAAAAATTCAAATGAAAGCGATAGTAATGTAAATAAAAATAATGAAAATAATACAAATAATAATTCAAATGAGAATAGTTCAAATAGTACAAGTGGAAATTTAAGCACAGAAGAAATTGTAAAGAAAGTTTCTCCAGCTGTAGTTACAGTCCAAGTTACTACAGGAGGAACTAATAGTTATAGTAGTGTTCAACAAGGAGTAGGAACTGGGTTTATAGTTTCAAAGGATGGAAATATAGTTACAAATTATCATGTTATAGAAGGAGCTAGTAAAGTATCTGTTATATTTAGTAATGGAAAAGAAGTTAGTGCAAAAGTAATAGCAGTTAATGAAAAAGATGATTTAGCTATATTAGATGTAGATGATAGTGTAGAGATGCCAGGAATAGCTAAATTAGCAGAAAATGATAATTTAAATGCAGGACAAGAAGTTATAACAATAGGAAATCCTTTAGGAAAAGAATTTTCAGGAACTGTAACAAAGGGAATAATAAGTTCAACTAGTAGAACAGTTTCTATGAATGGAGAACAAAAAGAGTTTATTCAAATAGATGCTGCAATAAATCCTGGTAATAGTGGAGGTCCTTTAATAAATTTAAAAGGAGAAATAATAGGAGTAAACACAGCAAAGAAAAGTGGAGAAAATATTGAAGGAATGGGCTTTTCAATTAAAATAGCAAAAGTTAGAGAAATGATAAATAATATTGAAAATTATAAAGTAGAAAATAAATCAAATTCAACTGAAAATTATTCAAACAGTGGAGAAAGTGGTGATTATAGTGTTCCAAGTTATGGAGGTCAATATAATGCCCCAAGCTATGGAGAATATAGTAGTCCAGATAGTGATATAGAAGAATACTTAGAAAGATATTTTAGAAATTCTCAAAATAGAAATCAATATAGAGGAACTTATAAGTGGTCTTATAGACAATAAGATTTTGTATATTAGTAGAATTTTTTTATAATTTATAAAAGAGGATTTTTATAATTATAGAATTAAAACTCTATATAAATAGAAGAAATTATTTAAAGATAGATAAAATAACTATTGACCTTATCATTACGTAATCCTTTATTATAAGATTTATAGGAGGTGCTAAGAGTGGAATATACAATCAAAAAATTAGGAGAAATAGCAGGTGTAAGTACTAGAACACTAAGATATTATGACCAAATTGGATTATTAAAACCTTGTAGAATAAATTCTTCAGGATATAGAATTTATGGAGAAAAAGAAGTTAATTTATTACAAAGAATTATGTTTTATAAAGCTATGGATATGAAACTAGAAAAGATACAAGAAATAATTCAAAATCCTAATTTTGATATGGAAAAATCTCTTAGAGAACAACAAAGAATCTTAATTTCTAAGAGAGATGAATTAGATAAACTTATAGAAAATATTGAAAAGACAATTGCTTATAATAAAGGAGAAATAGATATGACAGATAAAGAAAAGTTTGAAGGGTTTAAAAAAGAAAAAGTTAATATTAATGAACAAAAGTATGGAAAAGAAATAAGAGAAAAATATGGAGATAAGGTTGTAGATGAATCTAATAAGAAGTTTCTAAATCTTACAGAAGAAGAGTTTAAATTAATGAATGAAACAGAAAATGAGATGTTTAAAGACTTATTAAAAGTATATGAAAATGGAGATTTAGATTCAAAAGCAGCAAAAAATGTTTATGAAAATCATAAAAAATGGCTAAGTTTTTCATGGCCAACTTACAAAAAAGAAGCTCATAGAGGACTTGCAGAAATGTATGTTATGGATGAAAGATTCTCTAAATATTATAATGATAAAGCGGGAAAAGAAGTTGTTAGCTTATTAAGAGATATAATTTTAAAATATACAAAATAATTTAAGGCACATGTAGAGAGTGATTTATCTATATGTGCTTTTTTATAAGTCATAAATAAGTCATAACTTTTATACTCTATAATCACAATTTTACTATTATATAAAGTTATAATTATATTACTAATACTAAAAAGAAAAATATTATTTTAATGGTTAAATTTAGTTTTAATGTATTTAAATAAGAAATTTTTTAAGTTATTATGTTATTAAAATATTATAATAATGGAGGGAAAGCATGAAAAATAAAACTATTTTAGTTGTTGAAGATGAAGTAAAAATAAATAAAATGATTTGTGATTATTTTAAATTTAATGGATTTAATGTTATTAAAGCAATGGATGGATTAGAAGCAATAGAAAAGTTTAATGATGATATTGACCTTATTATTTTAGATGTTATGCTTCCTGGTATAGATGGCTTTACTGTTCTTAGAAAGATAAGAAAAAAATCTAATGTTCCAGTAATAATGGTTACAGCTAGAGCTTGTGAAGAAGATGTTTTAATGGGATATGAATTAAAGGTTGATGATTATATTAGTAAGCCATTTAGCTTAGAAATTTTACTTGCAAAAGTAAAAGTTCTTTTAGATAGAATTGATTTTATGTTACATGAAGTAAAGGAAAAGAAAGATATTATAGAATACAATGGAGTAAAGATAGATAAGCTTAAAGTTAAGGTTTATATAGATGATGAAGAGGTAGAGTGCGAACTAAAGCAATTTGAAGTTTTAGAGTACTTAATGGAAAATAAAAATATAGTTATATCAAGAGAAAAGCTATTAGAAGAAAAATGGGGATATGATTATTTTGGGAATACGAGAGTTGTAGATGCTCAAATAAAAAAATTAAGAAAAAGCTTAAAACATAAATCCTATTGTATAAAAACTGTCTTCGGTGTGGGGTATAAATTTGAAGTTGAATAAGTTTATAAAAAAAAGTATATCATCTAAAATTTTCTTAATGAACTTAATTGTTTTAATTTGCATAATAGTAAGCCAGCTTATATTTCAAGCTCTATATTTTGAGAAATATTATTATAATGAAGAAAAGAAAATTTTAGAAAATGAAATAAATAATTTTAATAAATTTTTAGAAACAAATAATAATCCAAGAGACATAATGGATTATATACAAAATATAAAGAGAAAAGAAAATGTAGATATTTCATTGATGAATTCTAACTTTAAAACAGAAGTAGGAATGGAATCTTATATGGGAGGTTCATATATTGAAGTAAAAGGAAGTTCTACAGGAAAGATTTATAAAGTGCTATTAGATCAAATTTCTAATATAGAAGTAAAGAAAAATGATAAAATAACTGTCTATGGAATTATAGATAAATATGGATATGTAATTCCACTTGAAATTCATATAAATGGACATGATATTAATTCAAGTTATACACTTATTCCAGAAGTAGTACTTGATAAAACATCATCAATAAATACAAAAAATATTGTAGAGTTAAATGGGACTGTAGAAGATAAAATAGATGAAAGCCCAGGATATTTCACAATTAGTAATTTAGGAATGTATCTAGAAAATGTTGACAAGGGAAATATATATTTAAATAATGAATATATAGGTAAAATAAAAATACCTAATAGTATAAATGAATTCTTACTTGGAAGTAAAAAAATAAATAATGGATATATAATAGCAGTATCACCTTTAGCAGAAGTAAATGCTGTTTTAGGAGTTATGAACAATTATTATTTAATAGTATTCTTAGTAGCATTATTGGTAGTTGTAGTAATTTCATTTATATATTCAAAAATTTTAACAAAACCTTTAATTGAAATGAGTTCAATAGCAAAAAAAATATCTAAATGTAATTTTACAGATAAATATAAAGTTAAAAGTGAAGATGAATTAGGAGAGTTAGGAGGTGCATTAAACTTAATATCTAGCAACTTAGAGGAAAGTTTAAATGATTTAAAAAATGCAAATAAGCAGTTAAAAAGTGAAATGGAAATACAAAGAATTCAAGAAGAAAAAAGAAAAGAGCTTATAAGTAGCATTTCTCATGAATTAAAAACACCTATAACTATAATTCAAGGAAATATAAATGGAATAAAAAGTGGAATGTATTCTGAAAATGTATATAATGATATTTTAGAGGAAACAAACAGATTAAATGAATTAGTTATGGAAATGTTAGAAGTTTCTAAACTAGAATCACCAACATTTAAGCTTAATAAAGAACCTTTTGATTTAGGTGCAGTTGTATTAAAAGAAATAGACAAGTTAAAAGGTATTGCAAAAGAAAAATCATTAACTATAAATCATAATAATTATGATGAATTAGTAGTAATAGGGGACGAAAAAAGAATAACTCAAGTTGTACAGAATTTTTTAACTAATGCTATAAAGTACAGTCCAGAAAATGAAAATATAAATATAGATATAAAAAAAGAAAAAGAAAAATATATATTTAGTATAGAAAATTTTGGAGTTTCTTTAAATGAGGATGAACTTTCAAGAATTTGGGATTCATTTTATAGAAAAGAAAAATCAAGAAATAAAAAGTTTGGTGGAACGGGGCTTGGACTTTCAATAGTAAAAAGAATTTTAGAAATTCATAATAGTAATTTTGGTGTTGAAAGTGGAGTAAATAGTGTTAAATTCTACTTTGATATGGATGAATGGAAAGAATAATTTTAATTTAAGAAGGTGGACACCATTAAGATATCGGATTACAAAAGAGAAATATATGTTAATGGAATAAATATGACATATTATAAAATAGGACAAGGGGAACCACTTATAGTTTTACATGGAAACAGTCAAAATAGTAAAAACATGAAAAAAATCATAAATAGATTTAAAGATAGATTTGAAATTTATGCTATAGATAGTAGGGGACATGGATTAACTAAGCATGAAGGAAAAGAATATACTTTAGAAGATATGAGTAATGATGTTGTTGAATTTATAGAAAAATTAAATTTGAATAATGTAAATATAATTGGTTATAGTGATGGTGGAAATATAGCTTATAGAGTTGCAATAAGAATGCAAGATAGAATTAATAAGATTATATTATTATCACCTAATTATAGTCCTAAAGGAATGAATAAGTTTTTTATGATGTGGCTTGGTATAGCATCTTTTGTGCTAACAATATTTAGTTTTATAAAGTTTGTTAGAGATGTAAAATATAGAGTCTTATTAATAACGAGAGATGAGCATACTAAGGAAGAAGATTTAAGAAAGATAAATTGTGATACTTTATTGATTTATGCAGGAATAGAAATAATATTAAAAGAGCATATTGAAAGCTTTAAAAATAATATTAAAAAAGCACAATTAGAAAGAGTGAAAGTATCAACTCATTTAGATTTATTTAGTAGAACAAAAGCCATAGATAAAATAGAAGAATTTTTAATTAAGAAAAAACCACGATAAGATAAATATCGTGGTTTTCTTTATAAGATTTCTAAAACTTCAACTGTATAATCTTCACCAGGAGCTTCTACTTTAACTACATCTCCTACCTTTTTACCTGATAAAGCTTTACCTAAATCAGATTCAATACTAATAAGCATGTTTTCAGGGTCTAAGTCAAGAGTTGTTACTAAAGTTACTACAACTTCATCATCATCTTCAACAAATTTAATTCTTGCTTTGCTGTTTATTCCAAGAACAGATTTATCTAATGTGCTATCATCAATTACAGTTGCAGTTGAAATCATAGTTAAAAGATATTGTATTCTATTATCATTTTCTCTATAGTTAGCACAAGCTTCTTTGTATTCAGCATTTTCTGATCTATCTCCATGAGCTGCTGCTACTAATTTTTCTTTTGCTATTTCAGCTCTTTTTACAGTCATTCTATATTCTAATTCTTCTCTTAATTTTTTTATATTTTCTTCAGTTAATGTATTATTCATAAAAAAATCCTCCCCGCTAATATATTCTTTTAATATTATATACCATAGAGTAAAAAATAAAAATGCTTTACTATATCTATATAATTATTTAGAATTTTGAACTTCTTTATCTAAGAAATAAGAAATGAGTGTTCTTATAATAACTAACGCACCTAAAACAAGAATATCTTTTAAATCAGGTTTTACAATAGACTGAATTATATCACTAGCTATTAAAATTTCAAAAGATAATAAAATGTATGAAGCAAGTTGATTACGCAAAGTTTTATTATTTTGAGAAAGTAAATTTAAATTTTTAGTTTTTAAGCTTGTTTTAGTAAAATAATATGTAGCTAAAATTACACCAAAAATAAGAATAATAATTGCTATACAATCCATTATTAATATTATTTTTTCCATGATACTATTTATATTCATAAATAAATTTCACTCCAATTTTAATGTTTTAGTTATTGTTAGCAAAATTAAATTTATCTATTCAGTACATTATTTTAATAAATTAGAATACAGAAATTTTAAAAATATAATTTAATTAAAATACAGTCATAATAAATTTTCTATAAGTTAAATAACATTTGTAAAGTAAATTTATATTTATATTAAAAAATTATACATAAGTATATGATAATATTTTTTTAGAAATTTAATAGGCAAACCTTGGGAAACCTTGGGACGCAAAGCTAAAGGGACTAAAGTTTTAAACTATGTCAGCCAGTTGCCGAAAAGTTTTAATCTTTTTGATTAGTAGACTATCTTTCGGGGCTAGTCTATATTTTTTTGCCAAAATGGATTGGAATCTTTAGGGTAATAAATTTTGTATTTAGAATTTTTATTTTAAGGAGATGAAAAAATGAATAAGAAAAAAATAATGTCTGTAATATGTATAGCTGCAGTAACAAGTTATTCAATAACACCTGCATTAAGCAGCTATGCAACCACTTTAAGTAATAAACCAGTTCAAGTAGAAGCTAGTAAAAATGTTAATGTAGAAGCTAACAAAACTATTAATACTGAAGAAAATGTTAGTAAATCAATTCCATTAAAGGATTCTAATATAACTCTTTATGGAAACTGGGGAGGAATATATAAAGTTTTAACTTTAGGATTTAATCCTGATTCTATGAAATTTACTTCAACAACAAGTAGTAATCCAATATATTTTTGTGGTGCAACTTGGGCAGATGTTTATACAGTAACTTTATATAATAATGATGGAACAGTAGAAAGCACAAAAATATTCAAAGGTGCAAATACTAATAACCAATTTAATAGTTATATTAAAGGCTTAACATTTAAATATGGAGATTATTTAAAAATCCAATCTAATGGATTATTTATGAGTTTAAATGGGCAAGAAAAATCAAAAGATACAATATATGTTCAAATTGAAAAAGATGGATTAAAACCGGTAAAAAATGAAACTAAAAATTTAAAGGCAGTGTACGGAACAAATGGAACAGTAGTTACAGGAAACACAGAAGCTAATAAGAAAGTTTATATTATAGCAGATGGAAAAAGTTATAATACAACTTCAAATAGCAATGGAGATTTTTCATATAACTTACCAATCAATATAAAGTGTGGTTCTGATATAGGTATTCAACCAGAAGGAGCTATGGAAGAAACAATTAAATCTGTAATAAATACAAATGAATATAAATTAGCTACTAGTAAGTTAAATATTTATAATTGGTGGGGAACATTATCAGGAATCGTAAGCTTTAATCCTCTAACTAAAGAGATGAGTGTTTCTGGGTATAATCCATATTTAGGTCATACAGAAACACAATGTATGAAAATTTCTCTTTATAATTTAAAAAATTCATCAATAATAAAATCAGAAGTTATAAAAGGAAATGATACAACAAAAACTTTAGATGCTATGTTAAACAATCAAAGCTTTAATTATGGAGATGTTATAGGAATTAGTTTTGATAAATCACAAACAAGAGTTGATGTATTAAATAACAATAATAATATAGGAAATACAACTGGTAATGAAGAATATTTTAAAATAACACAAGATGGATTAGAAAAAGTAAATGGTGATATAACTGTAAATCCATTAAATATTTTAACTTCAAATAAAATAACAGAAACAAATGTTACAGGTAAAGCTAATCCTAATGCAAAGCTAAAAGTAACAGTTAATAATAAAGAATTTTTTGGACAAGCTGATGCTAATGGAAACTATAATATAAAAATAAATGATTCAGAAGGCTTTAATATTAATACAAAAATTATTGTTTCAGAAGAAAACCATATTCCAGTTGAAATTACACCAGGAGTAAGTACAGGACTTCAAATATCAAAAAGCTCTATAACTTTTAAAAATGCAAATAAGAGAAATGCAGTAAAGCTTACTTTTAATCCTATAAATATGAAAATAAATGCAAATGCTGAAAATAGTATATTTGGTACAAGCACATTAAATTATTTCAATATAAAATTAATTGGAAATAAATATGGACAAGCTTTAAAGGATATAAATGTTCAAGAAGGAAAAACTGATGAATTTGTAAAAGAGATTAATAATACAAGCTTTGATTATGGAGATATAATCGCTATTTCAGTTAATCAAGAAGTTGGACTTTCAATAGGAGAGCCAAGTGTTCAAAATGTAAATGGAGCTCTTAAAACAAATTGTGTTGGAAACACAGAATATTTCCAAATAACTAAATCAGGTTTAGAAGAGATACAAAATAAAGATTTAAAAGTAAATCCTATTTTATATACAGGACAAAGCACTACACAAGTAAGTGGTAAGACTACGCCAAACACTAAAGTTAATATTTGGTTTAATAATAAAAATCAAATAGTTCAATCAAATGAAAATGGTGATTTTACTACAACAATACCAACAAGTGATATTACAGTTGGTTCAGTTATAAGAGTATATGTAAATAAAGATAATGCAATGCCAGTTAAGGTTCAATATGATACTAATATTTATAACATTGTAAAAAATAGAATTGAAGTGGTGAATGATACAAATATACCAATGTGTAATATTACATTTGATCCATTACAAAAAACTATTTCAGCAACCAAGGAACCTCTTGATAAAACATATACAGGAACTTTTTATGGAAATGATTTAGATATAAAAATAATTAATCCTAATAATGGGGAGGTTATTTATAATTTCACATCAAATAAAATTGATGATTTAGATGGATTTATAAACAGTATAAATGGAAAAACATTTAATATGGGAGATATAGTTCAAATCTCTTATACTCAAGGATTAATAAAAGCAAATGTTTTTAATGATAATAAACAAATAGGGAATACAACAGGACAAAGGGAAGATTTTGTTATTACAAACAAAGGGTTAGAAAGTATACAAGATAAATTTATCAATGTTAACGGGTTAGATATTTTAGGTGGAGAAAAAGTAACAAGTACAAGTCTTACAGGGAAGGTTAGCCCTAATGAAGATGTTAATGTAACAGTGGATGGAAAAGTTTTTAGTGGAAAAGCAGATGAAAATGGAAACTTTAATATAAAAATAGAATGTAGTAACGGATTTAATCAAGATACAAAAATAATTGTTTCAGCAAAAGGATATATAAATACAATAGTTAAACCAAAATTAGAAAAAGATATAAATTTACAAAAAAGCTCTATAAATCTTTATAACAATGATGGTTGGTACGGAAAAATACAATCTAATATAATATTTAATCCATATACAATGAGAATAGAAGTTAACAATTATACAAATAGTTTTGGAAATGGACAAGAAAATTATTTAAATATAAAATTATATAATTCTAATGGAGAAGAACTTTTATCATCAGAAATAAATAATGGAAGTACAAGCAGTTTACAAGAAGCTTTAGGTGGTAAAAGCTTTAATTATGGAGATATAATTGGAATTTCCTATAATAATAAAATTTCTAAACCAGTAATTTTAAATGGAACTCAGGCTTTAGGAAATATATCTGGAGAATGGGAATACTTCCAAATAACTAAAGATGGATTAGTTAAAGTTAATTTTGGAAAACAAGCGAATACTACAAATGTTTATTGGGATAACGGAAACTTAGTAGTAAATTCTGTTTTAGCTAAAGGACAATCAAAAGATATACTAAATGGAAATAAACAAATTATAGTAAAAGACTCAAGTGGAAAAGTTGTTTATTCAAACGAAACACAAAGCTTAAATGAAAATGGACAAAGTGAACTACAAGGAATTATAAGCTCTAACTTTTTAAATGAAATAAAAGAAGGAGAAAACTATACTATTTTATTAGAAATAAACGGACAAGAATTTAATATTAAAGTTAGCTCAAACACAGAAAGTAATGGAGATTATGTAGTAAGTGCTAATAATGAAAATAATTTAAGCTTAGTAAAAGAAAATACAAGAGCAAATGGAGTAAATTTAACTAATTCAAATGAAATAAGTTCTTATGTAAATGGATTAAATAATAATTTAAATGTAAAAAATATAAATTTAAATAATATAAATGATTTAATAACTGGAAAAGTTCAAAGTTCTTTACTTCAAAAAGAATTAATTGATAGAGTAGGTGTTCAAAACCTTCAAGATTTCTTTAATAAGAGTGAAAGTAATAAGGATTTTATAAATTGGTTATTAAATAATAATACAGCTTTAACAGAATATTTAAATGGACCAAGTCCAGATGGAACAAATCTAGAACCAGGACAAAAAAGAGGAACAGATTTAGATGCTCTACAAGTTTGGTCAAATATTTGGAACACATACACAAATTCTAGAAGTGGATTTAATTTAAAACTTGCAATAGCAGTAGCTTTAGCAAATGCAACTCCAATTCCAGCATGGCCATGTAGTGGATCAGTTGGAAGTCCAGTAGAAAGATACAATATATTTGAAACATTAAGTTCAGAAGGTGGAATGTTACCAATATTTAAAACATTAGATGTTTCACATTTAACTTATATTGTTGACACTAGATTACCAAATTCAGAAATAGCAACTGCAAGAGCAATAATAATGCAAAATCATAATGCTTTTATAAATATAAAGGATATAAATGATATTGCATATACAATACATTACAATATAACTTATGATGGAAAAAGTGTATTCCAAAGTGGATTCTATGGAAAAAATCCAACTATATTAAATGTTTGGCGTAATGGTGGAGTTTGTGGTTCAACTTCTGAATTAGGAAGTATTGCATGTCAAGTATTTGGTTTACCTGCAAGATTAGTTGGACAACCAGGACATGCTGCATTTATTTATTATAATGACAATAAAGTTTGGACTATTGGAAACAATATATTTGGTTGGTCAAAAAGTACTGGATCAGATATGAGTGGTTGGTCAAAAGGAATAGCAACTAGCGGAAATGTAGTAAATTATGATTTATTATATGAAAAAGCAGATGACAATAATTTAAGAAAATCAAATGAATATTTATGGATGGCAAATTCACAAAGCTCAAATGAAAACAAAATGATATTAATAAATAAGGCAATAGAAGTTCAGCCTTTAAATGTTCGTGCATGGTTAGATAAAATAAATTTATTAAAATCAGAAAAAGATACAAATGTAGAAGATTATATAAATGTTAGCAATGGAATAATTAATTCTTTAAAAGATTATCCAATGCCAATGACAGATTTACTTTTACAAATAAAAAATGAAATATTAAATTATGGTAGCCAAAATCAATATAATGATTTTATAGACAATATAAAAAATGCACTTTCTATAAATGAAAGTCCTGACCAAAAAGAAACTGCAAAAAATCTATTAAATAGTTTAGAAGGTTTTGGTTTAATAAAAAATGTTATTTCACAAAAGAATATGTCTATAGCAGGATATTCAACAGAACAAAATGATACAACATATTCAATAAATAATATATTAGATGGAAATCCAGATACTACTTGGCAAAATATTTGGAATGGTTCTGATAAACATCCTTATGTAGAAATAAAATTGGATAAAGAATATAGCTTACAACAAATTTTATATCTTCCAAGACAAACAGGAAATACAAATGGAAATATTCTAGAATATAAACTTTATACAAGTTTAGATGGTAAAAACTTTACAGAAGCTGCAAGTGGAACTTTCGATTATAAAAATGGAGATAGAAGTGTTCAAACTATAAATTTAGATAATGTAAAATGCAAATATATTAAATTAGAAATTGTTAAAGGGGTAAGTGGATTAGCAACAATAGCAGAAATAAATATGGTAGGAACTGAAGTTAATCCTACAGTAGAACCTAAAAAAGAAGTTATAAATACACAAAGCCCTAAAGGAGATTCTACTAAAGCTAATACAGATAATAATATAGAAAAAAATAAAGCAGTATCTAAATCAGAGGCTAAAACAATAGAAAATACCTCAAAAGATTCAAAAGCAACTGAAAATACACAAAATGGAACTAAAGTAGAATCAAAAACAACTGATAGTACATCAAAGGACATAAAATCAGAAGTGAAATCAGCTGATAATACAAATAAAGAAATAAAGCAAACTGAAGGTAACCAAAAGGAATCAAATAAAGTAGAAAATAATAATACTTCAAGCAGTAGTACACAAAGTGGTTTCTTAAATTGGATAATTTCTAAAATAAATAAAATTAAAAATTTTTTTAGTAGCCTATTTTAACACTTAAATATATAAATCATATGAGAAATACATCTTAAATTTTAGGATGTATTTCTTATTTTTTATATAACTACTTTTGGAGAAACTTTAGAGCTAGAAGAATTTAGAATGATGTAAAGAAGTCCTAGGATACACTTTGATGTAGCCTAGGACTTTTTTATGCATATATTAATTAGTGTTAATATTTTAATGGAGAAAAATATGAGAGATATTAAAAATAAATTTAAAAGATATTTAAGAAATATGGCAATAGATAAAACACCAAAACTTTATCCAGCACTTAAAAATACTAAAGAAGGAAACCTTTATGGATATATAGATGAAACAGGAAAGATGATTATAGAGCCTAAGTTTACTACTGCATATGATTTTAATAATTGGGGATTTGCAGTAATTGAAGAAAATAATAAATGGGGTCTTATAAATACTAAAGGTGAATATAAAATTATGCCAATATATGATTATATAAGTGATTTTATAGAAAAGACTGCTTCTTTTAATAAAGGAGAGATTATGGGAGCTATAGATGAAAAAGGAGATATAATAACTAAAAGAAATTATAATTTTGTTGGGAATTTTAATGAAGGTAGAGCAGTTGTTGGGTTACCAACAAAAAATGGTGATTCTAAATATGGCTATATAGATGCTGATGGAAATGAAAGAGTAAAGATAGAACTTATTTTAGCTAATGATTTTAATGAAGGAGTAGCTATTGTTAAGTTTAATGAAGATGAATACAGCTTAATAGATAAAGAGGGAAATATTATTAATAATTATAAATATAGTTTTGTTTCTCAATATGGAGATGGATTAATGGTATTTCAAAATAAAGAAGGACTATATGGTTTTATTGATAAAGATGGAAATGAGGTAATAAAACCTATTTATAAAACTGCAAATGGTTTTGTAGATGGATTAGCTGTAGTCAGTGAAGAAGGAGAGTTTAATGGACCATTTGGGGCAATAAATAAACAAGGGAAATATGTTTATAAACCTATTTTTAGTGATATAAGACAATTAGGAGAAGAAAGAGTAGCATTAGGAATGGGGATAGGAAAAGATGAGAATATAAAAAGAAATATTTATGCTATTGGAGATACAAAAGGAAATAAGTTAACTGATTTTTTATATTTAGATGTAGGAAATTATAAAGATGGATTAGCATATGCATCAGATGAAGAAAATACTTTTTTTATAAATTCTTTAGGGGAAAAAGATATAAGACTTCCTATAGTTAGTGGAAGTGGACAATTAATTATAAAAGATAATCTTATTTATGCAGATATAGATTATTCTCCATATTATTTAGATAAAAATAAAAAAATTATTTATAAGCCAAATGATTTAATTGAGCTCGATAAACAATATAGTGTTCTTAAATTTAAATATAAGCCAAATATTAATTACTTAATTTATGTCCCAGTAATAAAAGGAGTAAAAAATAAAGAAGTACAAAATAACATAAATAAAAAATTAAAAGAGATGTCTCTGTTTATTCCAATTAATGATGAAAAGCAAACAAAAGAGTTAATTATAAATAAAGATGATGTATTAAATTATGATTATTTTGGAGATTTTTCTATAAAATATTTTAATAAAGATTTACTTGTTTTAAATCTTACAGGATATTATTATCTTTTAGGAGCAGCTCATGGAATGCCTATTTTAAAAACTCCAAGTATAAATTTAATTACAGGAGAATTCTATAATTTATCAGATCTTTTTATTCCAAGTATATATTGGGTTTCAGATATAAATAAAATAATTAAAGAAATGATAGATGAAGATAAAAAATATGAATATGTTTTTAAGGATACATTTAAAACAGTAAGATTTGATCAAGGTTTTTATATAGATAAAGAAAATTTATATATTTATTTTCCACCATATGAAATAGGTCCATATTCAGCTGGATTTATAACTTTTAAAATACCATTTTCTAAAATAGACAATATAATAAATAAAAAAGGAAGTTTTTATAAATCATTTAATTAATATAATACAATTAAATATTCGAAATAAAATAAGAAGGCTGTCTATTATATTAGGCAGCCTTTAATACAATTCATTACTTTTTTTCCAAATTAAGTGGAAAAAGATGAACTGTTCTTATATAATTAAGAAAGTTATAATAAAGACAAGGATTTGGTAATGGAAAAACAAGTTATTAAAATCCATAATAGAAGGTGAGTAAGGGTGAGAGAAAAACTAATATTAGATATGCTTAAGTCTAAAGAAAACGTTTGCGTGAAAAGCATGGCTTCAATGCTAAATGTTTCTGATAGAACTGTTAGAACAGAAATAAATTTACTAAACAAATCAGGAGAAATTAATGGATTTAAGGTAATCAACATTAGGGGAAAAGGGTATAGTCTAAAAATTAATAATGATGAGAAATTTAATAAATATATTAAAAAAATGAATAGCTTTTTTGAAGCAGATATTAATTTTGGATTAGAAGAAAGAACAAATAAAATATTAGAAATACTATTGATAAGTAATGATTATATAACTATTGATTATATAGCAGAAGTTATAGGATACAGTAGAAGTACAATAATAAAAGATTTAGAAGCAGTAGAGAAAAAGTTGAAATTCTTAGGATTAGATTTAAAAAGAAAATCTAATTTTGGATTAAAGATTATAAATGATGAAATAACAATAAGAAAATCTTTATCTACTTATTTATATAGTAATAATAGAGATTTGTTAATTGAAAATGAAAGAAACTTACAAACCTTTGGAAAAATAAAAAAGATTTTTATAGAAGAAATTGTTAAAAACAAAATTAAAATTAGTAACTTAGCAATTGAAAATATTTTTTGTCATTTAAAAATTTTAACATTAAGATTCAATAATAAAAATTTTATAAAATTAAATGAGTATGACAAATGTTTAGATTATAGATTTGAAGAAATAGCTTTAAAAATTTGTAATAGTATAGGATCTGATTTTAATATAGAAGTTCCAAAATCAGAAGTAAGTTATTTAGCTTCACAAATATATTATAAATCTAAAGTTGTTTCACAAAATGATGAAATAAAAATGAAGGCAAAACGAGATATAGAAGATATTTTAGAAAATATTGATAAAGTTAGTTATACGAACTTTTCAAGTGATATTGAACTTCAAAATAATTTATTGATTCATTTATGTGCATTAATTGATAGAGCTAGAACTAATACACAATTAAAGAATCCTTATTTTGATGAGGTTAATACAAGGTATTCAGCAATAGTGTCTATAGTAGTTAATTTTACAGATGAATTTTGTAAGAGATGGAATATGAATCTCTTAAAAGATGAAATAGCTTTTATAGCAATACATTTTGCAACTCATTTTGAGAAAGCAAGGCTAAAAGCACTTAAAAATATAAAGAGAATTGCAATAGTATGTCCTAGTGACGGAGGGATAGAATATTTCCTAAAAATAAGACTAGAAGAGGTTTTTGGAAATACAGTTATTGATAATTACACTCCTTTTAATTTAGAAGGAATAATAGAAAATAAATATGATTTTCTAATAACAAATTTAGATTTAAATTTAGATTTAAAATATCCTATCTTTAAAATAAATAATTTATTTGATGAAAATGAATTAGAAGATTTAGTTAGCAAGATTGAAAAAGATATAAGTGTTCAAAAAGGTGAAATAGAAGAAAAACTAGATGATGTTCTTTTTAAAAGAAGAAAAGGCGGAAAAGACATTAATTATAAAAACTTTTTAAGTGAAGAAGCCAAAATGCTTATTAAAATGAATATTGTTCCAGAAGATTTTGAAGAACTTGTATTATTAAGAGAAGAAAAGCTTAGTACAGCTTATAAAAATAATATAGCTGCTCCGCATGGAATTGAAATGAATGCTAAAAAAAATGTGTTAAGTGTAACTGTTTTTGATAATCCAATTGAATGGGTAGACAAAAAGATAACTATAGTAATTCTTATAGCAATGAAAAAAGGAAGTTTAAACTTACACAGAGTAATAGCTAATAAATTATTTAGGTTAATTAACGATGAAGAAGAAAGAAATGAAATTAGTAAATGTCAAAGTAGTGAAGAGTTTATAAAAGCATTTAATATATGATAGGAGAAAGAGATGAACAAGGAATTTCTTAAAAATTTAAGCAATGCAGATGCAATTGCAGCTAATGAAGGTGAAGTAAGAAATATTATGCATAAAGAGTTAAAAGACTTTTCTGATGAAGTTTTAACTGATAATTTAGGTAGCATAATTTTTAAGAAGACTGGACAAGCTGATGGACCTAAAATAATGATTTGTGCTCATATGGATGAAGTTGGCTTTATGGTTAGAAGCATAACAAAGCAAGGACAAATAATGCTTATGGAAGTTGGCGGTGTTAAACAACTATCAAAGTTTATGCAAAAGGTAAGGATAACAACAAAAGAAGGAAAAAAAATAAGTGGAATATTAAATGCTACTTATGAAAACGATAAGGGAATAAATCCTTATGTAGACATAGGAGCAGAAACAGAAGAGGAAGTAAATAGACTTGGAATAGAAATTGGGGATATGGTTACTTTTACAACAGAATTTGAAGAGTTTGAAGTAAAAGATACTGTAGTAGGAAAAGCATTTGATGATAGACTGGGTTGTTTTGTAATTGGAGAAGTAATAAAGAGATTAAAAAATGAAGAACATCCCAATATAGTTTATGGAGCTTGTACAAGTAGCGAAGAAGTTGGTATAAGAGGAGCTAAAACAGCTGCTTATAAAATAAATCCAGATGTAGTTTTTGTTGTAGATGTTGCATGTTTCTCAAATGAATTTGTAAGAGATCATAGAAATAAAAGACAAATCTCAAAAGGGATGATGTTAACTCATTTTGATAGAACTTTAGTTCCAAATAGAAATTTAATTGAATTAGTTAAAGATTCAGCTAAAAAGTTAAACAAGCCTATTCAATTAGATATGTTTTCTACAGGAGGAACAGATGGAGGCGAAGCTCACAAAGTATTTGAAGGTAAGCCAACAGTTGTAACTTGTTTACCTGTTAGATATGGTCATTGCGGTTATTCAATAGGGAATAACAAGGATATTCAAGATATGATTGATATATATGTTGAAATAATTAAAAATTTTGACATTGAAAAATATAAACAAAGTATTGGGTTTTTGGAAGGGGTATAAAAAATGAGTCAATTAGAATTAGATATTATGAATCTTATCTCTATAGCAGGAGATAGTAAAGGAAAGGCTTTTGAAGCATTAAAAAAAGTAAAAACTATGGATTTTGAAGGGGCAAAAAAATTATTAGAAGAATCAAGACAATTAGATTTAGATGCTCATAAAATTCAAACGAAATTAATAACAGATGAACTTGATCCAGAGAAGGAAAGTCAAGCAGTTTCATTGCTTATGGTTCATGCTCAAGATCATTATATGTCAAGTCAATTAGCAAGAGATTTAATTGAAACATTAATAGAAGTATTTGAAGTGCAAGGGGGAAATAAATAATGAGAATTTTATTATGTTGTGCAGGTGGATTTTCAACAAATATGTTAATGCAAAATATGAAGAAGGTTGTAAAGGAAAGTGCTAAGTTAAAGGAAGAGGATTTTAAATTTATAGCAATTCCAGCTGATACTTTAGAAAGTGAAATAGATAATTGGGATGTTGTAATGATAGGACCACAAGTTTCACACAAGGTAGATTTTATAGAAAGTATTTGTAAACCAAGAGATATACCATATTCAGTAATTGATAAAGATGTATATGGGCAAATGGATGGAGCAACAGTATTAAAGTTAGCTATCCTTACCTATAGAAAACATCAATTAGAGAAAAAATAATAAGGAGTTATTGAGAGGAGAGGGGAAATATGTTTGCAAAATTTGAAGCGTTAATGAATAAGTATATGATGCCGCTTGCTCATAAAGTAGACAAGCAAAAGCATTTAAGCTCAATAAAAGCCGCAATGGTAGCTATGACACCCTTTACTATACTTGGAAGTTTCTTTGCTATAATACCAGCACTTCCAAATATGATTGGTGAAAATAATGTTGTTAGTAAATTTATTTTAGATAATGCAGAATTACTTGACTTACCAGTTACGTTATCTATAGGCTTTATGAGTATATATGTAGTTATGTGTATATCTTATAATTTGGGTAATCATTATAAGCTTTATATACCAGGTTGTATTAGTTTAGCTACTTTTGGATTTTTATTTGTAGCAACAGAAATGGTTGATGGAAATCTTTCTTTAAAGAACTTTGGTTCAAAAGGGCTATTCTGTGCAATGTTAGTTGGACTTATAACAGTTGAATTATATAGATTCTGTAAAGAAAAGAATCTTACAATTCGTATGCCAGAAGGGGTACCAGATTTCGTATCAAAATCTTTTGAATTAATTCCAACAACAATAATAGTTGCAGGAACATTCATAGTAATTAGATGGTTATCATTACAAATATTTGATACATTACCACCACAAATATTAACAACTTTCCTTGAACCATTAGTAGGTTCAATGGATAATCCATGGTCAGTATTAGCTTTAAACTTCTGTATTTGTGTAATATTCTTCTTTGGAATTCACTCATCAGTATTTGGACCTATTACAAGACCAATAATGGCTACTTTTATTGCAGAAAACATTCAAGCTATGCAAGCAGGACAAGAATTGCCTCACTTCTATACAGCAGGAACTTCAAGTGCGTTCTTTGGATTTACTGGATGTGGAATAACAATTGGATGTGTTGTAGCATGTTTACTTTCAAAATCTAGTAGATACAGAAAGATAGGTAAAATATCTTTATTCCCATCTCTTTTTGGAATAAACGAACCAATATTATTTGGAGCACCTATTATACTAAATCCAATAATGTTTATACCATTTGTATTTGGAGGAGCTATAATAGGAACTTTACCAATGTTTATGATGCATTGGGGACTATTAGATAAGCCTTTCTTTGATCCTCCGTATGTTGGAGTATTTTTAGAAGCATTTTTAACAAATGGAGATTGGAGAATACTTATAGCGAATGGATTACAATTAGTTTTAGCAATTGCTCTGTACTGGCCATTCTTTAAGATAATGGAAAAGCAAGAAGAAAAAGAAGAGTTAGAAAGATTAGCTTCTAAGAAAGCTGATATATTCACAAGTGAAGATGAAGCTTTACTAGAGGATTTAGATTTCTAAATAATTAAAATAAAAAATATTAATAAGAGCAATATTTAACAAATAAGTTTTATATTGCTCTTTCTTTATAAGTGAGAGGTTAATTATGAAAGATAGAAGAGAAAAATTTAGAAAAATTTTATTAGAAAAAAATAAAGATGCAATTTTAATAAAAGGTAAAGAAAATAAAAAATATATAGGAGCATTAACTGGAAGTGGAGTTAAAGTTCTTATAACTAAAGATGATATATATCAAATAATGGATGGAAGATATACAAATGAAGCTAAAGAAAATACAGAAGGGTTTAATATAATAACTCATAGTCAAGATAAAAATTATATAGAGGTAGTAAAAGAGATATTAGGGGATAAAAAAGAACTTTGTATAGAATCTTCTAATACATTAGCAAAAGAATATTTAAAGCTACAAAAAGAAGGATTTAATATAGATTTATTAGAATATGAGCTTGAATTTGAAAGAAGATGCAAAGATGAAAAAGAAATAGATTTAGTAAAAAAAGCATGTGAAATAACAGATAAAGTATTTGAAGAATGCTTAAAAGAAATAAAAGTGGGAATGAAAGAAATAGAATTATCAGCTCTTATACAATATTTATCATTAAAAAATGGAGCTTCAAGTATGGCTTTTGACACAATAGTTGCAAGTGGTACTAGAGGAGCAATGCCTCATGGAAGACCAACTGAAAAAGAATTTAAAAAAGGTGAATTTATAACTATTGATTTTGGAGTTGTTTATAAAGGATATCAATCTGATATGACTAGAACTATTTGTATTGGAGAACCAAAGGAAGAGCTTAGAAAAATATATAACATAGTTTTAGAAGCTCAAGAAAAAGGAGTTCAATTTATAAAAAAGGGCGTAAAAGGAAAAGAAGTAGATAATTATGTTAGAAAAATAATTGAGGGTTATGGCTATGGAGAATATTTTACTCATGGATTAGGACATGGAATGGGAATAGGTGGTGGAGAGTTCCCTATTCTTAATAAGAGAAGTGAAACAATCTTAGAAGAAGGAATGATAATGAGTTGTGAGCCAGGAATATATATTCCTTCTTTAGGTGGAGTAAGAATTGAAGATGATGTAGCAATAATAAATGGTAAAGGTGTTCCTTTAAATAAAACAACTAAAAAATTAATTATTTTGGAGGCAAAATAAAATGAAATATGATTTTGATAAAGTTATAAATAGAAAGCTTAGTAAATGT
Organism: Clostridium thermobutyricum DSM 4928; assembly: GCF_002050515.1. GTDB lineage: Bacteria > Bacillota > Clostridia > Clostridiales > Clostridiaceae > Clostridium > Clostridium thermobutyricum. The sequence goes on along the minus strand of NZ_LTAY01000081.1, from coordinate 70,093 downwards.
CGTAAATGGGATAATAAAATTTTAGAAGAAAAGTTTGGATTAGCAGAAGATGCAATACCTATGGATATTGCAGAATTAGATTTTCCTTGTTCACCTTATATAACAAAAGCAATAGTAGATAGAGCTAGCTTAGGAGAGTATGGATATACTTACACTTATGATGAATATTATGATGCAGTTATAAATTGGAATAAGAGAAGATTTAATGCTCATATAGAAAAGGATTGGATTAAATTAGTTTTTGGAACTTGTAGTGCATTACATTATATAGTTCAGTGTTTTTGTGAAAAAGGAGAAGCTGTAATGATAAATACTCCAGCTTATGATCCTTTTGCAGAAGCTGTAAAAATGGGAGATGCAAAGCTTATTTGTAATACTTTAAAGATTAAGGATATGAAATATTATTTAGACTTTGAAGAGATGGAAAAACAAATAGTAGAAAATAAAGTTAAATTATTTATTTTCTGTAGTCCACAAAATCCTAGTGGAAGAGTTTGGACAAAAGAAGAATTAGATAAGTTAAGTAAGATTTGTATTAAGCATAATGTACTTTTAGTTTGTGATGAAATTCATAGAGATATAGTGTTTAAAAGAGAAGAATTTACAACACTTTGGAATGCTAATGATGAGATATGGAAAAATAGTATAATGTGTATTTCACCAAATAAAGGCTTTAATTTAGGAGGGCTTAAATCTTCTTATTTAGTTATAAGAAATGAAGAAATAAGAGAAAAGATGCTTAATTATCTTAAAAAAGTTTATGTGACAAGCCCACATGTTTTTGCAGTTCCAGCAATTATTGCAGCTTATAATGAAAGTGAAGAATGGCTAGATGAAGCAACTAAATATATAGCAGAAAACTTTGAAATTTTATATAAATGGTTTGAAAAACATATGCCAAAAGCAAAAGTAATGAAATCTGATTCTAGCTTTTTAGCTTGGATAAACATTGAGGAAGTATTTAAAGATGAAAAAGAGTTAAAAGAGTTTTTTGACAAGGCAAATGTTTCAATGGTAGTTGGAAGTTATTTTGTTAAAGATGGTTTAGGATGGGTTAGATTAAATATAGGAACACCTAAGAAAATTCTTTTAGAAGTTTTAAGTAGATTGGAAAAGGTTATTAATAAAAAAGATTATATATAAATTTAAGTAAAAAATTTAATGGAATAAATAATTAAATTTTTTATAAAGAAATAAAAATATGTTGGTATGTTTATTAGAGATATTGCTAAGCATGTCAAATAGCTTAGGTAATAAGCATTTCTATATAAATAAAATAATAGGTTATATTAATGTTTTAAAATTTTGAGAATTATATGAGGAGTGAGTTAGTTTATGTTATTGAAAGTTAAAGAACATCCAATAAGAGAGTTAGTTAATAGATATAAAAATGGAGAAAATGTAGGAATATTTTCAGTTTGCACTTCAAATGAGTATGTTATAGAAGCAGCTATGGAAAGAGTTATAGATAAAGATTTAGATTTGTTAATTGAATCTACTGCAAATCAAGTAAATCAAGATGGCGGATATACTGGAATGCAACCAAAAGATTTTGTAAATTATGTTTATAAAATTGCAGATAAAGTGAATTTTCCTAAAGATAGAATAATATTAGGTGGAGACCATTTAGGTCCATTAACATGGACTAAACTTGTTCAAGAAGAAGCAATGGAAAAAGCTAAAGTTTTAATAAGAGATTATGTATTAGCTGGTTTTACTAAAATTCATATAGATACAAGTATGCCTATATATGATGATTTAGAAAAAGGTGTATTTGGAGATGATTTAATAGCTGAAAGAGCAGCAATCCTTTGTAATGTAGCAGAGATAGCATATAGAGAGCTTTTAAAAACAAATGAAGATGCAATACATCCAATTTATGTTGTAGGAAGTGAAGTTCCAGTTCCAGGAGGAGTACAAGCAGAAGAGGCTGAAGAAGAAATAGAAAATGGAATAAAGGTTACAAGAGTAGAAGATTTCAAAAATACAGTAGAAGTTTTCAAGAAGAAGTTTAAAGAACATGGAGTAGAAGAAGCTTTTAATTATGTTGTAGGAGTTGTTGTACAACCTGGAGTTGAATTTTCAAGTGATACTGTTTGGAAATATGAAAGAGAAAAAGCAAAAGATTTATCAAAAGCATTAAAGGAATATGATAATTTAGTATTTGAAGCTCATTCAACAGATTATCAATCTCCAAAATCATTAAGAGAAATGGTATTAGATGGATTTAATATTTTAAAAGTTGGACCAGCTTTAACTTTTGGATTTAGAGAGGCAGCTTTTGCATTAAATAAGATAGAAGAGGAAATGTTTAGATTTAGACCAGATATAGAAGAATCAAGGTTTATTCAAACTTTAGATTATAATATGGTTAAACATCCTGAAAATTGGATTAAACATTATTCAGGAACTTCTGAAAATATTAGATTTTCAAGAATGTATAGTCTTTCAGATAGATGTAGATACTATATGCCAAATGAAGAAGTAGAATATTCTTTTAATAAGATGATTAATAATTTAGATAAGGAAGAAATTCCTATAGCACTTATAAGTCAATATATGCATAATCAATATAAAAAAGTTAGAGATGGAGAGTTAAAACCAAAAGGGTTAAACTTATTAAAAGATTTTATAGGTGAATATGTAGATGATTATATATTTGCTGTAGAAGACAAATAAGAATTTATTTTAATATAATTTTATTTATTGATTTAAAAAGAAAATAAAAATAGAAAACTTTTAAGCTGTAGATTTTTACTACAGCTTTTTATTTTAATAAAATTGTCTTTCTTGCAGAAAGACATTTACAGATTTCACTCACTCTCCTTCATATAATAGTAAAAAAACTATTGATAAATGGATTACATATGCTAAATGTATGATAGCTGGATATACTCTTAAAAAATGTGATCAAGAAACTAGAATAAGTTTAGCTACATCTTTTTATTGGCGACATAAGATACTAGATGGAGTTAAAAAGTTTCTTGGAACTGGCTCTGTAGAAGGTATTGTCGAATGTGATGATACGTTTTTTCGTGAATCCTTTAAGGGGTATCATACATAAAATTCAGTATTCAAAATGCCTAGAAAAGCATATAAAAGAGGAGTTAAACCAGACCAAAATGTTCTAGCTAAAGAAAAAGAGAGGTTTAAGTAAAGAGCAAATCTCTGTAATGGTAGCCTTAGACTGCTCTAGAAATATAATTTTCGAGCCAGTAGGTAGAGGTAAAATAAGTGCTGCCGCTATTCGCAGATTATTTGAGAATAAGATAGATAGTGAAGCTATAGCTTGTACAGACTTATGTAGAAGCTTTAAAAAGTTTGCAAGAGAATCTAATTTAGAATTGGTTCAGTTGCCTAAAGGCAAGAAAAAAGAGGGTATATATCATCTACAACACGTTAATTCTTTTCATAGCAAATTAAAGAATTGGATGACTAGGTTTAATGGTGTTGCAACAAAATACCTATCCGATTATTTAGCATAGTTTAGGTGGTTAGAATATTTTAAAACAGATAAAGATATAATCAAGGTTAGAAATCTATTGATACACTCTCACACCTCGCATACAACAAGTAAAACAAATGAATTTGGATTAAGAACTATTGGGTTTTAATATAGCAATTATTTATTTTATAGAAAATTTATATTGTTTGTGGTAATATTTGTTAAACGAAGTGTTTATATCATAATTAAAATACAAATCACTTTGTTTAAAGTATGGGAGGAAGAGGTTTATGGATTATTTAAAAATAAGACAATTTAAAAGTGAGGATGCAGAAAAAATATCTCAAATAATAAAAAGAAACTTTTTAGAAGTAAATATTAAGGATTATAATTCAGAAGATATGCAACAATTATCTAATGTATATAATTCTCAAAAAGTATTAGCTATTGCAAGTTATGCACATATGTATGTTGCATGTATTAATAATACTATTGTTGGGTGTGGAGCAATTTCAAGTTATTGGGGAAAAGAAGATGAAAGTATTTTGCTAACTATATTTGTATTGCCAGAGCTACATGGAAAAGGTATTGGAAGCGAAATAATTAGTACTCTAGAAAATGATGAGTATTTTTTAAGAGCAAAAAGAATTGAAATTCCATCATCAATTACTGGTTGTGAGTTTTATAGAAAAAAGGGCTATGATTTCAAAAATGGAATTAAAGAACTAGATGAAGAAAATCATTATAGACTTGAAAAATTTAGATAACTTACGTAATTTTATTAGAAGAGCAACACGAGTGTTGCTCTTTTATTGTTGTCTAATAACTTATGAGAACATTAATATATTTTAGTTTAGATTAAAAAAATTAGTTAAAGTTAATAATTTCAATATAAGTAAAAATAGAATAAGTTAGTAACTTTAAAATTTATAAAATATGAATAAATTTAATGAATAATTAATAAAAGATGATTAAATATTTAAGGTAAAATATGTTATACTTAGATAAAGAAAATTAAGAAAGGGTGGGGAAATGTTAAGAAAAAATATTAGATATTTAGATATTCTAATTTTTGTAATTGTTGCAGTTATTGGATATAAAATAGTAGATAATTATGATGTATATTTATCTTTCTTTAAAAAGCTACTGACTATTATAAGTCCATTTATATATGCCCTTATAATAGCATATATATTAAATCCAATAATGAAACTCTTTGAAAAAAGATTAAAATTAAAAAGAGGACCAGCAGTAGGATTAACATATTTACTTTTTATAGGGATTTTATTTATAATAGGGCTTTTTGTAATACCAACTTTAATAGATAGTATTGTCTCTATAGCAAAAGAAGTACCAAACTATGTGGAGACAGTACAAGGATGGATAAATACAGCTCTTAAAGATGAAAGATTATTTACTCTTGTAAATGATGCAGGTGTACTTCAAACTATAACAAGTTTATCTAGTAAAATAGGAGTAATTATTGTAAATATATTAGAAGGTTCAGCAACATCATTATTAAATATAACAGCAAATGTTGTTATGGTTGGTTTTGGATTTTTAGTTTCTATATATGTGCTTTTAGATAAAGAAAGACTTATATATAATACTAAATTACTTTTAGGTTTAATAATTGGAGAAAAGTATTCACTTAAAGTTTTAGAGGCACTAAGACTTTATCATAAAATGATAGGAATATATATTGGAACAAAAGCATTAGATTCTCTTATAATAGCAATAATTTCTTTAGTGGGACTTATTATTTTAAAAGCCCCATATGCAATTTTACTTGCTTTAATAGTTGGATTTACAAATATGATTCCGTACTTTGGACCTTTTATAGGAGAAATAGTAGCAGCAGGAGTATGTATATTTGTTTCACCTTGGAAAGCTTTAGCAGTATTTATATTCCTTTTAGCAGTACAACAATTTGATGCATGGTATTTAGATCCAAAGCTAATAGGTGGAAAAGTTGGAGTTAGACCATTTTTTATAATACTTGGAGTAACAATTGGAGGAGGATTCTTTGGGGCGGTAGGAATGCTTTTAGCATCACCAACAATTGCTACATTAAAAGTATATTATGATAGAAAAATGTACAAGTATACATCAGAGCATAAAGAATTTGTAAGTAGATTACAAGAATAAAAAAACACTCAGAAAAGTTTTCTTTTCTGAGTATTTTTATTTATATAAATTTTAGAGTATTGAGAGTATTTTTAAACCTTTTCAAAATGTCTTTAATAAAGTATATGGAAAATAGATTAAATTTAAAACTAAGAATGAGAAATTTTAAAGTATTAATTTAAAAAATACATAGTGCTATTAACATTAAAAAGATATTTTAAAAATAAGTATAAAAAAGTGTCCCAAAATTATTTTGAGACACTTTTTTTATTTATCTTTTTTATCTAAGGTGATATTACAGCTTCCGTTAGTCATATTTCTAGAAGCACAATTAGATTTTGAGCAACCTCCACAATTACAACCACCTTTAGCTGATTTCTTTATGTTTTTATATATTATGAAAATTGAGAATGCAACTATTAAAGCTGCAATAATTATTTGAACTACCATAATTAAAACCTTCTTTCTACATTATAAGTGAACCTATTCCGAATACTATTAATGAAACTACCCAAGCTAATGTAGTTTGGAATACGAATGAGAAAGTAGTAAGTTTTGCACCATATTCTTTTTTCATTGCTCCAATAGTTGAAATACAAGGAACATAAAGTAATACAAATACAAGGAATGAATAAGCTGAAACTGCAGTAAAGAATGTTGGTAATACTGTGTTTAAATCTCCAGCATAAACTATTTGCATTGTAGATATTACTGATTCCTTTGCAAGTAAACCAGAAAGAAGTGAAACAGCTGATTGCCAGTTTCCAAATCCAAGTGGAGCAAATATTGGTGATATAAATTGTCCAATTTGAGCTAAGAAGCTACTATTTACATCAGCAGCCATACCACTTGCATTAAAGTTTGATAAGAACCATATTAAAACGCTCATTGCAAATATAAGTGTTCCTGCTTTCTTTAAGAAAGATTTACATTTTTCCCAAACTTGTAGAGCAATTGAACTTAATTGAGGCATACTATATGAAGGAAGCTCAATTATAAAAGGCTCTTCTTGTTTTTTGAAAAGTGTTTTCTTAAATATTACACCAAGTATAAAAGCAATAAATACACTTAAGAAGTAAAGTGATGCAACTATTAATCCTTGATGTTCTTTAAAGAATATAGAAACAAAAACTGAATAAATTGCAAGTCTTGCATTACAAGACATTAATGGAACTAAAAGTGCTGTTAGCTTTCTATCTTTTTCACTTTCAAGAGTTCTTGCAGACATTATAGCAGGAACATTACATCCAAATCCAATTATTAAAGGAATAAATGCTTTACCTGAAAGTCCCATTTTTCTCATTATTTTATCCATTAAAAATGCTACTCTAGCCATATAACCACTTTCTTCTAAGAAAGTTATACAAGCAAAAAGAGTAAGAATAACAGGTAGTAAAACTATAATACTACCAACACCAGCTACTATACCATCAACTAATAAAGAACTAAACCAAGGTGAAGTTCCTGAAAGTAAATGGCTTAGGTAAGGAATTAAACTATCATTTAAAAGTCCATCTAACCAATCAGAAATTGGTTGTCCAACCCAAGCGAAAGTAAGCTGGAACATAAGGGCTATAGCTACTATAAATATAGGAAAAGCTAAGATAGGATGTAAAATAAACTTATCTAACTTTTCAGAAATTGGTTTTTTTATAGAAGCAGACTTATTAATTGATTTTTTTAAAGTGTTTTCAATAAATTTATAAGCTTCTTTTTCAGATTTAAAATCAAATCTTTCATTTGAAATAGAGTTTTCCCATTTTTTATTCTCTATAATGTCTGTAAGCTCTTTTAATCCGCTTTTTTTAGCAGCAGATATAGGTACTACCGTAACATCCATTTCAGATGAAAGTTTCTCAAAATCAATTTCGAATCCGTTGCTTTCTAAAACATCTATCATATTAATAGCTAATATTATTGGCTTATTAAATTTTTTTAATTGAGTTGTTAAATAAAGATTTCTATCTAATTTTGAACCATCAACTATATTTAATATAACATCTACATCATCTCTTAAAAGAAATTCTTTAGATACTATTTCTTCGTTAGAGAAAGTATCCATAGCGTAGATACCAGGCAAGTCTACTATCTTTATATCCTTAAAATATCCTTCTTTTTTTTCAACTGTAACACCAGGCCAGTTCCCAACATATTGATTAGAACCAGTCAAAGCGTTAAAAAGGGTAGTTTTCCCTACGTTAGGGTTACCCAGTAAAGCAACTGTAGTCATTATTAAATCTCCTCCAATATCTTTTGTAAAAATTGCCGTTTCATAAAAAATATATTTCTGAATATTATTTTAAAATTTAAAACTATATCTATAGAAAAATATTTATTTCTAAGCTAAAATTATATTTTTTGCATCATTTTTTCTTATAGCTAAATCGAATCCTCTGAAAGTAATTATTAATGGGTCTTTAAAAGGAGAACGAGCTTTTAATTTAACTTCTGTTCCTTCTAAGCAACCAAGAGCTAAAAGTCTTTTAGCTAGTTTTTCATTTCCACTAATAGATTGGATTACTCCAGATTGTCCAATTTTTAAATCGCTTAAACTCATATTACGCACCTCACAATGAAAATCACTATCATATTTCTTAATTTCAATATACGCCAAATGATAACAATTGTCAATAAAAAGTTTCTGAAAGATGAATAAAAAAAATAAAATAAGAAAATAATAAATAGTTAAAGAAAGAATAATATTTTTTATTAAGTTTATGAGATAATATAAACAATAAAAATCTTATAAAGAATTTATATACTAAGGAGGAAGTGGATATGGAAAAAAGAATAGCAGCATTTTTTGATATAGATGGGACTTTATATAGAGAAGGTTTAATAACAGAAGTATTCAAAAAAATGATAAGATATGAAATTATAGAGCAAGAAAGATGGTTTAATGATGTAAAACCTGAGTATACTAAATGGGATAAGAGACAAGGTGATTATGATAATTATCTTTTAAAAATGATTGAAATATATATGGAAGCTATAAAAGGGCTTACAAAAGACCAAATAGAATTCATAGCAAATAGAGTTATTGAACAAAAAGGTGATAGAGTGTATACTTTTACTAGAGATAGAATAAAATGGCATAAGGAGCAAAATCATCTTTTAATAACTATTTCAGGTTCACCAAGTGAGCTTGTTCGTGAAATGGCAAATAAATATGGTTTTGATGACTATAAAGGTGCTGTATATATTGTAGATGAAGAAGATAAATATACTGGTGATGTTATACCAATGTGGGATAGCGAAAGCAAAGAAAAAGCTATAAATGAACTAGTAGAAAAATATAATATAGACCTTTCTAAAAGTTATGCATATGGAGATACAGCTGGTGATTATACTATGTTTAAAAAGGTTGAAAATCCATTTTGCATGAATCCAACTAAAGAATTATTAAAAAAAGTTTTAGAAGATGAAGAGTTAAAAGAAAAAATAAATGTTATAGTTGAGAGAAAAGATGTAACTTATAAGTTAAAGGTAGATGATATTCAATTTAATTAGAAAAGAGTGATACTGTGATAATAAAAGAGAATCGGATAGAGATAGATGATGTTAGCCAAGAGTTTATGTTAGAAAGTGATGAGAATATAGGAGTTGAAGATGTTATATTTTTTGATTTAGAGCATTATGTATATAAAAAACCAAAATGTATTGGTGTTTTTGGAGCATGTGTATATGAAAAAGAAAGTAGAACTCTTTTAACTACTCAATATATGATTGAAAATAAAAGAGAGATAAAAGATCTCTTAAAATTAGCTTTGAAATATTTCAAGGATATGAAAGAAAAAGGAAAGAGGGCTATATCAACTTTTTCTGGAAACAACGATTTTACAGTAATCAACTATTTATTTAATAAGTATAAGATAGAATTTGATTTTGAAGATGAATTTAATTCAATAGATTTACAGAAGTACTATGAAAGAGAAATGGGAACCTCAATAGGACTTAAAAATCTGGAGAAAATATTTAATATTCATAGGCAAGGTGAAGTTATTAGTGGTTCTAACTTAGCTAAAACCTTTTATAAAGTCTTAAAAGATTCAGACTATATAAAAAGAATGCCTTATGAAAAAATAGAAAAAATTCTATTATACAATGAGCAAGATGTTGTTAATCTTTATTATATCTTTTTAAATTGGAAAAAATATATAACAAAAGAAGATAAAGAGGAAGACGAAAAAGAATTAGAAAGTTAAAAATAGTTAGATTAAGAGAGTGCTAAAATATTTAGCACTCTTTTAATTTACTTAAGTTTTTTAATTTCAATTCCATTGCTTATTAAAGTTATAGTAGAATCTTTATCTGTTCTGAATAATTTTATATTAAAAGAATTTAATAAATCTAGTACTTTTTTATGAGGATGACCATAGGAATTATTTTCTCCTAAAGAAGCAATAGCTATAGAAGGAGTAACTTTTTCTAAAAATTCTTTTGTTGTAGATGTTTTGGAGCCATGGTGACCAAGCTTTAATACATCTGAATCTATTGGATAGTTTTTACTTAATACATAATTTATGTTTTCTTTTTCTGCATCTCCAGTAAATAAAAATGAATTATCTTTAAATTGTATTTTAATTATAGGAGAGTAATTATTTAAATTATCATCTTTTAAATTTTCTTTAGGAGAAAAAACAGATACTTGAGTATTTTTTCCTAAGTCTATTGAGGAAGTACCATCTTTAAGAATATTTATTTTTAAATTTTTTCTTTTTAAAGCTTTAATCATTTTTTCAAATGATGTAGTGGTAGTTGTTACTTTAGGTGCATAAAACTTATTAATTTCAAATAAATCTATTATTTCATCCATGTTTCCAATATGATCTTCATGGGGATGAGTTGAAATTAAATAATCTATTTTATTTATGTTTAAGTCATTTAAGTATTTAATAATTTTATTTTCAGCTGTTCTAGAACCAGAATCTATAAGCATATTCATTCCATTTACCTGAATTAAAGTAGAATCTCCTTGACCTACATCAAAATAATGAACTACTAAATAATTATCATTATTTAAAGGAATACTATTTGAACATGAAAAAAATAAAAATACAAATAATAACGAAAAAATAAAGTATAGCAATTTAAATTTTGATTTCATAAATTTCTCCTAATTTTTTATTATATTATAATTATGTCCAAAATATTAAATTTGCGTTAATTTTATTTACATATTATAATTAAATAAAAATTATGAGGTGAAGATATGAGAGTAATAAAATTTATAAGATATGGTTTTTGTATGATAAGTCTTTGGGCAAAAAGCTTTAAATTTAATAAAATAAAAAAGAAATTTGGAGAAGAAGAAGCTTTTAAATATGCACAAAAAGTATTTTTAAAATGGAGTGAAGATACATTAAAAATAATAGGAATAGAAGTAGAAATTCATGGAAAAGAAAATATTCCAAATGAAACATGTGCTTTTGTTGGAAATCATCAAAGTATCTTAGACATACCAGTTTTAAAAACTGCTCTTCATGATAAGATGATTGGTTTTATAGCTAAAAAAGAAGCATTAGAATATCCTATTTTAGGTTTTTGGATAAAGAATACAAACTGTGTTCCATTAGATAGAGATAATCCTAGAGAAGCAATAAAGGTTATATCAAAAGGAGCACAATACATAAAAGATGGATATAATATGGTTATATTTCCAGAGGGAACTAGATCTAAAGATGGACAAGTTCATGAATTTAAAAAAGGAAGTGCAAAGCTTGCAACAAAAGCAAAAGCACCAGTTGTTCCATTTTCAATAGATGGAACATCAAAATGTTTTGAAGATAATAGAAGCTTTAGAGAAGGAAAAGTTACTATTGTATTTGGAAAACCTGTTTATACTAATGAGATAAGTAAAGAAGAAGAAAAAAATCTTTCAGAATATTTAGAAGAAAGAGTAAAAGAAAATTTAATAAAAGTAAATTAGAAATAAATATTATTATTATTTATATTATGTAAAAGGCTTTTTCAAAATGAAAAAGCCTTTTTTATTAAATTAAAAATTAATAAAGAGATAATTTTTAATTTAGAACAATATAATATAGAATTTTATTTATTTCTATAAAATAATTTATATTAAAAAGATATTTCGCAAAATAATATTATAAAATTAAATAAAATATATAAAAATGTTGCAAAAAGTTTACAAAAGATATAAAATATTAACATAGAATAAAGTTAAAGAAAAATTAATAGGGGGAGATATGAAAAAGTTATTTTTAGTAGTTAGCATTTTAATTTTTTCTTTAGGTTTAGTCGCGTGTGGCAGTAAAGAAAAAGAAGAAGCTAAGTCAAAGACAGAGTTATTTATGGGAACTGTTGTAAATATAAAAATATTTGATGGAGATGAATACGTTTTAGATAAAGCTTTTAATAGAGTAAAAGAAATTGAAGATTTAGTTAGTATAAATAAAGTTGGAACAGAGTTGGACAAGCTAAATGAAAATGCAGGAATTCAAAGTGTAAAACTAAGTGATGATAGCTTTTACATAATAAAAAAGGGTATTGAGTATTCGAAACTTTCAAATGGGGGATATGACATAAGTATAGGACCTTTAGTAAAGCTTTGGAGTATAGGACTTCCAGAGGCTAAAGTTCCAAGTGAAGATGAGATAAAAGAAAAGCTTACAAAAATAAATTATAAAGATGTAGAGATAAATGAGGAAACAAAAGAAATTTTCTTAAAGAAAAAGGGGATGATGTTAGATTTAGGGAGTATAGCAAAAGGATATACTGCAGATGAAATTGTAAAGATTTTAAAAGAAGAAGGGGTAAAAAAGGCAGTAGTTGATTTAGGTGGTAATGTTTATGTTTTAGGAGAAAAAGAAAAGGACAAGCCATGGAAAATAGGAATACAAAATCCATTTTCAGATAGAGGTGATGTTGTAGGAGCAATTTATGTAAAAGATAAATCTATTGTTACAACAGGAATATATGAGAGATTTTTAGAAAAAGGGGATAAAAAATATCATCATATATTAAATCCTAAAACAGGATATCCATATGAAAGTGAAATAGCAGGGGTAACTATAATTTCTGATAAATCTATAGACGGAGATGCGCTTTCAACTTTGGTATTTACAAAAGGGATAAATGAGGGGATGAAATTTATAAATAATTTAGAAGGGGTAGATGCAATATTTATTGATGTTAACAAGAACATTTATTTAACGGATGGTATAGAGGATAAATTTGAGCTTATAAACAAAGATTTTAAAGAAAAATAAGAGGGAAATTTATGAATATAGAAAGTTTAAGATACTTTTATGATGTTGTGGAGTTTAAAAGCATATCAAAAGTTGCAAAAAATTCTCATATATCTCAACCAGCTCTTAGTCATCAGCTTTTTAAATTAGAAAGAGAATTTAATGGAAAGCTTTTAGAAAGAAGTAATAAAGGAGTAGAGATAACACAAAAAGGAGAAGTAGTATATCAATATGCTAAAAAGATATTAGAATTATATGACCTTTTACATAAAGAGGTTAATAATGAAGGAATAGATAAAAATAGGTTAGATATAACTAATACAAGTATTTATTCTAATAGTATTTTTTTAGCTATTGCAGGGCAATTTGGGAGTATATTTAACAATTATAATGTTAATATGAATATGGAATTTATAAATGGAGAGGGACTATTAATAAATAAAAAATCAGATATAATAATTGGAAATGAAAAATTAGAAGACAAAAATATAAAATCTGAATATGTAGGGTCAGATAAGCTAGTATTAATTAGTAGAAAAAATATGACTAAAGAAGAATTAAAAGAAAGCAAAATTGGACTTTTAGATGATAAATTTACTAAAGAAATTGAAAAGAAATTAAAAGCTGAAAAAGTAGAGGTAGGTTTGAAAAGTAATTCTTTAAGTACAATATTAGCATTTTTAGAAAGTGATAATACATATGCACTAGTTCCGTATTCAGATGTTAGAGAAAGAGTTTTAAAAGGAGAACTTATAGTTCAAAATTTTGGTGAATATGAAATAGAATATAATCTTTATATCTCTTATAGAAAAGATATAGATGATAAATTAAGAGCCAAGATTAGATTATTAAAAGAAAAATTATTTAAAATATTAAAATAATAGCACTTTAAATATGAAAGGGGGTCATATAAAAAAGTTATATATAATGAAAGATTTTTATAGCGAAAAAGGGGGTAAATAAAAATATAGGGGGATAAAAGTCAATAGATTAGGGGCTTCACGTAAAAGGATAGTAATTTATACATAAAAAAACTAGGTATTTTGTGTAGTAGACAATAAGTTTTAATATATATAGAATTAATCCATGTGAAAACACAAGACTTTTATTTAGAAGGGATTGAAGAAAGAGTATGTCAACTAAAATAGTTATTTTAGGGGCTGGATATGCAGGTGTCCATGCAGCTAAAAAATTAGCCAAGAAGTATAAAAAGAAAAATGATGTGGAAATTACTTTAATTGATAAAAATCCATATCATACATTAATGACAGAATTACATGAAGTAGCAGGGGGAAGAGTTCCAGAAGAATCAGTTAAGGTTGAACTTTCTAGAATATTCCACAGAACTAAAGTTAATGTAGTTGTAGATTTAATAGAAAATGTAGATACAGATAAAAAGAAAATTAAAACTAAAAATGGCGAATTTGACTATGATTATTTAATGATAGGAATGGGAAGTGAGCCAGCTTTCTTTGGAGTTCCTGGAGTTAAAGAAAATGGATTTACTTTATGGTCACTAGATGATGCTTTAAGAATAAAAAGTCATATAGAAGATAGAGTTAAGGAAGCTTCATTTGAAAGAAATATAGAAAAAAGAAGAAGAATGCTTACTTTCGTAGTAGCAGGTTCAGGATTTACTGGAATAGAAATGGCTGGAGAACTTTTAGAATGGAAAGATACTTTAGCTAAAAAATATAGAGTTGATGTAAAAGAAATTAAATTATTAGTTGTTGAAGCTATGGGAACTATACTAAATATGCTTGATAGAAAACAAGCTGATAAAGCTGAAAAATATATGGTTAAGCATGGAGTAGAGGTATTAAAAAATTCTCCTATAGTTGAAGTTACTAAAAATACAATAAAGCTTAAGGATGGAAAGATTATTCCTACCGAAACTTTAATATGGACTTGTGGTGTACAAGCTAACAATGATTTATCAGAGTTAGAAATGGAAAAATCTAGAGCTGGAAGATATAAAACAAATAGCTACATGGAAGCAGAAGGAAAAGATGGTGTTTATGTAGTTGGAGATTTAGCTTACATTGAAGATAAAGAAGGAAAAGGAAATCCGCAAATAGTTGAAGCAGCAGAACAAACAGCAGTTACAGCTGCAAAAAATATAATTGCTTCAATAGAAAATAAAGAAAAAGTAGAATTTAAGCCAAATTATCATGGATTTATGGTATCTATTGGTGGAAGATATGGAGTTGCAAACCTAATGGGAATAAAACTTTCAGGGTTCTTTGCAATGGTTATGAAGCATCTTATAAATATGGTTTATTTATTTAGTGTAAATAATGTACATGCTGTTTATAATTATCTTCAACATGAATTCTTCGCAATGAAAGAAAGAAGATGTATAATGCGTGGTCATTTATCATCAAAAGGAAATAGATTATGGCTTGTACCTTTAAGAGTATATATAGGATTCCTTTGGTTATTTGAAGGACTTAAAAAGTTAATTGGTGAAGAAACTTGGACAAAAGCTTTTGATACAGCTCAAAGTGAAGCAAATTCAACAAATGGAGTAATTGATAGTGTTAGTGCTTATGCAAATTCTTTAAGTGATAACTTAACTATTGGTTGGGATAGTTGGATGAAAATGGGGAATGTGAAAATGCCATTTGAATGGCTTCAAGATACAGTTTCAGGTGCATCAGCAACTACAGATGCTGCAGTAAATATGCCAAAACCAATTTTTGAAACTATGCCAAAATTCTATGAATCAATTATGCAAATATTCATGCCAAATGCAGAAATTGCAGTTTGGGCTCAAAGAGTAGTTGTTTTACTTGAAATTGGAATAGGTCTTTGTTTAATTGCTGGATTATTTACTTTCTTAGCAAGTGCAGCTTCAGCTTTTATGACAGTAAACTTTATATTCTCAGCTATGGCTGGATTTGATATTCTTTGGTTTACTTTTGGAAGTATTGCATTAATGTGTGGAGCAGGAAGAACTTTTGGGCTTGATTATTATGTAATGCCTTGGATAAATAAACTCGTGGGTAATTTCTGGATGGGTAAAAGAGAGCCAATCTATGATATACATGGACATGGATTAAATGAAGTTTCAGCATATGACATAGAAACTATGGAAACATCTAATAATAAATAAGAAAATAAAATTAGAGCTTTAGGTTTAATAAACTTAAAGCTCTTGAAATAAAACGAGGGGGAAGAGATGAAAAGCTTTTGGAATAATTATCCTGAAATAGGTAGAGAAGTAGAGAAAATAAAAAAAAATATAATAAAAAATGCAAAATGTAAGGATAAAGTTATTGAAAATAGTATAGTAGAACTAGTTGAGTCTGGTGGGAAAATGTTGAGACCAGGTTTTACAGTTTTAGCCTCAAAATTTGGAGAATATGAAGAAGAAAGAGCAATAGCTCTTGGTTCAGTAGTTGAGATGTTCCATATGGCTACACTTGTACATGATGATGTTATAGATGACGCAGAACTTAGGCGAGGAAAAAGAACAATTCAGTCTAAATATGGTAAAAATTATGCAGTATACATAGGTGATTATTTATTTTGTCTTTGCTTTAAAACACTTGGGAGCACATCTTCCCTTAAAAGAGATATTCAAATGGATACAAAAGTTATGTCTAGAATTTGTTTAGGAGAAGTTGAACAATTAAATTCAAGATATAAAAAGGACATAACAATAAAAGATTATTTAAAAAGAATATCAGGAAAAACAGCGGAGTTATTTTCTCTAAGTCTTTATATAGGAGCAATTGAAAGTGGATGTGATAAGAAAACTTCAAGACTATTTTGGGAGATTGGTCATAACATAGGAATGGCATTTCAAATAATTGATGATATTTTAGATTTAACTGGAGATTCAAATAAAACAGGAAAAGCTGTAGGAAATGACCTAATGGAGGGAGTGTATACTCTTCCACTTCTTATAGCATTAAGAAATAATAAGGAAGCCTTTGATAAGATTCTTAAAGAAGAAGAGTATTCTAAAGAAGAAATTTTAGAAATAATAGATTTAATAAAAGAAAATGGTGGAATAGAAAAATCTATGGAAATAGCAAATAAGTATTCTAATAAAGCTTTTAAAAATATACTTAATTTACCTGAAAATGAATATAGAGACATATTGATGGAAATAACTAAGAATATGCTTAGTAGAGAACAATAATAGGTAAGAGTTTTGAATAATTATATTGTTTTTAAAAATATAAGTAAAAAATATAAAGAAACAGAAGCTTTAAAGAATATTAGTTTTGCAATTAAAAAAGGTGAGATAGTTTCAGTATTAGGACCAAGTGGAAGTGGAAAATCTACACTTTTAGAACTCATATGTGGTTTTGAGAAACCTGATAGCGGAGAAATAATTATTGATGGTGAAAACATAGAAGGTAAAGAACCGAGGGATAGAAATATATCAATGATATTTCAAAATTATGCTCTTATGCCACATTTAAATGTCTATGAAAATATTTCATTTGGAATGAAAATACGTAAAGAGAAAAAGAAAGATATAAAAGAAAAAACTCTTTGGGCGGCAAAGATTCTTCAATTAGAAGATGTGCTTTATAAAAAGCCTAAAGAACTTTCTGGAGGACAAAGACAAAGAGTAGCAATTGGTAGAGGAATAGTTAGAAATCCAAAACTTTTTTTAATGGATGAACCTTTGTCAAATCTTGATTATAAACTTAGGATGGAAACTTGCTCAGAAATTGTAAATTTAAATAGAGAAATAAAGGGAACAACTCTTTATGTTACCCATGATCAAGAAGAAGCAATTCTTATATCAGATAGATTAGTTATCTTAAATAAGGGGGCAATTATGCAAATAGGTACAGGAAAAGAAATTTATGATAGACCAAAGAACAAATTTGTAGCAGAGTTTATAGGAAAAACAAAAATGAATTTTTTAGATATAAAAAAAGAAAGTGATAAGTTTTTTCTAGAAGAAATAGGAACTATAGAAACAGACAAATTTTCATATATAAAAGATGGAAATTATATCTTAGGAATTAGATCAGAGGATATAGAATTAAAAAATGATTCAAGTATAAAAGGAAATGTTGTAGGTTCTGTTTATTTAGGTGGAGAATATATAACAGAGATAGAATTAAAAAACAAAATATTAAAAGTTAAAACAAATAAAGATTTAAGCTATAAACTAGGTGGAACTGTTGGTATAAGTTTCAACTTAGATAAAATAAATATTTTTGACCAAAATACTAATGAGAATTTAAGGAGAGATTAGGGGAATGAAAAAAAGGTTAATAACTGGATTATTATTATCAACTATGGTTTTTACAGGAGTTTTAGCTGGATGTGGTGCTAAAGAAGATGATAAAGAAGAAAAAGGGAAAGTAAAAGGAACAATTACAGTAGTTACAAGCAGAGTTGATGGAGAAAAAGTTTTTGAAGAGGTAGAAAAGAAATTTAAGGAAAAATATCCTGAAGTAGAAGATGTAGTTTTTGAATCATCAAGCGATTATGACAATCACATAAGAACTAGAATGAATACTAAGGATTATGGAGATGTGCTATTTATTCCATTTAGTATGAATGCAAATCCAAAAGAATATGCAGATTTCTTTGAGCCTCTTGGAAAAGTAGAAGAGTTAGAAAAACAATATATAGATGTTACTGAAGCAGATTATGATGGAATAGCTTATGGAATTCCAACAGCTTTAAACTCACTTGGAATCATTTATAATGAAGATGTTTTAAAAGAAGCTGGAGTAGAAAAAATGCCTACTTCATTAGAAGAAATGGTAGAAGCATGTGAAAAGATAAAGAAAAATACAGATGCGATTCCATTCTATACAAATTATAATAATACTCTTGGAGTATGGGGTGGTGCTTTAACTTCATATGGAGGAGAAAATTATAGAAAAGATACTTTAGATAAAGGAACAGCTTTTGAAAGTGGACAACCTATAAGACAGGTAATGGATTTATTCTACGCTTTAACTAGTAAAGGACTTACTGAAGAAGATCCTATTACAGGTGATTACGGAAAATCTCAACAAATGCTAGCAGATGGAAAAGTTGCAATGTTTATGATGGGTTCACAAGAGCTTGTTGAAATAAGAGAAATGGCTAAAAATAAAGAAAGTATAAAAATAGCTCCATTCCCAGTTAAATTTAATGGGGAAACAACTATTGCTTTTGGAGCACCAGAAGTTGTAGGAATAAATAAAAATAGTGAAAATAAAGAAACTGCAAAAGCATTTTTAGAATTCATATCTTCAAGCGAAAGTGGATATGCAGAAAATTTAGCAGGACTTTCTCCAAAAATTGATTCATTAGATAAAGAGCAATTAACTGCATTAAAAAATCATAATGTAGTATTGACAGCTCCACAAGTAGATCCAGAAGTTGATATGCAATATACAAAAATAGCTAAAGAAGCTGATGTAGCAAGATTAAATGGAGTACTTCAAAAAACTATAAATATAGGATTATATCCAAATGATAATGAAAGCTATGAGGAATTTGTAAAGAGTTCGGAAGTTAAGTGGGAAAAGGCTGTAAAAAATAATGAAAAATAGATTAAATGGAGAAAGAAAAGCATTAATTGCTTTTCTTTCTTTGCCTTTAATATTAATAATTTTATTTGGATTAATACCTATAATATGCTTGATTTATTATAGCTTTACAGAATGGAATGGCATATCTCAGACAAAAGAAATAGTTTATTTTGATAATTATATAAAAATTCTAACAAGTGAAAAATATTTAGAAGTTTTTAAAAACTGTTTTTATTATTTAATATCAGGATTATTGCAAATAGTAATTGGATTTATTTTAGCTTTGATTCTTTATTCAAAAACTAAATTTAAAGGATTTTTTAAAGGTGTATTTTTATTTCCAGTACTTATAAGCGGAGTTGCTATATCAATGATATTTAGAGTGTTCTTTGCTCCTAATGGAACTTTAGATGGAGTTTTAACATTAATAGGACTTGAAGAAAATATAAGATATTGGTTAGGAGATCCTAAAATAGTAAATTGGACTCTTTCATTTATTTCCCTTTGGAGATATACAGGAATGAGCTTTATACTGTATTTTTGTGCAATGCAATCTATACCAATAGAACAATTTAAAGTATTAGAAATAGAAGGAGGTGGAGTTATACAAAAAATTTTTCATGTAATAATTCCAAACATAAAAACCTCTATAAAAATAAATTTTATAATGCTTTTTATAGGAGTTGTTTCTGTATTTGATATTCCTATGATTATGACAGATGGTTCAAATGGTACAAGCACTTTTTTACTTAAAACAATGAAAGTAGCTTTTGAAGATAAAGAGTTTGGTATGGCTTCAGCTATGGCAGTTATTTTAAGTTTAATATTAATTTCAATAATGATTATAAGAAAAATTGTTGTTAAAGGAGATAAAAATGAAAAGTAAAAAAGTATTTTCTAATTTATTTAAATATGGAATATTGATTTTATGGACATTAATTATATTACTTCCTTTAATAACTGTAATATTTGGTTCTTTTAAATCTTATAGTGAATTTAATAGTACAAGTGGAATAGCTCCTCCAAGTAGCCTATCTTTTGAAAATTATAAACGAGTTTTAATAGAAGGAAAGCTTTTGAGTGGATTTTTTAATACATTTATACTTGTTATTTTTGGAGTTTGCGGAAGCGTATTTGTAGGTTCTATATTAGCTTTTGCATTAAATAGATTTAACTTTAAATATAAAAAATTGATTTTAGGAATATTTCTTTTAGTATCAATAGTTCCAATAGAAGTTTCACAAGTTGCAACTTTTAAGATAATAAATGGAATGGGACTTTATAACACACGTATTGCTCCAATTTTACTTTATATAGGAGCTGATATGCTTACACTTTATATTTACATGCAAATGTTAGAGAAAGTTCCAAAGGATATTGATAAAGCAGTCATATTAGAAGGTGGAAGTATGTTTTATTTATATAGAAAAGTAATTTTTCCTATAGTAAGGCCAGCAACATTTACTGTATGCCTTTTAAAGACAATAAGTATTTATAATGATTTTTATATTCCATTTTTATATATGCCAAAAGAAGGTTTAAATACTGTTTCAACAACTGTATTTAGATTTATGTCAACAAGTAAAGTAGAATGGAATGTAATATGTGCAGGGATTGTTTTAAGTATTATTCCAATGCTTATATTTTTTATATTTTTGCAAAAAAGAATATACAACGGAATAATGGAAGGAAGTGTGAAAGGGTAAATGAAAGATTTTTTTAAGAGAGTGTATACAGTTATAGAAATAAGAACTGGTTTTGCAACAGGGCTTCCAGTTTTAAGTGCAGGGCTTTTTGGAGCTTATTTAAAAGGGGATTTAAATATAACTTTATTATTTTTAATGTTTATATCTGGATTTAGTTTTAATATAGTTGCAAATATTGCAAATGAAATTAGAGGTTATTTAAAAAATGAAGAGACAGATGAAACTATGACAGGACATAAAGGAAGTGAAGGACTTGCAAGAGGAGATGCAAAGCTTATTGATGCAATAATTGCACTTTTAATTTTCTTTATATTAGGAGGAGCTTCAGGGCTTTTAATAGTTTTTATAACAAAAGATTTGCTTATACTTTTAATAGGTTTTTTAAGTGCTTTAGCTGCAATTTGTTATTCTTTAGGACCTAAGCCTTATATAGTTTATCCTGTAGGAGAACTTGTATCAGGAATATTTGTTGGTGGAATTAGTAGTCTTGTATCAGCTTATATACAGTTAGGAGAGTTAAATTTAGGAATAATCTTATATTCTGTAATAGGAGTATTTATGACTATATTTTTAATGGCGGCAAATAATACATCAGATTATAACAAAGATAAAGGACATAGAGTAACTCTTCCTCATGTTATAGGATTTGAAAATTCAATAAAAATAATATTACCAGAAGGAATATTAATGTTTTCTTCTTTAGTATCACTTATGGTATTAGGATATATAAATATAGTACTATTTCTTATAGGAACTTTTTGTATGTATTATTTTGGATATGTAAAATGGTATAAAGATTATAAAAAAATAAAAGAGCCATATAAAGAGATGGCTAAAGAATGGGGACCAAGACCACTACTTCTTATATATAGCTTTAATCTTTTAATGTCATTAGGATTTGTAATATTTTTAATAGGAGGATTAATATAATGAAAGTCTTTATAATAAAAAAGAATCCTTTAACAATACCAGTAGTTCTTTCAGAAGCTTTAGGTCTTTATAAAGAAAACAAAATAAATGTTTCTATAAAATATGAAGAGGATTTTTTATTTAAAGGAAAAAATCCTTATACTACAGATGAATCTGATTGTATGATGGGAGATTTAACATTTTTCTTTTATGCTTTAGAAAAAGGAATAGATTCAGTAATAACATCAAATTTAACTAGAACTATTCATTTGCTTTTAGGGAAAGGTAAATCATTTAAAGATGAAAACTTAAAAATAGGAGTAAATAGAACAGGACTTTTTAGATTATTTATGGAAAATGATTTAAAGGATAAGCTTAAAAATCCAGAAATAGTATGGATAAATAATACTTATGAAAGGATAGAAGCTTTAAAGAAAAAAGAGATAGATGGACTAATAGCAATAGAGCCATTTATAGATGAGCTTGAAAATAGAGATTTAGGTAAAAGAGTTTGGAGTTTAAAAAATTCAGATAAGAACTTAGTTATGTGGTGTTTTAAAAGAGAATACTATGAAAAAAATAAAGAAGAGGTTAAAATATTTCATAAAGTTTTAAGAGAAGCAAATAATATTTATAATAATATGCTAGAAGAAGAAAAAAGAAAATTTTTAAAAGAGCATATGAATTATGATGCAGAACACATAGAAATTGCTTTAAAATTTAAATTCGAAAACGAAGGACAAGTTAGAGAAGAAGATTATAATCTTTGTCAAGATTGGATGATTAAAACTGGAGAGATAAAAAATAAGTATAGTAATGCTTATTATAATAGGTCTTCTGAAATATTATAAGATAAAGTAGAGATTGCTAAAAGGCTATCTCTATTTTATTTATTAAAAAATATTATATAATTATTTATAAGATTATAAAGAATAATAATGTAATAACATTGTTAGAACTAGAGAGGAAGCTATATAAGTGTTAGAAATAAAGAAAAAATTTTTAAATTTACAAAATGAAGAAAATGCCAAAAATATGAAAGCTTATATGAAAAATAACTTTGAATTTTTAGGAATTAGGACAGCTGAAAGAAGAAAAGTTCAAAAAGAAGAATTTAAAAAAATACCTAAAGATGCAGAAATAGATAAAGAGTTTGTAAGAAGTTTATGGAATGAAGAGTGTAGAGAATTTCAATATGCTGCTTTGGATTATTTAATTAAAATGAGAAAAAAATTAAAAAAAGATGATATTTTATTTATAGAAGAATTAATAAGAAATAAGCCATGGTGGGACACTATAGACCCTATAGCTAGTTATTTAGTAGGAGAAATTTGTAAAAACTACCCTGAAGTTATAGATACATATATTATCAAGTGGATAGAAGATGAAAATTTTTGGATAAGAAGAAGTTCTATTATATTTCAATTAAAGTATAAAGAAAAAACAAATACTAATATACTTGAAAAAGCTATAAAACCTAATCTTAATGAAAAAGAATTTTTTATAAGAAAAGCAATTGGATGGGCATTAAGAGAATACTCAAAAACTAATAAAATTTGGGTTAGTGATTTTGTAGAAAATAATGATATGAGTGGATTAAGTAGAAGAGAAGCTAGTAAATACTTAGGTTAGTATTTACTAGTATTTTTAAATAAAAAATATAAAAGTAAAAATGATTTTTATGCTATAGATTTAATTTTAGATTACGATATAAAGATTAAAAGAGAATTATGGTGAAAGGGAGTTTAAAAAATGAAACATGAGTGGAGAAAACATGAAAAAGATATATATATTCCAAAAAAGAAGCCTGAAATTATAGATGTACAAGAGTTTAAGTATATTACTATAACAGGAAAATAAAAAAACTTAGACAAGTATTATGCAAGTCTAAGTTTTTTTAAATGTACTAAACAATAATTTGAGCATATTCCTATAAATATTCCTGTTATTATTCCAATAAAAGATAAAACAGGAAGATATAAAAATACTCCTATATTTTCTAAAATTAATGAAGCGACTATAAGTTGTCCAACATTATGGAAGAAAGCAGCAGCTGCGCTAACTCCAATTATTGATACTTTATCTTTAAGTACCTCTTTTAATATTATGGCTACTGTAAAGCTTAATATTCCACCAGAAATACTATATAAAAGTGTAGATAGTCCTCCACCAAACATAGTTGATAATATTATCCTTAGAACTAAAACTATAAAAGCTTCTCTATAACTATCTAGTGTATAGATACTTATCATTATTATAAGGTTAGCAAGTCCTAGTTTAGCTCCAGGAGTTAAAAATGGAGTAGGAATTGATCTTTCAACTGTAAAAAGTATTAATGCAAGTGAAATTAAAAGTGACATATAAACCATTTTTGAAGTTTTTCTTTTAAACATAATCTAATGTGAAAAAATCATATCATCATCTGAATGATTTTCTTCCTTTCCTCTAATTTCTACTATTAAT
Organism: Clostridium thermobutyricum DSM 4928; assembly: GCF_002050515.1. Classification (GTDB taxonomy): domain Bacteria; phylum Bacillota; class Clostridia; order Clostridiales; family Clostridiaceae; genus Clostridium; species Clostridium thermobutyricum. The sequence goes on along the minus strand of NZ_LTAY01000081.1, from coordinate 45,732 downwards.
TTATGCGGAAGACAAATTATACTTTGGAAGGATTTTGATATTGCTGGAGTTTTAACGCAAACATCATCCTTACAGTCAGCCTCTATCATAGAAACAACACCATCTTTAATTGATATAGTATTATTCCCAGAAGGCGTATTTATAATATGTTCTCCGTTTTTAGTTATATCTAATGTTTCAATTATTTTTCCATCAACAGAAATATTTATGTATTTAGCTTTATTCTCCTTTGAATATGCAATATTAAAGATAAAAAGGGGAGAAAAAGATAGTATAATCAAACAAATAATAATAATAATATCGAATTTTTTTAACAATTTAAGGCTTTTCAATGACTTTCTCCTAATAATATTAATATAATTAAATTTTATAATATAAATAATGATATGTGGTAATAGAAAAAAGCTATATAGCATAGAAAATATATATTAATATAATAGATTAGAATTGAGGTATAATCCTTAGTGTAAGTATAGTATACATAGGGGGAGAAAAAATGAAAAAGAAATTAGTATTAGTATTATGCTCAGCAATGATGGCTATGTCACTAGTAGCTTGTGGAGGTTCAGATAAGCCAGAAGAAAAACCACAAGAAGCTACAAAGCAAACTATGAAAGATGGAACTTATGAAGTAGACACTAAAGACGATAAAGATGGTGGAGCAAAAGTTTCAATAACAGTTAAAGATGGGAAAATAACTGAAGCTAAATATAATGAATTTACTAAAGAAGGTAATAAGAGAGAAAATAAAGAATATAATGCTCAAATGAAAGAAGTAGCTAAAACTAGTCCAGAAACTTTTGAAGTTGAATTTGAAAAGCAAGTGGTAGCAGCTCAAAATCATGAAATTGATGGAGTAACTGGAGCAACTGGTTCAACAGCTCAAGCTAAGCAATTATTCCAAAAAGCTATAGAAAATGCTGAAGCTGGTAAAACAGATAAAGAAACTATAGAAATAAAAAAATAATATAGATTGTTAAAGCAGATTTGTATATACAAATCTGCTTTTTTGTTTATGTAAAGAAAAATAAAAATATGAAATTTTGAAAATATTAATTAAAAAAGAGTACATAAAAAAAATTAGTTTAGGTTAAAATGTCAAATGTTGTAGTGTAAAGCTTTAATGTTAGAAAAATGCAAAAAATATATTCACAAACTTTCATAACTTATGATATAATTACAATAAATCGAAGAAAATAAAAGAAAAATGCAATTTTAAATAGATTAAAATTTCAAAAAGGGGGCATACGAATGCAACGAGATTTTTCAATGAGTAATGACAAAGTAATAATAAATTTTACAACTAAATACTGTTCTAATTTTGAATCACTTTTGGATAGTGAAGGATTTAGAAGAGTAGTAGATGCTTTTATAAAAAAAATAGAAAAGAAAAATACTTTAAGTTATAGATATTTAACAGAGGCTTTAGAAACAAATGATGCTGTAGAACTTAGAAGAGATTTATTAAAAATATTTAAGTATTTAACTGTTCTTGATTTAAAAGATATTAAAGAGTTAAATAATAAATATGGAAATTTTTTAGAAGATAAAGATAAAGCAATAGTATTAATTGAAGAATTATATTTATTCTGGAGAAGACTTGAAAGATATACTTTAATCCATGGTGGGAAAAAATCTTCAGGTTTAGCTGCTATGAGTTTTACTGAAGCAAATGATGGATTATCAAAGCTTATATTAAAGTTTTATAGAAAAATAGAAAAAAATATATTAGGAAAAGAGCCAAAAGTATTTAGACAAATACCAGCAGGTGGAAATTCATGTATTATGATAAATGAAATTTTATGGCCAGTTCCAAATGGATATGAAAAATTAGAGAGAATACCATTTATAGATAGTATACTTTTAGAAACTCCATTTATAACATATCCTAAAAGAAATACAAGAACAGGAATGTTTTCAGAAATAGATGAAAATCCATTAAAATATACAAAATTAGATAGAGACCACTGGTATTGCTATCCTGCAAAAGTTGGGGAACTTTTAGCTTATGTTTATTTCCACAGAGATTTTATGGCACATGGAATAACTATGTCAAACCTTTTTGAAATGGCTAGAAAAGATGAATGTAGAGGTAAAAAACCAGATTTAATTTATATTTATGGTGCTAAAGACAATGAAGGAGATGCAAAAACTGTATTCTATAATGATGAGAAAAATGACATCATGTTAGGATATGTTAATTACACAGAAGATGTAGATTATTTTGGATATTTAAAGAAAATGACATTAACTCTTCATAACTTAAAGATGATTAAAAATGGAAACTTACCAATACACGGAGCAATGGTTAATATAACATTAAAGAATGGAAAAACAGCAAATGTTGTAATAATGGGAGATAGTGGAGCAGGTAAATCAGAAAGTTTAGAAGCTCTTAGAACTTTAAGTGAAGACTATATTTCAGATATGACAATTCTTTTTGATGATATGGGAACTTTCAAATTAGAAGATGGAAAAATTAAAGGATACGGAACTGAAATAGGAGCATTTGTAAGACTTGATGACCTAGACCAAGGATATGCATTTAAAGAAATGGATAGAAGTATATTTATGAATCCAGATAAGGTTAATGCAAGACTTGTTATGCCAGTTGCACCATATAAAGAGATTATTAAAGGATATGAAGTAGATCTTTTCTACTATGCAAATAACTATACAAAAGTAGAAGAAGGAGATCCTTCAATTGATTATTTTAATACTCCAGAAGAAGCTATAAAAGTATTTAGAGCAGGAGCAAGAATGGCTAAAGGAACTACAAGTGAAAAAGGATTAGTTGAAAGTTATTTTGCAAATCCATTTGGACCAGCACAAAAAGAGAAAGAAACAGATATATTATTAGATAAGTATTTTAATGCAATGTTTAAAGGAAAAGTTAAAGTTGGTCAAATAAAAACTTGTTTAGGCGTAAAAGGACAAGAAAAAACAGGCCCAAGAAAAGCAGCATTAGAATTATTTGAAGAAATTAAAAAATTATAATATAAAAGAAAGACATCTTAAAAGAAATTTTAAGATGTTTTTTTATTAAAATTTATAATAAAAATCTAAAATAATTAAATGAAATGATTTTAGATTATGAAAATAAAATTAAAAAAATAAATATATAATATTTAAAAATTCTATTTAATTTTTATTAAGAAATAATATTGTAATTTTATTGTCAAATAGTGAATTTATAAATATGATAATCTAAAATTAGAGGTGAATTAAATGGTAAGAAATTCTTATATCATTTTTTTGGCTTTTGGTGTTTTTATTGTATTCTTAATATTTTTCATAATAATTCCAATTCGTTTGGTGAAGAAGGGAAAAAAGGAAAATAAAAAGAAATTCGAAATTTTAGGTTATATATTAGGACTTATTACATGTATATTCCTTATATCATATGTTTTATTTGAAGGATTTTATATTTATAAGATGGATACATATAAAACATTAAATAACGTTGGAAATTATAATTATGAAATTATATTAGGTGGAGGATTAAATGGTTATAAACCAGGACCTTTACTTCAAAAAAGATTAGATTTAGGAATTGATTATTTAGAAGAACATCCAAAGACAAAAGTTATATTATCTGGCGGAAAAGGAGCAAATGAAGTAATTCCAGAGTCAGAAGCAATGGAAAATTATCTTATTTCTAATGGAATATCTAAAGATAGAATAATACAAGAAAATAAATCTAAAAATACTGCTCAAAATATAGAATTTTCTAAAAGAATTCTAGATAAATTAGGAGCAGGAAATGAAAAAATTCTTATAGTAACAAATGATTTTCATCTTTATAGAGCACAGCTTATAGCAGATACATTAGGAATGAAAAATGCAGGAATAGCTTGCTGTAGCAATACTTCTCTTAGACTTGAATATACAGCTCTTGCATATCCATCAACTATAAAATCATTATTAGAAGTAGAATGGTATAAAAATCATAATAAAAATTATAAATAAGGTTTATAAAAAATTGATAGTAATTTATGATATAAGGTTATTAAACCTTTAATAATATGTATAAAAAAATGGTGATATTATATGTAAAAATTCTTGAAAAAACTTTTTTATTAGGCTCTGTTTTAAAATAATGTTGATAATATATACTGAATTTAAAAGACCAGTGATTTAGAAAGCATTGGTCTTTAGTTCGTAATATATTAAAATTGTATATTGAAAATATTGAACATTTTGCTTGAATACTGCTACATTCTAAATATATAACACATTTATTGTTATTCCTCTTTTTCCCACTTCGTATAGTTATATATTATTTGAAGTATAAATAAAATTATCAATATTAGTGGCATTATTCTAATAACAAATATTCCATTACCAAGAAAAACAATAATTCCAATCGATATAATAAATATAGGAATATACCACAAAGTCCTTATAAACTTCCTTCTATAACTTAATTTCCAATAGATTAATAGAAAGCCTTTATCTACTTTTTACCCATTTGAAATCCCACTAATAATTCATATTTTAATACAATTGACCATTTGAAATTATGTTTCATAAACTCAAGTTAAAGAATATATAAAAATACTATATGAATAGTTTTAAAATACATAATTATGTTTAATTATGAAATTATAAGTCATTTATATATCATAAATATGAAATTTTATTCTATTTATTTTGAAAAAATATTGAAATTAAATTTCACATATGTTAGTATAATATTATAGTAAACGATTTATATACTTACTAAATTCGGAGGTATTATATGAAGAAAATAGATTTAGAGAAATTAACGACAGAAAGTAGAAATCAAAATACATTAAATATAGATAAGGTTTCTACATTAGAAATGGTAAAAATGATTAATAATGAAGATAAGAAAGTAGCAGAAGCAGTAGAAGCAGAATTACCTAGAATTGCAGAGGCGATAGATGAAATTGCTATAAGAATGAACAAGGGGGGAAGACTAATATATATTGGTGCTGGAACTTCAGGAAGATTAGGTATCTTAGATGCTTCGGAATGTCCACCAACTTATGGAGTTTCAGAAGAGTTGGTACAAGGAGTTATTGCTGGTGGTCATGAGGCAATCTTTAGAGCTAAAGAAGGAGCAGAAGATTCAAAAGAATTAGCTCTTGAAGATTTAAAAAATAAGAATATAACTGCAAATGATATTATCGTTGGACTAGCAGCTTCAGGAAGAACACCTTATGTAATAGGTGGATTAGAATATGCAAATGAATTTGGAGCAATGACGATAGCTATAACTTGTAATGCTAGATCAGAAGTTTCAAAAGCAGCAAAGATTTCAATAGCACCAGTTGTTGGACCAGAAGTTGTAACAGGATCTACTAGATTAAAGTCAGGTACTGCACAAAAATTAGTTCTAAATATGTTATCAACAGGAACTATGATTAAACTTGGTAAGGTATATGGAAACTTAATGGTTGATGTAAGAGCAACAAATGAAAAGCTTGTTGAAAGGGCAAAGAAAATAGTTTGCGAAGCAACAGGAGTAACTAGGGAAAAAGCGGGAAAGTACTTAGAAGAAACAAACTCTGATGTTAAGCTTTCAATATTTATGATTCTTTCAAAGTTAGAAAAAGAAGAAGCTAGAAAGGTTCTTGAAGAAAGCAAGGGTTATATAGCTGAAGCACTTAAAAATATTTAATTAAATTAAATGGGGGAATAGGGTATGACAAATTTGGAAATTGCTAAAAATTTAGTTGAGTTAGTTGGTGGAAAAGATAATATAAAATCTGTTGCTAACTGTATGACACGTTGTAGAATGGAACTTTTTGATTATTCTAAGGTTGATATTGACGCTATTAAGAAGTCTGAAGGTGTGCTAGGAGTAGTAAATGCAGAAGGACAACTTCAAGTAATATATGGACCAGGTAAGGTAAATAAAGTAACAGCAGAAGTTAGTAAATTAGTAGGTAAAAAAGTACTTATAGGTGAAGATGCTGTTAAGGCAACTAAAGAAAAATTAAAAGCTAAAAATGATACTAAATTTAAAAATATATTAAAGAAATTAGGAAGTATATTTATTCCATTAATTCCATTATTCGTTGCATGTGGATTAGTACTGGCGGTTAATAATATTTGTGGAGTTCAATTTGGTGATGCGTATAAAACAACTACAGCAGCACAAATTATCGGTCTTATAGGTAACGGTGTATTTTCAATTCTTTCAATTTTAGTTGGTGTAAATGCAGCTAAAGAATTTGGTTCTGAAATGCCTATGATGGGTGGGGTTCTTGGCGGAATCTTATCATCATCAGGATTAGCTAACATTACTATTTTCGGTAAAGCATTAACTCCAGGACGTGGCGGAATTATTTCAGTTATTTTAGTAGTAGTTTTATCAGTTTATATTGAAAAGGTATGTAGAAAATTTGTGCCAGATGTATTAGATTTATTCGTTACTCCATTAGTAACTTTAACTATATCAGTTTTAGCAGCGTTATTCGTACTTCAACCAGTTGGTGGATTTATATCTGACTCAATTGGAATAATTGTATCTCAAACTATAGCATCAGATAATATTATTGTTTCAGTAATTTCAGGAGCTGTTTCAGGTGCTTTATTCTTACCATTAGTTATGACTGGAATGCACCAAGCTTTAACTCCAATACATGCAGACTTAATTGCAAATGTAGGATTTACAGTATTACTTCCAATACTTGCAACAGCGGGTATGGCTCAAGTTGGAGCAACTATTGCAGTTCTTAGAAGAACTAAGAATAAAAGATTAAAGAAAACAGCTAAGAATGGATTAGTACCAGGATTCTTAGGGATTGGAGAACCTTTAATATACGGTATAACATTACCATTAGGTAAACCTTTTCTTGGAGCTTGTTTAGGAGCTGGAGTTGGTGGAGCTGTTATGGCATTCCTCAAAGTTGGAGCAGTTGCTATGGGAGTATCAGGATTGCCACTAGCATTATTAATATCAGATGGAAAGATATTAGTATTCTTAATAGGTGTTTTAGTATCATACGTAGCAGGATACTTATTTACTGAAATGCTTGGATTTGAAGACCCAGTGGAATAATAATTTAGAATGAATAATGTAGAATGTAGAATTAAGGATGAAATTCAGCTAAGGCTGAATTTCTGAAAATAGATGATTTGTTTTAGGAAACTCAGGATTATCCTGAGTTTCATACATAATTATTAATTGTTAACTATGAATTGTTAATTGAAAAAAGATGTAGTTGATGGGGTATAGGTAATGGGTAATACCTATAACTACATTTTGCTTTATAATTAAGAAATTAAAGAATGATGGAGGAAATTCAACTCGTTGAATTTTTACCTTCAGCAGTTTGAAGCAGAAACAACTCTATTTTTAAATAAGGAAGTGATGTTATGAGTTTTGGTTTTTCGGTTTATTTTGGTTTAGATAATACAAAGGAGGAAAATATTCAATTATTAAAGGATGCACATAGATTAGGTTTTACTAGAATTTTTACTTCTTTACATATTCCTGAGGCTAATTATGATGTCCTTAAGGTAGAAGTTAGGGAGTTTTTTGATTTAGCTAAGAAGTATGATATGGATATTATAAGTGATATTTCTCCAAATACTTTTAGGTTTTTAGATTTAGAGAATATGGATTTAGAAGGTCTTCATAATATGGGAGTTAAGACTATTAGAATTGACTTTGGTTATACTGAAGAAGAAATTTCTATTATGAGTAAGAATACTTATGGAATTAAAATTCAATTAAATGCTTCTACTATTACAGAAGAGTTTTTTGAAATATTAGATAGTTTTTCACCTAATTATGAAAATATGGATGCTCTTCATAATTTTTATCCTAGAATTGGCACAGCTATTTCTGAAGAGTGCATGATTGAGAAAAATACTTCATTAAAAAGTAGAGGTATTAAAACTTGTGCTTTTGTACAATCTAATAATAGAAAAAGAAGTCCTCTTAATGATGGTCTTCCAACTCTTGAAGATCATAGAGGCTTAGAAGTAATAGAGGCTGCTAATCATTTATTTGCATTAGGAAATGAATCAGTATTTATAGGGGATTCACTACCAAGCTTAAAAGAATTAGAAGATTTAGCTTCATTAGATCCTAATGTTATTGAACTTGATATAGAAGTGAAGACAGAAGATAAAGTTATTTTAAGGTTATTAGATGAAGTATATTCTGCTAGAACAGATGAAGCTAGAGATGCAATAAGAGCAAGTGAAAGTAGATTAATTTTAAATGGAGATACAATCGAACCCTTCAATACTATAGATAAGAAAATAGGGGATATTACTATAGATAATAAGGATTATTTAAGATATATGGGGGAACTTCAAATACTAAAAGTTAAGAATGCTGCTGATAGTAGAACAAATGTTGTGGCTTCTATTTTACAAAAGGATTTTTATTTATTAAAATATATAAATGGTGGTAAAAAATTTCACTTTAATATTGCCAAATAAGATAAAGGATGGCGATGGGATATGAATGTTTTCCAGTATATTAAGCAAAATTTTGATAGTTTTACTGAAAGTGAAAAGCTTATAGCAGAATACTTATTAAATAATAAGAAAAGCATTATAGGGGTGTCAGCTAAAGAAATAGGGGATGCTACTAATACTTCAGCTCCAACAGTAGTTAGATTTTCTAAGAAGATAGGCTTTGATTCTTTAAATGAAATGAAGCTTCAGCTATCTGTAAATCTTCAAAGTGATGATGATAGTGAGGATTTTGAATATCTTCATAGTAATTTATCTACAACTAATATAATAAGGGGAGTTAAAAGTTCTATAGATTCTATAATGAATCAAACCTTAGGAGTTTTAAAAGAAGAAGAGTTAGAAAAAGCAATAGAAGCATTAAATGAAGCTAATAATATATATATATATAGCGTTGGTGTTTCTAGTTTAGTTGGGATGGATTTTTATTACAAATTAAGCAGAATAAATAAAAGATGTATAGCCCATAATGATACTCACCTTCAACTAACATCATCAGCTCTTATGGAAAAGAATGATGTAGCTGTAGCTATTTCTTATTCAGGAGAAACAAAGGAAGTTTTAAAGTGTGTTGAAAATGCAAGAATGGAAGGCGTTAAAGTTATATCTATAACTAAAGCTAGTATAGATAATACTTTAGCAGGTCTCTCAGATATAGTTTTAAGAGTTCCTTTTGTAGAGAAATCTTTAAGAGAAGGTGCTATGAGCTCTAGAATATCTCAATTAGCAATTATAGATATGCTATTTTTAGGTATGGCTAGAACGAACTTAAAGGAAGTTGAAGATAAGCTTAGAGCAACTAGAAAAGCAGTAGAGGATTTTAAAGTTAAAGATAAGAAATATGATTATATTAAACTTTAGTAATAACTAAAATGGAAAAATTGAGAATGAATAATTAATGAAAAAACTCTAAATAGAATTTAACAGATCATTTAAGTGAATAAATAGTAGTAAGTTTATAGGTATAATCATAGATATTTAAACTTTTATATTCAATATACTATTTAGTTAATTCTAGATGTTTATTTTTCATGAAAATTTGATATAATATAAGTGAGATTATAAATCTTTTATTTAATAGATTGAACTTATGTATAAGTAAATAAGAAATACAAAGAATAAAAAAAAGTAGAGTGTTGGCTCACTCTCATTTATACAAATATAGTTGCTTAGGCAACTAGTATCACTATATTTTATTAATTAAAATAGTAGCTTTACAATTCGACCTAGGGCTACTATTTTTTGATGTTTATTTTCTATAAGGCTCTGTTTTAAATAAGTGTTGATTATTGATTAAAATTTTCAGATAAGTGTATAATAATTAATATGAAGAGTTGTGGGGGTTTAATTATGGCAAATGTATTATCTATATTATCAGAAATTGAAAATTTATCTTTATATCAACAAACACAAATTTTAGCCCTTTTATAAAAACGTCTTATTTCAGCTTCTCAAGTTACTCAAATTACTAAAGACGTTAAGAAAATGAGATTTTCTAAGGGGAAAGTGTGTCCTTATTGCAAAGGGGAGGATATATTAAGAAATGGTAAATATAATAACAAACAAAGATATATTTGCAAAAATTGTAGAAAGACATTTACTGATTTCACTAACTCTGTAACATATAACAGCAAAAAAACTTTGGACAAGTGGATTAAATATGCTAAATACATGTTAAATGGTTATTCAATAAGGAAATGTGCTGAAATAGTTGAAATAAATATAGCAACAAGTTTTTTTGGAGACATAAATTTCTTAACTGTATAAGTGAATTTCTTGGTGTAGGCCTGTTGATGGCGTAGTTGAGGCAGATGAAGTTTTTTTGCTTATTCATATAAAGGAATTAAGCCTATAAATATGCTAAGACCTTCTCGTAAAAGATGAAAACAAGTTAAGAAAAGAGGGATTTCTAATGAACAAGTATGTGTCGGTATCACTCTTGATAGGCAAGGAAACTTAATTATAGAGTTATTATGCACAGGAAGAATTGAAAAAACTTTGTGCTAATTGCATAGGAGAAGACTCTATTCTTTGTACTGATAGTCATAAGAGTCATATACAAATTGCATGAGATATGGAATTAGGACATAAAAGAATTAAAAGAGGTAAGCATAAAGAAGATATATATCATATTCAACATATAAAAAGCCTTCATTCTAATTTAAAAAGATGGATGAGTAGGTTTAATGGTGTTGCAACAAAATATCTTAGTAATTATATGAAATGGCATAAATGGATAAATACATTTAGTTCAGAAAAAGAATTTATTAGAGTTAAAAACTTTATTGTTCATAGTAATATATCTCATAATTATACTAAAATAAATGAATTTAAAAATTTACCAATACTTATATTTTAAAAAATATGTAATTAAAATCTGGAATTAATGTATAATTAAAATATAAATTATTACGCAATAGTATTATTATAGGAAGTATAAATAGGAGATATTTATGATTGAAAAAAAGAATGTATTATTGCCAATGAGGTTTGACCCAAAATACAATGTTGATGAGATATCATTCCCATATTGTGAAGTAAATTTATTATATGGTGAAGAGAAAAAATAATACAAAAAGGTATTTTAACTACTGCAAAATATTAATATATTACGAACTAAGGGCTAGTGCTTTCTAAATCACTGGTATTTTAAATTAAGTATGTATTATCAATAGTATTTTAAAACAGAGCATTTTATTAAAGTATTATGTAAATATAGGAAGAATAATAAATAAAAATCCGAATTATACCTGTATAAGTTTCTAATATGGAGAAATGTTTCTACGGAGCACCTTAAAAAGCTCTACTATGGGTTAAATTTATAAAAAGGGAGATATGTTTTATGAATTATGATGTAATTATAGTTGGAGCAGGGCCAGGAGGAATTTTTACAGCTTTAGAGCTTAGAAGAAGAAATAAAGATAAAAAGATTTTACTTATAGAAGAAGGAAGAAGTATAGATAAAAGAAGTTGTCCAAAGATAAAAACTAATAAATGTGTAAGTTGTAAACCATACTGTCATATAACTGCTGGTTTTTCTGGAGCAGGAGCTTTTTCAGATGGAAAACTTTCATTAAATTATGAAGTAGGAGGAGATTTACCAGAACTTATTGGAGGAAAACTAGTTCAAGATTATATAGATTATACAGATAAAATATATTTAGAATTCGGTGCAGATGAAAGAGTTGAAGGAATTGATAATCCAGAAGCAGTAAAAGAAATAAGAAGAAAAGCAATAGAAGGAAATTTAAAACTTGTTGATTGTCCTATAAGACATTTAGGTACAGAAAAAGCTCAAGAGATATATTTAAAATTACAAAATTATCTTTTAGAAAATAATGTTCATATAGAGTTTGATACAACAGTTAAAGATTTAATAATAGAAAGTGGACAAGTTAAAGGTGTTAAGGTTGTAGATTCAGCTAAAAAAGATAATGAAAGAGAAATATTTTCAAATTCTGTAGTTGTTGCAACAGGAAGAAAAGGTGCTGACTGGCTTAAAGATATGTGTGTTACTCATAATATAGAACATAGAGCTGGAACTGTAGACATTGGAGTTAGAGTTGAAGTAAGAAATGAGATAATGGAAAGTGTAAATAATGTTTTATATGAATCAAAGCTTATTGGATATCCAGCACCTTTTAAAGATAAGGTTAGAACTTTCTGTCAAAATCCAGGTGGATTTGTATCTCAAGAAAATTATGATAATAATTTAGCAATTGTTAATGGACATTCTTATAAAGAATTAAAATCTCAAAATACAAACCTTGCAATATTAAGTTCACATAATTTTGAAGAACCTTTTAATAAGCCAATTGAATATGGTAAAAAAGTTGCAGAACTTGTTAACATGCTTGGAAATGGAAGTATTTTAGTTCAAAGATATGGTGATATTTTAAGCGGAAAAAGAACTTGGCAAAAAGAATTAGATAGATCAAATGTAAGATATACACTTCCAGATGCAGTAGCAGGAGATTTAACTTCAGCTATACCTTATAGAACAATGACTAATATAGTTAACTTTATAGAATCAATGAATAAAGTTGTTCCAGGTTTTGCAAGTGACGAAACTTTACTTTATGGACCAGAAATAAAATTTTACAGTAATAAAGTAATAATAGATAACAATTTTGAGACAAACATAAAAGGGCTTCACTGTTTAGGTGATTCAAGTGGGTGGACAAGAGGTCTTATGATGGCATCAGCAATGGGTGTTATGATGGGAGAAAAATTAAGTAAATAATTATTAAAAGACATACTTTTTAGTATGTCTTTTTTTTATCTTACATAAATGAAAGTATAATGTAATGAAGTTAAATAGGAAGATTTATTACTTTACCTTATAATTTAGTTATCAATTTAGTTCTATTGAAATTACTCATAATAAATTAAATTCAAGTAGAGTTTTATTTTAAAATAGATGGAATTAGATTTAGAAATAAAAAAGAATGTACAAGAGAATAAAAATTGATAATATTAGAAAATTGGGGGTAAATACATGAAAAAATTTATAAACATAATAATTATAATACTTATTCTATTAGTGGGGGTTGGAATATTTGTAAGAGAAGTGATTTTTCCTATTAAAGATAAAAAAATAATAGAAAAATATGCAAAAGAATATAATGTTAAACCAGAACTTATTGCTTCTATTATACATTTTGAAACAGACTTCAATCAAATACCATATAATAACGGAAAAGCTTGTGGACTTATGAAATTAACTGCTAAAACAGGAAAAGAATTAGCAAAAGAAATTGGAGATAAAAATTTTAAGCCTGAAGAAATAGTTAATAATGATAAAAATATTCAGTTGGGAACATATTATTTATCAAAGAGCAATGGGAAAAGTTTAAGAGATTTAGTTGGAAATTGGTCAATTAGAAATGGAGTAGAAAAAAATTCAAAAATTGATATGAAAGATTACGCAGAAAAATTCTATACTAAAAAAATAGAGAACAGAGAAAAAATATATAAAGTTTTATATTTTATGTTTTAAATTAAAAAGGCAAGTATTTTAAATACTTGCTTTTTTATTATATATGTATTATTCAATTTAGAAAATAAAAAAGTACTATCTTTTAGAAAGCACTTTCTTTATTTTTCTATTTATTTGTATAATCAAAATCGTCAGTATTTCCTAAAAAAGCTTTTCTTCTTCCATTGATTTTTTCCATTATTAAAGTATAAAGTGTAACACAAAAATCTAAAGAAAGATAAGTAACAACTATAATTGCAAGAAATCCTAAAACGTTAGATGTTATATCTCCTATAGATGATATTATAAAAGGATTTAACACTTTAACAAGGAAAACTGAAGCTAATCCCCAAGCTAATGAGAAGTGGAAGCATATACGTCCATGAAGATTAAAAGGATCTTCTGTATAATCCCACCATTTTAAAGCGAAAAATTTTTCAAGGAAAAAGCTTGTTGCATATTCAACTACAGATGTTAGTACTGAAGTAAGAATAAATAACCATATGAAGTTTAAATGTACGTCTGAAAGACATGTAATTATTAGCAATGCGCAAAATCCATATATAGGACAAAAAGGTCCGTTTAAAAATCCTCTATTTATAAAAACTTTATGTTTAAAGTATTGATAAACTACTTCTGTACACCATCCTAAAAAAGAATAAATGAAGAATGCTAAAACTATAGTATTAATATCCATAAATTCCTCCTAATATATTTCTATACTATAATTATAAATTCTGAACCTTAAATAAAACTTAATAAAAAATAAAGAATAAATGTATTTAAAATAAAAAAATAAATACTTTTTAATAATGTCCAGTAAATTCATTTTTCCCATTATTAAAAAGTATTATTCTTATTTTAAAATTATATTTATAAAGTAATGTTTCTATCAATGGGTTGATTTAAAGAAATAAATGTATCAGTTCTTTGAATTCCATCAATAGTATTAATTTTATGCATTAGAAGCTCTTGAAGATCACTTATATTCTTACAAATAACTTTTGCAAAAATTGAGTAAGCTCCAGTTGTTATGTGAAGTTCAACAACTTCTTTAATTTTTTGCATTTCATCAAAAACATAATTAAATGAAGAAGTTTTGTCTACGAAAATTCCAACAAAACAGCATACATCATATCCAAGTTTAGGTAAGTTTAGAATTATTCTAGTACCTTTTATTATCCCCATATCTTCCATTTTCTTCATACGTACATGAATTGTTCCACCACTAACGTGGCAAATTCTAGCTATTTCTAAGTATGGAGTTCTACAATCTTTAATAAGTAAATCTAATATTTGAAGATCTAGCTCGTCTAATTGTAAATTATTATTGTTAGCCATATTATCACCTCAATAATCTGATAAATATATAAATCGTATATTATTTTAACAAAAAAAATTAATTTAATAAAGTGAAGAATGTAAAATGTTCAAAAAATTTATTAAATATTATTATTTTGATAAAAATTTACAGTATAAGAAATCAAAAGGAATATATATGTAAAATAAATATAGAATGTATTGAAAAAATGTCCAATTTAAATTACTATATATAATATAAAGCGGTTTTAGGAGGACATATTTTATATGGTGAGCATAATTACAACAGTAATAAGTTATATTGTACTTTTGGCAGTATCAGTAGGACTAATATTTTTAGGAAAAATGTATGTATTTCCAAAAGTTAGAGTAAATAAATTTATTCCATTAGCAGTAGCTATTATATTACTTGTTATACAATTTACAGGGAAAGTTACAAATACTTGGATAGGAATAGTATTTACAATAATAATTTTAGTATCAGTTTTCTGGTTCCTAGATATATTACAAACAGGTGGGCCAAAAGCTAAAGAAAAGCAAATAAAAATGAAACCAAAAGCTAAGCCAAATAGAGTTAAGCATATGAAAGATAAAGGAAATCCAAAGGCATAATAGCCTTTGGTTTTTTATTTAACTTTTATTTATAACAGTAAATAATATTTTATAAAGGTTTATTAGTTATTTTAAAAAGATTGGTGAACTTAAGGCTATTTTATTTGTTTCTTCATAAACCTTTATTACATACCAAGTTTCTTTAACATTAGGGATATGATTATAGATATATTTTATTTTTTTTAATCCTATATTTTGAATTTGATGAACTACAACACCTTCATTTGAAATTATTTCAATTTTATTTATAGCATAGTTTTTATCTTCTATAACTATTGTAAAACGCAATTCTTCAGAATTATTTAATATCCCACCCATAAATGTATTGTTTATAAAAAATAATAATTTTAATGTTTTTGATTCAGTAGAGTAGGTGTGGCGTGATCTTATATTTTGTATAAGATTTTCTTTTGAGCCTTTTGGGCTTATAATACATGTTAAATTTTCTGTGTCACCAAAATTAAGTTTTGTTTCATTAATTCCATTTACACAACCAAGTTTCCAACCATTATCAAGAAGTTTAAAAAAATATTTTTCTCTTCTTAAATATCTTTCACTATTTCCACTAGTGACCTCTACACAGGAAATTATTTTATTTAAATTAAAATCATATTCTCTTAAGCAAATAGTTTTAAGAGGATTACTTATTATTATAAAAGCATTTGGATTATTAAGCATCCAAATCATAAGTACTAAAGGATTAGATACATTTCCAATAAAATAATTTTTTGAATTAATAATATTTAAATCTCCTAAAAATTCTGATTTACCTTCAAATCCGTAAAAAGAAGTAAATCCTTCACGTTTTTTATTGAATTTATGACATTGCTCTAATCCAAAATTCCACTTATGTTCTCTATTTAGAAAAAAGCTACTGTGGTCAGCTAATATTAAAAAGTCTAAGTTGTTTCTATAAGCATAATTATAACAATCAATTGGAGAGCCTTCACCAATTGAAAGAGAGCTATGTCCATGGAATCCACCGTAGAAAAATTTACAATTACTTATAATGGAATCTGTTAAATTTTTATTTGAAACTTTACTTGGCATAATACCTCCATTTTTATTTCTATATATTTATATATAGTTCATAGTGCTTTAAAATAATGACAATAAAAGATAGAAATGATAAAATAAAATTATAAAAATAGAGAGGTGATTTTATGATTCTCAAATTTGAAAATAAAATTCCAAGTATAGATGAAGATACATATATTTCAGAAAGTACAGATATAATAGGAGATGTAAAAATAAATAAAGGCTGTAGTATATGGTTTGGAGCTAGATTAAGAGGAGATATGAATAAAATAACTATTTTAGAAAATTCAAATGTTCAAGAAAATGCTTCAATTCATGTGGATACAGATTTTGATGTAAAAATAGGAAAAAATGTAACTATTGGTCATGGAGCTATTGTTCATGGATGCCACATAGATGACAATGTTTTAATTGGAATGGGCTCAATAATATTAAATGGTGCAAAAATAAGTAAAAATTCTATAGTTGGAGCAGGTGCGTTAGTTACAGAAAACAAAGAATTTGAAGAGGGTGTTTTAATTATAGGAAGCCCAGCAAGAGCTGTTAGAAAACTTAGGGAAGATGAAATTGAAAGAATAAATGAATCCTCAAAACATTATTTAGAATTAAGCAAAAAATATAAATAAACAAACCCTTAGGAGGAAAAATGATAGAAGTAGGAAAATATAATAAATTAGTAGTAAGCAAAGAAAGAGATTTTGGATTCTTTTTAAAGGATGAAAGAGGAGAAGAAGTATTACTTCCAAAATCATTATTAGATGGAAACACTATAAATTTAGATGATGAAATAGAGGTATTTGTTTACTTGGATTCAAGTGATAGAAGAGTAGCAACTATGAAAAAACCTATAATAACTGTAGGAGAAGTTGGATATTTAGAAGTTGTTTCACAAAGTTCTTTTGGAGCATTTTGTAACAATGGATTAGAAAAAGACCTTTTTGTTCCTATTAGAGAGCAAAGATTTAAGCTTTTAGATGGAAAGAAATATTTAATTCATGCATATATAGATAAAACTGGAAGAATAGCAGGAACAACTGAAGTTGATGGTTATTTAGATGTAGCCGAAGAAGGAAGCTTTAAAGTTGATGATGTAGTTAGTTGTATAACTTATGCTAGAAGTGGTGGAGAAACTTTAAAGGTTGCTATAGATGGAAAATATAGAGGTATAATTTTAGGAAATGAACATGATGAAGTTATATATCCAGGAGATACTGTAGAGGCTAGAGTTAAAAGAATATATGAAGATGGTGTTATAGGACTTTCTACTAGAAAGAAAAGATTAGATGCAAGAGAAGAGATAAAAGAAAAAATACTTTCATATTTAAAAAGAAATAATGGATTTATGGAATTTAATGATAAATCAAATCCAGAAGATATAAAAAGAGAATTTAAAACAAGTAAAAACTACTTTAAAATGGCTCTTGGTGGACTTATGAAAGAAGGAAGAATAGAGCAAGGACCAGAAGGAACAAAATTAATTAAATAAAATAATTTAAAATAGCTGTTTCAAAAATAAATAATTGAAGCAGCTATTTTTAAAGAGAATTATGGAGGAATATTATGGAGATTGGTAGAGTTAGAAACGGAAGCATAGGTAGAGAAAGAAATAAGATTTCAAATAAAAAAGATTTTTCACAAAGTTTCAATCAAGCAAGAGATAGAAAATCTGGAGAACAGCTTAAAAAAATGATTAGTGATATAAAGAAAAAAGGAAATAGATTAGTTATAACAAAAACTTATGCTGATGTTAGAGCTTATAAAAGAATGATAAAAGAATATTTAGAATCAGTTCTGTAATATATGTATGAAAACAAGAAAGATATAAGCTTTTGGCAAACTCAATACTTTATAACTGTAGAAACTATTGATAATAAATTAGAGGAACTTACAAATAAATTGTTAGAGAATGAAATAGAAAATATAAATATTGCTTCTACTATAGATGAGATTCAAGGGCTTGTAGTAGATATATATAAATAAAAATTTCTAATTAAAAATAAAAAGTATTATGGACAAGCTATTAAATAAGTAGTTTATATCAGATTTTTAAATTCTAATATTAATAAATTTAATTTGCTTAATTGAATAGAAGAAGCAAATTTTATAGTATTTTAGAAAATTTTAAATTTATATAAAATATTATCAAAATTGGTATAAAAGAAATAAATTATATAATGGAGATTAGCATAAAATATATTTAAAAAAGGTAAAATATAATAAAAGGTTGACTAAAAATATAAAAAGGATTAAAATTAATAAAAAAAGTTATACCCCTAAGGGGTATGGTAGGAGGAGATTAATATGACAATGCATATAAATGATACAAATTTTAATAAAGAAGTTTTAGAAGAAAAAGGAATAGTTTTAGTAGATTTCTTTGCTACATGGTGTGGGCCTTGTAAAATGTTAGCTCCAATTTTAGAAGAATTAGATGGAGAATTAAAAGATGTTAAAATAGTTAAAGTTGATGTTGATGAAAGTCCAGAAGTATCAACTAAATATGGAATCCAAAGCATACCAACAATGAAAGTATTTAAAGATGGGCAAGATATGCAAACATTAGTAGGATTTTTACCAAAAGATCAAATTATTTCAATGATTGATAGCAATAGATAATTAAAGGATATGATATAAATGGAAAGATATGATATTGCAATTATAGGAAGTGGTCCTGCTGGAATATCTGCTGCTTTAAATGCAAAGATAAGAAATAAATCCTTCATTATATTTGGAAGCAAACAAATAAGCAATAAATTAGCTTTAGCACCACATATAAATAATTACTTAGGTTTTAGTGCAATAAAAGGAGAAGATTTACTTAAAAATTTCCAAAATCATATGAAAGAAATGGATATAGAAATAGTTGAAGAGAGAATAAACAATGTTTATTCAATGGGAGATTATTTTACTTTAATGGTTAATCAAAAAATGTATGAAGCTAGAACAGTTATATTAGCAACAGGTATAGAATATACTAAACCTTTAGAAGGAGAAGAAAAATTCTTAGGTAAAGGTGTAGGATATTGTGCTACTTGTGATGCTCCTCTTTATAGAGGAAAAGAAGTTACTATAGTTTCATATTCTAAAGAAGGTGAAGAGGAGGCAAACTATGTAAGTGAGCTTGCGAATAATGTAAACTATATTCCTATGTATAGAGGAGAGTTTAAATTAAATGATAGTATAAACCTTATAGAAGATAAACCAAAGGAAATTTGTGGTGAAACAAAAGTTGAAAAGGTAGTACTAAAATCAGGAAATGAATTAAAAGCTGATGGAGTATTTTTATTAAAAAATGCAGTTCCACCAACTCAACTTGTACCTGGATTAGAAATAGAAGATGGTCATATAAAAGTAGATAGATTAATGAGAACAAATATAAAAGGATGCTTTGCTGCAGGAGATTGTGTAGGGAAACCATATCAATATATTAAATCTGCTGGTGAAGGAAATATAGCTGCTTTAAGTGCAGTAAATTATTTAGCTGAAAAAGGCTTCTAAAAAATGTGTCAGAAATTTCTGGCACTTTTTTTATTGACAAGTGTATAATAGAGAGTATAATAAAAGCTACAATGTACAAAGGAGAGGAAAAAAATGACAGATCACAGAGAAATAATAATAAATAAGATAGTTAAAGTATCTAATAAAAAAAGAGCTGAACTTTCAGATTTAAATTTTCAACAATTAAAAGCACTACTAGATAAATTAAACCCAGAAGCATAAAGGATATAATAATGAAAGAAGAGAAGTATTAAAAGGAGTATTTACTTGAATTAGTAATACTCCTTTTAATTTATGCAAAACAAAAAGAGCTGCTAAAAATAACAACTCTTTTTAAAAATTATTTTCTTTTTTTTGTAGCTACTTCTATATTAACTCTTCTACCATTTAATTTGATACCAGAACATTTATCAATAACTTTTTTATGAATGTCTTTTTCAACAGATACAAATGAGAAGTTTTCAAGTATATCTATTTTATTAACTTTAGATCCTTTAACTCTAGCTCTATCAGCTATAAAGTTTATTAGTAGCTTTTTAGTAAGGTTATCTCTCTTACCTATTGAGAAGAATAATCTTACATCACCATCTTCAGCAGAAGCTGATTTTAATGAATCATTAGTATATTCAAATGACATTTCTTTATCAAATTCCATTTTTAATAAAGCAGAAATTGCTTCAACTGGTTCAAAATTATCTAAAATATTTATAGCAAGTGGTAAGTATTTTTTATAATCCTTTTTGTTTAATGTTTCTTGGATTTGGAAGAACTTATTATCAAGCTTTTTATTAAGGATTTCTTTAACAGTTGGTAATTCACCTTTTATTATTTCAGCTTTAGTAACTCTTTTTATATCTCTAAGCATTGAATTTTCTCTTGGAGTAACAAATGAGTAAGCAGTTCCTTCTCTGTTAGCTCTACCTGTTCTACCAATTCTATGAACATATGATTCAACATCTTGAGTAAGGTCATAGTTTATAACGTGTGTAACACCATCTACATCAATTCCTCTAGCAGCAACATCAGTTGCAACTAAGAAGTTTAATGCACCTTCTTTAAATCTCTTTAATGTTTTAGTTCTATGCATTTGTGACATATCTCCATGCATACCTTCAACAACATAATTTTTTTCTTGCATGTTTTGAACTAATTCATCAACACCTCTTTTAGTTTTACAGAATATGATTGCTATTTCTGGTGAATCAAAATCTAAAACTCTACAAAGTGCTTCAAATTTATTTTTATGATTTACAAAGAAAGCAACTTGCTTTATTTTTGAAACTGTCATAGCAACTTTCTTTATTTCAACATGTTTTGAATCTTTTTTCATGTATTTATTAGCAAGCTTCTTTATTTGTGGTGGCATTGTAGCAGAGAAAAGAAGTGTTTGTCTTTCCTCAGGAAGTTCCTTTATAACACTTTCAATATCATCAATGAATCCCATATTTAACATTTCATCAGCTTCATCTAATACTAAAAATTGTACTTTATCAAGATGAAGTACACGTCTTTTTATAAGATCAAGAACTCTACCAGGTGTTCCTACTACTATATCAACATGGCTCTTAAGAGCTCTTATTTGTTTTTGGATTGAATCTCCACCATATACAGGAAGAACATTAACTTTTTCATATTTAGAAAGTTTTTTTAGTTCTTCAAAAACTTGTATAGCAAGTTCTCTTGTTGGTGTAAGAATTATAGATGCGATTCCATTAGTTTTTTCTAAGTTGTTTAATATAGATAATCCAAATGCTGCTGTTTTACCAGTACCAGTTTGCGCTTGACCTATAAGATCAAAACCTTCAGAAGCTAATGGTATTGATTTAGCTTGGATTTGTGATGGCTCTTCATATCCTAAATCATTAATAGCTTGCAATAATGATTGTTTAAGGCCTAAATTTTCAAATTTTAAATTTTCCATGTAAATTTCCCTTCGTTTATATGTATTTTATATAAAATTATTAATATCAAAATTATTAATCTTTTTTTTCTCAACTTATTAAGTATATCTTATATAAGTGTAGATTGTAAAGGAAGCAAATGAAAATAAAATTTTCCAAAACATTAAAAGCCTTAAAAATACATAGTTAAGAAGAAGATTTAAATTTTATTACAAATAAAAATAAATTATATTAGTTGACGAAAAAGATTAAAATTTGTATTCTTATAGAAGACAATTTTGTATGAAAAGGACAGGTGAGGTATGGTGATCGTTGTTGGCGGTATGATTGGTCTTGGAAAAAGTTCAGTAGCAAAGATTTTAGGAGAACATTTTAATTCAGATGTATTCTATGAAAGTGTAGATGATAATCCTATATTACCTTTGTTTTATTCTGAAACAGAAGAAGAGATACAAAAAAATAGATACCCATTTTTATTACAATTATATTTTTTAAATACTAGATTTAAAAGTATAAAAGAAGCCTTAGTTGAAAATAATAATGTTTTAGATAGATCTATATATGAAGATTGGTATTTTGCAAAGAAAAATATGGAGCTTAACAGAATATCTGAATTGGAAATGAAAATTTATGAAGACCTATTAAATAATATGATGGAAGAATTAAAAGAACTTCCTAAAAAGGCACCAGATATAATGATATATTTAAAAGGATCTTTCCAAACAGTTTTAAATAGAATAAAACTTAGAGGAAGAGAATTTGAATTAAATGAAGATTTAAAAGAATACTATGAGTTTTTATGGAAAGATTATGATGATTGGGTTATGAATTGTTATAATGCATCAGAAGTTTTAATAATTGATATGGATAAAATGGATGTAGTTAATAATAAAGAAGATAAAAAAGAACTTATAAGATTAGTAGAAGAAAAATTAAATGAAGTAAGATAAATTAAAAAGCTATTTCATATATATAAATTGAAATAGCTTTTTTTATTTTAATTAAATAAATTATTTATTTTTATTTATAAAAAAGAATTTGGTGATGCATCTGATGGCATTTTTAAATCTCCTCTAGGACTAAGAGAGATTGAACCAACTTTAGGTCCATCAGGAAGAGCACTTCTTTTAAATTGTTGAGAGAAGAATCTCCAAATAAATTTATCTAACCATTTTAAAATAGTCTCTTGGTCATAGTCATCTTTAAAAGCTTCTTTAGCTAGGAAAAGTATTCTTTCTTTTGAAGAACCATTTTTCATAAAGTGATATAAGAAGAAATCATGAAGTTCATAAGGACCAACTATATCTTCTGTTTTTTGAACTATATTACCTTTTGAATCAGAAGGCAATAGCTCTGGACTTACTGGTGTATCTAAAATATCTAGTAAAGTTTCAGATACTTTTTCTGTAGATTCATTTTCAGCTACATATCTAACAAGATATCTAACAAGAGTTTTGGGGATTGATGGGTTAACAGAATACATAGACATATGATCTCCATTATATGTACACCATCCAAGAGCAAGTTCTGAAAGGTCTCCAGTTCCAATTAAAAGTCCACCTTCTTTATTAGCTAAATCCATAAGAATTTGAGTTCTTTCCCTTGCTTGAACATTTTCATAAGTAACATCATGAATATCTTTATCATGACCAATATCTTTAAAATGTAGTAATGCAGCTTCAACTATATTTATTTCTCTTAAATCACAACCAAGTTCTTTACAAAGAGTAAGTGCATTAGTATAAGTTCTATCTGTTGTTCCAAAACCTGGCATTGTTATAGTAATTATATTTTTCATAGGATATCCTAAAAGTTTAAATGTTTTACATATAACAAGAAGAGCTAAGGTTGAATCAAGTCCACCAGAAATTCCAACTACTGCTTTATTAAGTCCAGTATGTTCTAATCTTTTTGCTAAACTTGATGCTTGTATATTAAATATTTCCATACATCTTTCATTTCTCTCACGAATGTTTGAAGGAACAAAAGGATGTTTATCTATATATCTATCAAAGTTTTTAATTTCTGTATTATCAAACTTAAATTTAATTATATTAGGTTTTACTTTAAGAGATTTTATAGCATCTCTAAAGCTAAGATTTTTCATTCTTTCAGAATTTAATCTAAAAAGATCTATAATAGAATAAATAACTTCATTTTCACGATTAAATCTTTTATTCTCTTTTAAAATAGAACCATTTTCTGAAATAAGTAAATGCCCACTAAAAAGAACATCAGTTGTAGATTCATGTACTCCAGCAGAAGAATAAATATAAGAGGACATACATCTAGCACTTTGATTAGAAATTAAATTTTTTCTGTAATTACTTTTAGATACTAATTCATTAGATGCAGATAAATTTCCTATTATATTAGCTCCCATAAGAGAAAGATATGAACTTGGAGGAATAGTCACCCAAAGATCTTCACATATTTCAAAAGAAAATTTAGCATTTCCAGATGAAAAAATAAGATTTGTTCCGAAAGGAACATTTTCTTGGAAAGGTAAATCTATTATTTTATCAATAATGTTTAATCCTTCAGTAAACCAACGTTTTTCATAGAATTCACTGTAATTAGGTAAATATGATTTTGGCATAATACCTAAAACTTTTCCCTTAAATAAAACGTAAGCACAATTATATAAGGCATTACCTTCTAAAAGAGGTGCTCCAACTGCAATTAAAATATCTAAATCCTTAGTTTTTTCTAATAAATTTTCTATTCCAGAATAAGCTTTATTTATAAGTGTGCTTTGAAGAAAAAGGTCAGCACAAGTATAAGATGTAATACAAAGCTCAGGAAAAACTATAAATTTAGAATTATTATTAACAGCATCGTTAATACAGCTTAATATATTAGTAAGATTATAATCTATGTCGCAAACTCTAGTTTTAGGGCATGCTGAACTAACTTTTATAAAATCCATTTTTAAAATCATCTCCTAAATCAAGATATACTTTTTATTTAGTATTCCCATTATATATAACAATAATAAAATGAAAATATTAGAAAATCAATGAAAAGAGAAGATTTGGTAAGGGGAATTATTTTAAATGGTATCTAATATTATTTAAGGGGGTTTTTAATAAATTGATAAATAACAAATAAAGGAATATAATGAAATTAAGAAAAATATAAAGAGAAAGGAGAGTTAAAAGATGATAATTTGGATAATTATTGGAGTAATCGCACTTGCAATAGACATCTTTACAAGCGCATTTTTATTCTGTTGGTTTGCAGCAGGAGCTTTAGCAGCATTAATTTGTAATTTACTTGGAATGAGCTTAGGGGTACAAGTGTTAGTATTCTTTATAGTCAGTGCAGTATTAGCAATAATCTGTTATCCAATTGTAAAAAGAAAAATAAAAGAAAGTACAATACCTTTTAAAACCATGGAAGAAAACTATATAGGCAAAACATACTTTGCAAAAGAAGAAATAAATAAAAATTCAGAAGGGCGTATAAAAATTTCTGGTATTTATTGGATAGGAATAAATACTGGGGAAAAGATAAACAAAGGTGAAGAATTTATAGTAACAGGTATAAAAGGAAGTAAATTAGAAATTAAGAAAAAATAATATTTTAGGGGAGTGAATATTAATGTTAGGATTGATAGTACCAATAGTTATTGCTCTTATTATTTTAGTAGCAATATTATCATCAATAAAAATAGTAAATACAGGTTATCTTTATGTAGTAGAAAGATTTGGACAATTTCATAGAGTTTTAGAACCAGGATGGCATTTTACAATACCTTTTGCAGATTTTGTTAGAAAAAAAGTTTCTACAAAACAACAAATTTTAGATGTACAACCACAAACTGTTATTACAAAAGATAATGTTAAGATTTCAGTAGATAATGTTATATTCTATAAATTATTAAATGCAAAAGATGCAGTATATAATATAGAAGATTTTAAAGCAGGTATAGTATATTCAGCTACAACAAATATAAGAAATTTAATTGGTAATATGACTTTAGATGAAGTTCTTTCAGGAAGAGATAAAATAAATCAAGATCTTTTAACAATAATAGATGAAATAACAGATGCATACGGAATAAAAATACTTTCTGTAGAAATTAAAAATATAATTCCACCAGCAGAAATTCAACAATCAATGGAAAAACAAATGAAAGCAGAAAGAGATAAGAGAGCTATGATTCTTCAAGCTGAAGGACAAAGACAATCTCAAATTGAAAAAGCAGAAGGGGAAAAGAGAGCTAGAATCTTAGAAGCTGAAGCTCAAAAAGAAGCTCAAATTAGAAGAGCAGAAGGTTTAAGAGAATCACAACTTTTAGAAGCAGAAGGTAAAGCAAAAGCAATTGAAGCAATAGCAGAAGCAGAATCAGAAGCTATAAGAAAAGTAAACCAAGCTATTATAGAATCTGGAACAGATGAAAGAGTAATTGCATTAAAACAAGTTGAAGCTTTAAAAGAAATGGCTAATGGACCAGCTAATAAGCTTATTTTACCAACAGAAACTGTTTCATCATTAGGAAGTATAGCTGCAATTGCAGACCTTTTAAAAGAAAATAAAGCTGATTGTAAAAAATAAATAGGATAAAATTTAAAATAATAAAAAGACTTTTTCAGAAAAAGAAAAAGTCTTTTTTATTTGTTGAAAAAGGGAAAATTATAATTATGGCGAATAGAGAAATTAAGGTTTAATAAAGGGAGAAATGGGTATGAGAAAAATATTAATAATTGAAGATGATAAAGGAATAAATAATGGGATATGCTTTAATTTAGAATTAGAAAACTTTAAAGTTTTTCAAAGTTTTAATTTAAAAGCTGGAGAAGAAATATTAAATAAAGAAAATATAGATTTAATAATTTTAGATGTAAATCTGCCTGATGGAAATGGATTTGATTTTTGTAAAAAAATTAGAGAGAAAAGTAATGTTCCAATAATATTTTTAACTGCAAATAATTTAGAAGTTGACCAAGTTATAGGATTTAAAATTGGTGGAGATGATTATATAACTAAGCCTTTTAGTATAATGCTTTTAGTTGAAAGAATAAAAGCAATTTTGAGAAGAAGAGTAGAAGATAAAAAGGATGAAATATTAAGGAGTGGAAAATTTTCATTAGATTTAAGAAATCTTTCATTTTATAAAGAAGATATTGAAATACCTCTTTCACAAATTGAATTTAAGATAATGAAGAAATTTATGGAATCTGAAAAGAAAAATTTAAAAAGAGATGAACTTTTAAAAGAGTTATGGAATGATGATTTAGGATTTGTAGAAGAACATACATTAACAGTTAATATAAATAGATTAAGAGGAAAAATAGAAAAGGATAAAAAGAATCCTAAGCATATAAAAACTGTATATAAAGTTGGATATGTATGGATTGGTGAAGAGGATGAGTAGAGAATCTATTATCTTTATTATAGGGATTATATTAATAGGTTTTAATATTATTTTTTATATTAAAATAAGAAAAGAAATATGTTTATTTACTGATAGAATGGGATTTGTTTTAGATAAAGTACTAGAAGAAGAATATGTTGATTTTAATTTAAATGAAGAAACTGTTCTATCTAAATTAGAAAGTAAAATTAAGTTATTACAAGATTCAGTAAATTTGAAAAATGATGAAATAAAAAAAGAAAGAGACAATGTACAGAAACTAATAGGGGATATATCTCATCAAATAAAAACTCCATTAGCTAATATGAAACTTTATACAGAAACAGTTCTTTATAGAGATTTAGAAAAAGATAAGAGAGATGAATTTTTAAGACGAGCTATTGATAATATTGAAAAATTAGATTGGCTTATGGATTCACTTGTAAAGTCATCAAGACTTGAAAATGGAATTATAGAAATAAAAAAAGAAGAGGTTAATTTAAAAGAGATATTAGAAAAAGCTTTAAAAGATGTAGATAGCTTTAGAAAGTCAAAAAAGATAAATATAAATTTAGAATGTAGTGAAAATATAAGGGTTTATGGTGATAATAAATGGCTTGTAGAGGGGATTTTTAATATATTAGACAATGGAATAAAATATAGTGAAAATAATAAAAGTATAGAAATTAAAGTTATAAAAAATGAGATATTTACTGAGATAATGATAAAAGATGAAGGGAGAGGAATAGAATCAAAAAATATA
Organism: Clostridium thermobutyricum DSM 4928; assembly: GCF_002050515.1. Lineage (GTDB taxonomy): Bacteria > Bacillota > Clostridia > Clostridiales > Clostridiaceae > Clostridium > Clostridium thermobutyricum. The sequence goes on along the minus strand of NZ_LTAY01000081.1, from coordinate 17,800 downwards.
AATAATATTTTTAAAAGATTTTATAGAGAAGCAGAAGTTTATGACATAAGCGGAGTTGGAATTGGATTGTATCTTTCAAGAGAAATTATAGAAAGATGTGATGGATTTATAAAAGTCCAATCAGTAAAAGGAAAAGGTTCTACTTTTTCAATTTTCCTTTTAAATTCTTTAAATATAACAAAACTGTGATAAAAAAAGAGATGAATATAACAGTTCTGTGAGTCCTTTTATAAAAAAGGACTGTAAAATTAAAGTATAGAAAGAATTTATGAGGAGTTGTTAAAATGATATTAAAAGTAAATGGGTTAAAAAAATATTATGGAAAAGATGAAAGTTTAGTAAAAGCTTTAGATAATGTAAACTTAGAAGTTAATAAAGGAGAATTTTTAGCAATAGTAGGAACTTCAGGTTCAGGAAAAAGTACTCTTTTAAATCTTATAGGAGGATTAGATAAAGAAACATCAGGAGAAGTTATAATAGAAGGAAAAAATATTTCTAAAATGTAAGATAACAAAAAAACTATTTTTAGAAGAAGAAATATTGGATTTATTTTTCAAAGCTATAATCTAATTCAAATATTGAATATATATGAAAATATAGTTTTACCTTTAGAATTAGATGGGGAAAAAATAGATGAAAATTATATAAACTTAATTTTAGAGACATTAGGGCTTAAAGATAAGAAAGATAGATTACCTGATAGTCTTTCAGGGGGACAAAGACAGAGAGTTGCTATAGGAAGAGCTTTAGCATCAAAGCCTTCTATAATTCTTGCTGATGAACCAACAGGAAATTTAGATAGCAAGACAGAAAATGAAGTTTTAGGACTTTTAAAATTAACTAGTAAGAAATTTTCTCAAACTATAATAATGATTACTCACAATGAAAAGATTGCTCAAATGGCAGATAGAGTTATAAGAATTGAAGATGGAAAAATAGTTGGAGGAAATTAAAATGCTTTTAAATAATAATAATGGAATTAAAGTATTAACTAAAAAAATAATGAATAGTGATAAAAAAAGAAATTTATATACTGTGGTGTCTATAACATTAACAAGTCTTTTACTTTCTATTGTAAGTTATATAGGAGTGGTTTTTTATGAAGGAAGTAAAGCATTAATAAAAGTTGATAAAGCTAGAAGTTTTTCAATAGTAGAAATGTATAGTTTTGCATTTTTAATTTTTATAGTGATGTTTAGTGGATACCTTATAATTTATAATATTTTTTACATTTCTATAGTTAAAGATATTAGATTTTATGGACAATTAAAAACTATAGGTTGCACAAAAAAGCAAATAGAAAAAATTATAAGTTTTATAGTTATAAAGATTTCTTTAATTGGTATTCCTATAGGAGTGATATTAGGACTTGTGTTAGGAAGATTAATTGGAAATATGATATTAAAAGAAACAATAATAGGTGAATATATAAATTTAAATAATTACTTAATTCCATCTATTATAGCAATTTTATTTACTTATTTAACTCTTTATAGGAGTATTAAAAAACCAGTTAAATTAGCTTCAGAAATATCTCCAATAGAAGCATTAAAGTATAATTCAACAGATATAATATCTTTTAATAATAAAAAGAAAACTAGAAAAGGAATTAAAGGTGGAAAAATAAAAAATATGGCATATGCTAACATAGTTAAAAATAAAAAAAAGGTAGCATTGTCTATTGTTTCAATAGCATTAAGTTCAACATTATTTATTTTTGCTTTAGTTTCAGGACTGGGGTTAGATGTTGATGAGCATAGCAAAAGATATAATATTGGGGACGTAAGTGTAAGTGCTGATTCATCTACTTTAGAAAGTGGAATTGATGAGGAAAAAATAAAAGAGATAGAAAATTTAAATGGAGTTAAAAAAGTTGAAAGTGTATATGAAGGAACTGAAATGAAACCAGGGATACCTTTTAGTACTTATCCTACTTTAAAATTATCAGAAGAAGCAATAAAGGAATTTGAAAATTATACAGAATCATATGATATGAGAAAAGATATTCAGAATAAAGCTATACAAGCTTCAGTTAAAGGATTTAATGAAGAAGAAATAGAAAAACAAATTAAAAGAGTAAAAATAGTAGATGGTAAATTTGATAAAGAAAAATTTAAAAGTGGACAATACCTTATATTAAATAGAGGAATGTCAGAGGTTACTAATGGATTAAAAGCAGGAGATAAAATAACTATTGAAATTAATAATAAAAAAGAAGAATTTGAAATAATGACAATAATAAAAGATTATGATGAAAATTATATAAAAACTAATTTTGGAATATTAACTTTAGAAAAAGAAAGAGTAAAAGAAATTTTTAAAGATAAAGCTGTAATATCAAGTATAGATATATTTACAGATAAAACTAAAATAAGAAGTGTTGAAGAAGAAGTGAAAAGCATATTAAATAGCCCAGATTTAAATATAAAAAGTAAAGAAAGCTTTAAAGATGGAATAAGTTCATTAAAAGCAGGTATAATAAGTGGAGTTTCAATAGGGGCTTTAATATTTGGTGTAATAGCCATACTTAATATAATAAATATAATAACAAGTGATTTATTAACTAGAAAAAGAGAATTTGCTATGCTTGAAGCAATTGGAATGGAATTTAAAAATCAAAAGAAGCTCTTAACATATGAAGGAGCATATTATGTACTATTTAGTCTTATTCTTATAATTCCTTTGGGATTAATAGCTTCATTAATAGCACCTAAATTTATTCCTATTTATGGAGGATTTAATTTATTAGCATATTTGATTTCAGTTTTAATAGTAATTTTTATAATAATTCTTTTAACTATGGTACTACCTAGAAGATTATTAAAAGGAATGAAAGATAAAGAATCTGTAGTTGAAAGATTGAAAGAGGAATAAAAATACTAAAATTTCATTTATGTTAAATAAGAGAGAGGAAATATATAATTATATATGTAGAATAGCATGGTATAGTACATTTTTAATAAATAATTCATAAAAATTATAAATATTAATTAAAATATTAATTCTAAAAAAAACCTTGGTTTATGTAAATAAACTAAGGTTTTTTATTAATATTTAGTTAATAAAAAGAATAAAAGTTGAAATAAAAGGTTGAAAGTCATAAAATAGTAATTGATTGGGGGCAGTGGCTGTGAGTAAAAAGTTAATAGTATTAATAATTTTAATTTTATTTATAGTTGTAGGAAGTATTACTTATAAAACAATCAATGATGATAAATATAAAGCATATCAAAACAATAATAGCGTAAGCTCCAAAAAAACTATTGAAGCAGTAACAAAAGAAATTAACTTGGAAAATTCAAAAAATTTTAATGTAGCAAAATAATGAGAATTTTACCAATAGCTATGTACATAATTTTATTTTCAAAGAGTTTAAAATGAAGATAAGAGTTATTTAAGGAAGATAAGCCTTAAATAACTCTTATTTTTTTATTTAAAAATTAAGAATAAAAAAATATTGACAGCAGAAAAGAAAAATAATATATTATAAATATAAATGATAATCAGTATCAATAAGGAGATGGAATTATGAAAGTAAATATAATTTATTGGACAGGAACAGGTAATACAGAAGAAATGGCAAATCTTTTAGCTAAAGGAGTAAAAGAAGCAGGAGCAGAATTAACAATAAAAACTGTAGGAGAAAGTTCAAAAGAAGATATAACAAATTGTGATTTAGTAATGCTTGGTTCACCAGCAATGGGATCAGAAGTTATAGAAGAAATGGAAATGGAACCTTTTGTTGAAGAAATAAAAGAAGTAGTTAGTGGAAAAGATATGATTCTTTTTGGTTCTTATGGCTGGGGAACTGGAGAATGGATGGAACTTTGGGAAGAAAGAATGGAAGGTTATGGAGCTAATTTAGTTAAAAATGGAGTTATAACAAATGAGTTTCCAGAGGGAGAAGAAAGAGAAAAGTTAATTGAAATAGGAAAAAGTGTAGTTAAATAAATTGTTAGGAGGAGTTATTGATGAGTAAAAAAATATTAGATTTTTATAAAAAAATAGGTGGGATGGATACAAAAGAGAGCTTAGAAAAATATTTGTTGTTTACATTATCACCAGTGATAGGTGGGTTAAAACCATCCTCAACAATAACTCTTTCTTATGATAAAAAAGAGTATTCTATATGGAGTAACTATAAAAAAGAATTTTTAGAAATATTAAAGTTAAAAGAGATTGTACTTAGAAAAGGGACAAAAGCAGAAATAATTTTAATATATAATGAAGAAAATTTATTAAACTGTATAAATAAAAAAGATAATAGGGAATTTCTTAATAAATTAGGATATGATTTAACGTTAACTTTAGAGGAAAATTTAGATATTTTAGTTTATAGATATGAAAAATATCATTGTCCACATGAATTAGGAGTATTTTTAGGAATTCCTATAGAAGATGTTATAGACTTTATGGAATGTTCAGATAAAAAATGTTTAATGTGTGGGTATTGGAAGGTATTTAATAATTATAATAATGCTAAAGATATTTTTAATAAGTATGATATATCAAAAAACATTATGATAAAAAGTATTGAAGAAAATAAAGCATTATTAAATATAGTAGATATGTTTAATAAGAACATTAAATTTAGTATAAAGCTTTAAGGATAGACAAAAGTCTATCTTTTTTTATTTGAGCAGATAAAAGTTTAAAAGGGTAATAATTACATATTTTATTTGTTAAAATATTTTGGATATAATTGTTTAAATAATATAATAAATGTTAAAATATATTTATTGAGCAAAGATGAATTTATAAGAGGAGTGATTAATAGTGTATATTGGAGGAATATTAGGATATTTAGTAGGTTTAGCTTTTATAGGATGGATTTTATATAATATATGTTATCTTATTCCTGAAAGACAAAGAAAAATACAAGATAAAATGAGTTTACATTTTCAAGAAATTAATATAAAACTTGATATATTAGAAGAGTTAATTAAGGAAAAAAATAATAAAGAATAATAAAGAAAGGAATTGTCTTTTAAGATAAAGACAATTCCTTTTTATATAATTGACTGAATGGATATGTTATAAGGGGATATAACTATGGGGGGTTCAGTCAAATATAGCAATATTAAAATGGTAGATTATCACTTGAAATAAGTTCTAAATCTTCATCACGTTTTAATATGACTTCATCATTATTTTTTCTTCTTGAAGAATTAATAAATTCAAAGCCTTCTGCGAGAACAGTTGTGTTATATTCTGTAATATTTTTTTGTTCATTTACATATGGGTTACGTTCAAGTTTTCCAAATATACCTATGTTACTTCCTTTTTTAGTGAATTCACATATAGCTTCTGCATTTTTGTTGAAAATAACAAAAGGAATAAAGTAAGTTGTATCTTTGATTCTATCATTTACTGCTAATGTACCTTTTGTATAAGGGGTACCTTTTTCTTTAGAGTATTTTAATTCTAAATCATTTGTTAAACGACCTGTTAATATAACTTTATTCAAAAAATCAACTCCTTAATGCTGTTCTCATTAAAGAGTATTGACAAGTTTTAAAATGTTATACAATTAATATTTGATTTTTATCCATTTTTTCTTATTTACTTTTACATTTTTATATTTTCTAAAATAAGCTATAAGTATTTCGGGCATTTCAATTTGGATTTCTTTTAAAACTTTACATTCTTTAAAAAATTTATATCCAGAAACTCCGCTAGCTCTATAATTATTCATAACTAAAGAAAATGTATCTGTATTTTTAATTTCTTTTTCTTTATATTTAAATGAAGAAACTCTTTCAGCACCTGTTTTATTTAAATCAAAAGTATATTCTATATTTGAAAAATAATCATAATTGTAATGTGCAACTTTTGGTTTTAGAAAATTTTCAGAAATAGATATATTTCCATTTTCTAATTTAAAATACTCAGAAGATCTGATAAGAGCTTTTTTTAATATTTCTCCTGTAACTTCTAAAACTACAAGAGTATTAGGATAAATATATGTAGAAACTATATCTCTAATAGTAACTTCTTTATTAAATCCTTTAATTGAGTTTGCAAAAGACGTACAAGATATATCTGCTTTTGAAATCTCCAATTGTACATCATTTACAAAGTTAGCTAAATAACTTCCTTCTATAGCCATTTCTAAATGAGATTTTGGGATAAGTGGAATATCTAAAAATCCAACTGGCGTATCAAGCCATATTTGAACATCTTTTTCTAATGGAAGAAGTTTTTCTAAACATTCATTATTAGGATTAATTTTAGGAGTTATTAGCTTTGAAGTTATATATTTTTTATTTTTAGCTATATCTACATTAATAAGAGCGTATTTTTTAGCATTATTTGAAGGTTGAACTATATGAGTATTAAAAAGTTCTTTATTTTCAATTTCCATGTGTTGATGTCCTGTTAAAATAAGATCAAATTTAAGCTCTTTGCATATTTTATAGGCTATATTTTCAGTTGTTTTACTTAATGATTTTCCTGTATCTATATCATTTTCAAATCCACCATGATAGACAAGTATTAATAAATCAACTTTATCTTTTAATAAATCATGATATTTTTTGCAAGTTTCAAAAGAGTTTAATATATCTATATTTATAAGATTCTGAGGATTTTCCCAAATTGGAATAAATTCTGTAGTTAAACCTATTAAACCTACCTTTAAACCATTTTCTAAAGTTTTTATTGAATAAGGTTTTATAGGAAGTTTGTCTTGTTTATCTAAAACATTAGAACATATACATTCACAATTTAATCCATTTAAATATTTTTCTAAATAAGAATAACCATAATTAAAATCGTGGTTTCCAAGGGTAATAAAATCATATTTACCAATATTCATAACTAAGCTTAAAGGATGATCTTTAAATTTTTTATTAGATAAAAATGTTATAAAAGGTGAACCTTGTATAGTATCACCACCATCTATTATTAATGTGTTAGGATCTTTTTTAAATTCATTTATTATGTTTAATAATCCAATATTTTTTAAATTGTTATCTTTATAATCAGTTGGATATATGAATCCATGTGTATCAGAAGTAAAATAAATTTTTATATTTTTCATAAAAAACACCTCAGATAAAGTATATCAAAAAAATATATTTTAATTAATAAAACTAAAATCTAAAATAAAGAATATTCTGAAAATTAAAATGATTGAAAGATATTGTTAAAAAAATTGTATAAAAAACAAAATATAATATTGAATTGTGAATAAAAGGTTGGCTAAATTTCAAAATGCATAATTTTTTTAGGGTAATTTGAATAAATTTTTGAACTATGTTATAATTTTATTAAAGTATTAAACAAAAACAGAGAAAAATTTAAAAATGTTAAATAAAATGAACAAATGACGAAAGAATTTTAGGGGGAGTATACATGGAAAAAACAGATGTTATTAGAAATAATACAAAAATGAAACATCCGCCGGGGCTATATCTTTTATTTTTTACAGAAATGTGGGAAAGATTTAGTTATTATGGAATGAGATCTTTATTGATTTTATATTTGACAACTAGCTTTGTGCAAGGTGGACTTGGGTTTTCTGTCAGCACAGGAGCTATGATATATGGATTATATACAGGATTCACATATTTTACTCCAATAATTGGAGGATTCTTAGCAGATAGATTTTTAGGGCAAAAGCTAGCTATAGTAGTCGGTGGAGCAATAATGGTTGTTGGAAATTTAGTTTTATTTGGAATTCCTGGACACATTGGATTATTCTTAGGTCTAGCACTTTTAATAATAGGAAATGGATTCTTTAAACCAAATATATCAACAGTTGTTGGACAACTTTATCCTGAAGGAGATAAAAGAAAAGATTCAGCTTTTACAATATTCTATATGGGTATCAATGTAGGTTCTTTAATAGCTCCAATTATTTGTGGATTATTAGCTGAAAATATTTTTGCAGAGAAAGTAAATGGAGCAATAGTTCAATATGGATTTAAATATGGATTCTTAGCTGCTGCTATAGGAATGATACTTGGACAAATTATCTTTGTAATTTTCTCACCTAAATATTTAGGACATATAGAAAATAAAAAAGTAGAAAAGAAAGAAAAAGTAGTAGAGAAGAAACCTTTAACAAAACAAGAGAAAAGAAGAACAATTTCAATATTTATACTTGCAGCATTTGTTATATTCTTCTGGGCTGGATTTGAACAAGCAGGAAGTTCACTTACAATGTTTGCTGAAAAATTAACTAATAGAAATGTATTAGGAATGACAATTCCAGTTTCATGGTTACAATCACTTAACCCAGTATTTGTACTTATACTTTCACCAATATTTGCGAAAATTTGGTTTAAGCTTGCAAATAGAGAAAAAGGTGATTTAAAAGTTCCAGTAAAAATGGCAATAGGTATGATAGTATTAGGTATTGGATTCTTAGTAATGGTATTTGCTACAATTTCAGTTGGAAATACAGAAAATCCAGTAGCTAAAGCTAGTATGTGGTGGCTTGTAATAACTTATTTCTTTAATACTACTGGAGAACTTTGTCTTTCACCAATTGGGTTATCAATGGTAACAAAAATAGCTCCAGCAAAACTTGCATCACTTTTAATGGGAATTTGGCTTGCAAGTACAGGAGTTGCTAATATATTAGGTGGATTTATAGCATCTAACTTAGAATCATTTGGAGCAAAAGATATATTCTTAATGATTTCAATAGTATGTATAGTTTTAGGAGGAGTATTACTTCTTCTAAGTAATAAAATTTCAAAAATGATGGAATAAAATAAAGTTAAAAAGGCAGATTTTAAAATCTGTCTTTTTTTTTTATTTTAGGAAAAAGTTTTTTATATTAAAATTTCTTAACTGTAATTATAAAAAAGTTATAGTAAAATAAATACATAAAAGGGCTAGATAACAAAATTAAAATTTGAAAATATTATAATTAATAATGAAAATTATGGGGGAGAATATGTATTATGAAGAAAAAACATATAAAAGTTTTATACTAATATTAGTTTTAACTTTTATAGTGGCTATAGGAGCTATATTTATAATAAGAAATTTAGAAATAGAAGAATATATAGCTATAAAAATAATGTTTTTGATAATTACAAATTCGCTATTAATAATATCTAATATAATTTATAAAAAGGAAAGATTGTATTGGATAAATAAGTATACTTATGAGAATGTAAAAAGTATGAGTAAAGAAGAAAGAAAACAGATAGCTAAAAAATTTTATAATAAATTTAAGTTTTTTTGTTTAATATTAGTTATTTATTGTATAATTGGGTTATTTATAAAAACTCATATATTTTTAGATGTATTAGTTTATATAACATGTTTAGTTATTGGAGCAGCAATATCAACTTATAATTAAAATAAAAGGCACTTTAATTTTAAAGTGCCTTTTTATATAAAATGATATAATTAAATATATGTAAAAAGGAGTGATAAATTTTGAAAAAACCAGTTAAAAGAGCACTTATAATACATAGCCTTTGTGCAGTAGGAAAGGCATCCTTAACTAATATACTTCCAGTTCTTAGTATTTTAGGAGTAGAAGGATGTCCAATTCCATCAACTATTCTTTCAAGCCATACTGGAGGATTTAAAGAAATAGAAAAAGTTGAAATAGGTTCATTTATAGAAAAAAGTATAAATAGCATAGAACATAATGAGATAAATATGGATTTGGCGCTTATAGGATATTTAGGAGATATTAAAAATTTAGAGTTTATAAAAAATTATATAAGAAAAAATTTTGAAAAAGAAAAAATAGTGTTAGACCCTATTTTAGGAGATAACAATAAATTATATAAAGGGTTTTCAGAAGAACATGTTCAAAATATGAGAGATTTAATTAAAGGCTGTTTTCTTATAACTCCAAATCTTACAGAGGCATTGTATTTAACAGGCAGAGATGTAAGTTTGGCTAAAAATATGAATGATGATTTAATTAGAGATATTTGTATAGATTTAAGAGAACTTGGAGCAAAGAATATTATAATAACATCAGTTACTACTAAAAAAGATAAAGTTGGAGTTTGTATATTTGAGGAAGGAAAACTCTATACAGCTTATTCAGATAAGGTAGAAAAATCTTATCCAGGAACAGGAGATATATTTACATCAATAGTTTCTGGAGAAGTTTTAAAAGGAAAAAGCATTTATGAAAGCGTAAAAATTGCAATGGACTTTTTATATGAAACTATAAAATATAGCAGTAATTTTAATTATGATACTAAAGAAGGCGTTTTACTAGAAGATAATTTATATAAATTAATAGAAAAAAGATAAAATTAGAGCCTTATTAGAAATTACTAATAAGGTTTTAATTTTTTGTGATAAAATAATATAAAAAACAAAGGAAAGAATGACATGAAAATTGATAAAAAATTTATGTTAATAATAGTAGCTCTTATATTATTAATATCTGCTAAAATTATAATTGTTAAAAAAACTAAGAATATAAATCAAAATAATCAAACTCCAGCACAGAAAAGTGCAACTCTTTATCCAACAGAGAAAGACGCACAAGAACATAGTTATAACTAATATATACATAGCTAATTAGAATACTTTTATTTTTCTATGGGAATACTTTTAAAACAAGAGTGTTTAAGAAATAAAAGGAGAAGCTATATGGCTATAATAGAGAAGAGAGAGGTTACTTTAGAAAAAGACTTAAAAGGAGTATATTTTAAAAATTTTATATTATTTGTAGTTACTATAATATTTTTAGAAATATATATTCCTTTATCAATATGTAGTTTTATTTTTTTAGTGATTGGTCTTAATTTTCAGAGAAGAAAAACAGAAAAGTTTGCTTTTAAAAAAGAATATTATGAAAAAGATATATTTTCTCAATTGAATGATGGATATCATGTTTTTAATGATATAGTTATTGAAATAAAGGGGAAGAGAACTAAACTAGGAACTATAATTGTAGGAAATAACGGAGTTTTTATAATTGAAATTAAAAATGTAAAGGGAAATATTATTGGAAGTATAAGTGATAATAATCTTATTGTTGAGAGAAATATAGCAGGTTTAAATTATTATAGAAATATATATAATCCATATAAGAAAGTACAAAAACATGCTGATATATTTAATAGATATTTAAAAATGAATAATATAAGATGTCATGTAATTGGATTAGTATTTTTTAATAATGATGATTTAATATTTGAAAAAAATATTGTAAATATAGATAATTCCAAAGGTTTAATTTTTGATAATTCTATTGAACTTTTAAGAAAAATAAAATTAGTAAATTTAAATTATACTGAAGAAGAAAAAAAAGAAATTATTAGTGCTATAAATATTTCAAAATACTTATAAATAGAGTCAATTTTTAGAATAAATATGTTATAATAAATAGAAAATTATTATTTATTAATATATAGAATTTTATTAGAGTTATTCAAAGCTATTATTACATTTTATATGTAAATTTTAGGAGGAATTATTGTGAGATATAAACCAATGACAATGGAACAATATAAGGGATATTGTATTATAAATGTTATTTTAGGAATCTTAACTATAATAGGATGTTTTATTTCTAGAATAGTCTTTGATATGCAATTTTCTATGTTGGTTCAAGTTATAATTACAGTGATATTTTTAATATTAAATTTCTTTTTAAGTTTCAAGATGAATAAATACAGATTATAGAATAAATACATATTCTAAATAATAAAATATATATAAGTAGTTTAAATAAGACGGTATAATTTATCGTCTTATTTTTATAGTAAATATAATAAAATTTATATAAAAAAGGTTTAATAGATTATTTTAAATAAATAATCTATAGTTTATAATAAAATTAACAATATTTATAATATTTAGAAGATTTAAAAGGGTAAGGGTGAGATTATGGAGGCTGTTATTGAATTTGTACCTGTTGTATTAACATTACTATTGGGAGTAGTAATTGGAGCAGGAATAGGAATTACTATTAGAAATTTTTCTAATAAAAAAAATAAAAATAATAAAAAAATCAGAATTAAAAAATAAAAATTTTAAAATTAAAAATAAAACATTATGGTTTAAATTCTATAATGTTTTATTTTTTTTATAATTATTAAGAAGGATTTTGTGAATATTTGTAAATGATTTTTGTTTATTATATAATCCAATTAATAAGGGTATTTATTAAATAAAGAAGGGGATTTATTTAGAGAGGGGAATATTAATGAAAAAAAATATTTATAAGATAGTTGGGGTTATTTTATTTATTTTTATTGGAAATTACTTTTTAAAAAGTATTGTAAATATAAATTTTTCTCCAAAAAATCCAAGTGGAAAATTAGTATATTCATATAAAGAAAATGAATTTAGTGATATTAAAAAAGTTAATTATATAGATAACGAACTTTATTTTACTCAAAAAGTTTTTGAGGTTACTAAAAATATGAATATTAAAGATGAAATTATTTTAAATGATGAAAATACATATGGTCGTGCGGTGAAAATAGGAAATAAATATTATGGTATTAATTATGATAGAAAAGATGACTTAAATTTTAAAGAGATAAATGTAAAATTAAATAAAGATAATTCTTTAGAAGAAGTTAAAAATGATAAATATGATTTTTCAAATAATGAGATAATTAAATTTTATGAAAATAAAGATTTTATGAAGGAAAAAAACATATTAAATGAAGAAGAATACAAAAATTTAAGTGAAAAAATTGAAAAAGAAGTTAGTAAATTAAAAGATAACTTAAATTCAGAGTATATAATAAAAGAGATTAAAAATATTATGTGTTCTAATAAAACAGAATTTTTAGTTGTTTTAGGGAATTATAATAATGAAAATAAGTTAGGTATATATGATTCAAAAAATAATAAGTTTTATGTAGAAGACACTTATTCAAATTATTTAATTAACGATATATTTAAATTTGATAATTATATATTTAGTATAACTAATGAAGGAGAAATAATAAAACTATATAAAGAAAATGAAAATATTAAAATAGATAAAGTTTCAAATGGACTAAAGAATGGTAAGTTATTAGGAGTAAAAGATAATTATATTTATATTAGAAATAATTATAAATTAGTTGGATTTAATATAGAAAAGAATGAATTAAAAACTATTTTTAAGGATAGTTCAACCGATATGAATAGATATGGAATAGACAATCTTAGTAACTTTTATGATGGATATATAGTATTTAAAGTAAAAAGAAAATATATGATTGGGAAATTAGAAGAGGATAAGATAGTTAGATTAGTTGATAATGTGGAAATCTCAGATACTTCAACAAGTTATATTACTTATAGTAATGGACATTGTATTATTTTAAATATTAATTTAGATAGTGAGGGAATTCCGAAAACTAGAATAGATGTGTATAACTTATATTAAAGTAAAGAACTCAAAATATTATAATTATTTTGAGTTCTAATTTTTATATAAAAAATATATTAGTAATTAAGAGTAATATATTTAATAGTTTAACAAAGAGAAATAAAAAAATTTAAAATTAAAGACTAGAAAATATACATTGTTAATTAAATTTTAATAATATTAAAAAAATAAATAGTTTTTATATTATCAATAAGAAAAAAATGAATAAATACATTAAATGTTAAAAAAATAAAGGCTTTATATGGTGATATAATTTACTTAATAATTGTTAAATAAAAAGGAGATTAGTGGATGACTACTATAGGGGAAATATATTTAATAAGTTCAATATCAATAATTTTTATAGCTTATTTACTATATTTAAAGTTTAAATCAGTAAGATTTATCATTATATTGTTAGGATTAATTTCATCTTTAGTATACATTGTCTGGAGATTTACTGTAATTCCTACCTTTGGTTTATCATTAGTTATGGGGATTCTTTTAGTGGTAGCAGAACTTATTGGAATTATACAATTTTTTGATTTTGAATATTTTTCTACAAGGAAATATAAATTAGAAAAGAAAGTATTAATAAATCCTACATCTAAATGTGTTCCATCTATAGATATATTAATTTGTACTTATAATGAACCAGTAGATTTATTAAAAAAAACAATTATAGGTGCAATAAAGCTTAACTATAATAAAGAAAAGCTTAATGTATATGTTTGTGATGATGGTAGACGAGATGAGGTAAAAAAATTATGTGAAGAGTATTCTGTAAATTATATAACTAGAGATACAAATGAAGGCGCAAAAGCTGGAAATATAAATAATGCTTTAAAATATATAAAAAGTGAATTTGTTTCAATATTAGACGCAGATATGATTGCAAAACATAATTTTTTAAAAGAGACAATGCAATACTTTTTAGATGATGATAATTTAGCATTTGTACAAGTTCCTCAAAGTTATTATAATGCTGATATGTATCAATATAATATGATTACTAATATTCCAAATGAGCAAGATATGTTTATGAGAGATATTCAGGAAGCGAGAGCTTCATTAAATGCTGTGTTACATGTAGGAACTAATGCAATATTTAGAAGAAAACATTTAGATTCTGTAGGAGGATTTCCTACATTTTCTATAACTGAAGATATGGCTCTTGGGATGAAGCTTCAATCTAAGGGATATAATTCTATATTAGTAAATGAACCATTAGTATTAGGATTAAGTGCAACAACTCTTGAAGAGACTATAAAACAAAGAAAGAGATGGGCTAGAGGAAACCTTCAAGTTTTTAAAAGGAATAATCCATTATTTATGAAGGGGTTAAAATTAAGTCAAAAAATTGCATATATAGATGGACTTATTTATTGGTTTTCAAGTTTGCAGAAAATTATTTATATAATAGCGCCAATTGCTTATCTTTTATTTGGTATATTATCAATAAGGGCAAGCTTATGGGAATTGTTACCTTATTATATTCCGTTTTTAGTATCGCAAATGATAGTATTTAAAGTATTATCACCAGGAACAAGAAATTTAAAATGGTCACATTTTTATGAAACTGTTATGGCACCAAGTATCAGTGCATCAATTCTTTCAGAACTTTTTTCTTTAAAAGCAGTTGGATTTAAAGTCACATCAAAAGATATAACAAATGAAAAAGCATATTTTCAGCTTAGAGTTATATTACCACATATAATTTTACTTATAGGAACAGTTGTATCTTGGTTTATTTGTGGGTATTTGATAAAATTTGGAAAAATTCTTCCGAGCTATGTTATATTAAATATAATTTGGAGTATATATAATGCAGTTGGTATTATTGTTGCTATAAAAGTAGCTTATCAAAAGCCTATGTTTAGAAGCAGTGAAAGAATAGAGATAAGAGATAATTTTATAACTAAATTATATGTTAATGAAAAAGAATATAATATTAAAGTACACGATATTTCAGATAAAGGATTAGGCCTTAAAATGATAGACTACATAAATATAAATCCTAATGATAAAATAAAAATAAAAATAAATGATTTATATATAAAATGTAAATTAGCAAGAAAAAATAAAACATTTATTGGTATACAGTTTGAAGAATTAAATAAAGAAGAAACTATTGAAATAATCAATTTATATATAGAAAATTTAAAACCATTTTATGATTTAAAACGTGATTTAAATAATTTTATATAAGAACAAGAAGAAAATAATCACAGTCATCATAACTGAGAAATAATTAAAAAACATCCTAAAGAATAATAAGTTCTTTAGGGTGTTTTTTTACTAGAAAATAAATAATAAATTTGTAATATTTACAAAAAAAGTTTATTTGATAATATGATATAATTTTATTATATTATTGATTAAATAACTAATTAATGAGCATAATTAATAAGAAAAAATAAGTGGAGAGGTTTGATGAAAAAGGTTTTAAAAATAATAGGTATAATTTTACTTGGAGTATTAATAGCAATTGGAATAGTTTTATATCATTTTAGAGGTCAAATTAAATTTTATATAAATGCAGCACAAGAATATTCTGCTTTAAAAAATAATTTAGAATCAGTGGAAGTAACTAAAGATTTAAATATGAGTAAAGATATGGATTATAAAGATATTGAATATAAAAAATCAAATGGAAAAGCTGTAACTTTAGATATTTATGAAGCTAAAAAGAAATTAAAAGGTGGTTCACCTGTTATACTTTATGTTCACGGTGGATCTTGGATTTATGGTAATAGTCAAATTCCAGAATTAATGGAACCTCTTTTAAATGTATTCAGAAATGAAGGATATGCAATAATAAGTGTAAATTATAGACTTACTACAAATGAAATAGATTTTTATAAACAAGTATCTGATGTTAAAGATGCAATAAGATGGGTATATAAAAATAAAGATAAATATGATTTTAATACAAATGAAATAGGATTAGTTGGTGCTTCAGCAGGAGCTCATTTATCACTTTTGGCAGCTTATTCTGGAAATAATGAGTTTAAAGATGATAAAGCTTTAGATAATTATTCATCAAAAGTTAAATGGGTTGTAGATTTGTTTGGTCCTACAAATTTAAATAGCTTAAATATGAGCATTGCAACAGGTCAGCTTGAGACAGCTGTAAAAAATAGAGAAAATAGCTTAAGAGGAAAACAAAGTATAGAAAATTATATGAAAGAATATAGTCCTATAAATTATGTAAAACCTGATCTTCCACCAACGCTTATAATTCATGGAACAAATGACAAAATGGTTCCATATAAAGATTCTTTAGAGTTATATGAAAAAAGCAAAAAGGATGGAAATAACGTAGAATTATTAACTCTTGATAATGGAGGACATGATTTTTCTAATATAAATAAAAAACAGATATTGGATTTAGGAGTAAAGTTTATAAACTTTATAATATTTAATACAAATTTAAATTAGTAAAAAGCAGTCTTTTTAGGCTGTTTTTTTTATTATATAAATTAAGTATTAATTACAAATACTAAATTATAAGGATATATAATTCTAAATTAGGAGAGGATATTATGAAGGAATTTATTCCAACTAAAATATTTTATGAAGAGTCTATAAAAAAATATGAGTTAGGAAGAGAACTTTTAAAAAAATATAGTTTTATTGAAAAAGAATCAATAGAAGCTCATCATAAACTTAATATAGATAAAGATATTAGTGAGTTTAATAATATAAAAAGAACTTTAACTATTGGAGTTAGAAAAAGTATTATTTTAAGAAAAGATAATAAAAGTTCAGATTTCATAGTTCCATTTACTTCATCTGGATGTTCTGCTAGATGCTTATATTGCTATCTTGTACATAATTTTAAACTAAATTCAAATTTAAGAATTTTTGTTAATAGAGATGATATGATGAATAAAATAATAAAAAATATAAATAAGATAAATAAAGATGCGGTTTATGAAATAGGATGTAATTCAGATATGATTTTAGAAAATTCTATTACTGGTAATTTAAAATGGGCTATTGAAGAATTTAGTTTACTAAAAAATGCAAAACTAACTTTTGCTACAAAGTTTAATATGGTTGATGACCTATTAAATATAAACCATAATGGAAATACAAAGATAAGAATTTCTGTAAATCCAGAAGAGATAATAAGAAAGGTTGAGTTTAATACATGTAATTTAGAAGAAAGAATAGAAGCAGCAAATAAGATGTTTAGAGCTGGATATGAAGTAGGATTAAATATTGCACCAATAATAATAGTTGAAAATTTTGAATATATATATGAAAAAATGTTTATTAAACTTTATGAATTATTAGATGAAAAATTAAAAAATAATTTATTTATAGAAGTTATATTTATGACTTATAGTATGGAAAATTTAAATATAAATAAGGTTAACATGAAAAATTCAGTTAATCTTTTTATAGATAATAAATTTTATGAGAAAAGTAAGGGAAAATATACATATAAATATTTATATAGAAATGAAGCAGAAAAAATAATAA